>JBDTDV010000001.1:0-15022 GCA_039922875.1 Microbacteriaceae bacterium
GCAGCAGTGACTCCGGCACCAGCGACTCCGGCACCAGCGACTCCGGCACCAGCACAGCCCCGTTAACGGCAGAAGGGCCGAAGACCCGATCTTCGACCCTGCCTAATGCTCCGAGTCAGGGCGGCAACCCGAATGTCGCCCTGACTCGCCCCCAACTCATTAGCCCGCTTACCCTAGTCGGCTAATGGCTGGCGATGTGCTCAACGAGCAACACCTAGCAGAGTCAATACTGCCGTGACGGCAAAGAACTTCAAAGTCGACACTTCGGGGGACAGTTGGGGGACAAACCTCTCATTTGCCCCCCAAATGGGGTGAGGAATTCCGGACTTTTTGCCTATTACTGACTTTCTCTCCGGGGTACATTTGCAGTTTCTCAGAGCCGGAACGGGCCGATTGTCACAAAAACGTCGTATTAGGGGGTTCCCACGACGGAAACCGTCATTTCGGTCGGATTACTGTAAATGGGTCACAATTCGATCAAAACTGACCTGCCCCCAGTTTTGGGGGAACAGTTAGCGCTGGGCGCGGTTCCAGGCGCCGCGGGACGGCACGATCGGCACGGCCGTCGGGCGCTGGCTCTGCTCCCAGGCGCCAGGCCCGGCATCCGTCGCCTCGCGGCGCGACGAGGCGGACTCGGCCACAATGCCTTCGATGACGGCAGCCACGGCGGCGAGTTCGGTCGGGGTGGGCTGGCCGGAGACCACGCGCAGCAGCGCCTCCGGGGCGGCCGCACCGTCGGTCCCGGCGCTGTCGGTCATAGCGGGATGTTCCCGTGCTTCTTGGGCGGCAGGCTCTCGCGCTTGGTCCTCAGCGCGCGCAGCGCCTTGACGATCACGACGCGCGTCGCGGCCGGCTCGATGACCCCGTCCAGCTCGCCGCGCTCCGCCGCCAGGAAGGGACTCGCGACGTTGTAGGTGTACTCGTTGGCGAGCTTCGTGCGCACCGCCGCGACATCCTCACCCGCGGCCTGGGCAGCCTTGATCTCGTTGCGGTACAGGATGTTGACTGCGCCTTGCCCACCCATCACCGCGATTTCCGCCGTCGGCCAGGCCAAATTGATGTCCGCACCGAGCTGTTTGGACCCCATCACGATGTACGCGCCGCCGTACGCCTTTCGGGTGATCACTGTCACCAACGGCACCGTCGCCTCGGCGTAGGCGTAGAGCAGCTTCGCGCCGCGGCGGATTACCCCGGTCCACTCTTGGTCGGTGCCGGGCAGGTATCCGGGCACGTCAACCAGGGTCAGGATCGGAATGGAGAACGCGTCGCAGAACCGGACGAACCGGGACGCCTTTTCACCCGCGTCGATGTTGAGCGTTCCGGCCATGGCGTTGGGCTGATTGGCGATCACGCCGACCGAACGCCCCTCGACCCGAGCGAACCCGATCACGATATTGGGCGCGAACAGGGGCTGCACCTCGAGGAACTCCTCGTCATCGACGATGTGCTCGATGATCACGTGCACGTCGTACGGCTGGTTCGGAGAGTCCGGGATCAGCGTGTTCAGCTTTCGATCGGCGTCGGTGAGCTCCAGCTGGCTCTCATGCTCGTACACCGGCAGCTCGGAGAGGTTGTTGTTGGGCAGGAAGCCCAACAGGGTACGGACGTAGTCGAGGGCATCCTCTTCGTCACTGGCCAGGTAGTGGCTGACCCCGGAAATAGAGTTGTGCGTCAGGGCCCCGCCGAGCTCCTCAAAGCCGACGTCTTCGCCGGTGACCGTTTTGATCACATCCGGCCCGGTGACGAACATGTGACTGGTCTTGTCCACCATGATCACGAAGTCCGTCAAAGCGGGAGAGTACACGGCACCGCCGGCCGCCGGCCCCATCACGATCGAGATCTGCGGGATGACACCGGATGCCGCGGTATTACGACGGAAAATCTCGCCGTATTTGCCCAGCGCGACCACACCCTCTTGGATCCGGGCACCGCCCGAGTCCAGGATGCCGATCATCGGCACGCCGGTCTTCATGGCGTGCTCCATCACCTTGATGATCTTCTCGCCGGCGACCTCGCCGAGGGAGCCGCCGAAGATGGTGAAATCCTGGCTGAACACTGCGACTTGTCGGCCGTGGATCGTCCCAACGCCGGTGACCACCGCGTCGCCGTACGGGCGCTTCTTCTCCATCCCGAACCCGTGCGTACGGTGCCGGACGAACTCGTCGAACTCGACGAAGGAGCCCTGATCCAGCAGCAGACTGATGCGCTCCCGCGCGGTCATCTTGCCCTTGGTATGCTGCTTTTGGATCGCCTGCTCGCCGCTGGCGGTCACGGCTTCGTGGTACCGCTCTTTGAGATCAGCGAGCTTGCCCGCGGTGGTCGTCAGATCGGGACGCAGGCTTGATTCGTTCTCGGTCACGCGCTTCACTCTACCGCCAGCGGACTGGCCGTCAGGAGTGGGGTCATTCGGTTGATACGGTTGGATAATATGAATGTAGAACAAGTTGTTGTTATCGGTGCGGGAATGGTCGGCCTGTCCACCGCGTACTTCCTCCAAGAGCGGGGAGTGCGGGTCACCGTTGTTGATCGGGCCGGTGTCGCAGCCGGATCCTCGTGGGGCAATGCGGGCTGGATCTCGCCTGCGCTTACCCTTCCGCTGCCTGAGCCCGCGGTACTCACTTACGGCCTGAGCGCGGTGGTGAAGCCCTCCGCCCCGCTGTACATCCCGGTGACGGCGAGCCCGAAACTGCTCCGCTTCCTGCTCGGCTTCGCTCGACACTGCACTCCCGCGAAATGGCGTTCGGCGATGGAGGTCTACGCGGAGGTCAACCGGGTCAGCGTCGAGGCGTTCGACGAGCTGACCGCCGATGGCTCCGTAGCAGAGCCGTTCCGGTTGGCCGACCCGTTCCTGGCCGGCTTCAAATCGGTCAAGGACCGGCAGGCGATCGTCGAGGAGTTCGACGTCGTCACCAAGTACGGCGCGAAGGTGGACTACGACCTCGTCGATGGTGAGGAGATGCGCTCGATCGAGCCGACCCTGGGAGACGGGGTGCAGGTCGGCGTCAAGCTGCGCGGGCAGCACTTCATCAATCCGCCCAAGTTCGTCGACTCGCTCGCCGACGCGGTTCGCGCGCGCGGCGCCGAGATCCTTAGCGGCTTCGACGTCAAAGACATCATCGACCTCGGTACCCCCGGAGTGCGGGTGGTGCCGGTCTCCGGCGACCCGATCACCGCCGATGCCGTCGTGATCGCCACCGGCACGTGGATGGGGGAGCTGGCCCACAAGTTCGGGGTGCGCCAGCTGGTCCAGGCCGGTCGCGGCTACAGCTTCACCGTGATTCCGGAAGCGATGCCGACGCATCCGATCTACTTCCCCACCCAGCGGGTGGCGTGCACCCCGTTGGGCGACCGATTCCGAATCAGCGGAATGATGGAATTCCGCCCCGCGGACACCCCGTTGGACCCACGCCGGGTGACCGCGATCATCAACGCGGCGCGGCCGATGTTCACCGGAATTGATTGGGAGTCCCGCAAGGAAGAGTGGGTCGGCTCCCGGCCGTGCACACCGGACGGACTTCCACTGATCGGGGCGACCCGCTCACCGCGGGTGCAGGTGGCCGGTGGCCATGGCATGTGGGGGATTACCCTTGGGCCGTTGACCGGAAAATACCTGGCGGCCTCGATGACCGGAGCCGAGGTTCCTGCAGTAATGCAGCACTTCGATCCTCTGCGGTAAATCCACGCGTCGAACGCTGCTGACCTCAACCGAAACCCGAGCGAGGTCAGCCGGGTTCGGCGCGGGTACTCGCATGCATATTCGTACGATCAATGCCGCCACAAGCGAACCGCTCTCGGCGTGCGTAATGCTTGAAAGAAGTTTCATGTCCTCCAATACAACGACAAAGGCGTCTACGGAGCCAGAGGGCGACGCTCATCTGTCGCGCTCCCTCTCGAACCGCCATATCCAACTGATCGCAATAGGCGGTGCGATCGGCACCGGCCTGTTCATGGGTTCTGGTAAGACAATCTCCCTCGCTGGGCCCTCGGTGATCTTCGTCTACATGATCATCGGCTTCATGCTGTTCTTCGTCATGCGGGCGATGGGCGAACTGCTGTTGTCCAATCTGAAATATCGTTCCTTCGCCGACTTTGCTGCCGATCTGCTCGGGCCCTGGGCCGGATTCTTCACCGGCTGGACGTACTGGTTCTGCTGGATCGTCACCGGAATCGCCGACGTCGTGGCGATCGCCGGATATGTGGCCTTCTGGTACAAAGATTTGCCGCTGTGGATTCCCGCGCTGTCCGCCATCGTGCTGCTGCTCGGTTTGAATCTGCCGACGGTGAAGGCTTTCGGCGAGACCGAGTTCTGGTTTGCCCTGATCAAGATCATCGCGATCGGCGTACTGGTCATCGTGGGACTGGTGATGGTATTCACGTCGTTCAAGGCGCCAGACGGAACCGAGGCCTCGTTCGCCAATCTGTGGAATGACGGCGGATTCTTCCCGACCGGTCCGATGGGCTTCGTCGCCGGCTTCCAGATCGCCGTGTTCGCTTTCGTCGGGATCGAGCTGGTCGGCACCGCCGCAGCCGAGACCAAGAATCCGGAGAAGAACCTGCCGCGCGCGATCAACTCGATCCCGGTACGCATCCTGCTGTTCTATGTCGGTGCGTTGCTGGTGATCCTGTGTGTGACCCCCTGGCGTGAGGTGTCCGATCACGTCAGCCCATTCGTCACCATGTTCTCCCTCGCCGGCCTGATGATCGCCGCCACGGTGATCAACTTTGTGGTGCTCACTAGCGCGACCTCCTCGGCCAACTCGGGAATCTACTCGACCTCCCGGATGATCTTCGGGCTGTCCCGGGACGCGGACGCCCCGAAGCGGTTCGGCCGGCTGTCGAAAAACAAGGTTCCACGTAGCGCGCTGGTCTTCTCCTGCTCGTTCCTCCTGGTCGGAGTCATCCTGTTGTACGCAGGCCAGTCGATCATCCAGGCGTTCACTGTCGCGACCACGATTTCGGCTGTCCTGTTCATGTTCGTCTGGACGATCATCCTGTGCTCATACCTGGCGTACCGCCGCCGGCGCCCGCAGTTGCACGAGGCTTCGAAGTTCAAGATGCCCGGCGGTGTCGCGATGTGCTACGTCGTGCTTGCCTTCTTCGTGTTCATCATCTGGGCGTTGACCCAGAAGGAGGACACCATGCAGGCGCTCCTGATCACGCCGATCTGGTTCCTCATCCTCGGGGTCGCCTATTGGTTCCTGCGCAAGAACCCGGCGCACAAGCAGCGTCGGCTGGAATACAAGATCGCCGTCGCTGCGGAGAAAAAGGCCCTGGCCGGGTCGCTGACCGAGTAGGCGAATCGCGGTTCCTGCGCCTGCCGAACGGCGAGCAGCAAAGGCGTAGCGACCGTGGCACGAGAACCGAGGGGCGAGAATAGGACGATGGACTTTCCGCGCAGTACCGTCCTCGCCACCCGGTTCGAATACCTTCGGCGGGCCGGTTCGACCAACGACGAACTGGTCCGCCGGGTGACCGGGCCGGATGCCGCGGACTGGCCGGACCTGTCGGTGCTCGTCACCGGTGACCAGACCGGCGGCCGTGGCCGGCTGGGTCGCGCTTGGCTCGCGCCGGCCGGCAAGTCCTTAGCGGTCTCGGCGCTGCTTCGACCCGCCCGTCCGGCCATCGCAGCACCCGGGAATTCGGCTATCCCGATCGAGAGCTTCGCCTGGTTCCCGCTGCTGGCAGGGCTCGCTATGGTCCGCGCGGTCGACACGGTCGTGCCGGCCGGCGTCGCACTCAAATGGCCAAACGATGTGTTGATCAATGGCCTTAAGGTGTGCGGCATCCTGTCCGAGCTCTTGCCGGGAGCCGACGGCGTCGTGGTCGGCGCGGGACTGAACCTCACGCTTGACGAGCAGGATCTGCCCACCGACACCTCCACCTCGCTGCTGCTCGCCGGAGTGGAGCACCCAGATCCGGATGCGATTCTCGCCGCCTATCTGCGGGAACTGCGGCTGCTCTACCGCTCCTATCTCGGCTCAGCCGGCTCCGCCACGTCTAGTGGTCTGCTGGCCGCGGTCACCGAACGTTGCGAGACTGTCGGCCGGCCGGTGCGCGTCGAGCTGCCAACCGGGAAGCGGCTCACCGGAACCGCGACCGCGATCGATGCCGGCGGCCGGATCGTTGTCGAGTCGGATTCCGGGCTCACGGCTGTCGCCGCAGGCGATGTGACCCACTTGAGGTATTAATAGCACATGGCCACTTCGGCAGACCACGGCCGCGCTGCGCAACCCGCGCAGGCCGAACCGCAGACGCCCGTCCGGTCGGCGGCGTACGTGTCGGCCGCGCCGGCAGAGCGGGTCGTTGCCCGCTTGCGCTCGCATGCGCGAGCCCTGTTCTGGCCGTCCATCGTGCTGATCGCCGTGGCCGGTGCCGTCGGCTATCTTTCCGGGAGCGTGACCCAGGTCTGGCAGACTGCGCTGCTCTTCGGCGGGGCCGCGCTGGTCACCCTCCTGCTGTTTCTATTGCCGATGGTGTTTTGGCTCGGCAAGCGGTATGTCATCACCACCCGGCGGATCATCCTGCGTCACGGGTTCTTCGTCCGGGTGCGGCAAGAGTTACTGCACAGCCGCGGATACGACATCGCCGTCGCGCAGAACTGGCTGCAGAGCGCGTTCCGATGCGGCGATGTGCGGATCAGCTCCGGGCGTGAGCCGACCATCGTGCTGCGGGACGTGCCCCGACCGGATCTGGTACTCAGCGCGTTGAACGACCTGATGGAGCACACCAGGAACCCGGCGCCGGCCGGGACGCGGGACGAGTCAGTTCTCGCCGATCAGGCCGACAGCTGGCAGACCACCGTCTGGGGCAGCCGGTAGCGGCGCCGTGACCGTGTCGTCCGAGTCGAGCAGGCTTGGCTTGCCTCGCCAGGGCGCGAAAACCCACCACCGGTAGAAAGCGAACCGGAATACTGTTCCGAGCGCGAGCCCGATCACATTATTGGCGATGTTGTCAGCCAGCAGCGATGTGTAACCGAGCACGTAGTGCGACAGCCACAGGCACAGCAACGGGATGCCCATCCCGACCAGGCTGACCAGCATGAACTCGGCGCCCTCGCGCAGAGTGTTCGACTGCCGCTGGGCCGAGAACGCCCAGTATCGATTGCCGATCCAGTTCGCGATGATCGCGATCACCGTGGCGACGACTGTTGCATAGATCGGGCCCTTGTGATGCAGGGTCGGGCTGAAGACGGTCAGCAACAGGGCGTTGAACACGACAACATTGACGACGAATCCAACTGCTCCCACGGTGCCGAATTTCAGCGCTTGGGGCAGCAATCGAGCCGGGAGATCCCGATCACGTACCGCTGTCTGCATGGGCCCCGGCGCTTTCATCCGTCTTTATCCGTCACAATGGACATACGATCGTGAGCATACGCGCCGAATCCGCCCGCTGTCTGAATTTAGACCCGAGGCTGACTGAGTATTCCTTATCACGCAGAGCTCGATCGGTACCGCGTTCGCGCAACCATGGAGGATACCAGGCATGACCCAGCCCACTCGCGTCGGAGTCATCGGTGGTGGCCAGCTGGCCCGGATGATGATCCCGGCGGCGATCAATCTCGGGCTGACCATCAAGGTCTTGGCGGAGACCGAAGGGATGTCCGCCGAGCTCGCCGCCAACCAGGTCGGCGATTACCACGATCTGGATGCCGTGCTTGCCTTCGCCGACACCGTCGACGTGATCACCTTCGACCATGAGCACGTGCCGCAGCCGGTGCTGAGGGAACTCGTCGCCCGCGGCATCCCGGTGCACCCTGGACCCGACGCGCTGCTGTTCGCGCAGGACAAGTTGCTGATGCGGCAGAAGCTGACCGACCTGGGACTGCCGATGCCGGAGTGGGCCAGAATTCAGAATCCGGAGCAGCTTGCCGAGTTCCTCGCGTCGCACGGCGGCCACGCCGTGGTGAAGACGCCGCGCGGAGGGTACGACGGCCACGGCGTCCGGGTCGTCGCCGAGTCGCACGAGGTCGACGACTGGTTCGAGGCCGCCGCTGCGCAGGCGGCGCCCGGTGCCGCCGCCGAGGACGCACCGGCGCTGCTGGTGGAGGAACTCGTCGACTTTCGCCGTGAGCTGGCCCAGCAGGTGGCCAGGCGGCCCTCCGGCGAACTGGTCAGCTGGCCGGTCGTGGAGACGATTCAGCGAAATGGTGTCTGCGCCGAGGTGATCGCGCCCGCACCGCCGTCCGCGCCGCGGCTGGCGGAGGTTGCCGCCGGGATTGCAACGACCATCGCAACCGGGATCGGGGTAACCGGGGTGCTTGCCGTCGAACTGTTCGAGACGACGGACGATCGCCTGCTGGTCAACGAGCTGGCCATGCGCCCGCACAACAGCGGACACTGGTCGATCGATGGCTCTGTCACCAGCCAGTTCGAGCAGCACCTGCGGGCGGTACTGGACCTGCCCCTCGGGGCGACCGGCTGCCGGGACCGCTGGTCAGTGATGGTCAACATTCTCGGTGGGCCGGCATCCGGAGCACTGCAGGAACGCTATCCCGCGGCAATGGCTGCGCATCCCACCGCGAAATTCCACGCCTACGGCAAGGAACCGCGGCCGGGCCGTAAGGTCGGCCACATCACGGTAAGCGGCGACGATCTGGAGGAGGTCGTCTACCGTGCGCGTGGCGCAGCGGGGTTCTTTCAGGACTGACCCGTAGATTATTTGCATGCCGAATTCCCGATCGATACGACCGCTTGTGGCCGTCGTCATGGGTTCCGACTCCGATTGGCCCGTGATGGGCGATGCGGCAGCGGTGCTCGCCGACTTCGGTGTCCCGTATGAAGTCGAGGTGGTCTCTGCGCACCGCACGCCCGAGAAGATGATCGCCTTTGGCAAGACGGCGGCCGACCGTGGGCTCAAGGTCATCATCGCCGGGGCCGGAGGAGCGGCGCACCTGCCCGGCATGCTGGCCTCCGTCAGCACACTGCCGGTGATCGGCGTTCCGGTGCCACTGAGCCGGCTGGACGGGCTGGATTCGCTGCTGTCAATCGTGCAGATGCCAGCCGGAGTGCCGGTCGCCACCGTGTCGATCGGCGGAGCCAAGAACGCCGGGCTCCTTGCCGTGAAGATCCTCGGCACCGGAGATGTTCGGCTGCAGACACGGCTCTCGGACTATGCGCTCGGCCTGGCCGAATTGGTCGAGCAGAAGAACAGGGACCTTCAAGCGCTGCTATGACATTTGCCGCAAGTCCGATCCGTTATCCGGATGCCGGCTCCGTCCAGGTGATGACCAGGCGGGGGTGGTGGCTGACCGTACTGAACCTGCTGATTCCCGGTTCGGCGCAGGTGCTGGCCGGTAACCGCAAACTCGGCCGGTTCGGCCTCGGCATGACACTGACCCTGTGGGTTGCCGTCGCCGTGGCGTTCGTGGTCTACCTGCTCTGGCCGACGATCATTTTCGCGGTAGCCACCTCGTCTCTCGGACTGACCGCCGTGCAGGTGGTCCTGGCGGCCTACGCGATCCTCTGGGTTGTGCTCACCCTGGATACTCTGCGCCTGGTGCGCCTGGTTCGGGCCGGTCCAGGGGCCAGGGCCGGGATCGCCGCATTCGCGGTGCTGGTGCTGTTCGCGCTGTCTGGCACAGCCGCCTACGGTGCCTACGTCGCCGGTTCCGCGCGCGGCGCGTTCTCGGGTATCTTCGCGCAGGGACCATCCCAGCAGCCAGTCGACGGCCGCTACAACATCCTGCTGCTCGGCGGCGACGCCGGGCCGGACCGAGACGGGCTGCGCCCGGACAGCATTTCCGTGGTCAGCGTTGACGCGGACAGCGGTCAGGCCGTCACCATCGGGCTGCCCCGCGACCTGACCAACGTGCCATTCCCGGCCGGGTCGCCGCTGGCCGCGAAATATCCGGACGGCTACGGCTACCACGATAACTGCGATGTGGATGTCTGCGAACTCAACTCGATCTACACCGAGGTCGAGCTGCGCAGCCCACAAATGTACCCGGAGGCGACCAAGCACAATTCTCAGCCCGGCATCGAGGCGATGCGTGATGCGGCCGAGGGTGTGCTGGGCATCAAGATCCAATACTTCGTGCTGCTGGACATGCAAGGCTTCTCCGACCTGATCGACGCGCTCGGTGGGGTAGACGTGAAGGTGACCGAACGGGTGCCGATCGGAGGCGACGAGAACCTGAATAACGTCGGCGAATGGATCGAGCCAGGCATGCGGCACCTGGACGGCTATCACGCGCAGTGGTACGCGCGGTCACGGCACGGTGCCGCAACCGGGGACTATGACCGGATGGCGCGCCAGCGGCAGCTGGAAGAAGCGATCCTCAAGCAGATCAACCCGGCAAACGTGGTGACCAAGTTCGACGCAATCGCCAAGGCGGGCACCCAAGTGATCAAAACGGATATTCCCCAGCAGATGCTCGGGTACTTCGTCGATTTGGGGATGAAGACCAAGACCCTACCGGTCAAGCGGGTTGAACTGGTGCCCCCGGAAGTCGACCCGTCCGACCCGGACTACGCGAGCATCCGGAAAATGGTTAAGCAAGCACTCAGCCCATCCACAGGCGAGCCAACACCTTAAGGCTTACCGTGGTCGGTATATGGCTATCGACGAACGCAGCTCAAGCGGCGTGCGGCAGGACGCGCACCGGGTAACTCCCTCTGAGCCACCTACCCAACGCCAGCCTGGCTCCCAGCCATCCTCGCGACCCGCGTCAACCGGCCGCTTGAAAGCACTGGACGGGCTTCGCGGCGTTGCCGCACTGGTCGTCGTGCTACACCACACAATGCTGGTCACCGGGACCTTCCCGGCCAGCATGCCCACCGATTTCGCCGGTGGCAGCCTGGAATGGTGGTTGAGCTTCAGCCCGTTGAAAGTCCTCACCGCGGGTTGGGAATCGGTGATGGTCTTCTTCGTGCTCAGCGGACTCGTGGTCTCGCTTCCGGTGTTGAAGAACAAGGGCTTCGACTGGGTGGCCTACTATCCGCGCCGGGTGGTGAGATTGCTGGTGCCGGTGATGGGCTCTGTGCTGGTTGCAGCACTCTGGGTGATGGCGATCCCGCAGGTATCCAAACAGGCATCGGGCACCTGGCTGAGTTCCTCGAGCACGCCGAACTTCTCCTGGGAATACATCGTTAAGGGCATGGATCTCTTCGGTGGCGACGGCCAGATCAACAACCCGGTCTGGTCGCTGCGCTGGGAGCTGCTGTTCTCGCTGTTGCTGCCGCTGTTCGTGATCGGCGCGACGGTGATCCGCAAGTGGTGGTTGGCCGGACTCGCCGGCTGCGTGTTTTTGACCTGGCTCGGTCTGCATTCGCAGGCGGACTCGCTGACCTACCTGCCGGTGTTCTTCATCGGGGCGATGATCGCGGTGGGCATCGACGACGTGCGGCGCTTCACCGATCGGGTGAACCGGTTGGCGCTGCGCAATCTGATCTGGCTCGGCTTCCTGCTGGCCGGTTCCATGCTTTTGGTCGTGTCCTGGTTCACCGGCCCGCTACCGAAGGACCTCACCGAGATCACCACGATCTTGCGAGCCCTCACACCGCTCGCTGCGGGAATGCTGGTGGTCGGTTGCTTGGGCTGGCCAGCGCTCGGAGCCCTGCTTTCAATGCGGCCGTTCCAGTTCGTCGGCAAGATCTCCTTCAGCCTGTACTTGACGCACGTGCCGGTGATCATTTTCAGCCACTATCTGTTTGGAGGCTATCCGCTGATCTATGGGCAGCTTTTCGGTATCGCAGTTTCGCTGATGGTTGCGGTCGCGTTCTGGTGGGTGTTCGAGCGGCATAGCCACGGCTGGTCGAAGCGGGCCGGCGTTTGGGCTTCCGAACGCTTCCGCTCGATCCTCGCGTAGCCCTCCGGCACGCGTGGGGATCATCAGAGGTCGGCGTGCAGCTGCCAGACCCGCTCGGCGGAGTCGCGCCAGCTGAACGCCCGCGCCCGGTCCATGCCGATCACGGCGAGCCGGTCGGCCAGGGCGGCATCGGCCAGCACCGACCCGATGGCTTCCGCAAGCCGTTTCGGGTAGCCGGCAGCCTCCGCCCGTTCGACGATGACCCCGGCACCCCCGGCAACTTCCACCAGTGCCGGGTCATCGGAATGCACCACGGGCGTGGCGAAGGTGAACGCCTCGATCATCGGCAGGCCGAACCCCTCGGCCAGGCTCGGGTAGGCGAACACGGTGGCCCGGTCAAGCACCACGGCAAGATTGCGATCGCTGAGGAACCCAAGCACCCGGATACGGTCCGCCGGCAACCCGGCATCGTGCGCCAGCGTCGCGACATCGGTGTCCCCCCAGCCATCCGGACCCACGATCAGCAACGGAATCCCATCCGCCTCATCTCCGGTCTCGGCTGCGCTCAGCTCCGGCCTGGTCATCGCCTGGATCAGTGCAGCGATCCCTTTGCGCGGCTCCAGAGTGCCAACGCTCAACACGAAGCGCTCGGGCAGATCGAGGGCGGCGGCGCGCTCGTCGGCATCTGGCGGTAGTGCCAGCGACGGGCTCACCGCCCCGCCGATCACCCGGATCCGATCGCCGAAGTCGAGGAAGTCGCCCAACTGGTCGGCGACCGCGTGCGTTGGCACCACGATGGCATCCGCATGCTTTCTGGCCCGTTTGGCCATGGCCTTGTGCCAGGCGACCCCGTGCGGCTTCAGCGTCTCCGGATGCGTCCACGGCACGACATCGTGGATGGTGACGGCCAGCTGCTCCCCGCCGTGCCCCCTGTCGTGCTTCTTCAGCGGAGCAAACAGGCTGGTGGCGTGAATCATGCCGCTGCCGACCGGGATGTTGATGCCGTACTGCCAGGCTCGGGAAAGCTCACGCCGGCCAAGCGGCGCCGTGAACAGACCGGCCAAACCGGGCAGGCGCTGAATGACCTGGTCATATTTCTCTTGGGGATGCGCGGCGACGATGCCCTCCACGTCACAGCCGGCCGGGGCGGTCTGAATCAAGTGCCTGGTCAGCTCTTCGGTGTACCGGCCTATCCCGCCGGGAACCCGGCCCACGATCTGATCGACCACCACCCGCAACGTGGCCACCTACGGCACCAACACTCCGCTAGCCGAGGCCTCGGCTAGCGCGTCGCTCCAGTTGCGCATCGGGTTGACGCCGATTTCGCGCCAGGCGTCGTGGCCGAGTACCGAGTACGCCGGGCGCGGTGCCGACCGCACGAAGTTCGAGCTGTCGGTCGGGGTCACCCGGTCGGGGTCCAGGCCGGTCGCCTCGAAGATCGCTCTGGCGAAGTCGTACCAGGTCGCCGTTCCGGCGTTGGTGCCGTGGTAGATGCCTGCCGGAGCTGCAGCATCCAGCAAAGCGACGATCTGCCTGGCGAGATCCGCCGTCCAGGTCGGCTGCCCGAGCTGGTCATTGACCACGCTCACGGTGTCGTGGGTCGCTGCCAGCCGGAGCATGGTCTTGGCGAAGTTCGGGCCGTTCGCGCCGTACAGCCAGGCGGTTCGGACGATGTAGGTGCCCTTCGGATTTGCCGCCTGCGAGAGGCGTTCCCCCTCGGCCTTGGTCCGGCCGTAAGCGCAGATCGGCTCAAGCGGTGTGCTCTCGTGATACGGCGACAGCGCGGTGCCGTCGAAAACGTAGTCTGTGGACAACTGCACAAGCTTGGCGCCGTTCTCAGCGGTGGCGATCGCGAGATTCTGGGCACCGGTGGCATTGACGGCGGCAGCCTGCCGCTCATTGGTCTCCGCGTCATCCACTTTCGTATATGCGGCCGCGTTTATCACGATGTCGTGGCCGGCGACGGCCTCGCGGACAGCGGTGAGGTCGGTGATGTCCAGTCGGCTGCGATCCGCGGCGGTAACCTCGCGGCCCGCTAAGGCGTCAGCCAGGTCGTGACCCAGCATGCCGTTTGCTCCCGTGATCAAATACTTCATGATGCCCAGTCAAACATGGATCAACTCCGGTCCGCCAAGATCGACCAAGGCGTCAAAGTCATTATCCTGCGCAATCACCGCAACCGAGCGGGCAATTGTCCTAAGAGTCCAGGGCCGCGCGCGCCTGCAGTGGTTCCCACCAGGCGCGGTTGTCCCGATACCACTGCACCACGTCGGCCAGGCCCTGTTCGAACGGGACCAGCGGGCGGTAGCCCAGCTCGGACTGGATCTTGGAGATGTCCACGGAATACCGCAAGTCGTGACCCTTGCGGTCGGCCACTCGGTCAACATACGACCAGTCCTTGTCGGTGGCATCCAGCAGCAACCGGGTGAGTTCCTTGTTGGTCAACTCGGTGCCGCCGCCGATGTTGTAAATCTCACCGGCCCGGCCGCTGGTCAGGACCAGCGCGATGCCGCGGGTGTGGTCGTCGACGTGCAGCCAGTCCCGGATGTTATTGCCCTCGCCGTACAGCGGCACATGCTTGTCGTCGATCAAGTTGGTGACGAACAGCGGGATGACCTTCTCCGGGAAATGGTACGGCCCATAGTTGTTCGAGCATCGGGTGATCAGCACGTTCAGCCCGTGAGTGCGGTGATACGCCCTGGCCAGCAGATCGCTGCTCGCCTTCGAGGCGGAGTACGGCGAGTTGGGCTGCAGGGCGCGCTCTTCATCCCAGGAGCCCTCAGCGATGGAGCCGTAGACCTCGTCGGTTGAGACATGCACGAAGCGCTGGATGCCATGACGCAGCGCCGCGTCCAGCAGCTGCTGGGTACCCAAGACGTTGGTCTCCACGAAGATCGATGCGTCGCGCACCGACCGGTCTACGTGGGATTCCGCCGCGAAGTGCACGACGGCATCCACCTTCGGGAATAGCTGGTCCAGCAGCGCGCCATCACGGATGTCGCCCTTGACGAAGGTGAATCGCGGGGACTGGGCCACGGGTTTGAGATTCTCCAGGTTCCCGGAGTAGGTCAGCGCATCGAGCACCACGATCTCGGCGCCCTGCAGCCCGGGATACGCGTCTTCGAGCGCGCGTCGGACGAAGTTGGAACCGATGAACCCGGCGCCGCCGGTGACCAGAATCTTCATAGGGTGGCTGTCTCCTTGGGTTTGAGTCGTACCGATTGTATCGGGCGGGTCTTCGAGTCGGACGAGCGCCGAGGCCGCTCGTCCGCC
>JBDTDV010000002.1:0-3646 GCA_039922875.1 Microbacteriaceae bacterium
GAGCACGCGGATTGTCATGCGGTCCATCCAACACGAGGAAGCACAGCATCGACCGTCCACCCGCCGCCCGGCTCACGGCCGGCCTGGAGGGTTCCACCGAGGAGCACGGCGCGTTCGGTCATTCCGGCAATGCCGAATCCGGGCGTCGTTGCCGGCGCCACTTCGCCGTCGTTGGTCACTCGCAGCCGCACCCCGCCCTCATCCGCTTCGACAAGGACCTCAATGAGGGAGGCATTTCGGGCGTGCCGTCTGGCGTTGGTGACCGACTCCTGCGCCAGCCGGTAAACCGCGGCGCCAACGGTGGGCGGGATGCTTTGCGTGTCGCCAGTGACCTGCACGTCGACGCGTGGACCGGGCTGTTCATCGCTGGCGAGCTGCTCGATGTTGGTGAGCGTGCGACCGGGGGTCAACTCGGGCTCCTCACCCTGGCGCAGTACGCGGACCATCGAGCGCATCTCGGCCAAAGTTCTGGATGCTTCCGCTTCGATCACGTTGAGAGCATCCGTCGCAGCATTCGGGTTCAGGGCGGCCGTGGCCAGTCCCGCCTGGGCGCGGATGGCGATCGCCGAGACGTGGTGGGCTACCGTGTCGTGCAGGTCGCGGGCGAGCATCTCGCGCTCCAACAATTTGGCGCGGTCGAGTTCGCGCATCCTGGCGCGAGCGCGATAGCGGAGGGCGACTCCGAGGGTGAGCACGATGGCGAGGAATGCGGCCTCCCCGACGAGGTCACCGAAGACTGTGCCCGTCAGAGCGGACACCACCAGGTTGGCCAGAAGGATGCCGGAGCCGACCACGAGAGCCCGACCATTTCCCCACCGGAACAGCGCGTAAAGCGTGAAGACGACGAATCCGCTGGAGTAGAGAATCGAGTCACCCAGCAGGAGGGTTGCGAGAGCCGTGACGCCGAAGGCGATCCCCAACGTGAGAAGTGGCCGGGTCCGTCGCCACAGCAGGGACGGGGCCGCGGCAATCACGATGATCGCAGCCCCCAGCGGCTGGGAGAGGTCGGTGCGAAGCGTCGCCTCGAGCACTGCGACGAGTACGACGAACGCTACCAGCACCCAGTCCCGCCACACCCGCCGCGGCGGTGGGGGAGCTGCGCGTGGCGCGTTCCACGCGGAGCGCAGGAGACCGGTCACCCCCTCATGATACGAGCGCATCAGGCCGTGGCGGGTCGGCGGGATGCGCCAGCTGCGCGGGCGCGGCGCAGGATCACGAGTTCGGCTACGGCGACGTTGATCGCCCAGGCGGCAGCCATGAGCACTGTTTCGGTGAGATGGTCGGTCGGGCCGGCCCCGATGATCCAGATTGCGAGGACCAACGCTTGGGTGCCCGCGGCGACACCGAGGCCGTAAGCCCGCGTCATCCAGGCGCCGTGGGCGGTGAAGTCGCGTCGCCTGATCGCAACAATTCCGAGGACGAGGCACGCCGCCATCGCTCCGCCGAACACCAGGCGCACGGTGAGGAGGTCGATGTCGTCACCTTCGGGGAACCGGTAGAAGGCGGCCATCCAGATGCCGGAGAGGGCAGCGACCAGGCCGGCAGGGAAAAGGATGCTTCCGGCCGCCCGATGCCAGCCGCGCCTGCCTCGGAGAGAGGGCACGAACTGGAACGCTCCGAGCAGGCTATACACGGTGACGCTGACGATGTGCGCCACGATCGGGATCGGCGATGCGAAGAATCGCGCATTGTCCGTTGTGATGTCGGCACCGCCGGTCAGTTCGATGAGGCGAAAGGCGCCCCCGATCACGGGAATGAGGCTGAGGAGCAGAAGCCCGGTTACGGCCAGCCAACTGCGTCGCTTCCTCGGTCGGCTGCGGTGTGATTGCCCGGCGCTCGGGTGAGTGACGGTGAGTTCGAAAGTCATACCCCGATGCTCGCGTGATCCGCGATGCCATGCATCGGGAGGGAGGACGAGACAGAGACCGTACTTTCGGCCGACCCGATTCGGGCCGTCCAGCCGATGCCCGGCGCTGGCATGGCGGCGAGCATCGAATCATGACAACACACCCCACCATGGCCGCAGCCGTGTACCGCCGATTCGGTTCCCCCGACGTCGTCCAGGTCGAAGCCACCCGCAAACCCAACCCCAAGGCCGGCGAAGTGCTGGTCCGGGTCCACGCCAGCACCGTCAGTGCCGCCGACCACCGCTCCCGCAGCCGCGACATCCCCGCCGGACTAGGCATTATGGCGGCCTTCGGTATCGGCCTGTTCCGGCCGAGCCGTCCGATCCTCGGAATGGATGCCGCCGGTGTCATCGAAGCGGTCGGCGACGGCGTCACCCGGTTTGCCCCTGGCGACGAGGTCATCGCGATGCTCGGCGGCGGCTTCGGTGGGCACGCCGAGTACGTCTGCGTGGCCGAGGATGGTGCGATTGCCGCGAAGCCGCGCACCATGAGCTTCGACCAAGCCGTGACCCTGGTGTTCGGCGGCATGACCGCCCGCGGTTTCCTGAACCAGGTGGCGATCAAGCCTGGCGACCGCGTGCTGGTGAACGGCGCATCCGGTGCCGTCGGAACCGCGATGGTGCAGCTCGCGAAAAACATGGGTGCACACGTCACCGCCGTCACCAGTTCGGTCAACCGCGAGCTTGTTGCCTCGCTCGGCGCAGATCGAGTGATCGACTACAGCACAACCGACTTCACCGCCGAGGGGAAGGCCTACCACGTCATCGTCGACTGCGTCGGCAACGCCCCGTTCGAGCGGGTCGAGGCATCGATCAAGCCAGGCGGCGCCCTGCTGCTGGTCATTGCCGACCTCGCGGCCTTCCTGAAGTCGGGCGCGCAGAGCCGCAGGAGCGGCAAGCGCGTGACCGCGACCGTCGGCAAGTCCCGCGCCGAAGACCTGGCATACCTCGTCGGCCTCGCCGAATCCGGCCACTTCCGGGCCGTCATCGATCGTACTTATGACTTCACCGACATCGTCGAAGCACACCGCTACGTCGACACCGGGCGCAAGAAAGGCAATGTCGTTCTGCGCCTCAACTCCCCATCAACGCACCGCCTCACCGAAGGACTCACCTCATGACCACCATCATCCCTGAGATCACCGAACCCCCCCGCCAGAGGATGAGCGGGCTGCACATGCTCCTGCTCATCGCCGGCGTGCTCCTGAGCGCAGGCGCGTCCCAACTGTTCCGCGCGCCGGACTACTTCTGGCTGGCACTGGCCGGCATCATCGTCGCCATCCCGGTGATTCTGATCGGGGCGTTTGGGTTGGGCAAGAGCATCCGCGCGGACGCACCAGTGGTGTCACCGGGAGCGACCTACCCTGCGCGACTGGAGGGTCAACTCGACCCGACTCTGTCCCGCGGGATGTGGCTGGTCAAGTGGCTGCTCGCCATCCCGCACTACATCGTCCTCGCCATCCTCTGGTCGGCCTTCCCGGTCGTGGTGCTGGCATCCGGGATCATGATCCTGTTCACCGGCCGCTACCCGAAGGCGTTCTTCGAATACGTGGTCGGGGTGCTCCGCTGGGGCTGGCGAGTGTCGTTCTACGCCACCGGGGTGCTGGCCACCGACCAGTACCCGCCGTTCACCCTGGCCCGCACCGGCCACTCTGCAACCTTCGACGTCAGCTATCCGGAGCGCCTCTCCCGTGGGAAGGTGCTGATCAAATCGTGGCTGCTCGCACTCCCGCACCTATT
>JBDTDV010000003.1:0-19313 GCA_039922875.1 Microbacteriaceae bacterium
CTCTGCTCGGGATCCTCGTGATCCAGTCGATCTCGAACGGCCTGACCCTGTTGAACCTGGACTCGTCGGTGCGCTACATGGTCACCGGCGCGGTGCTGCTCCTCGCCGTGATCATCGACTCGCTGTCGCGTCGCTCCCGCGCCTCCCACGGCCAGGCATAGAGCGCTAATCCCGCGCGAATTCCGCTGAGGTGCACCCTTTTGCCCGTTCCCGGTGTCGGGGACGGGCAAAAGCATGCCCCTCACGGAATGGGACCAGTTCTGACGCCTTTCAGCGCGGATCGACGGCGGATGCCGCGGCGCGGGCAGCAGCGGGCAGCGCGTGGATAATGCGCGCGACGGCTTGATCGTCGTGCAATGCCGAGACGAACCAGGCCTCGAAAACGCTCGGCGGCAGTGAAACGCCGGCGTCGAGCATGGCGTGGAAGAACGCGGGGTAGCGGAACGACTGCTGCTGGAGGACGTCGGCGTACGACCGCGGGGCATCCGCACAGAACGCAAAGCTGAACAGATTGCCGGCGCGCTGCACGTGATGCTCGACCCCGGCTGCGGTCAGGGCTTCGGAGACCGCGGTGGAAATGATCCAGGCGTTCTCGTCGAGTTTCGCGTACACCGCGGCATCCGCGGCATAGAGGGTGGCCAGGCCTGCCGCAACGGCCACCGGGTTGCCGGAAAGGGTGCCCGCCTGGTAAACCGGACCGATCGGGGCGAGGAAGTCCATCACCTCTGAGCGACCGCCCAGGGCGGCAACGGGCAGGCCGCCGCCGATCACCTTGCCGAAGGTCATCAGGTCGGGAACGTAGCCGGGCAGGTTCCCCGAACCGGCAGCGACGGCCGTGTTCTCCAGCCCCCAGAAGCCGGCCGAGCTTACTCGGAACCCGGTGAGCACCTCGTCCAGGATCAGCAGGGCGCCGTTCGCGTGCGCGATGTCCGCAAGCCCCGCGTTGAAACCGGCATCCGGCGCAACGACGCCCATGTTGGCCGCCGCAGCCTCGACAATCACACCGGCAATCGCATCCGGATGCTCCGCGAAGGCCGTGCGGACGGCATCCAGATCGTTGTAGGGCAGCACCAGGGTCTGCGCCGCGGTCGCGGCGGTGACGCCAGCGGATGCCGGCAGCGCCAGCGTCGCCAGTCCCGAACCCGCCTGGGCCAGCAGGCCATCGGAGTGGCCGTGGTAGTGGCCGGCGAACTTGATCAGCAGCTCACGGCCGGTGAATCCACGGGCCAGCCGGATCGCCGTCATCGTGGCCTCGGTGCCGGTGGAAACCAGGCGCAGCTTCTGAATCGGATTAACGCCGGCTGCGGTCACCCGAGAGGCGACCAACTCGGCCAGCTCCGTCTCTGCGGAGGTGGCGGCACCGAACGAGAGTCCGCGAGCCGCAGCATCCTGCACCGCCGCAACAACATCCGGATGGGCGTGGCCGAGGATCGCGGGGCCCCAGGAGCCGACGAGGTCCACATAATCGCGACCGTCGGCATCCACGATATAGGGGCCATGCCCGGAAACCATGAACCGCGGGCTGCCGCCGACCGAGCCGAAGGCCCGGACCGGGGAGTTCACGCCGCCGGGAATCACGGCGCGGGCGCGGGCGAAGAGGGCGTCATTGATACCGGTTCGGTCTCCGATGGTTGGCACTGTGGCGCTCATTTCAGGCTCCGGGCCAGTTCGAGCGCCCAATAGGTGAGTACGACATCGGCTCCGGCTCGTCGGATGCCGAGCACCGATTCGGCGACGGCGCGTTCTCGATCGATCCAGCCGTTGGCTGCCGCCGCCTCGATCATCGCGTACTCGCCGGAAACCTGATACGCCCACACCGGCACGTCGCTGAAGGCGGCGACGTCGGAGAGCACATCCAGGTAGCTCATCGCCGGCTTGACCATCACGATGTCGGCGCCCTCTTCGAGATCGAGCCGCGCCTCGCGCAGCCCTTCCCGGCGATTGGCCGGATCCTGCTGGTAGCTGCGCCGGTCGCCGGTGAGCTGGGAATCGACGGCCTCGCGGAAGGGACCGTAGTAGCTCGAGGCGTACTTTGCGGAGTAGGCGAGGATCGCGGTGTTGATGTGGCCGGCGGCATCCAGCGCCTCACGCACCGCGGCGACCTGGCCGTCCATCATCCCGCTCAGGCCGAGAATCGCCGAGCCCGCCTCCGCCTGCGCGACCGCCATCTCCCGGTATCGGTCGAGCGTGGCATCGTTGTCGACCGTAACCGCCCCGGTCGCCGAGCGTGCCGAAGCGAGCACCCCGCAATGTCCATGATCGGTGAATTCGTCCAGGCAGAGGTCGGTCTGCACGACCAGCGCGTCGCCGACCTCGGCCACCACGGCGCGGGTCGCCACGTTCAGGATGCCGTCGGGGTCGGTGGCGCCGCTGCCAATCGCGTCGCGGTGCTCGGGCACCCCGAACAGCATCACCCCGCCGAGCCCCGCCGCCGCAGCATCCGCCGCAGCGCTCCTAAGGCTGTCGATGCTGTGCTGCACAACGCCGGGCATCGACTGAATCGGCAGCGGAGCGCCCACCGACTCGCGAACGAACATCGGCAGCACGAGCTCGCTGGGGTGCAGCCGGGTCTCGGCAGTAAGGCGGCGCATCGCGGCTGTGCTCCGCAGCCGCCGCGGACGGATGGTCGGTACGAAATTCACGCCTTCAAGCCTACGTCCTGCCCCAGTCCACTCATCCCACCGAGACCCGGCTAATTGTGGGTGTGCGGCTCGCGCACCCACAAAAAGCCCGGACTCGCGGGGGCATCTCGCGAGGGTATCTTGCGAGCTAATACAATTTTGTGGCGACCGTCGCGATTATGTTATAAAGTGTGCTGCATGACCACCGCAGCCACGAATGAGCGCGAGATCGAAGCCGACATTGTCACCGACTTCAGCAAACGGATGAGCTACGGCTCCTATCTCAAACTGGACACCTTACTCAGCGCACAGGCGCCGATCAGCCAGCCGGAGCACCACGACGAGCTCCTTTTCATCATCCAGCACCAGACCACTGAACTGTGGCTGAAACTCATGATCCACGAACTGCTCGCAACGCGTGAAATGCTCGCCCACGACCAACTTCAGCCTGCGCTGAAAGCACTGGCCAGAGTGAAGCACATCCAGAAGCAGATCACGGAGCAATGGTCCGTCCTGGCGACGCTGACACCCACCGAATACTCGCAGTTCCGGGGATTCCTCGGCAACGCATCCGGATTCCAATCCTGGCAATACCGGGCAGTGGAATTCCTGCTCGGCAACAAGAACGCTGGAATGCTCAAAATCTTCGAATCCAACCCGGCTGCGCACGAGCTCGTGTCATCCGTTTTGAACACCCCGAGCATCTATGACGAATTCCTCCGCTTTCTCGCCCGAGCCGGTTTCGAGGTGCCACGCAACGTTCTGGAGCGAGATGTCACGAAGGCACACGAGTTCAGCCCAGAGCTCGTCGAGGTGTTTCGCGAAATCTATGAGCACGCGACAGAGCACTGGCAGGCGTACGAGACGTGTGAGGAACTGGTGGATCTTGAAGACAACTTCCAACTCTGGCGGTTCCGCCATGTGAAAACCGTGGCGCGGATCATCGGTATGAAGCGCGGCACCGGCGGCTCAAGCGGGGTCGGCTTCCTGCAAAAGGCTCTGGACCTCACCTTTTTTCCAGAGCTCTATGCGGTACGCACCGAGATCCACTGAGAACCACTGAGAACGCACAACCACACACGAGGAGCCCAACTTGGCCAAGATTGACACGACGGCTCCGGAGGTCGCAGCCGCAGCCGACACAACCCGTCTGGGCGCCGAAGCGCTCGACGCAGCCGATCCGCTGCGCGAGTATCGCGACCTATTCCTGGGCAGCAGCGATGTGGTCGCCTACCTCGACGGCAACTCGCTTGGCCGTCCGCTAAAGTCCAGCGCAGACCACGTCGCGCAGTTCATGCAGGATGCATGGGGCGAGCGCCTGATCCGAGGCTGGAGCGACGAATGGTACGAACTCCCCCTGACGGTCGGCAACACGCTCGGCGAAACGGTGCTCGGGGCCGCACCTGGACAGGTCTACATCGGCGACTCGACCACGGTCATCCTCTACAAGCTGATGCACGCCGGCCTCGACGCCCAGCCCGGGCGCGATGAGATCGTTGCCGACACCAACAACTTTCCGACCGACCGGTTCCTGCTCCAGTCGATTGCGGCCAAGCGCGGCGCGACCCTACGCTGGATCACCCCGGAAACGGATGCCGGGGTGACGGCCGAGCAGGTCGCGGCGGCCGTCGGACCGAAGACGGCGCTGGTGGTGCTCAGCCATGTCGACTACCGCTCCGGCTACCTCGCCGACGCGCCGGCAATCACGAAAACCGCCCATGACGCCGGTGCACTGGTGCTCTGGGATCTCTGTCACTCGGTCGGCGCGCTGCCCATCGCGCTGGATGACTGGGGTGTCGATCTTGCCGCCGGCTGCACCTATAAATACCTGAACGGCGGGCCCGGTTCACCCGCGTTCGGCTACGTCAACGCCAAGCACCACGCGTCGCTTGAGCAACCGATCTGGGGGTGGATGGGCAGCGACGATCCGTTTCAGATGGGCGCTGACTACGCGCCGCACCCCGGCATCCGCCGGTTCATCAGTGGCACCCCGGCGATCGTCGGGATGCTGCCAATGCGTGACATGCTCGCGCTGATCGACGCGGTCGGCATCGACGCGGTACGCGCGAAATCGGTGCGGTTGACCGAATACGCCATCGCACTCGCCGATACACTGCTGGCACCGCTGGGCGTCGAGCTGGCCTCGCCCAGGGACCCTGCCCGGCGCGGCAGTCACGTCATTATCACCCATGACAGCTTCCGTGAGATCACTGATGCGCTCTGGCAGCAGGGCATCCTCCCGGACTTCCGGAACCCGAATGGCCTGCGGATCGGACTGTCACCGCTGTCGACGAGCTTCGAAGAACTCTGGCTCGGCTTCGAGGCGATCCGCGCAGAGCTGGCCTGAGGCAGCCAGAACGTGCAGACGGCAAACCCGCGGCACGGTAATCGAGGTGAGACCGGATGATCCTCGACGATTTCGACGCCCGGCAGGGCAGCGCCACCTCGCTGTTGCGCACGGTCATCGGCGTGTGCCTGCGAGAGCTGGGCGGCCAGATCACCATTGCCGAACTCATCCGGCTGATGTCGGTGGTCGGAGTCGCGGCATCCCACACCCGAACCGCCGTCTCCCGCCTGAAAAGCAAAGGATTGCTGGTCCCCGGCACGGTTGCGGGCCAGAGCGGCTACCTGCTGAATCCGGATGCCGTCCCGATGCTTCAGCGCGGCGACCGACGCATTTTCACCTTCCGGCAAATGGCCGACGGCGATCCCTGGTGCCTGCTGTCGTTCTCAATCCCCGAAGCGCAGCGGCACTCGCGTCATCAGCTCCGAAAGCGCCTCGGTTGGATCGGCTGCGGCACCGTGGCCACCGGCCTGTGGATCTGCCCGGCGTTTCTCACCGACGAGGTCCAAGAGATCGTCGCAAGCCTCGATCTGACCGAGTACGTGACGGTCTTCATAACCACCACCCCGCTCACCAGTGGCTCGTTGCTAGAGGCGGCCGGCCGCTGGTGGGATCTGGACAACCTTGCGACACTGCATCGGGCATTCCTGGTCGGCCAGGGTGGTACGGCGCAGGGTGGCACGGCGCAGGGTGGTACGGCGCAGGGTGGTACGGCGCAGGGTGACACGGCGCAGGGTGACACGGCGCAAGGTGACACCGCGCAGGGTGGCGCAGCTACTGCCGATGGCCCTCGCGCCTCGTTCGCCCGGTTCATCCACGCGGTCGACCAGTGGCGGATCCTGCCCTATCTCGACCCGGGATTGCCGCCGAGCGCGCTACCGCCCGACTGGCCCGGCTTCGACAGCGTCGCCCTCTTCGAGCACATCCGCGCTCGGCACGAGCCCCGCGCCCACGAATTCCTGCTGGACGCTGTCACCCGCTGACCCCCGCCGCCGAGTCCCGGATGGTTGTGGGTCTGGCGGTCGAACACCCACAATCATCCGGGTCTCGCGGTCGGTGACCGAGCATGAATCTTGACAATCGGGCACAGCGCACTCCAAGATAGTGTTCAAGCAGAGTGAACACTGTCGTTTATCTGAACCTAGAGGACCACCCGATGAAGCTCCCCAAGAACGTCTCAGCACCTACCGAAAAAACCCTAGAAGCAAACACCCTCGGTCTAAAGCGCGGGCTGACCAGCCGCCAAGTGTCAATGATTGGCTTGGGCGGCGCAATCGGCACCGGTCTCTTCCTCGGCTCCGGCCTGGCGATATCCCAGGCCGGACCATCCACGATCATCGCGTATGTCGTGTGCGGTCTTGTTGCCCTGGTCATCGCCTGGGCGCTTGCGGAAATGGTTGTCGTGCACCCCACGGCCGGGTCGTTCGGGGTACTGGCGCACTCCTACATCGGACCATGGGCTGGATTCACCGTGCGCTGGACGTACTGGGCGATCCAGTGCATTGCAATCGGCGGAGAGGTGATCGCCGCCGGCATCTACATTCAATTCTGGTGGCCGGCGGTTCCGTTGTGGCTCACCACGATCATCCTGTCTGCCGTCATCATCGCGATCAATGCGTCTGCGGTGGGCATGTTCGGTCGAGTCGAGTACTGGTTCTCGATGATCAAGGTCACGGCCATCGCCGTGTTCATCTTGCTCGGCATCCTGCTGATCTTCTTCGGACTGCCCGGGAAGGCCGCAACCGGCTTCGCAAACTTGACCGCTGACGGCGGATTCTTTCCCCATGGCGCCAGCGGATTGCTCCTGGCGTTCGTTTTCGTGATTTTCAGCTTCATTGGAACAGAGGTCGTCTCCGTCACCGCAGCCGAGGCACAGGATCCGGCAAAGAGCGTCCGCAAGGCAACCAGCTGGATGATCCTGCGGCTGGCTTTGTTCTACGTGCTCGCGATCGCGGTCGTGCTGACGGTCACCTCATGGACCAAGACAGCGCAGGTTGGCAGCGACATCACGGCGAGCCCATTCGTCTTGGTCTTCGCGACCGCAGGTGTGCCGGCGGCGGCAACCATCATGAACTTCGTGGTGCTCACCGCGGCATTGTCCTCAGCCAACGCGAACCTCTACCTGACCACCCGGATGCTGCATTCCCTGGCGGCCCACCGGTTCGCGCCGAGTTGGGCCGGGAAGCTCACCAAACACGGCGCACCAGCCCGTGCGCTCATTCTGAGCACGATCGGGCTCCTTCTGGCGGCGATCATCTCGGTCTTCGCGGCGAATACCGCTTATCTCGCGTTGTTCGGCATCTCGGTCTTCGGGGCGCTGGTGGTGTGGATCATGATTTTGATCACGCACATGCGGTTCCGATTCGTCCGCGAGCGCAACGGACTGCCGCGGTCGTCATCTCGGCTGTGGGGTGCGCCGATTACGACGGTCCTGGCCATTCTCTTCCTCGCTGCTGTGCTCGTGTCGACTGGGTTCATCCCCGGACTCACCTGGGCCTGGATGGCAGGAGTCCCGTTCTTCCTCCTGCTGCTCGTGGTCTTCTACTTCGTCAAACGACGCACCGGCGGCGAGCGTTACGATCCGCTGCAGAGCGAGTTGGCCCGTCGGGATAACCCGGAAGCACCCACACTTAGATCAGAAGACACCGCCCAAGAAGAAGGAGAAGTACTGCGATGAGCCAGCTGTCACCGGAGAGTTTCAGGGAGCTATTCCCCATGTTGGCGTCGTCGACCCATCTGGCCAGCTGCAGTCAGGGTGCCCGATCCACGGAGCTTGAACTCTCGCTGGCGCGGATGCTGGACACAATTTCCGATCAGGGGGCACCGTGGGGGCTGTGGATGGAGGAGGTCGAACGCGCCAGGGCCGCGTTCGCGGCACTGATCAACGCCTCCCCGAGCGAAATCGCACTCGTTCCGAATGCGTCAGTGGGTGCCTATCAGGTCGCGTCCACCTTGGACCACGCCCAGCGGCCCGGAATCGTGAGCACCGACATGGAGTTCCCGTCGATCGGGCATGTCTGGCTCGCGCAGCGCCCACGCGGCGCAACCGTCACCTTTGCTCCGGAAACCGACGGGCATGTCGAAGCCGCCGAGTATGCGAAGCTGATCGATCAGCGCACGAATCTGGTTTCGGCACCGCTGGTCAGCTACAAGAACGGCGCTCGGATGCCGCTACCCGACATCATCGCGCTGGCGCACGAAGCCGGTGCGAGGGTCTTCATTGATGCCTACCAGGGTGCTGGAGTGGTCCCGACCGATGTCAAGGCGCTGGGTTGCGAATACCTGGTGAGCGGAACATTGAAGTACATGCTCGGGCTACCGGGCCTCGCCTTTCTTTATGTCCGGGACACCATCGCCGACCAGGTCGACCCCGAACTGACCGGGTGGTTCGGTCGGGTGAACCCCTTCGAGTTCGATCCACGCTCGCTGGACTTCGCCGCCGATGCGCGGCGGATGGAAACCGGCACCCCCAGCGTTCCCTCGGTGTACGCGGCGAGTGCGGGGATGCGGGTCCTTCAGCAGCGAAACGAGAAGATCGCCTGGGACTGCGTACAAGCGCGGGTTGCCCAGACCGCGACCGCGATCGAAGAGCTTGGCTACCAGCTGTATTCGCCACGAGAAGCATCCGTCAGAGGGCCGCAAGTGGCCGTACGCACCGAGGACCCTGAACGCCTTGGCGCGTTCCTGCGCGAACGGCGTATCTTCACCAGCCCACGCGGGAATGTGGTTCGGCTTTCCTTCCAGTACTACAACACCGAAGCGGATGTTGAAGCGTGCGTCAGCGCGTTCGCCGAGTTCCGCTCGGCGTGACCGCCACTATCCACCTCGCCCAGAAAAGGAGCTTGCATGCTTTCGATCAAACACACTTCCAGCGCGACCTGGTCAGGAACTGTCCCCAAAGGCACCGGGCAGTTCACGGTCGGAAAGAGCGCGCTGGAGCTTGACTTCAGTCTGAAATCTCGTCTCGGTGAAGACCCCTCGACAAACCCGGAGGAACTGATCGCGGCGGCGCTGTGCGGCTGCTATGCCATGTCGCTGTCGGGGGAACTGGAGTCAAACGCCACGGTGGCGACCGGGGTCAGAGCGCAAGCCACCGTACATCTGGTTCCTGGTGAGGGTGGCTTCTCGATCCCGATCGTCGATTTGAGCGTCGTGGCCGAGGTTCCGGGCCTCGACGATGCGAGATTCCAAGCCATCGCCGAACAGGCCGAGCGCGTGTGCCCGGTCGCACAGCTGCTGAAGGCCGAGGTCCGCCTGACCGCGACCCTGGGTCAACTGTGAACGCGCCGGGCGCCCCGATCCACTATCGTGACCTGCCCGCGACGACCCAAGGCTCTCTGGTGACCTACCGGGTCACCTCAGACCTCGAGGGTTCCGGACTCGAACAGTGTGTGCTGGTGCTGAAGTCCGGGTCTGCTTCCCGTACCGTCGCCGAGGGTCGAGACGAAGTGCTCTACGTGATCGGGGGCAGTGGCCAGGTCGAAGCGGACGATCAGGTGCATCAGGTCGGCGCGGATGTCGCGATCCGCATTTCCGGCGGTTACCCGTACACCCTGCGCTGCACGGATGGCCCACTCGAGGTGGTCGCCGTCTCCGGCGCTGCGCCCGTCCCGGGCGCCACCACGCGCTCGGCGCTGGTCAAGCCGCTGGATCAGAAGGCGAAACCGGCGGTCAGTGATCGCGAATACCGGGTGCTGTTCGACGCCGAGTCCGGATGCTCTGGGCTGACCCATTTCATCGGTTACGTTCCTGCGGTGCGCACGCCGATGCACATCCACCCGTATTCGGAAATGGTGTGCATCATCGAGGGCGCCGGGACGGTCGACATTAACGGCAAGGTGGCCAGCGTGTCTCCCGGATGGTGTTACTACCTTCCGGAGGGAGTACCGCACCGGGTCGAGAACAAGGATCCAGACAACTACCTCGTCGAGATGTGCGTTTTCACCCCATCAGGCAGCCCGGAGCAGAACACGCCGGTCGAGTAGCATACAACGGTGACGCCCGCTCCCCACAGACCCACCCTGATCATCCGGGCGATCCGTTCGGCCCAGGGGATGTCACTGCGTCGCCTCGCGGCAGCGGCTGGAGTTTCGGTCGGATTGGTCAGCCAGGTGGAGCGCGGATTGACCGAACCCAGCCTGGAGACGATGCGTAAGATCGCGGCGGCGCTGAACGTTCCGCTGTTCTCCCTTTTCAGTAACGGCGCGCACGACGTTGAGGTCGTGCGCGCCGATGCGCGGATCGAAATCAAGTCTCCGCACGGTGGCATCCGCTATTCACGACTGTCCTCGTCATCCGGGGTCATGGAGTTGCTGCAGGGGACGCTTGGCCCACACGGTCGGTCCGCGCCAGAACCGCATACCCATCCTGCGCATGAGTGCGTCCTGGTTCTGTCCGGGCGGCTGACCATCCATGTCGACGGGACCGCACACGATCTTCAGATCGGAGACAGCTGCTACTTCGACTCCCAGCATCCGCATTTTTACGAAAACACGCATGAGCAGGATGCCACCTTCTTGCTGGCCGTGACACCGCCCAGCTTCTAGCCTCCCGTCCCATCGTGTCCCCCGCGAGTCCCGGATAGTTGCGGGTTGCCTGGCGATATACCCACAACCATCCGGGACTCGCGGAGGGCGAGGGGGGGGATGGGCAATGATGATGGGCGGGTATCGCGGGACATTTACGATCGTAAAATTTACGTGACAGACGGCCACATTGTTGGTAGCTTCATAGCAGGTATCGATCGGTACCCGAGAGTTTTCAATGGCGAAAGGTCTGTCATGGCCGATGATGCACCCTCGGCGCGGGGAGAATCCTTCACCGCAAAGGTCGAGGATCACGCGCTGACTCCCGTTCCGCTTTCCGAGCGGAAGTCTGGTTGGGGGTTGATGACCAACACCGCGGGCATCGCTTCGACCCTGGTCCAGATCGCTATTGCCGCGGCGGTGACGATGATCGCGGGCGTCGGCTGGGGCATCCTCGCCGGCGTGATCGTCGCGATCTTCGGTGGTGCCCTGGGCTGGTTCGTCGGCCACGTCGCCTACGTCTCCGGTACCTCCAGCACCGTCACCGCCCGCCACTACGGTTTGGGCAGGCAGGGCTCGGTGCTGGCGTCGCTCATCTTCGCGTTCATGATCCTGGGCTTTTTGGCGCTGGAGAATGCCCTGCTCTACTACGGCACCCTGTTCATGTTCGGTTGGGCACCGACCCTGCTCAACGCGATCCTGATCTACGGTGTGCTGACCGTCGTGTGGATCCTACTGACGATGTACGGGATGAAGGTGGTGCAGCGCACTTCGACGATCCTGCTCATCGCGTTCGTCGCACTGACCATCACGATGGCCGTCGTCGCGGTGAGCCAGTCGTCGCTGTCGCTGGGTGACATCCTCTCCGCCGGCCCGATCGGCGGGTCGGGCGACCAGCTGGCAAGTTTCGGGCTGGTCATTTCGATGCTCGCCGGCAGCGCAGGCGCCCTGGCGCTGGTCGACGCAGATTACGCGCGGTACGCCCGATCCACCAAGGACGTCGGGATCCTGGCCGTCGGCGGCTCGGTCATGATCGACATCGTGGTGGTCATCCTGGGTACGCTCATCGTGCACGCCAGCACCGCTCAAGCGGGACAGTTCTTGAAGAGCAACCCGGCCGCCGCCGCGTCCCAGGTGGGCGACTCGATTGCCGACAAGGTTTCCTGGATGATCGCGAACAACACCGGCGCGTACTTCATCATCATCTTCGGCTTCTTCGGATTCCTGCTGATGTACATCGCGCAGGTCAAGGCCCAGGTGCTGAACACCTACTCCGGCTCCCTCACGCTGTCGAACCTGGTTGAGGGAGTCACCGGCAAGAACCCGGGCCGGCTGACCGGGGTAATCGTTGGCAACATCATCGCTCTGCTGATGATCGCGGGGAACATTCTGGGCCTGCTCAGCAGCTTCCTCGGAATTCTTGGCGTCTCGACAACGGCACTGGCAGCGGTGATCATCGCCGACTTCTTCATCGTGCGAAAGCGGCGCCCCGCGCTCGCCACCGAGAACGAGGCGATCAACTGGGCGGGGGTTATCTCCGTGATCGTCGCGGCGGTGACCGGATCGGTGCTGTCAGAGACCGGGGTCACTCCGCTCGGGTTCGTGGTCAGCCTGGTGATCGTTCTGGTGCTGTACCCGATCCTGCGGCTCTATGTGCTCCGGGCACCGGAACGCGTCTCCAGCGCCGATGCGTCCGAAAGTGCCGTGCCGAACTGAGCTCAGGCCCAGGTCTGAGCGTAGGGGTGTGAGCACAGTTCGATCACGGTGCCCCACGGGTCTTCACAGTAGACGACCCGGTACCCCTTCTCCTCGTTGATCACCGTCGCCGCCGACCGCTGCCGTCCGCCAGTTTGCACAATCCGGGCAATTGTGGCGTCGAGATTGGGCGCGGTCAGGGCGAGGTGGTAGATGCCGGTCTTCGAAAACTCAAAGTTGTTCTCGCGCCGAGTCGTCGGCGAGAACTGGAAGAGTTCCAGCCCCGCGCCATCCGGCCAGACGAGATGTGCGAACGAAAAGCGCGAGAAACCAACGCCGTAAATCGCCGCAGCCGCCTTGCCGAGCGCAGTGTCATCCTCGGGGACTTCGATCGGGCCGGCAAGCAGGTACATCCCGAACGTCTCGCGGTACCAGGCAATCGCCGCGGGAAGATCCGGGACGGTCACCCCGAGGTGGGAAAACGCGGTTGGCTGAATCGGCATCATGCTCTAATCGTTCTTCTTTCTTTGTCGAAGGATCCGCTGCGCGACCAGGTGGCCGGATCCACCGCCGAGCCCCGGTCCGGGGTGGGTCGAGGCGCCGATGTGCCACAGGTTTCCCACTGCCGTTTTGTGCCCAGCGGCCGACGGGATCGGCCGCCACAGCAGGTTCTGGTCCAACTCGGCAGAACCGGCATACGGGTCGCCATGGACGGCATTGGAGTTCTCGGCTTCAAGCTCCGTCGGCGAGATGGCATCAATCGCGACAATCGAGGACTCCAGCGACGGCGCAAACTCGCCCACCCGCTTCAGAACGCGATCAACATACCGCTTCTTGAGTTCGGCGTCCCAGCCGTCGCCGGTGTCGAGAATCCCGGCGGAGTCGCCGACCGGGGCGTAGGGCACCTCCTGAAGTTGCAGCCACAGCGCGCCGGCGCCGGCCGGCACCCGGGACGGGTCCAGAACGTACTGTTGGCCGACGACGACGGTGGGCTCGGTGGGCAGCAGCCCCGCCTCGGCCTGCGCACACGCGATTCCGGTGCTTCCGGACCCGTTGGTGACATGAACCAGCGGGATGCTGTCCAACCGATCATCAGCCCAAGCCATCGGCCGATCCAGCGCGACGTGGATTTGCATCGCCGCGCGGCCCGGGCGGTACCGCGCCGCCTCCCGCTGCACCCGCGGTGGGACCGCCGTGCCGGGCAGCAGCTGTTCGTACAGGGCGCGGGGGCCGACGCTCGCCAGCACGGCAGAGCGGGCCAACACCGTATCGGCGCCGACCTGAACCCCGACGGCGCGGCCGCCCTCGACGAGGATGCGATCCACCGGCGTGCCCAGTCGCACCTCGACCGCGTGATCGGCCAGCACCGATGCGAACGCATCAATGAATCTGCCCGCGCCGCCGGCAACGACCGGAAGCCCGAATCCGTGCATCGTCAACGCCATCACCGGAAACATGATCCCGCCCGACGCCTGATCGGGGCCGAGTCCGGCGTGCAGGAGCCACGGCGTCCACAGCTGGTCCACGTCCCAGCCGTCGAAGCGACTGCGCACGTACGCCCGACCGCTCATCGCAACCTCGCGCAGCAGTCGTTCCGCGCCGCGGATCCTGTTCTTGCGCAACAGTTTCCAGCCCAGCCCGAACGCCGCCCGGGAGCGCAACTCGGTACCCAGCGCACCGAACACGGTGTCCGCGTACGCACCGAAATCGTCCAGCATCCGCAGGTAGGCGCTCCGATCGGAAGTGACCGACAGCTCAGCCGCGGTCTGCTTCGGATCGCGATAGGCGATCGCGACCCGGTCGGCCGCCGACACACTCGCGGTCACTGCGGCATCCGTATTCGCGTAGCGCAGTCCGTGCTGACGTAATTCCTCGCCGAGCGCAGCGTACCCGCCGCCGGAGACGAAGAGCGGATGCCACGAGGAGAATACATCGTGCAGGTACCCTGGCACGGTGCGCTCGCTCGATTCGATGAAGCCACCGATCCGGTCGTTCCCGTCGATCAGCAGCACTGACCTGCCGCCGCGCGCAATCTCGGCCGCGGCGACCATGCCGTTGATCCCCGCCCCGATCACGATAACGTCAACGGTCTGCGCCATCACACGCCCCTTCTTTCGTCGGCCTGCCCTGGCGGCACCGCCGGTGCAGGTTTACAGGTCCGGATACGCCGCGGTCGACCGATATTGACCGCCGTGAAACACCAGCGGGTCCCCGCCGGTGCCCTCATATCGTTGTACCTCGCCGACATAGATCTGGTGGTCCCCCGCCTTGTATCGCGAAACGGTGCGACATTCAAAGGTAGCCACCGCGCCGTCGATTACCGGGATGCCGCGCAGCCCTTCGTGCGTTATGACACCGGCGAATTTGTCGTCGGATGCAGTCGCGAATTGACGGGACAGCACGTGTTGGTCGGCGGCGAGGACATTGATTGCGAAGTGGGTGGCCGATTCGAAGCTGGCGAGGCTCGGCGTTCGGTTGCTCGGGCACCAAAGCACCAGTGGTGGATCCACCGATACCGAGGTGAACGAGTTCGCGGTGATGCCGATCCGCTTGCCGTCTGGACCCATGGTCGTGACGACGGTGACTCCGGTCGCATACTGGCCGAGCGCGTTGCGATAGTCGCGTACGTCGATGCCGGAATTCTCCTCAGATGTCTTCAGTTCGATGAAGTTCAGCGCCTCCGCCGCGTCATACCACCAGGGGAAGAGGGTCCGCGGGTCGTCGAAGCCGTTGGCCAGCGCCGCCGCTACACCCGGGTGGTCCTGTGCTGCCGCGAGCAGTTGCAGCTGATGCTCCTTCAGCGGCCTCAACAGTGAATTCGTCCACGTCACCGACCATTGCGCCCACCCACGCCAGAACTCGTCGAAGGTGCGCAGCATCCAGGCGCGATCGAATGTTTCGTCCCCACGCCGTACTATCGCGTCTTCATAGTACTGAGCGGCCAGGGTCGCGTTGTTCGAGCCCTGCCCGGTCAGCGGATCGTTGAGCACGATCGCGTCCCCGAGCCCGAAGACCGGCTTTCCGGAGGGAAGCTCGCCAACCGCGTGGCGCACTGTCGGGGTGATCCGGCCGCGGAGCACCCCGCCGTCGTCGGTGAGTGTCGCGTGTCGAAATCGGGCGCCCTCGGCCGGGAAATGCTCGTGGAGCAGGCGCAGTGAGTGCTCGAGATGGCTGGCTGGATCGCTGACCCGAGCCCACGAGTCCATCGGCCCGCCGGGCACACCCTCAAACACCATCATCTGGCAGGCCCCGGAAATCGTCACCCCGGGAAAGGTGAAGAATTCCCCGACGCCCGGTTTTATCGACATCCGCACCGCCGGCACGCCGTCGGCCTCGACACCGCGCACATAGGTCAGCGCGAGCGCTCGTTGCGGCCTGTCGTAGGGGGATTTCGACCGGTCGGGGACGAAGATCTGGCCCAGCTCCCCCTTGCCGGTGGAGACGACGACCAACTCGTAGTTGCTCGCAAGTTCCTCCAGCCTGGATACCGTCACCTTCTCGACACGGAAGTCGCCGTCGTTGGCGATGAAGGTTTCGATCCACAGGCTGCACTTGAGCCGTTGATCGACCGATCGCGCCGGAGAATCCAGTGGCGCGTGCCAGGACGCCGGCACCTCGCCAAGAAGATTCATCCCGATCGCCGCGATCTGCAGCTCCTCTGCTGCCGGGTCGGCGGTCGTAATCGAGCTGATATCCAGTGGTTTCTCGGTGGCCAGGGCCGCTGAGAATACGCATTGACTGGACATCACACTGCCACTTCGCACCTGGTCCGGGGACCGGTCCGAGATCAGCGTTACCTGAAATCCGTGGCGTTGAAGCCCGAGGGCAAGCTGCACTCCGGACTCGCCGGCGCCGACGATGGCGATCTTCCGCATCCTGTGACCCTCCTATCCACGCCTGAGGAGACGCTTCACTACGCTCAACTCGCCTCCGCTACCGGCGCGGGCGCCGAAACCGCCGCCACATAGTCCGCGGCCTTGTCCGGATCGAGGAACCAGTCTTCGAAGTCCGCGGGATCGTTGAACCCGTTCACGAAGCGTTTGGCGATCGCCTCGTTCTGGCTCGCCGCCCCGAGCAACTGCACAACATGGTCCGGCGGCGGCGCCAACAGGGCATTGGTCCATTTGGTCACGTGCTGCGCGTCGTCCCAATACGTCTCGAAGGTGCGCTGCATGAAGTCCGCGTCGTAGTCGGCCGCCCCGTGGTCGATGATGCTGCCTAAATACGATTCCGCACACTTGCTGGCATTGTTGGAGCCCTGCCCGGTGATCGGGTCGTTGAGCACGACGACGTCGGCCATGCCCAGTACCCGGCGCCCAGACGGGAGGGTGGCGATCGGGTGCCGAACCGTGGGAGGGAACCTACCCTGGAGGACACCCATGTCGTCCGTCAGCTGCGCGTCGACAGCTCGCTCGCCTTCCCAGGGGATGTAGGTGTCGAGGATCTCCTTCGAATGAGCCAGGTGTTCCTCGGGGCTCAGCCCCTTCCACCGATCCATCGGCCCGCCCGGGATCCCCTCGAAGACCATGATGTCGCAGGGACCAGTTGTGGTCAGCGCAGGGAAGCCGAAGTACTCGCCGATCCCGGGGATCAAGTTGAACGTGACCGCGGAGAAGTCTTCGCGGGGCTTGAGCCCGGTGACATAGGTGAGCGCCAGCGCACGTTGAGGCGAGTCGTAGACGCTGCGCTGGTCGTCCCTGCTGAAGAGCTGAGCGATTTCTCCTTTGCCGGCGGCAACGAGAACAAGGTCGCTGGCGGCGGTGTATTTCTCCAGTTCGTCTATCCCGGCCTCCTCGATGATCACCTCGCCACCGCGATCGGCGAAGACCTCCATGAGCGCAGGGAACTTCACCCTCTGGTCGATCGACTTGGCCGGCGCGTCCAATCGGTGCGCGAAGGTGAGTGCCTTCTGCCCCGCCAGCTCCGGATGCGGGATCGTGAACGATAACCCGTCAACGGTAGGCGCATCCGGCCACAAATCAAGCCCCAGCGTCCGTTCGTAAGACAGTGCAAGATCGAACATGCACTGACTGGAAGCGATCCGCCCGTCACGGATCTCGTCAGGAGTGCGATTGGAAACGATGGTGACCTCGTATCCCGCATCCAGCAGGCCAATGCCGAGTTGAAGCCCGGATTGGCCCGCACCGATAATCGTGATCTTCTTGTCGCTCATTTTTTGTACCTCTCTGGACCGCTACTGTGTACCGCTACGGAATATCTGTGGATTGGAACTGCTATTCGGCGGCGAGCAGCGGAATGGCTTCTTCCGCACGCTCGGGCCCGAGGGCTGAATAACCGCCGTCGACGGCCCAATCGGCTCCGGTCACGAAGCTCGCCTTGTCGCTGGCGAGGAAGGTCACCACGGCGCCGACTTCTTCAGGCCGGCCGACCCGGCCGAGAATGTGGAAGGGAGCGGCGACTGCATCGGTCTTCTCCAGGTTGCCCCCGGAAAGCTCATCCATGATCTTCGACCAGGTCCACCCCGGCGAGACCGAGTTGACCCGGATACCGTCGCCAGCCAGATCGGTAGCCATACTCCTGGTCAATTGCACCAGAGCCGCCTTGCTTGCCGGGTACAACCACCGGCCGGTCTGCGCGACCGAGCTGGAGATGGAGGTGAAGTTGATGATGGCGCCGTGCCCGCTGGCGGCCAGCAGTTCGCGAGCCTGTGACGCGACCATGACAGCGCTGACCAGATTGACATTCAGCGCGGTGAGCCAATCCGACCTGCCGGAGGCGGGTCCGTCATCGAGATAGCTGCAGGCGAGGTTCACCAGGATATCCAGCCGTCCGTAGCGCTCGCGCAACTGCGCGAACACCTGCTCCAGCGCCGCATCATCGGTGATGTCGGCCGGAATGAATTGCACCCCGGCATCCCCAGCGGCAAGCGCTTCGCCACCTGTGATATCGATGTCGACAACCACCACGCTCGCACCGGCGGCACGAAGCTCGGTGACCACGCCGATACCGACCAGCGTTGCGCCACCGGTTACCAGGGCCACTCGTCCGTCAAGCCGGTGGCCCTCGACCGCAGTTGCTCGTTCGGCTGCCAACCCATCGATGCCTGGCATTGTGCTCCTAACGTCGTCGTCATTTGCCCAACACACCGTGATCCATGTCACAATTAGCGTGCGTGGTCCGAACGTAACGGAGTGGCACACCGGCGTGCTATCCGCAATGCGCATGGACTATCCCAATCGCGAAGTTTGACACGCCGACGATCCGAGGGCACGGTGCTGTGGGCTCACTTGACTGACACCCGATCGGACCGATCATGCCTGTGACACCAGCCGCAGGCACACTTCTCGCGCCGCTGGTTCTCGACCGACAACGCACCATCGCGACTCGCGACCCGGAAGAGGCCCATTCCCGGATCAGTGAGCTCTTTTGCGCACATTCACTTTCCGTTCTGCAGCGGGACCGGCAGGTGAATATGACCCTGCGATCCAAGCACGACGCGAGCGTCGGCCTTGACCTCCTGGATTATGGGGCAACGGTCCGGATCTCGCCGAGGGCGCTGCAAGACTTCGTGCTGGTTCAGATTCCCTTGCGGGGCAGGGCTGAGATCGAAGTAGCCGGGACGACGTATTACTCCGATCCGGATACCGCATCGCTACCCCCGATCGATCAGGACTGTTCCATGATCTGGTATCGGGGAACACCGCAACTCGTCGTCTACGCGCGGCGCGAGGAAGTCGAGCGAGTGGCTGGCGCCCTCTACGGTACGGAACGCGCGCAGGGGCTGGAGCTCGGCTACACCCTCAATCTGACCAGCCCGGCCGGTGCCGCATTTCTGGATTTCGTGCGCAACTACCTGAATGATGTGAATACCGAAAGCGAAGCGGCACGGAACGACTTCTCGCAGCGGCTTCTGCACGAGATGCTGATCACCCGGCTGCTTCTCGCCGCCGAGAACCCGACCAAGGATCACGCGGAATCCGATCCGGCGAGCCACTCGCGACTGGTTCGTCGGTTTCAGGCCGTGATCGCGGACCACGGTACAGAGGAGATCAGCATTCTAGACATTGCCGAGACCCTCGGAGTGTCATTGCGCAGACTGCAGTACAGCGTCAGAGAAGAGCTGGGCATGACGCCTTCAGCGATGCTAAGGCATGTGCGTTTGAACCA
>JBDTDV010000004.1:0-7778 GCA_039922875.1 Microbacteriaceae bacterium
GCTGCCGCTGCTGCTGCCGCTGCTTTCGCCGCTAATGGCAGCGCCGCCGGTCACCGTTTCGACATCAGCGGCCCGACTCACGCCACGCGCAAACCAGCGACCGTCACGCTGATTGAGTTCGGCCCGAACCTGGAATGCGCCGCTCTGGCGAACGGCAAGCCCCGCGATAATTGGGCTGTCGCCGCCCTCGATCAGCAGTGTGGTGGATGCCGTCCAACGGTGGTGCTGCAGCCGCCGGCCGAGGAATGCCGGGGTTCCGGCCGAGACTCCGGCCAGGCTCAGCCGTCGGGCGTGCAGCCGGAGTCCGCGCGGCGTGGCCTCGGTGAAATCCGCCGGGCCACGCAGCGACATCCACTCCGTGCCGGTCAGTCCTGACCCAGCCGAACCCGCTGATTCTGCCGTTGCTGCCGAGACAGCCGCAGCCAAGGTGACCACCTCGGACAATCGGCCGACGCCCGGGTTGAAGACCGGCCAGCCGTCCTCCCAATCCACCGGGGTCAGAAAGGTTTCCCGTCCGAGCAAAGTGTTGCCGCGGTCGGGTCGGGTCCCGAGCACCAGCGCCCACCAGTCGCCATAGGCATCCTCGATCAACTCAGCATGGCCGACGCACTGCACCGGATGCTGCGCGCTCAAGTGCCGGTGGGTGAACGAGGGATTGCGCGGGTTCCCCTGGTAAGGGCCGGTCACCGAGCGCGACCGGGCAACCATCACGCTGTGGTCTCGTCCGGTGCCGCCCTCTGCCGTGACCAGGTAGATCCAGCCGTCGCGAGCATAGAGGTGCGGACCCTCCGCCCAGACCGCGCCGCGCATGCCGCCGTTGCACAGAATATGCTCCGCACCGACCAGGCGGCCGGCGGCCAGGTCGAACTCGCGCAACCAGATCTCGGTCTGACCCCGGTATGCACCCGGTTCCACCAGTCGGCATCCGATCCACCACACCCGACCATCGTGGAAGAACAGGCTCGGATCGTTGCCGCGCGCGTCCTCGACGAACCGCGGACGCGACCATGGTCCGTCGATGTGCGGTGCGGTGACCAGAAAACTACCTCGCGCGGCCCCCTTGCCCATGATCGTGCAGACCACGAAGAACGTGCCATCGTGATAACGGATCGTCGGCGCGTACAACCCGCCGGAGTCTTCGGCGTCCGAAAGATCGATCTGACCCCGGCCGGCGAGCACGGCGCCGGCGCTCTGCCAGAAGACGAGATCGTGGCTGCGGTAGATCGGCAGCCCGGGGAAGTACTCGAATGACGAGTTGACCAGGTAAAATGTCTCACCGACCCGGCATACCGACGGGTCGGGGTGGAATCCGGGGAGAACGGGGTTCCGAAAGGGGGTCACGACGCGAAGACCTCCCGGAGGAACGAGATCGACTGTTCCTGGTCGATGACCTGGCCACCCTCGTGTCCGTTGTACTCCCACAGCGTGATCGCCTTGCGCCCGGCATAACGATTGAAGGCGGCGTAGACCGTCGACGGGGGGCAGGTGGTATCCATCAGGCTGGTGGAAAAGCTCGCCGGTGCCTGCGCCCTGGCGGCGAAGTTCACCCCGTCGAAATACGACAGCACCTCGTGAACCCGGCTTGCCTTCTCCCGGTGCACCGCCAAATAGTTGGCGATCTCCTTGTACGGGAACTCGTCGGTGATCACGCAGGCTCGCGGGAAATCGCACAGAAATGGCACGCAACACGCCGCAGCAGACAGCTCGGGGACCAGCCCCGCGCAGGCCAGCGCGATCCCGCCGCCCTGGCTCTGGCCGAACACGGCGAGCCGTGAGCTGTCGACGAGCTCAAGCTCGCGCGCCGTGTCGATCGCGCGCACGGCATCCGTGATGACACGGCGATAGTAGTACGTCTCGCGGCTGGCGATGCCGCGGGTCATGAACCCCGGGTACTGGGCACCCGAGCCAACCGGATCGGCCGTGTCCCCGACGCTCCAGGTCGAGCCCTGGCCGCGAGTGTCCATCTGAAAACCGGCGAAGCCGGCCGAGGCCCATAGCAGATTCTCCAGCGGATGCCCGCGCCCTCCGCCGTACCCGACGAAGTGCACCACGGCAGGCAACGGGCCGGTCGCGCCGGCGGGAACGCGTAGCCAGGCCTTGATCGGGTTTCCATCGAATCCCGAAAACGTGACGTCGTACACATCGATGGTGGTCAGCGCGGTCGGAACCCGGGTGACCACGGCGGGCGACGCCTGCCGCCGTGCCTGAGCGATCGTCTCGGACCAGAAGGAGTCGAAGTCGTCCGGATCCCGCTGCGCGCTCTGATAGCGCGGCAACAGCTCCTGGGACAGATCAAAAAACATAGTGGCTTCCTGCGATCGGGTTTGGCTGTCATCTTACGGAGCCAGCCCGGGTATCGGAGTTGATCCGCCGATCAGAGTAAGTTTGCCGCATGACACCGGCCGAACCCGAGCGCGTTCGGCGAAGCGACACTTCGCGGGGAGAAATTTCGGGCGGACAGGTTCCTGGTGGACACGTTCCTAGCGGACGTGCTCCTAGTGGACACAGCGGCGATGTGTTGCGCCGGCACAATCTCTCTGCGGTGCTCACCCTCGTTCACCACCAGGGATCGATGTCGCGCTCCCGGTTGACCAAGGCGACCGGCCTCAATCGGTCCACGATCGCCGCCCTGGTAGCCGAACTCACCGACCTGAAGCTGGTCGTCGAAGCCGAGCCCGAGCCGCACTACGGCGTCGGCAGGCCGAGCCCGCTGGTTAAACCTGATCCCGGCACCGTCGCCTTCGCGGTCAATCCCGAGGTCGACGCCGTGACGGTCGGTGTTGTCGGGCTTGGTGGGGCGATGGTGAAACGGGTGCGTCGTCCGCTTGACCATTCGCCGTCGGTGCCAGAGGCGGTCGAGGTCGCCCGGGAGGTCATCGGCGGGTTGCACGCCGAGCTTCGCGGCGGTCGGCGCATCGTGGGCATCGGCGTGGCGGTTCCCGGGCTGGTTCGCACCAGGGATGGCCACGTGCGTCTCGCGCCGCATCTGGGCTGGGAGGACGAACCGGTTGCCGAGCTGCTGGAATCTGCGACCGGCTACCCGGTGGTGGCGGCCAACGACGCCGGGCTCGGTGCGAACGCGGAGCGGATCTTCGGGGCCGGCCGCGGGGTGGACGACCTCATTTACCTCAACGGCGGGGCCAGCGGCATCGGTGGCGGGATCATCGCCGGCGGCAGGCCGTTGCGCGGGGTCGAGGGGTTCGCGGGGGAGTTCGGTCACACCAGGGTCACCGTCCGCCGTACCCGCGACGCTGCAGGGTCTGATGGCAGCCTGGAGCTCGAGGTCAATCGGGCGGCGCTGCTTAGCGCCGTAGATCTTGAATCCGCCGACGCGGACGATCTCGAGAAGGCGCTGATGGCATCCGATTCGGCCGACGTAAAGGCGGAGGTTCGTCGACAGCTCGGCTTCCTCGGTGTCGCGCTGCGGAACGCGATCGACATCTTGAACCCCGAACTCGTCGTGCTCGGTGGATTCCTCGGCTCGCTTTTCGCCGTCGACCCGGATCGGTTGGAGGCGGAGGTCGCCCGGCAGGCCATTCCCGCCTCACACGCCAGCGTTCGTATCGCCCGGGCGCAGCTCGGCTCCGACATCCTGATGATCGGCGCCGCCGAGCTCGCGTTCGCCCCGCTCCTGGCCGATCCGGCGGCGGTCGCCGGTCCCTGAGCGTGCCGGTAGGCGGTCAACTAGACTTAGCGGTATATGTCTGAGATCGCCGCACACCCGTTTTCCACCGCAACCGGCTCCGAGATTCGGGTCAGGTTCGCCCCGTCTCCGACCGGCACCCCGCACGTCGGCCTGATCCGCACCGCGCTGTTCAACTGGGCGTATGCGCGGCATACCGGCGGCAAACTGATCTTCCGCATCGAGGACACCGACGCCGCTCGCGATAGCGAAGAAAGCTACGCGCAGATCATCGACGGACTGACCTGGCTTAACCTGAACTGGGACGAGGGGATCGAGGTTGGCGGCCCGCACGAACCTTACCGGCAGTCGCTGCGGTATCCGATCTACCGCGACATGATCGACCGGCTACAGGCATCCGGTCATATCTACGAGAGTTTCGCCACCGGGGTCGAGATCGAGGCGCGTAACGTCGCGCTCGGCCGGGATCCGAAGATGGGATACGACAACTTCGAGCGCGATCTGAGCGACGAGCAAAAAGACGCGTACCGGTCGGCGGGGCGCCAGCCGGCACTGCGGCTGCAGGTGCCAGACACCGACCTGTCCTTCACCGATCTGGTGCGTGGGGAGATCACCTTCCCGGCCGGCTCGTTCAGTGACTTCGTGGTGGTTCGCCCCAACGGGCACCCGCTGTACCCCTTCGTGAACCCGGTCGACGACGCCTTGATGGGGGTCACCGATGTGTTGCGCGGCGAGGACCTGCTCTCCAGCACGCCCCGACAGATCGCGTTGTACCACGCGCTGATCGACATCGGTGTGACCACGTTCGTGCCGCGGTTCGGGCATTTGCCGTATGTGATGGGGGAGGGGAACAAGAAGCTTTCCAAACGCGATCCGCAGGCGAATCTCTTCCATCACCGCGAGCGCGGTTTCATCCCGGAGGGGTTGGACAACTACCTGGCGCTGTTGGGTTGGTCGCTCACCCACGATCGGGACGTATTCGACCTCGACGAGATGGTCGCCGCCTTCGACATCGCGAACGTCAACCCGAACCCGGCCCGGTTCGACCTGAAGAAGGCCGAGTCGATCAACGGCGACCATATTCGCCGGCTGAAGGTTGCGGACTTCGCCGAACGCACCATCCCGTACCTGGTCGCCGCGGGAGTCGTTACCGAGCCGCTCTCCGATCGGCAGCGCGAGGTTCTCGACCAGGCGGCCCCGCTGGTGCAGGAGCGGGTTGCCCTCCTGGGTGAGGCCCCCGATATGCTCGGATTCCTCTTTGTCGAAGGCACCAGCCTGGTCTACCAGCCCGATGCCATCGCCTCGCTTCCCGAGAACGTCTCGGTGATCCTGGCCGGCGCCGTGACGGCACTGGTCGAACTGCATGATTCCGACTGGGAGCACGACACCATTCAGGCGACCCTGCGCAAGGCGCTCGTGGAGAATCTCGGACTCAAACCGCGCGCCGCTTTCGGCCCGCTGCGGGTCGCGATCTCCGGGCGTCGGGTGTCGCCTCCGCTGTTCGAGTCCATGCAGATTCTCGGCCAGGCCGAGACCCTGGCGCGCCTCGCGGCACTTCCGGTACACCTGGCGGGATGAACTACGACGTCGTCGTCATCGGCGCGGGGCCCGCTGGGCTTTCCGCGGCGCTGAACCTGGTCAGGGCGCGTCGGCGCACTCTCGTGCTGGACAGCAACCGGCCCAGGAACGCGGCGACGTTGCACTCACACGGCTTTCTCAGCCGGGACGGGATGCCACCGCACGAGTTGCGCCGGCTGGGCCGCGACGAGGTCGCCGGGTACCCGGACGGCGAGGTGGGCTTCGCGCTGGTGCAGGAGGTGACCCAGCTGGGCGCCTGGGAAGACGGCTTCGCGGTGTCGGCCCGCGGCATCCGCGGCGGAATCGACCGGTCGGTCGTCGCGAGCGCGGTGCTGATCGCCACCGGGCTGGCCGAGACGCTTCCGCCGATCGCGAATCTTCGACCGTATTACGGGACCCATCTGCACAGCTGCATCGAGTGCGACGGTTACGAGAATTCGGATGCCCCGCTTGCGCTGATCGGCGAAACCGACGACATCGCCGAGCGGGCTCTGCTGCTGGGCCAATGGTCAAGCGACCTCATCGTCTTCACCAACGGAGCAGAGGTCGTCAGCGCCGCCGAGGAAGCCCAGTTGGCCACCCGGAACATTCTCGTCGAGCGCCGGGCAATCGTGGAGATCACCGGCGAGCGGGCGACGATGACCGGCGTCCTCCTCAGCGATGGCCGGTTCGTGCCCCGCACCGGCGGTTTCGTCCGGCCGCGCTGGGAGCCCGCGATGGAATATGGCACAGCTCTCGGGCTCGACACCGACGACAATGGCCTGATCCTCGTCGATGATGCCGGCCGGACCTCGATCGACGGGATATATGCCGCCGGAGACATGACGCCGCCCGGCCCCCAGCAGCTCATCGTGGCGGCCGGACGCGGCGCCACCGTCGCCGCGGCGATCAACCGCGACCTGATCGGCCAGGAACTCCGCCAGTACGCCGGCGGTTTTGGCGCCGCCGGGGCCGGTGCGCTAAAGTAAGCAGTCGGCCCGGCTTCGGTTTCGGCCCTTGGGGTATGGTGTAATTGGCAACACGGCTGATTCTGGTTCAGTTGTTCTTGGTTCGAGTCCAGGTACCCCAGCTTCAAACCCCTAAGTTTCCGCGGGAAACCCGGGGCTTTCATGTTTCCCGACACATCGCTGGCGGCCAAAATGGCCACTTTGATGGCCAGAAACGCTTCGCCAAGGTCGTTCCAACAACAGCGCCCACGAAGGGCCCTCACCGCCTGCATCATCCTCTGACTGCTCGCGCTTTTCCAGATCGCGCTTGCCCTCGGCGCCCCCTCTCGGGGAATTCGCGTGGGGTGGCAAGGCGAAAGTCCTTCCCGCGAAACTCCGGATCGGCAGCATCGTGTCGGTTCTCCTCTATGTCGTCATCGCGATCATCTTCCTTGAACGTGCGGAGATTGCCCACTTCATAGGGAGCGTGACCGCGGTGCACGTTGCCGCGTGGGTTGTCTTTGGATACTTCGTCCTCGGCATCCTTATGAACGCGGTCTCACGGAGTAAGCGGGAACGCTTCACCATGACACCGGTCACGATCGTTCTCGCTGCCCTCGCGTTCGTCGTCGCGCTCGGCTGACTCCAACGAGCAGCTGACTCCGCCGAGCGGCACACGACCGGGAAACTAGACCGTAGGAGATTGCTTCGTGCGAGCACGCAGATGGATGCGTTCACCCTGCTTGCCGAACATGCTCAGGATCTCGACGGGGCCGTTGCCCGCTGGACCGAACCAGTGCGGGTTCTTCGTGTCGAACTCAGCCGCCTCGCCAGTCCCCATGACGATGTCGTGCTCGCCGAGGATCATCCGCAGCCGACCCGACAGTACGTAGATCCATTCGTAGCCGCCGTGTGTTCGCAGCGTTGGTTCACGATCGGTGGCCGGAACGGTGATCTTGAACGCCTGCGGTTCACCGTGATGTTGGGAAAGGGGAGTGAGGATGCGGCCGTCACTGCGAGTGGACTTCTGCGGTACGCGCGGATCGTCGATCCGCGGCGAGGTGACGATCTCATCGAGCGAGACGGACAGTGCCGCGACGATCGGAAGCAGCAGCTCCAGGCTCGGCTTTCGCTGGCCCGACTCGAGCCTGGAGAGCGTGCTCTTGGAGATGCCCGTCGCCTGTGCAAGATCGTCCAGGGTGATGTCCTTCTTCTTGCGCACCTGGCGCAGCCGTGGCGCAATCTGATTGAGCTCGGTGGCGATGCGCTGGGCAGTACTCATGCGTTCATCGAATCACGTTGTCCCAGTTTCAGCAACAGATGTCCCACTTTGGATTCCGGCCGTGACACTGTATACGCGGAGGTGGTCATCATGACCCAAACATCACACCACGACGTAGTCATCATCGGCGGGGGTGCCGCCGGGCTCAGCGCCGGGCTGGTGCTCGCGCGTGCCCAGGTCGACGTCCTCATTGTCGATGCCGGTGAGCCCCGCAATTTGCCAGCCACTGAGATGCACGGATTCCTCTCCCGCGATGGCATTCCGCCGACCGAGTTCTTCGAGCTGGGTCGCGGTGAGTTCCTCGGCTACGGCGGAACCGTCTGCTCGGCAACCGTTGTCGCAGTCGGGC
>JBDTDV010000005.1:0-8692 GCA_039922875.1 Microbacteriaceae bacterium
AGTACACCCGGCGCGCCGTCGCGATCGGTCAAGACCAGATCGTCGCGATCACGCCGGATGCCGTCACCGTAACCGACTTCGACGGCGCGCCGGTGCAGGCGGATGAGTTCGAGATCGCCTGGGACGCATCGGCGTCGGAAAAGGGCGGCTGGTCGAGTTTCATGGCGAAGGAGATCAGCGAGGAACCCGACGCGGTGGCCAACACGCTGCGCGGTCGGATCGCCGACGGCCTGGTGATCATCCCGGAGTTGGAAGCCCTCGGCGATGAGATGCTGCTGGGCATCGATCGGATCACCATCGTCGCCTGTGGCACCGCGTCGTACGCTGGAATGGTCGGCAGCTACGCCATCGAGCAGTGGGCCAGGGTGCCGGTCACGGTCGAGCTGAGCCACGAGTTCCGCTACCGCGACCCGGTGGTGAGCCCGGGTAACCTGGTCATTTCGATCAGTCAGTCCGGGGAAACCATGGACACGTTGATGGCGGTCAAGTTCGCTCGAGCCGGCGGCGCTCGAGTCATCTCGATCTGCAACACCCAGGGAGCGACCATTCCGCGGGAGTCGGAGGCGGCCATCTACACCCACGCCGGCCCCGAGGTTGCCGTCGCCTCGACTAAGGCGTTCGTCGCGCAGATCACCGCGCTGTACCTGTTCGGGCTGCACCTGGCCCGGGTCAGGCGCACCCTTTCCGATGACGCGCTGCGGGGGCTGGCCGAGGAACTCGTGGCGGTGCCGCACAAGCTGGAGAAGGTTCTCGAATCCTCGGACAGCATCGCGCAACTGGCCAAGTGGATGTCCGATACCCGCGCTGTGCTGTTCCTGGGACGGCATGTCGGGTATCCGATTGCGCTGGAGGGCGCGCTCAAGCTCAAGGAACTCGCCTATATTCACGCCGAGGGATTCGCGGCCGGCGAGCTCAAACACGGGCCGATCGCCTTGATCGAGCCCGGTCAGCCGGTCTTCGTCGTGGTGCCGAGCCCGCGCGGATCGGCTGAACTGCACCGCAAGGTCGTCTCCAACATCCAGGAAATCCGGGCCAGAGGCGCGCGGGTGTTGGCGATCGCCGAGCAGGGCGACGCCTCGGTGCTCCCGTTCGCTGACGAGGTGGTACCGATCCCGCTGGCGGCGCCACTGTTCGAGCCGATGCTGGCCGTGATCCCGCTACAGATCTTCGCGATGGAACTCGCCTCGGCCAAAGGCCTCGACGTGGACCAGCCTCGTAACCTCGCCAAATCCGTGACGGTCGAGTAGACCCGGATGATCCTCGGAATCGGCGTTGACGTCGTGGACCTGGCCCGCTTCACCCGGGCCATCACGCGCACCCCGGCTCTGGTGCCGCGCTTGTTCGCCCAGAGCGAACAACGTCTACCTGTGCGTTCTCTCGCCGCGCGCTTTGCCGCCAAGGAGGCCCTGATCAAGGCGCTCGGCGGGGTTGACGGGGTGCGCTGGCGCGACCTGGAGGTCGTGACCAACGGCAAGGGCGATCCGTCCTTCAGCATTCACAACGCTGCCACCGAGCTCCTGGCCCGCCGCGGCATCAGCACGCTGCATCTTTCACTGAGCCACGATGGACCGGTGGCGTGCGCCTTCGTCGTGGCCGAGGGGAGCCCAGAATGACCGGAATTGACATCGCGAGCACCGCATCGGCGGGCACGGGTTCCGCAGACGACGGCGGGGCTGTCAGCCAGAGACCGTTCCGTGAGGCGCGGGTGAATCTTGCCGCGATCACCGCGAACGTCCGATCGTTGCGCCGCACGGTCGGCACCGCGCACACCATGGCAGTGGTCAAGGCCGACGGATACGGGCACGGCGCGGTTCAGGTCGCGCTGGCGGCGCTGGCGGGGGGCGCGGATTGGATCGGCGTCGCGGATCTGGGCGAGGCACTCCGTCTGCGTGAAGCGGGAATCGACGCGCCGCTGCTGGCCTGGTTGCACGGGCTGGGTACCGATTTCGCACCGGCGATCGCCGCCGGCATCGACATCGGGGTCTCCTCAACGCGGCACCTGGCCGGCATCGCAGACGGCATCCGCGCCATCCGAAGCAAGAGCGCAGAACCGGCGGAGCCGGCGTTCGTACAGCTCAAACTCGAGACCGGGCTGAACCGCAACGGCGCCTCCGAACCCGACTGGGCCGGATTGTTCGCCACCGCTCGCCGACTCGAATTAGAGCAGCTGATCCGGGTGCGTGGCGTGTTCAGCCACCTCTCGAACGCGTCACCGGCGGACGATGCCCGGGCCATCACCGTCTTCGAGCGCGGTGTCGCCGCCGCGCGTGCCGCCGGGCTGAGCCCGGAGTTGATCCACCTGGCGTCCACGGCCGCCGCGATCAGGATTCCGCGGGCCCGCTTCGACATGGTCCGGCTCGGCATCGGGATTTACGGGCTGTCACCGTTCGGCGATCAGAGCTCCGCCGATCTGGGCCTGACCCCCGCCTTGACGCTTCGGGCCCGGGTCGCTGCGGTGCGGCACGCGGTGGCCGGATCCGGGGTGTCCTACGATTACGCGTACCGCACCGCGAAGGACACCACGCTCGTTCTGGTGCCGCTCGGCTACGCAGACGGCGTGCCCAGGCAGGCATCCAATCGTGGCCCGGTCAGCATCAACGGGAAGCGTTACACGGTCGCCGGCCGGATTGCGATGGACCAGTTCGTGGTGGATGTCGGGGCCGCCCCGGTCGCGGTCGGCGATGAGGTGGTGTTGTTCGGCGACCCGACAGAGGGCGTGCCGAGCGCAGACGACTGGGCCAGAGCGGCAGGGACCATCAACTACGAGATCGTGGCACGGCTCGGTGCGCGCCCGCCGCGCAGCTATTCACCGTCGGCCGGCTGATGACCGCCGAATTCAGCCGAATCGTCGACACACCAGAGTCGATGGATGCCATCGGGCGCGAACTGGCCGGTTACCTGCGGGCCGGTGACCTCGTCGTACTCTCCGGGCCGCTGGGCGCGGGTAAGACAACGCTGACTCGTGGCATCGGCACCGGACTGGGTGTGCGTGGCCCGATTACCAGCCCCACCTTCGTGCTGGCGCGCACGCATCCGAGCCTGACCGACGGGCCCGCCCTGGTCCATGTCGACGCGTACCGGTTGGGCAGCGCCCTGGAACTCGACGACCTCGACCTTGACTTCGCCGGCAGCGTCGTGGTGGTCGAGTGGGGCTCCGGCATGCTCGACGGTGTCGCAGAATCCTGGCTGGAGGTGGTCATTCAGCGACCGACCGGGGCCGGCGAGACCGATGCCGCCGGCAATGCCGCCCTCGATGCGCTCGAAGTCGACGTCGAACTGATCGAGCCGCGCACCATCGCGATCACCGGGTACGGACCACGATGGGCCTACCCGTACAACGCGCCGGTCAACTGAGCCCGGTCGTTAACGTCGAAGTCCGTCCTCGAGCAGCAGCCGACCGACGAGCGAACCAGTCCGACCTCGGCTATCCGCGCTCGCTGAGCAGGCGGCCCAGGATTCCACCGAGGGTCAGATCATCCGCCGATCCGAACTGCGACAGACGCAATCGCCCCTGCCGGTCGATGACGAGAGTGGATGGGGTGCCCCTGAGCTGGTAGCGCTTCATCGTGACCGGAATCGGCCCGTCCTCGTGGCGATCGATGCCGACCGGAAAGTCGATGCCGAACTCGGCGAGGAATACCTTGAGCGCATCCGGACCCGTTACGGCGTGATGCTCGAACACCGTGTGAAGGCCGAGCACCCGCACTTCTGGAAACGTACGCTGCACGCGCTGAGCCTGTGGAAGTCCGTGATGGATACACCCCGGGCACAGCATCTGGAAGGCCTCGATAAGCACCACGTGACCGCGCAGCGATTCCAGCGATGACTCAGCGCCGATCCACTCGGACACATCCAACTCGGGGGCGGTGACCGAAGGGATGTTCACAAGAACCGAAGAGGTGTTCATATGAACCAGAGTAGCGTCGGCGGCGATTTCGCCCGTCCAGAGCCCTCTGACGGTCCGGTGGCATCGGAAGGCCACCGCTAGGCTTGTTGCGTGCTGCTTGCCATCGATACCTCCGCGGGCACGAGCGTTGCCGTCGTGGATCGGGACGGTGGGGTGCTGGCCGAACGGGCGACCGAGGACACCAGGCGCCACGCCGAGGTGATCGGCAGCATGATCAGCGAATGCCTCGCCGCATCGGAAGTCGGAATCCCGGCTCTTTCCGGGGTTGCGGTCGGCATGGGCCCCGGGCCGTTCACCGGCCTGCGGGTCGGAATCGCCGCGGCCCGCGCTTTCGCCCTGGGTGTCGGCAAGCCGGTGGTCACGGTGGTCAGCCATGACGCGATCGCCTATGGATGGTACCTGCGCGGCAATGTCGGCCCGCTGCTGGTGGTCACCGACGCCCGGCGCCGCGAGGTCTACTGGTCTCGCTATACGGGAGCGGACGAGTTCCTGCTGCCGATTCGGGCGGACGACGTGCCTGGATCGGGCATGCCCGGGCTCAACAAGCCGGCCGAGCTGGCCGAGAACCGGGCCGCGGTTGACGGTGCGGTCCGGCTGGAGGCCAGCCTGGTATCCGCAGGCCAGCTCGGGATGCTGGCCGAGCAGCTCTACGCGCATCGCCGGCCGTTCGCCGGTGATCAGCCGTTGTATCTGCGCTCGCCGGATGTGACGTTGCCTTCTGGCCGGAAGCGGGTCACCGGATGAGCGGGTCCGGTTGGCACCTGCGCCCGGCCTCCGTCGCGGATCTGGACGCCATCATGGCGCTAGAGAGCTCCATCTTCGTCGGTGACGCCTGGTCGACCGCATCGATGCGCTCCGAGCTGCTCAGCCAGTACAGCTGGTATCTCGTGGCAGCTCGGTCTGAGACGCCGGATGACGTGGCTGGCTACGCGGGCCTGCGCGCGCCGACCGGCGGATCGGATGCCGACATCCAGACCATTGCAGTGGCGCCGGCGGCGCGCCGACAGGGACTGGGCCGGGCGCTCATGGTCGAGTTGATGGCCGAGGCGAGCCGGCGGGGGGCAACAGAGGTGTTCCTCGATGTGCGTGCGGACAATCCCGCCGCCCAGACCCTCTATCGCAGCCTCGGCTTCGAGGAGGTTAGCGTGCGTGCACACTACTATCAGACGGACAATGTCGACGCGATCGTGATGCGCGCCCAGCCTCCGGTCGCCCAGCCTCCGGTCGCCCAGCCTCCGGTCGCGCAGCCTGCCGAAGCACCGGTCTACCGTTCGGGACGCTCAGAGACCGAACCGGGTCCGTTGGTGCTCGGGATCGAGACCTCCTGCGACGAGACCGGGATCGGCATCGTCCGGGGCACCAGGCTGCTGGCAAACACGATCGCGTCGTCCATGGAGGAACACGCCCGATTCGGGGGAGTGGTACCCGAGGTGGCCGCCCGCGCGCACCTGGAGGCGCTCGTTCCCGCACTGCAGACCGCTGTTACGGATGCCGGCATCCGGCTCTCTGACGTCGACGCAATCGCCGTGACCAGCGGTCCGGGGCTCGCCGGCGCCCTGATGGTCGGCGTGGCGGCGGCAAAGGCTCTGGCAATTTCTCTCGGCAAGCCGATCTACGCAGTAAACCATCTGGTCGGCCATATCGGCGCCGACCTCCTGCACGCCCCAGATCTCCCGCACGGCACCGATGCTCTCGGCGCGGATACCCGGCACCCGCTGGAGCTTCCGACCGTCGCTCTGCTCGTCTCGGGCGGGCATACCTCGCTGCTGTTGGTGCGCGATCTGGTCTCCGACGTGGAACTTCTCGGTGAAACGATCGACGACGCCGCCGGAGAGGCCTTCGACAAGGTGGCCCGGATCCTTGGCCTACCGTATCCGGGAGGCCCGCAGATCGACCGGGTGGCGGCGTCCGGAAACCCGAAGGCGATTCGATTCCCGCGCGGCCTGAGCCTGCCAAAAGACATGGCCAAGCATCGCTACGACTTTTCCTTCTCGGGTTTGAAGACCGCGGTGGCACGCTGGGTCGAAGCGCGCCAGGATCGCGGTGAACCGGTTCCCATTGCCGACGTCGCGGCCAGCTTTCGCGAGGCGGTGGTAGACATCCTGGTCTCGAAGGCGATCGCGGCCTGCCAGGCATTCGGAGTGCCCAGGCTACTGCTGGGCGGCGGCGTCATCGCGAACGCCCGATTGCGGCAGGTCGCCCAAGAACGGGCGTCCGCCGCTGGGGTCGTACTGCGCGTGCCGCCATTGAGCCTGTGTACCGATAACGGCGCGATGATCGCCGCGCTCGGCTCCCAGCTGATCATGGCCGGGCGGCAGCCGTCCACCCTGGAATTCGGGGCGGACTCGACACTGCCGGTCACCGAGATTCAGGTACTTCGCTAGCCACGACTCGCCGTTCCAGACACAGAGGCCATCCGTGAGTACACTGTTGGCTGAGAAACGTCTGAGCATGCAAATTTTGCGTGCGGGGACGCAGCGCGAGATCGCCGCTGACACTCATGGGGGATGCCACTAGGGCACCACTGCAGCACAGCACCAGCTACTGAAGGAGTCCGACATCATGACCGACGCAAACCGAGCACCAGCACCGGTCTCGCCCGCGGTATCCGTTCCAGCCGGCGACAGGTGGAATGTCCTGTCGATTGTCGGGTTTGTCATTTCCCTCGTGGGCTTCAACATCGTCGCCATCATCCTCTGCGCGATCGCCCTCGGCCAGATCAAGAGGACGGGTGAGCGCGGCCGGGGCCTCGCCCTGTGGGGACTGTGGATCGGCATCGTCTCCATCGTGATCGGCATCATCGTGGTGATCTCTGTCGTTTCGATTGCGGCGAGCAATCCCAATTTAACCGTTCAGTAGCGCGCGTTCACCGAAAGACTCTTGCGAAAGGAGATCGGAAAATGTCCGATCCGAATGTTCCCGATGAGCCAAACCCTAACCAGTCGCCCGCTGACCAGCCCGCACCGCGTGAGCCGGTAGCGCCGCCGCCGGGGCCCGCAGCACCGGCACCTACAACCCCTCCGGCATCTGCAACCCCTCCGGTACCTCCAGCGCCTCCGGGACCCGCAGCATCGGCACCTGCAGCTCCTCCGGCACCTCCCGCTTACGGCGCCGCCCCTGGCCAGCCGTATGGGGCCCCGCACCAGGGCGGCCCGGCGAGGAAGTCACCGGTGCTGAGCATCATCTCGCTCATCGCAGGCATCGTGGGCGTCATCGGGGGTTTCATCGCCTTCATCCCGATCATCGGGTCGATAATGCAGCTCTTCATCCCGGCGGCCGCCATCATTCTGGGCTTCCTGGGTAAGCGGAGGGAGCCGCAGGCAAAGGGCATGTGGCTCACCGGAATCATCCTCGGGTTCGTCGGCATTGCCATCGCGATCATCTCGTTGATCGGCTGGATAGCGCTGTTCTCGTCCGGTGCCTTCAGCACGGTCACCACGTATTAGTCCGTCTGAGACCCCTCATTATCTGAGACCCCTCATGAAAGGAGATCGGAATTGTCCGATCCCAACATTCCCAGCGCGCCGATGAACCCTGATGGTTCATCTGGTTCGTCGACTCCCTCCACGCCACCGCCACCCCCGGTGCCGCCGGCTCCGCCTGCGCCACCGGCACCGCCGGCCTCTGGCGTTGGCGCCGGTCAGCCATACGCTGCTCCATACCCGGGTGCTCCGGTGAAGAAATCGCCGGTGCTGAGCATCATTTCAATGATTACCGGAATCCTCGGCGTCATCATTTCCCTGTTCTCGTTCGGGTTCGGCGGTTTCATATTCTCTGTCGCCGGTATTGTTCTCGGCTTTATCGGCCGCAAGAAAGAGCCCGCGGCCAAGGGCATGTGGCTGACCGGTATTATCACCGGTTTCGCCGGGATTCTGCTATCGATCATCCTCTGGGTCGTTCTCGGCATTGCCATTGCGATCGCCGCGAACAACCCGGCAACGTTCAGCTACTAGGAGCCTCTGCCGCCCCCTGAGCCCGCCGCCGGGCGACACTGCCCGCGTCGGTGAGCTGACCGGTCGGGGTAGTGACCGGCTGGCTCAGTGACCGGCCGGTTCAGTGACCGGCCGGTTCAGTGACCGGCCGGTACGGCGGCCGACTGGTTCAGCGGCCGGGTGACTGGCGCGGCATCCGTTCGACGAGAAGGGCGCTATGCCGCCCTTCGACCCGGGTCAGAATGATGGTGGCGCTCGCCGAGCCGCGCAGCGACAAGCGCTTGCGCAGCTGCGCCGGGTCGACATCCACCCCTCGCTTCTTGATCTCGAGCACGCCTATCTCACGCCGGCGCAGTTCCTGCTTGAGGGTTCGCTCGTCGAGGGGCAACGACTCCAGCACGCGGAACGCCGCTGCGAACGGTGTGCTGGTGAGAGCGTCGGCGGTGAGATAGGCAATCCCGGAGCTGATCATGTGCGCGTTCATCGACCTCGCGAGGTCGCCGATTAGCCGCGCGCGGATTACCGCGCCGTCCGGCTCGTACAGGTACTCGCGCAGTGTGCCGATCGCCGCGTCCTCGCTGTCGGCCGACGCGTTCAGCTCGTGAGACCCGCCTGCGTTCAGCACCAGTGCCGAGCGGCGGATGCCGGCTCTGGCGAGTGCGCCGAACCAGACTCCCATTTCGACCAGTTGACCATCGACCGAGATCCACTGTGCCTCGGCCTCAGGCGGGATCAGCGCGCGGTCAAGTCCCGGACCGAGTTTTACCCCGACCGGCAGTTTCGTGGCGAGGCCGAATGCGAACTCCAGCGCGGGAGAGTAGTCGTGCGGGTCGGTCAGCCGCCTGGTGTCGGA
>JBDTDV010000006.1:0-7756 GCA_039922875.1 Microbacteriaceae bacterium
GCCCGAAACCTGCTAGCAGAAGCCGGCGATGCCTTCCCAGGCTGCCGGAGCGGTGGATGCGCCTTCGCGCAGTACAGTGCCCTCGATGATGCCGTATGGGCGGTCCGCTGCGAAGAAGACCTCGTTGTCGTTCTCTAGACCGAAGGGCTCGAAGTCGACCACGAAGTGGTGCTTGTTCGGCATGGAGAACTTGATCTCTGCGATCTCCGGGTGCTTCTCAAGCACCCGCTTGCCCATTTCGTACAGGCTGTTCTGCAGCGAGTACGAGTAGTGCGTGGCGAAAACCTCGAGCAAGGTGTCGCGGACGTCTTCGAACGTCGCGTTGAAGTCCAACTCGTTCGTGGTGTAGCGCCAGCGGGCGGTGACCGATGTGGCCAGGATGCGATCGGTCGCCTCTTGCAGCGTGGTGTACTGGTCGACCGGGAAGCCGGTGAACTGCGACCCGCCCGACTTCAAGACGACCAGGTCCCTGAGCCCGGATACGACGAACGTTTCGCCCTCGTCGCTGATCGTTACAGCGGTGGTGCGGGTTTCGGTTCCGCTGCGCACGAATGAGTGCTCATGCCCCGCGCCGTCGACCGTGATCCGAGACCAGCTGTACTGCTCCGCGTCCCACCGACCGCCGGCGATCGGGCCGAGGGCCACGAAATGCTTTCCCAGCCGAATCAGGAATTCTTCGATTGATCCGATGCCGTCTTTGGCGAACGCGAAGATGGTGTTCTTCTGGGTGTCGGTCGGTGTCATGTGGGCGTTGTCACCCGCCATGTGGGCGGCGTCGAGATCGCCGTGCAACCGCGAGGTTATCTTCACGTCTTCGATTTCGTGGCGGGCCGTGTTGTGGTTGATGTGCACCAGGCGCACTTCGGCCTTGCCCCACTGGTTGGGACCCATCACGATCTTGCTGTTGTCTGCCATTTTTAGTTTCCTCTATATGTTGAATAGGCGAACGGGCTGATGAGAAGCGGCACGTGATAGTGCTCGCTGGAATTCGCGACCGTGAAGGTCAGCGAAACTTCGGGGAAGAAGGTGGCGGTCGAGGTTGCGTGGAAGTAGGCGGCGGTGGCAAACCGCAGCCGATAGGTTCCCGGGGCAACTTCGGTGGGGCCGAGGTCTGTGACTCGGCCGTTTTCATCGGTGATTCCGGATGCCACTGGGCTCCAGGAATCTCCTACCTGCGCCTCAAGCACGACCTGGACCCCGACGGCAGGATGGCCGGCGGCGGTGTCGAGAATGTGCGTGCTGATCTGGGACCTGCTCATGGAATCGGTTCTCCTTCAGTTTCGACCGCAGTTACGAAGGCTGCGCGCAGGCGGATTGCCGCGATCTGCCGCAATTGGGACTCGATCACGACGGACTCTTCCTCGGGCGAGTGCCGTAGCCGCTCGTTCAGGGATTGCAGGATCTCCTCGGCGCTGCGGCCGGCCGCGCGGATCAGAAAGACGCGATCGAATACTTGCTCGTACGCCCGATTTCCTTCCATGAGTGCCTTCGCGGTGGCATCGGTGCCGGCGACACCGGCCTGTTCGGCTCTGGAATGGTTCGCTTCTGTGCTGGATCCCTCGACGCGGTCGCCGATTCTTGGATGGTGGGCCAGCGCGGCGTTCAACTCGTCCTCGGTGAACGGTGCCGCCGCGGTACTGGCCGCAGCCAGCAGTGCGTCGACGCTGGAGTAGGGACGCGCATCGGCGATCTCGCTGGCCCAACGCTCAATGGCGAGGCAAGGATAAAGGATCGCGAGAACGTCTGCGCGCCGGGCATGGTTGAATTGCGTAAGCAACAACGATGTTCCTCGTAGCCGATGCTGGCATTCACGGTGTAGGCAAAACGATTAAATCTCGTATCGTGAAACTGTTATTTCAGCATTTGTAATAGTGAACCGCACGGCGCCAAGATTGTCAAGCACGCTGTCTTCGGCCCACTGTCATAGTTTATCGCCTGTCCGTGCGGCGAGTTCCCAATCGCCAAGACGATGACTGGCGGTATTGAGCCGGCTACCGGCCGCCTCCGGACTTGCTTGACCCGCTCAGACGTGAGTCATAGAATTATTTCACCAAAAGAGAAATAATTCTCGGTAAGCGAAATCGGTATTGATCATGGCTACTCTCCCTCACCCATCCCGCGACCCTGCTTCGAAACTGGAAGCCGGATCCGACGATCAGACGCCGGTGTATGACGTTGTGTTCCGGGGGCGCCGGATCATGACGACCGCGGGGGAGGTGGCCAGGGAGGTCGGGATCACCGACGGCGTGATCGTGGCGATCGAGCCCTACGGAAACAACCTGACCGGCACACGGGTCATCGAGCTCACCGATGACGAGGTCCTGCTACCTGGGCTGGTCGACACCCATGTGCACGTCAACGAACCGGGCCGTACCGACTGGGAGGGTTTCGCCTCAGCGACGCGCGCCGCGGCGGCCGGCGGCGTGACCACCATCATCGACATGCCGTTGAACTGTATCCCACCGACCACCACCGTTAGCGCTCTGCAGATCAAGCAAGACGTCGCGCGTGATCAGGCATTTGTCGATGTCGGGTTCTGGGGCGGGGCGATTCCCGGCAACAACAAGGACCTCCGCGGATTGCACGACCGTGGGGTGTTCGGCTTCAAATGCTTCCTGCTGCACTCTGGCGTCGATGAGTTCCCGCCACTGGACCCGGACGAACTCGAAGAAGATATGGCCACGCTGAAAGACTTCGATGCGGTGATGATCGTGCACGCGGAGGACTCCCGTGCGATCAGCCGAGCGCCGTCCACCGGCGGCGCAGAGTATCGGAACTTTCTTGCTTCGCGCCCTCGCGGCGCCGAGAACATCGCGATCAGCGAGGTCATCGAGCGGGCCAGATGGACCGGCGCGAGGGCGCACATCCTGCATCTGTCCTCCTCGGATGCGCTGCCGATGATCGAGACCGCAAAACGCGATGGCCTGCATTTGACGGTGGAGACCTGTCCGCACTACCTCACCCTGACCGCCGAGGAAATCCCCGACGGTGCGACGGCCTTCAAATGCTGCCCGCCGATCCGCGAGGTCGGCAACCGGGAGAAGCTCTGGCAGGGGCTGCTCGACGGGACAATCGACTGCATCGTCTCCGACCACTCGCCCAGCACCCTCGACCTGAAAGATCTGGAGAATGGTGACTTCGCCGTGGCCTGGGGCGGGGTCTCGTCACTGCAGCTGGGGCTTTCCCTGATCTGGACCGAGGCGCGAACCCGTGGGATCAGCCTGGAACAAGTTGTCGGCTGGATGGCGACCCGGCCCGCCGAGCTGGTACGGCTGCAACGCAAGGGCCGAATCGCCCTGGGCTACGACGCGGATGTCTCGGTGTTCGCCCCAGACGACGCCTTCGTCGTTGACGTCACCAAGCTCAAGCACAAGAACCCGATCACCCCCTATGCGGGCAAGACCCTTTCAGGGGTCGTCCGCAAAACCTACCTGCATGGCGCCGAGATCGATGGCGAGACGCCCACCGGTGAACTCCTGCGCCGCGGAGACTGAGCCGAGTCGGCAGCTTCGATCCGAGGCGCGAAGAATCCGGACGGGACGCAAGAGAAGGAGGCCATCAGGCGGATATCCGCCCGATGGCCTCCTTCTCTTGGATCCCTTACCGCGTTACGCCTTGCGGTCGAAGAACCCCTTGTACGTTGTCCCGGCCAGGATGCCGCCCAGGATCGGTGCGACGAAGAACGCCCACACCTGGCCCAGAGCGACCGAGTCGCCGAAGATCGCCGAGGCGAGAGAACGCGCCGGGTTGATCGAGGCGCCGCTGATGGGCAATCCGGCCAGCAGCACCATGGTCAGCGCGAGGCCGATGGCGATCGGAGCGAATCCGACCGGGGCACGGCGGTCGGTGGCGCCGAGGATCACGTAGACGAACACGGCAGTCAGGACGAACTCCGCGACCAGGACGGACAGCAAGCCGAAGCCACCCGGGGAACGCTCCGCAAAACCAGTCGAACCGAAGCCGCTGGACTGCGCCTTGCTCAAGAAGCCGTCCTTGCCGTCCGCGGCAATCGCCAGCAGGATGCTGGTCGCGACGATACCGCCGATGAACTGCGCCACGAGATAGCCGGGAACGTCCTTCCAGGCCAATCGCTTCGCGAAGGCGAGGCCGATGGTCACCGCAGGGTTGAAGTGCGCACCAGAGATATGTCCGAACGCGTATGCTCCGGCGACAACGGTGAGTCCGAAGGCGAGGGCGATCGGAAGATACACCTCGCCGGCCCCCGGAAAGCTGGTGGCAAACAGTACCGTGCCCACCCCCACCAGGACCAATACGAATGTGCCGAAGGCCTCGGCACCCATTCGCGCGCCGATAGTGGGAGTGGCCGTCGCCGGCTGCGCCGATTCGGATATTCGGGTTTCCTGGGTCATCTTGCTACTTTCTATTTGGAGAATATTTCTGGCGGACGAAGACAATTCGGTTATGCCGTCGGGCCGCGAACAGCCGACCTAGACCGACCCTAGCGGAGCCCGCGACGGTATTCGGGGACAAATATACCCTGAATCGAATAGTGGCGCGGTCTGGACGGTGACGCCGGCGACCTGGCTAGAGGACGATGCGCAGTGGCTCTTGAAGGATCGCGGTGACATCACGCAAGAAGGCGGCTGCGGTCGCCCCGTCGAGAACACGGTGATCGGCGGTCAGCGTAATCTTCATTTTCGGCACGTTCACCAGAGCGCCATCGCGAAGCACCGGCTCCGGGGTGGCGGCACCCACGGCGAGGATGGCAGCCTCTGGTGGATTGATCACCGCGGTGAACTGGTCGATGCCGAACATGCCGAGGTTGCTGATCGTGAACGTGCCACCGGACATCTCGCTCAGCGACAGCTTTCCCTCCCGGGCACGACCGGCCAAGGCGACCGTTTCGGCTGCAATGCTGCTCAGCGTCTTCTGATCGGCGTCGGCGACAACAGGAACAACCAGGCCGTCTTCGAGCGCGACGGCGATGCCGACGTTGATTCGCTGATGGTGTAGGAGCGAATCGTCCTGGAAGGATGAGTTGACCGCGGGGTGGTTTCGTAGCGTGACCGCACAGGCCCGCACGATGAGGTCGTTGATGCTGACCTTGATCCCGGCCGAGGCGAGCTCCGCGTTGATGTCAGCGCGGAAGGCGACCAACTTCTCCACGTCGACGACGCTGGTCAGGAAGAAGTGCGGAACCGCCTGGCTCTCGGTGAGCCGCTTCGCCGTGATGCGGCGCACTCGGCTGAGCGGAATGACCGTGTCCTCGGCGGTAGAAGTGCTCGTAGCCGGCACTGGTGCGAGCGGCGCCTGCTCGCCCTGCGCCTGCTCGGCCTGCGCGGGTGCCTTCGTCTTCGCGGCGGCGATCGCCTCCTCGACGTCGGCTCGAACGATCCGTCCCTGCGGTCCAGTGCCGGTGAGCGTGTCGAGTTCGATGTTGTTTTCCCGGGCGATCTTCCTAGCCAAAGGCGAGGTGCGCGGCCGGGCGGCATCGGATTCTTGAACCTCGGACCGTTGGGCTTCGGTGTGCTGGGGCTCTCCCGCCGGTTCTTCCTCGGCCGCGGGCTGCGCAGTCTCGGCGGCCGGTTCCTCGGTGTCGGGTTCAGCTTCCTCGGCGGCTGGTTCGGTTGGCTCGGACTTCTCCGAGGGAGCACTGCCGTCGCCAATAATCGCGACGGCTTGGCCGATTGGGACAAGGGTCCCCTCTTCGACGAGGATTTCCTCAAGGGTGCCCTCCTCGAACGCTTCGAGGTCCATCGTGGCCTTGTCGGTTTCGATCTCGGCGAGAACGTCGCCCTTGTGGATCTGGTCGCCGACCTTCTTGCGCCACGTGGTGAGCTCGCCCTCCTCCATGGTGTCTGACAAGCGGGGCATGAAAACTTCCGGCATGAGGGTCTCCTCCTACTTGTGGAACCGGGTGGCGTCGAGGACTTCCTGGACGACGGTGCTGAGTGCGGAGGCGCCGGGTAGTGCGGCGCGCTCCAGGGGCTTGGCGTAGGGCAGCGGAACTTCTGCAGCCGCAACGCGGCGGACCGGCGCGTCGAGGAAGTCGAACGCACCCTCGTGAATCGTTGCGGAAATCTCCGCGCCCACGCCATAACTAAGCCAGTCGTCTTCGAACACGACCACCCGTCCGGTCTTGCGCGCCGAGGCACAGATCGTGTCACGATCGAGCGGGCGCAGGCTGCGCAAGTCGACGACCTCGACCGATACGCCGTCGGCTTCGAACTTTGCGGCGACCTCCAATGCGGTGACCATGCCGCGTGAGTAGCTGACGATGGTCAGGTCGGTGCCCTGCTTGACCACTGCGGCCTTGCCGATCTCCGCGACCTGCTCGCCTTCTGGTACCTCCCCCTTGAGGTTGTAAAGGGAGAGATTCTCCAGGAAGATCACCGGATCGTCATCGCGGATTGCAGCCGTGAGCAGCGCCTTCGCGTCAGCGGGGTTTGACGGTGCGACGACCTTCAGACCGGGGATATGCGCGTACCAGACCTCGAGGTTCTGCGAGTGCGTCGCGGCCAATTGCTGTCCACCGCCGCCCGGGGTGCGGATCACCATCGGGACCGAAACCTGCCCGCCGAACATGGAGCGCATCTTGGCCGCATGGTTGACGATCTGGTCGATCGCGATGAGGGTGAAGTTGATCGTCATGATCTCCACGACCGGGCGCATCCCGACCATGGCCGCGCCGATCGCCGCGCCGACGAAACCTTCCTCGGCGATCGGGGTGTCGCGCACCCGGTTCTCGCCGAACTCAGCCAGCAAACCGGCGGTGATCTTATACGAGCCTTCGAAAACCCCGATCTCTTCACCGATCAGGAACACCTTCTCGTCGCGGTTCAGTTCGGATCGCAGTGTCTCGTTGAGCGCCTGGCGGTAGGTGATCACCCGGTTGCCGGCGGTCTCGGTCGGCGTAGCCTCGGCCTTCTTGGTCACCGCCTGCTTCGGCTCGGCTTTCTTCGGTTCTGCTGTCTTGGTATTGGTCGTCATGACTGCTCCACAATCGGGTCGCCGGGTAATGCGTGCGGTGCGTTGGCCACCGCTGTCGCGTACACGTACGCAAAGAGATCTTCGACCTTGGGATCCGCGCTCTGGTCGGCGAACGTGACGGCTTCGCTCACCGTCTTATCCACCGCATCCTCAATGGCATCGGCATCCGCCTCGCTGAAGACGCCCGCCTCGACCAGTTTGGTGCGGAACGCGACGACCGGGTCGGCCTCCTTGGCGATGTCGGTGTCCTCTTTAGAGCGGTAGCGCGCCGGGTCGACCACCGAGTGGCCGCGCAGCCGCTCACATACCGCCTCCAACAGATACGGCTGCCGGTCCACGCGTGCACCCTGCAGCGCCGCACGCGCGGCATCGCGGACGGCGATCACGTCGTTGCCGTCGATCCGCTGCCCGGGGATGCGATACGAGCAGCCCCGCTTGTAGAGCTGCGGCTCCCCTGCAGCCGCTTCGACCGTGGTGGCCATGCCCAGACCGTTGTTGACGATGACGTAGACGATTGGCAGCCGCCACACCGCCGCAAGGTTGAGGGACTCGTGAAAGGCGCCGATGTTGGTGGCTCCGTCGCCCATCACGCACATCACTGCTGCCGCGTCCGGACCCGGCTCGCCGCGGTAGGTCAACGCCAGTGCGGCGCCGGTCGCGGGGGGAATCTGGCCGCCAACGATGCCGTAGCCGCCCATCAGTCGGGTGGGCACGTCGAACAGGTGCATCGAACCGCCCCAGCCCCCGGACACCCCGTCGGTCTTGCCGAACAGCTCGGCCATGATGCGTCCCGGCTCCAACCCCC
>JBDTDV010000007.1:0-26501 GCA_039922875.1 Microbacteriaceae bacterium
GCCACGCTAAACGCTTCCGACGTCGCGAGTCCGGAGCCGGTTCACACGTAAGGGCTCCGCTCGCAATCGTCGGTAAGCATCGGTAGGATGAGGGTGTCTGGTTCCGCGCTGACACGCGGAGTTCGGGTGTGTTAGATGTCCTTGAGTGCGTTCGGCGCTCGGCCTGCTTTGACCGGCAGGTTCTTGGTTCGAGTCCAAGTCGGGGAGCTTTCGGGGCCTTGCCTCTTCGGAGGCCGGGCCCCTTTTGTGTGTGCGGAATTCGAGGCACTCCGGAACGCTACCAAACGGGGGTTGCGTGCCTGCCGGTGGCGCTTCAAAAAGCCGCCCGATGCTACAGATTTCGGCCGTCGTCCCATAGTCGGTCAGATGTGCCGCCCATCAGGGCCGCCGCAGTCATCGCCTGGGCGTCGGTGAATGACGCGATATAGTCAATGACTGCCCGCGCGCGGCCCAAGCGTACGGCGAAGTCCCCGTGGTGGGTGCGCTCGAGTTCGGCATACGACTGGATCGTCGCTTCCACCGAGTCGAGTAATCGCCGCGGAGCTCGGGGAGCATCGTTCGGGTCGGTAAGCCAGGCATGAAATCCTTCGACGAGGGATTCGAGCACGCGGGCCTGGCCGCGCTGGTAGATGGTGAGGTCGGCCCGGTCGAGCACGAAGCGGGTGTGTACGAATTTGAGAACGACGACGTCATGCCAGGCGTCCTGAGCCAGACGCACGTGGCCGCTGCGCACATTCGGGTTCGCCTCGACCGCGATTGCACCCTTCAGACGGTCGATCCAGTGCTGGGTGAAGGCGGCAACTCTTCGCTCTGCGTCGACCCCACCGTCGAAAGGGGTGGACAGTAGGCTCTCCACGAGTCCTTCCTTCACTCGGAGCACCGCATCGTGGAACTCGTCTGCGTCGGCGATCCAACTGTCCTTCTGCACGGTGAGCCGCCATGCCCGCTCCAGCGAGTGGCCGGGAGTGCGCAGGTTGGATTCAAGCGTCGCGTTGTCAAGATGGGACAGGGCTGCCTGGCTTTCGAGCCACCCGTCAAGTTCGGCGGCAACGATCGGAAATTGCAGAACGCCAGCCCGATAGAAGTCATCAAGATCATGCACCGAGTAGGCGATGTCATCGGCGATATCCATCACCGAGCATTCGACTGTCTGTTGGTGCGTGCCGATTCGCCGGTAATGGCTCTTCACTTCGTTAAGCTTCGCCGCATCCAACGCATATGCCGAGAACTTGACTGCGCCGAGCTCGCGGTCGGTACCAACACCGCGAGGTAACCGGTGCGCTGAGCCGGCATCGTCACGTCTCCAGGTGTCGCGGGACCACGGATACTTGAGCACGGCGGCCCTCACCGCAACCGTCAGGTTGAGTCCGCGCTTGCTGGCATGGCAATTGTCGAGCTCCGTCAGGATTCGAAAAGTCTGCGCGTTTCCCTCAAAGCCGTCGATGAGGCCGAGCCGCTTTCTGGCCAGACGGTCGAGCACCTGTTCGCCCAGATGCCCGAACGGTGGATGCCCGAGGTCGTGTGCACTTGCCGCCGCCTGCACGACGACGTGATCGCAACCACCAAGTTCGGCGATCGTGTTCCAGTCTTCACCGCCGCGCTTGTAGAGCGAGACCGCGATGGAGCGGGCGACAGCGGTGACTTTGAGCGAATGGGTCAGTCGATTGTGGACGACCGTGCCGGAGCCTGCCTGAGGAATCACCTGTGTGACCGCAGACAGCCTGGAAAAGTACGGGGAGAAGCGGATCCTTTCCAGGTCGACGCGGAATGCGTTGTCGACGCCCTCCGGTGGTTTCTCGGCGACCGTCCGCTCCACGGCGGCGCCGGAGGGCGCATTGCCCGGACCCTCTGCGCCTGTAATGGCGTCTAAATTTTGCATCAAACACAGTTCACCATGTTCGACGGGTGCGTGACAAACGCCCCTGATAGTGGAATCGGGCCGTGGCCAAGCTGACGAGGTGAGTCTCGTCCTCTGCGGCTTCCGAGATCTCGATATCGTGGTCCGAGCCCCGGACTTTGTTACACCTCGTCTGCCGCGGGCGCGGCGAATTGGGCGTTGTACAGGTCGAAGTATGCGCCTTCGGCCTGGAGCAACTGCGCATGGTTGCCTTGTTCCACGATCTGCCCGGCATCCATCACCAGGATAAGGTCGGCGTCGCGAATCGTTGAGAGGCGATGGGCGATCACAAAGCTCGTGCGGTTATTGCGCAGCGCTGCCATGGCTTTCTGTACGAGGACCTCGGTGCGGGTGTCGACGGAACTCGTCGCCTCATCCAGGATGAGCACACTCGGGCGTGCCAGGAACGCACGGGCGATCGTGAGCAATTGCTTCTCACCCGCACTGACGTTCTCTGCCTCGTCCGTGAGGATGGTGTCGTAGCCCTCCGGTAGCGAACGGACGAACCGGTCGACGTAGGTCGCCGTCGCGGCGTCGATGATCTCTTCTTCGGTGGCATCGGGTCGCCCGTAGGCGATGTTGTCCCGGATGGTGCCACCGAACAGCCAGGTGTCTTGCAACACCATGCCCATCCGGCCCCGAAGATCATCCCTGGTCATCGCGGAGATGTCGACCCCGTCCAGGGTGATCCGCCCAGAGTCCAAGTCGTAGAAGCGCATCATGAGGTTGACCAACGTGGTCTTGCCTGCACCGGTGTGGCCGACGATGGCGATGGTGTGGCCGGGCTCCGCGGTCAGGGACACGTTCTCGATCAACGGTTTGTCGGGGGAGTAACGGAATGAGACGTTCTCGAACACCAGCTTGCCCTCGGTTGCCGTGGGGCTCAGCGCCGGTTCCCGGTCAGCGGATTGCTCCTCGGCATCCAAGAAATCAAAAACGCGCTCTGCGGAGGCGACACCGGACTGGATCAGGTTGGCCATGCTGCCCAGCTGCGCCAAGGGTTGGGTGAATTGGCGGGAGTATTGCAGGAATGCCTGCACATCACCCAGGCTCATCGAGCCTGCGGCCACGAACGCTCCGCCGACGACCGCGATCGCGACGTAGATCAGGTTTCCGACGAACATCATCGACGGTTGGATGATACCGGAGACGAACTGCGCACCGAAGCTGGCCCGGTACAACTCCTCGTTCTTGGCGTCGAATACCGCCTCGACCTCGCGCTGTCGTCCGAACACCTTCACGAGCGCGTGACCGGTGAAGTTCTCCTCGACATCCGTGGTCAGCTCCCCGGTGTGCTTCCACTGGGCGACGAACATTTTCTGGGAGCGTTTGGCGATCACGGCGGTGATCAGAACCGTCAGCGGAATCGTGACCAGAGCGATCACGGCCAGGATTGGCGAGACGATGAACATCATCACGATTACGCCGACGACGGTAAGCAACGAGGTGATCATCTGACTGAATGTCTGCTGCAGGCTCGTGGACACGTTGTCGATGTCGTTGGTCACGCGGCTGAGGACTTCGCCACGCTGCATCCGGTCGTAATAACCCAGCGGTAGCCGGTGGACCTTGCTCTCGACGTCTTCGCGCAGACGATACATGGTGCGCTGGACAACCTCGTTGAGAACGTACGCCGAGGCCCATCCGAACACGGAGGAGACCACATACAACGCGAGCACCAAGAACAATACGAGGCTCAGGGCACGAATATCGATGCCTACACCGGGGGTGATGTTCATGCCGCTGAGCAGGTCGGCCTGCCCGGTCTGACCGTTCGCCTTCAACCCGGCGATAATCTGTGCCTTGCTTACACCGGCCGGCAGCGTCTTTGAGATCGCACCGTCGAAGATCAGGTTGGTAGCCTCACCAAGCAGTTTCGGGCCGATCACACTGAATCCGACGCTGATCACGGTGAAGATGAATACCCAGGTCAAGCCGATCCAGTGCGGTGCCAGCAATCCGAACAGCCGCTTCGCGGACGGGAGAAAGTTCATTGCCTTCTCCGCCGGCATGCCACCACCACGGAACGGCCCACGACGCATGGGTGGCCGCGCCACCGGCTTGTCCTGATCGGTCGCTGCGCTCATGCTGCTTCCTCCGCGGTGAGCTGGGACGCGACGATCTCCGCATACGTTTCAGACGTCTCAAGGAGTTCCTCGTGTGTGCCCACGCCCACCAGAGCCCCACCCTCCAACACGATGATCTGGTCCGCATCCATGATCGTCGCCACACGTTGCGCAACGATGATCATCGTGGCGTCTTTTCTGTGCCGGCTCAGTGCCAACCGCAGGCGGGCGTCGGTCGCGCTGTCCAGCGCCGAGAACGAATCGTCGAAGACGTAAATCTCCGGTCTCTTCACGAGTGCTCGGGCGATCGCCAGCCGTTGCCGTTGACCCCCCGAGACATTCGTGCCGCCCTGAGCGATCGGCGCGTCTAGCCCGCCTGCCATCTGCTCGACGAAGCTTTTGGCTTGGGCGATTTTCAACGCCTCCCACAGTTCGTCGTCGGTGGCGTCTGGTTTCCCGTATCGCAGATTGCTTGCCACCGTTCCCGAAAACAAGTACGGCTTCTGCGGGATCAGACCGATACGGCTCCACAGCGCATCAGGGTCGAGCTCGCGCACATCGACACCGTCGATGAACACGGCACCTCCTGTCACATCGAAAAGTCTCGGCAACAGATTCACTAAGGTCGTCTTACCGGCACCCGTGCTGCCGATGATGGCCGTGGTCTGTCCCTCATGCACAGCAAAGGTCAGGTTACGCAGCACCGGCTGCTCCGCTCCCGGATAAGAGAAGGAAGCATCGACGATCTCGACGGTTCCCCGGCCTTCGAATGTGGTGACACCGTTCTTAGGCATAACCACCGAAGTGTCTGTGTTGATCACCTCGCCGATGCGGTCCCCGCTGACGGCAGCGCGCGGCAGCATGATCGCCATGAACGTAGCCATCATGACCGCCATGAGAATTTGCAGGAGATAGCTGAGATAGGCCACCAAGGCACCGACCTGCATGTCGCCGGATTCAACCCGCAGCCCGCCAAACCAGACCACCGCGACGCTGGACACGTTCAACACCAACATCACGATCGGGAACATCAGAGCCATCAGACGCCCGGTGCCCAACGAGGTCGCGGTCAATTCCCGGTTCGCGGTAGCGAATCGTTTCGTCTCGGCCCGCTCCCGAACGAAGGCCCGGACGACACGGATGCCGGTCAACTGTTCCCGCAACACCTGGTTCACCGCATCCAGACGCTTCTGCATGAGCCGGAACAGCGGCACCATCCGCACCACGACGGCCCCGATCGATAACAGCAGCACGGGAACGCTGACCGCCATCAGCCAAGACAATCCGACGTCCTGCTGCATGGCCATGATGACGCCGCCGACGGCAAGAATCGGCGCGGCCACGAACAGCGTGCAGGTCATCAGCACGAACATCTGTACCTGCTGCACATCATTAGTGGTGCGGGTGATCAGTGACGGGGCGCCGAACTTCGACACCTCGCGCTCGGAGAACGCACTGACCCTGTGGAAGATCGCACCGCGCAGATCCCGTCCCAGAGCCATCGACGCCTTTGCGCTGAAATAGACGGCCACGATCGCGCAGACAACCTGCGCAAGGGTGATGACAAGCATGATGCCACCGATCACCATGATGTGCCCGACATCGCCCTTGGCCACGCCGTTGTCGATGATGTCGGCCACCAGGCTCGGCAGATACAGTGAGGCGATCGACTGGGCCGCCTGAAACACCCCGACCGCCAGGATCATCTTCCAATACGGCTTAAGATAACGGCGCAGAAGCTGCAACAACATGGGTTTCCTCGGTGGTGGTTAGACGGTTGTGGTGAATCAGATGCTTAATCGGCGTCGGTCGTTGCGTGTTGATCGTTCACGGTTTGTTGTTTGCGGTTGCGTGCTCTGGCCTGTTTTCGGGTGCTGGTCGGATACCGGCGATGCCGTACAAGATGACCTCGGTCAGTTCACGCGCCGAGTGGGACACGCCATCACTGAAGTGCGGCAACGACGAGGAGAAGGCCAGAAGTTGCAGCAGCTTCGCCACACGGTCTGGACCACAATTCAGTCGCGCAAGGTCCGGCTCAAGGAAGTCTCGGAAGACCTGGGCAAGGTCGTCCCGCGACCGTTTCGACGGCGGCTTGCGGTATTCACCGAACATCGCCATCAACTCGAAGACCTCACGATACCGGGTCCGCATCAGGCTGACGGCGATGTGCACTTTCTCTGCAAGCGGCAGTCCAGGATCGATCTCCTTCAGAGCCTGCTTCAGCGGCGCCGGATCAAGCCGCTTGTCCAACACCGCTTGAATCAAGGCGTCCTTGTCCCCGAACGCCCGGTACACGGTTCCCTCCGCAACACCGGCGGCCTCGGCAAGCTGGCGCGAAGTTACCGCTGGGCCGAACTCCCGGAACAACGGAGCCACAGCATCCACGATCATCGACCGGCGCTCATCCGGGGCCAGCGGTGTCGCACGAGAGGGCCGAACGGTACAGCTGGAGGGTGGGACGGACACCAGATAACCGTAACAGAGTGAGCCCTCACTCACAATATTCACAGGTGGGCATCGGGAGGCGTCGCAATTTGCCGACAGCCTGGCCCGGGCAGCCTCGTTGTCGGCGTTGACTGCGGGCCCGGCGTTACGTCTGGCGATGCACGCTGCTGGTGTGGATGCGCCTCCTAGGAGCATGATGGTTTCGAATTAGAATAAATCGCACACGAGGTCGTTTTGCGGTGGCTTGATTTTCCGGGATATCCACGGATGAAAACAATTGCCCACCATGTCCCATGAGCAGAAGTACGAGGAAGCCTGTGGGCGGTATCTCCCGAGAAGAGAAGCGCAATGCGGCGAGGAGTTGGCCGGCCAACGAGTGGATGCCGCGCACAGGGGGAAATCAGCTGATCGCCGTACGCCGGACGGTGTGCCTGTGATCGCCCGGCCCGACAGAGGGCAGGCATTTCCATGGTTCGTCTTTGGACTGATGGCGAGCATTCCCTTTGTCGGCATCCTGTCCGAGCTGGTCCCGTCAGGCATTTTGCCGCAGATGATCGATGGGTTGGGAGCCTCCGAAACCCAAGTCGGCTTCCTGGTTGGTGTTTACGCGTTGGCATCCGCCGTTGCCGCGATCCCACTGATCAGCGCCACTTTGGCGGTCAACCGCAAGACCCTGCTGATGATCCTGCTGCTCGGATTCGCGGTCTCCAATCTCGTCGTCGGTATCTCATCGTCGTATGCAGTGATCGTTGCTAGCCGCGTTGTCGGTGGCATTTGCGCTGGCGTGATGTGGCCGATGATCGCCGCCTACGGCACCCGTCTGGTGCCGGAGAATATGCAGGGCCGGGCGATCACAGTGATCATGTCGGGCAATACGCTGGGCATCAGCATCGGTCTGCCCCTGATGACGACGGTTGGTCTCGCGTTGGGATGGCGCACCGCCTTTTTGGTTCTGGCAGTGGCCGTCGTAGCCATCGCCGTGTTGTCGTTCATCTACCTGCCCTCCGTGGAAGCCGAGGACGTCCGAAGTGGGGGTTCCCCGCTGCTGACGGTGTTGAAAATGCGGTCGATATGGATCGTCCTCCTCTTGACCTTTCTCTCAGTCGCGGCCCATTACGGCCTGTATACCTACATCACGTTGCTGGTGGGGATGATTGATTTCGCTGGCGGCATCGGCATGGCCTTGTTGATCTTCGGAATCGGCTCTGTCATCTCCGTCGTTGTATCGGCGAGATACATCGATGCGTACCTTCGGCCGCTGATCGTGATCATGCTTGCCATCGGTGCCGTTTCAATGACCCTGCTGGTCGTTTTCGGAGGAATGGTCGGCGTCTCCCATGTCGCTTTCTTCCTCTGGGGATTGGCTTTTGGTCCGTTGGTGACGATGTACCAAACCGCCGTGAGTAAACAGGTCGACGAAGCGAAGGACGTGGCCACTTCTGTGCAGTCCAGTGTCTTCAATCTCTCGATCATGGCGGCCACCTTGGTAGGCGGGCTGCTGTTGTCTCAGTTTCCGGCGTCCGGCGTCACAGCCATCGTTTACATGTCACTGGCACTCTTTGTCGTGGCTGCGATCATTGCGGCCCTAGCCAAGCGCACCCTCCGCTCGTCCTGAACGCCGCAGTCGACCTATGAAGGAGAAAATAGTGAAGAAGTTCACCAACGCACACATCTACCGGCAGCATGGAGAAGCCCGCGAGATTCTGGTTGAGGGTGGTGTGATCACGCGGATCGGCAGCGGCCTACCAGCGGCTGACGAGGAAGTCGACCTGGGCGGCCGTCTGGTGGTCCCGCCGTACGTCGATTCCCACCTGCACCTGGATTACGTGTACACGGCCCACAGTGAAGGCGCTGCGAACACGAGCGGCACGCTGTTTGAAGGAATCGCCCGCTGGCACGATGTCAAGAAGACCCAGACGCCGGCGGATGCCAGAGAACGTGCGTTGAGGGGCATCCAGGAAGAGGTTTCCAAAGGCGTCCAGTTCATCCGCACTCACATCGACGTTGATGACCCGAAGCTGACCGGACTGAAGGCGATGTTGGAGCTCCGGGAGGAGCTGAAGGACAACGTGACCATTCAGATCGTCGCTTTCCCTCAGGAGGGCATGTACGCCTACCAAGGCGGCGACGAGATGATCGAGGAGGCGCTGAAGATGGGCGCGGACTGCGTCGGCGGCATCCCGCACTTCGAGTGGGCACGTGAGATCGGCGAGAAGTCAGTTCACCGTACCGTCGAGCTGGCCGAAAAGTACGACAAGCTCATCGATGTGCACTGCGACGAAACCGACGACGTGATGAGCAGACATGTCGAGCTGCTCAACGCCTTGGTGATGAGCGAGAACATCGGCACCCGCACGACGGCGAGCCACACGTGCTCCTTCGGTTCGGCGGATGACGCGTGGGCCTTCCGCATGATGGGGCTGTTCAAGCAATCGGGGATGAACTTCATCGCCAATCCCACCGAGAACGCCTACCTTCAGGGCCGCCAGGACACCTATCCCAAACGCCGCGGGCTGACCCGGGTGAAGGAGATGTGGGCCAGCGGCATCAATGTCTGTTTCGGCCAGGACTCGATCAACGACCCGTGGTACCCAATAGGCAACGGCAACATGATGAACATCCTCGACAACGGCATCCACCTGGCCCAGACCATGTCGTTCGACGAGTTGGACAGGTGCCTGGATCTGATCACTTACAACGGCGCCAAGACCCTGAATGTCCGGGATCAGTACGGCATCGAAGAGGGCAAGCCGGCGAACTTTCTGGTGCTGGATGCCGAGACACCGTTCGAGGCCGTTCGCCAACGCGCCGACGTGCTGGCGTCGATTCGCAATGGCGAATACCTGTTCAAGCGTCCCGAGCCCAGCTACGACGTCGAGGTCGACCTCTTCAGAAAGACCAAGTAGTCATCTCAGGTGTCGGATGAAGAACCTGGTCGCGTCGTCGCTAGCGAACTGTGGTACGCCGGTGTGGCCGCCCAGGTTGGCTTGCAGGGTCTTCTCTTGGGATCCGAAGGCGTCGAACAGGTCAAGTGCCAGCTGTCGGTCATTTCCTTTGTCGTCCCACTGCAGCAGTACGTGTAGCGGAATCGTGATCCGGCGGGCCTCCTCGAACATGGCGCGGGGCACGAAGCTTCCGGCAAAGAAACCGGCCGCCGCGATGCGCGGTTCCACCAGCGCCAACCGGATACCGATGGCCATCACCCCGCCCGAGTACCCGACCGCGCCGCCGATCGTCGGCAGCGCGAGAAGTGCGTCCAGCAGGCCTTGCCACTCCGGGACGGCCTTCTGAACCAGAGGGAGAATCAACCGGTCGACGATCTCCTCAACCGGCTCGCCCGCCGACAGGGCGTGACGCAGATCGGCGCGTGCCTGCTCGGCGGCCGCCAATGGGCTCCGATCACCGGCCCCTGGCAGCTCGATGGTGGCCGTGGCGAAGCCGTTCGCTGCGGATTGCCGCGCTCGCCCCACCAGCCTGGGGTACATCGTGCGCAGACCCCCGGGATGGCCCATCAGGATCAGCGGCGCTGGCGAGGAGGAAGGCGTCCACAGGATGCCGGGGATATCGCCGATGGTGAATTCTCGTTCAAGGACGACGTCGTCGAGGCTCTTTTCAGAGGTGAAGTGCATGGTCGTGCCTTTCGGGCCTTCTCCTCTCGCACAGCCTCCGCAGAGAATAACAGTGATCCGGGTATCGGACCCAGAAAATCTCGCACTCCCAACCCTCGCGCTCGACCTACGCCGCTCAGCTAGTCGTGGCGGGATCGCAGGTGCTCGCGGGTAAGGGCTGCCATCTCTTCGTCGCTCAGGTCGTCCAGCCCTTGGGCCTCGCGCCGGTCGGTTTTCGACCAGCGGATGAAGAGCAAGATCAGCACCGGCACATCGCTAACTTCCACGATGAACCAGAGCAGGTCTCCGGAGAGCTGCTGGTCGCGCAGTGGGCTCGGAAACCATGCGGGCATAGCCTGCACGACGGCGGGGGCGTGGTCGAGGATCGAGTTGCTCAGGCGGAGGAAGATCGCCGGGATCGCATCCGCCACAAGCTCTACCAGGGCGAGCATGAACTCGGCGGTGATGAAGAGGCTCGTGCGTTGCGTGGTGTTCTCGATGATGGGTAGCACCATGAGCAGTCCGATCACCGGAACCACCACGGTGATCAGCGCCTCCGCGAGGGCACTGCCGCGCAGGGTTCCGGCGAGCGGCGTGAGGAAGATGGTGAAGGCGGCGATCGCAAGCAGTGGTCCGAAAATGGCATTGCCCAGCATCCGAGCCGGCCAGGAGGAGAGCACTGCGTCAATGACACGCAGCGACATGCCGCTGAGCACCTGCTTGGCCAGGGTAATCGGCTTTCCAAGGCTGATCAGGCCCGGGACGACAAACAGAAGCAGTGCGATGCGAGTCGTGAATGCCCAGCGCAGCTCGCTGGACTCCACGGTGAGGAAACCGAAGGCGACGACGGCGTACGATCCAAGCCCGAGCAGGTAGAACCCGAGCGTTGGTAGTACCGGCCATTGGATCGAGCGTTTTCGCAGCAACAGAATGCCGTACCCGTAGGCGACCGCGGCGACGAGGATGACGGCCAACGCCCCCGGGTCAATTCCCCAGGTGGTGAGGACAATCAAAATGGATGGCGTAATCGCTCCCCACGGTTAGACTGCCTGCTTCGCAGATATTGCGACGTGTATCCAAGGGTACGCGACGGTGCCGCAGCCGGAAACGGAGGCAGCAGCTCGTCCAGAGACAAAGGACTCCGGACGATATATCGTGGATTGTCGACGAGATTTGGTAGCGCTTCAGGAGACCTGAGAGGTTGTCATGAGCAGTTCACACACCGGTGGAGGCTTCGCAGCTCACGGTTTCGGGAGTTGTCGTCCCGGGGCCGGCCAGCATCTGACGGACACCATCGACCAATTGCGCTCGATGTTCGAGCAGCGCGTGCGGCCCCGGATGGGCAAGGGCGATGTGCGCGCCGCGATTCTCGCGCTGCTGGCGGAGAACCCGTTGCACGGGTATCAGATAATCGCGGAGATTGGGCAGCGAAGCGGCGGCGCGTGGCGGCCGAGTCCGAGTTCGGTGTACCCGACGCTGCAACTCCTCAACGATGAAGGCTTGATCAGTTCGGAGGCCGCCGATGGCCGAAAGACCTACTCGCTCACCGAGGCCGGGCAGACCGAGGTAGCTGCCTCAGCCGGTCACCCCGCCCCGTGGGAGGCAGCCAGCGGGCCCGATCTCCTCGGCATGGGTGCGCTACCCAAATCGGCAGTTGCGCTGGCGCACGCCGCCTCGCAGGTCAAGCGCACAGGCACCGCCGAACAAGTGGAACAGGCGGTGACGGTGCTCGACGAGGCCCGTCGCAAGCTCTACGCGATCCTAGCCCAGGACTGACCGGATGCCGCAGGCACCTGGCCCGCGAGAGGGTCCGATGCCCGACTCCGCACACTCGCGCGCCCGCTACCGCCGCATTCTTCGGTTCGCGCTGCGCCACCTCGTGCAGACCTGGTGGTACGAGGTACTTCTGCCGCACGTCGGGCTCGCGCGCATCGCAGAACGCGGGCGTGCAATCCGGCTGACGCGTATTGCGCAGCGCTTCCACGCGCTCGCCGTCGAGCTCGGCGGCCTGATGATCAAGGTCGGGCAGTTTCTGTCGTCCCGGCTCGATGTGCTGCCACCGGAGATCACCACGGAGCTGGCCGGTCTCCAAGACGAGGTGCCTCCGGCTTCGTTCCGCTCGGTTCGGGAACTCGCCGAGGCAGAATTGGGGGTGTCGCTAAGGCAGGCATACTCTTCGTTCGACGAAGTCCCAGTCGCTGCCGCGTCCCTCGGCCAGGCGCACCGTGCCAGCCTCGCCGCGTCGGATGCTGCCGGCAGCGGCTTCGAGCAGGTCGTCGTTAAAGTGCAGCGGCCCGGGATTCAGACGATCGTGGATGTCGACCTTGGCGCGCTTCGCCGGGTGGCCGGATGGCTCAGCCATCTGCGAGTCGTTTCAGATCATGTCGACCCGCGTGGCCTGGTCAGGGAGTTTGCCAAGACCAGCCTGGAAGAGATCGACTACCTCCACGAGGCGGTGGGCGCCGAGCGGTTTCGCGAGATGTTCGCGGGTGATCCGCGGGTTGCCGTGCCAGAGGTCGTCTGGGAGCGCACGACCCGAAGCGTGCTCACGCTATCGGATGTCACGGCCATCAAGATCAACGACCTAGACGGGTTGCGGGCGGCCGGGATCGATCCCTCCGAGGTGGCGGCCGTCTTCGCCGAGGTGATGTTCGAACAACTCTTCGGACACGGCTACTTCCACGCCGATCCGCACCCTGGCAACATCTTCGTGACGCCGGTCACCGGCACTGCGCGTGAGGAGGCCAAAGGCCCTGACTGGCGGCTCACCTTCGTCGACTTCGGCATGATGGGCGAAGTCACCGACGAGTTGCGCGACGGTCTGCGTCGGCTGCTTGTGGCGGTAGCGGGGCGGGATGGTCGCGGCCTGGTCGATAGCATCCAGGACGTCGGGATCCTGCTGCCCACCGCCAGCACTGCCGAACTGGAACGGGCGCTGGCCCAACTGTTCGACCGGTTCGGTGGCATGGGGTTTGCGCAACTGAGGAAGGTCGATCAGCGCGAGTTTCGCGAATTCGCACAGGAGTTCGGCATGGTGGTGCGCTCGCTCCCGTTCCAGTTGCCGGAGAGCTTCCTCCTGGTCGTTCGTTCGATGTCGTTGACCTCGGGGGTGTGCAGCTCGCTTGACCCCGAGTTCAACATCTGGGATGCGATAGAGCCATACGCCACGCGGCTGCTGCGTGAGGAAGGCGGCAACGCCGTCCGGGCGGTCGCGAGAGAGACGGTGTCGTTCGCGGGAACCGCCTTGCGGCTGCCGCAGAGGATCGACGCGGTCATCACCCGCATCAACGACGGCACGGTCACGTTCTCGACCCCGGCGCTCGATCGCCGCCTCAGGCGCCTCGAACGGCTCGTGCGCAGAGCCGTGGGGGCGGTGCTGTTCGGTGGATTCTTGATCGGCGGCATCCTGTTGATTCCGGATGCCACCCCGCTCGGAATCGTGCTGATGTGCGTTTCCGCGCTGCCGTTGCTTTATGCCTTGTTCCCCGGCTCGGGCGGAGGACCACGGCGATAGGGAGCGCAGCTGCTCGGGAGCCGCGGGACGGCCTGTCGGTTCAGCCAGCGGATGCCGCTGATCGCATCGCCACCGGTATGGACCCTTCGTCCGATTCCCTCGCGGGCCGAATACTATGCCGCAACACGTCACCGACGTGTGAAGCCACTTGCAGGCGCCACCACCGCTGTAGCAGGGGTCCGTAATTCGACGGCAGGAAGTGAGTCTGTCCCTGGCTTGATGGCTGCACCGTCGGACCGGACGGCGACTTCGACTGGATGTACCGGGCCAGGGTCTACCAGTGCTGGTTGGCGGTGGCATTCCGTTCTTTCCGCAGGGCGAGCGTCGCGTGGATGAATCGATGCACTGGACGTGTCGGGATCGGTTCTCGTCACATCGCGCACAATGACCACCTAGTGGCGGTACACCGGCAGCCGTTCGCCGGCCGTAACCGCGACATCGAGCCGGTTGCCTGCCGACGGCAGCGGGCACACGTAGTAGTCGCTGAACGAGCACGGGGGAAGAAACGCCCGGTTGAAGTCGATCGTCGTCACGCCGGCACGATCGGGCAGGGGAATGCGCAGAAAACGGAACCGGTAGGTCTGGCTGCCGTTCGTGGCATCGCCGAAGACGATCGCCAGCGTGCCATCCCCAGGTGTCGCCGTCAGCCGGCGGGTCCGACCGTCGAGGGTGAACTCAAGGGTCCCCGCAGTCTGCTGCCGGGCATGGTACCCGTCGAACAGCTCGACCATGAGGGATTCCTCGCGCGAGGTGAACTGCGCCGTTACCGCCCAAGCAGGATCGGGTTCGTACGCGTCGATCGACCGCAGCGAGGTGCGCCGACTCGCGTCGGGGTCGCTGCGACGAAAAGCCGGTACCCCGTCACGCACGTAGATGTGCAACAGGGCATCTCCCGTGTGTACCGTGTCGCCCATCCGCAGAACAATCGTGTCGCCCACCGGCGAACCGGATGCGTCGATGTAGCCCGATCCGGAAAGTCCGGTTCCGATGACCGACTCGCCGTCAGCGCGCCAGAGCCCGGCAACATTGTCGACGCGCTGCTTCTGCGGGCCGAGCCACACCGTGTTGGCCAGCGAGGCGATACCGTGCGGCGCGGAGACCTCGCTCCACCGCGCCTCCCGCCAGCGGTGCCAGTCCTGAACGAAGAATGTCGTCTTCTCCCGCAATTGCGTCATACTGCCGCCTTTCTCCTCCACAGGCTAGCCGGAACTACACTTTGACCATGCCCTTCACCCGCACCATTCTCGAGGTTGCGGAGGCCGATCCGCAGCGCCTCGCGCTCGCCGGCGACGGATGCCGCTTCACGTATGCACAGCTCCGTAACGCTTGCACATTCATCCGCAGCGGTGTCGAGGAGCTGCTGGGTGGGCCGGATGCGGTGTATTGCGGTCGTGCGAGCGTGGAGACCGCGGGCGTGCCGATTATTGCCGTCTCCCTCTCTCGGGCCATCGACGTGGCTCGTTTCATCTGTGGCGTCACCGGCTTCCGGGCGATCATCGCGGTGCTGGACCCGCTTTGGCCGCAGTCCCATCGTCTCGAGACGATCCGCCGGGTCGACCCCGCGCTGGTGATCACCGACGATGCGGCATTCGAGAGCGCCCTCGGAGCGCTTTCCGAGTGGAGCGGGAAGGCGGTCTCGCTCGCCGAGTTCGATGCGCTCGCGGCATCCGCCCCGCCATCGGCCGGCCCGGAGATTCGTCCGCGTGACGAGCCATTCCTGCTGCTGTTCACCTCCGGGACCACCGACCTGCCCAAGGGATTCCTGCGCAGCCGCGGCAGCTGGGACTACAACGTCCGCATCAGCCGCGCATACCTGGGAGCCGAGCCAGGCAGGTCCACCATCGCACCGGGGCCGGTGTCGTACAGCCTCACCTTGTACGCTCTGGTCGAGGTGATGGCGACCGGCGGCTCGCTCTACCTTCAGTCCGGGTTCGATGCCATCGCGGCGGCGCGGACGATCGACGCGGAACACGTCGAGCGTTTCGTCGGCGTGCCATCGATGCTGCTCGGCCTCGTGGGGGCGGCTGAGCATGCCCAGCTGACCCTCGGCTCGCTCCGTGAGGTGATCACCGGCGGTGCGAACCAGAGCGATAGCATCCGTTCCACCTTCGAGGCTGCTGTGCCCGGTGCCCACCTGCGCAGCTACTACGGCGCCTCCGAGATCGGCTTCATCGGCTACAGCGACGTCGGTGACGGCACGCGGCTCACTACGTTCGACGGCGTCGAGGTCAGCGTGCGGGATGACACCGGCGGGATTGTGTCGGACGGCGAGATCGGCACCCTGCACATCCGGGTCGCCTCCGCCGTCGAACGCTATCTCGCGGCGACAAGTACCCAGAGAATCACGGGAGAGGATGGCTGGGCCAGTGTGAACGATCTGGCATCCGTCGCCGATGGCCTGATCACTCTCGCCGGTCGCGCGGGTGATATCGCCGTGTCGGGCGGGCACAAGGTGTCGCTTCCGCAGGTGGAGCGGGCTCTGGCCTCGGTGGCCGGATGTGAGTTGTGCTGTGCGGTGGCGTTGCCAGACGCCGTGCTCGGCTCCCTCATCGCGGTCGTCATCGAGGGGGTCAAGATACCGCCCAAGCACACCATTCAGGAGGCGTTGCGTTCCGTGCTCGCACCACAATTCGTACCGCACCGCTACTATCGTGTCGCCGAACTGCCTCGCACCGCCGGCGGGAAGATCCGGCGGGTGGCCGTGGCGGAGCTTATCGAGCATGGCGGTGCGCAGCGATTGTGAACTCGAGCACGCAGTCCGGTTCCGGCCGCCGCGCCGTCGTGACCGGCATCGGCGCCGTGACTCCGTGCGGGCTGGATGTCGCATCGACCTGGGATTGCGTCGTGGCGGGGCGCAGCGGCATCCGTGCGCTGACCGGTGTCGACGTCTCCGACCTCGCGGTCGCGGTCGGCGGCGAGGTACGCGGCTTCGACCCCCTGAAGCATGTGTCTCGCTCAGACGCACGACGCCTGGACCGGCATGCCCTCTACGCGATCGCCGCCGCCGAAGAGGCGATGGGCGGTTTCGAGGCAGAAAACCCGGGGCGGTTCGGGGTAACCGTTGCCACCGGGTCCGGACCGATCTCGCTCATCCAGGATGGCGCCCGCGCGCTGGATCAATCCGGGCCCAGGCGCATCCCGCCCGGCGTCGTCGTCTACGGCGGGCCCGATGCCGCGGCAGCGTACCTCAGCCAGCGGTACGACGCCCGGGGTGCGAGCGTCGGCACCGCGGCAACCTGCGCGAGCGGCACCGTCGCCCTCGGAGACGCGATGCGCGTCATCCGTCACGGCTACGCGGATGCCGTACTCGTCGTCGGCGCAGACGACTGTCTGAACCGGGTGAACCTCGCCGTGAACTCCACGCTCGGGGCGTTGGCTCCCGGGTTCGCCGCCGAACCGGAGCGAGCCTCCCGGCCGTTTGATCGGTCTCGAAGCGGGTTCGTGATGTCGGCGGGCGCGGCCGCGCTGCTTGTCGAATCCGAGCAACACGCCAGGCACCGTGGTGCGGTGCTACTCGGTGAGATCGCCGGCTACGGAGTCACCTCGGACGCATACCATCCGACAGCGCCTCGCCCCGATGGCAGCGGGGCCATCGGCGCTATGCGGGCCGCGCTTGACGACGCCGCCGTGACGGCGGCTGAGATCGATCACGTGAACGCGCACGGCACCGGCACGCCGCTGAACGACGCGATGGAAGCGGGTGCGCTCCGTGCTGTATTCGGGCCGGCCGTGGCATCGGTGCCGGTGACCTCGACGAAGTCCACCACGGGTCATCTGCTCGGCGCTGCGGGAACCCTGGAAGCTGTCATCTGTCTGCTCGCCATGCAAGACGGGGTGATCCCGCCGACGATCAACCTCGATGACCCGGAGTTCGGCGAACTCAATGTGGTCGGCAACGTGGCCAGGGAAGCGCAACTGCGCACGGTGCTGTCGAACTCGTTCGGCTTCGGCGGTCACAATGCGGCACTAGTGCTTCGCACGGTGTGAAGTCGACTTTAGAACGCCGGCGGCACGCCCAGGCTTTTCAGTTTCGCGCGGACGTGATCACTGGTGATCGCCTTCACCAAGGCCGCGATCTGGGGTGAGGTGGCGTTGTCCTTGCGAGAGACGAGCGTCACGGCGAACTGGGGATCCTTCTCCACTGCAAGCCCGTTTTTCTCCGGGGTGAGGTGGAGCTGTCTGGCGAACGACGGCAGGTCGAACACGGCATCCGCCTCGTCGTAGGCGGTGTTCAATTGCAGCAAGTCGACCTGGGTGATCTTCAGCTGCCGTGGGTTCTTCGCGATGTCGTCGACGGTCGCGGAGAATCGTTTGAGACCGGGCTTCAGGGTGATGATGCCCGCGTCGGTCAGCATCTGCAGTGCGCGCCCGGCGTTCGCCTTGTCGTTGGGGATGACGACGCTGCCGCCGTCCGGCAGCTCTTTGAGTGAGGAGAGCGTCTTCGAGTAGAACGCCACGACGGTGGAATACACCGGTTGCACGTCCACCAGCGTCGCATTGTTCTTCGCGTTGAACTCTTCCATGAAGCCGGGAAATTGCACGAGGTTTGCGTCGATCTCAGCATGCTGCAGCAGCACGTTGGGCTGCACATAGTCCGAGACCGGGACCAGTTTGACCTTGTAACCCTTTTCGATCACCTCGGCGGCGGCCTCGACGGCATCCGTCATCGGGGTGACCGTCGCTGCGACTTTGATCGTCACGGTTTTGGATGGCGCGGCTGCTCCGGCCTGGGCACAGCCGGTGCTCAGCAGGACGAGGGATGCCGCGGCGAGCGCGGCGAGAAGTCGAGGTTTCATAACCATCTTTCTGTTGGATTAGCGTTTGTCGAGCACGGCGGACACGCGTTCGCCGGCCATCTGGATAAGTTGAACGCAGATGATCACGATCACGATGGTCGAGTACATCAACGGGTAGTCGTACTCCTGGTAGCCGTACCGCAACGCAAAGTCACCGAGACCGCCGCCACCGACGATGCCGAGGACGGTGGAGTATGAGATCAGGCTGATCGTGGCGGAGGTCAGGGCGTAGACCAGGCCGGAGCGTGCCTCGACGAGTAGGAAGTGGCCGACGGTTTGCCCGGTATCGGCGCCCATCGACTGTGCCGCGTGGATGACGCCAGGTGGCACTTCCAGGAGGATCTGCTCGACCAGCCGGGCGTAGAGCGCGACGCCGACGAAGCACAACGGGAAGGTCGCCGCCGCCGTGCCGAAGGTCGTGCCGAAAACCAGGCGCGTGGCGGGAATGAGGAAGACGACGAAGAGCAGGAACGGGAAGGAACGGACGATCGTGACGTACAGGTTCGCGACGGTCCAGACGGGGCGGTTCTCCCGAATGCCGCCGGGACGCATCAGGTAGATCAGCACGCCGAGGGGGAGGCCGAGCAGTACCGCCGCCGCCAAGGAGAACACCAGCATGTAGCCGGTCTCCGCCAGGGCGATCCCCACCTTGTCGGCGTTTCCGGCGAGCGAAGCGATCAGGTCGTTCATGCGCCGAGCACGCGTCGGGCATGGTCGAGGTAGCTGTCCTCGTCCGGTCGCTGCCGAGCCGCGCGAGCGACCGGGATGATGTCCTCCAGAACACCGCGCTGAAGTACCGCGGCCCGGTCACAGATCGTCCCGACCGCGCTGAGCTCGTGAGTTACAAGTACGATCGTCGTGCCGAAATCACGCCGGGTATGGGCAAGAAGAGTGAGGATGTCGGCCGTTGTCCTGGTGTCTAGGGCGCTGGTGGGCTCATCGCAGAGCAAGAGTCCGGGGCGGGTGACCAGGGCCCGCGCGATTGCCACGCGCTGCTTCTGCCCGCCGGAGAGTTCGGCCGGGTAATGGCTTGAGCGGTCTTGGAGGCCGACGTAGTCCAGCAAATGTTCCACCAGCTCTGGATCTCTGCGGTGTTGCAGCCTGAGTGGCAGTTGAACGTTTTGCCACACCGTGCGGTTTGAAAGCAGGTTGAAGCTTTGGAAGATCATCCCGATCCGGCGACGCAAGAGTCGCCGTTGACGTCCCCCGAGCAGTTGGGGGTCGGTACTCTCAATCAGCACGCGGCCGGAGGCCGGGCGCTCGACCGCGTCGAGCACCCCGAGCATGGTCGATTTTCCCGCGCCGGATTCACCGATGACACCGATGATCTCACCGCGCTTGATCGTGAGGTTGACACCGTCGAGTGCGGTTGTGGCACCGTAGCGCACGGTGAGATTCTCAAGAACGGCCACCGGACCGGCATCCGGCATCCGCCGCCTCGCTTTCACAGTCGAACAATTTCTGGGCTGAGTACAAGTATATCGGAAACGCCTCCGGCCCTGGTCCGTGGCCGGATGAAAGATTTCGTATTGTGTCGAGACGTTTTTGCTCTTTGCCGACGGGTAGACGAAAGTAACAATTGTCCTCGATCGGCGACCTGCCTATCGATGGATAGGTCGGGCTCCACCCGTACGCGGGCAGGACTCCCGGACGCTTTCCCTCATCACGGTTGGCGTTCCGCACTATCGCAAGAAACCCAGAAGGATCACACCCTCCCCATTAGAGGCCTTCATGAAGTCACCAGGGCGGCGCTTTGATAGCGCGGTCCGGCTCGTCAGCGGCGCCCATTCGCAGGCCGTCGTTGCCGCGCGATCCGTCAGCAACCAACTAGGAGTCTCCTCATGAGCACCGTCACCGACCTCGCCAACCCACTGGCAGCCATCATCGCTGCCACCGAATCGGATGTCGCGGCAGACGTCAGCAAGGCCGCGGCGGTCTTTCGAGTCGCCGGATCCTCGACCGGCCGGGTCTCCAGCACCATTCGGATCGGCAAGTTCACCATCGACGCGGATGAGCCGCCGGCGCTTGGCGAGGGCACCGCGCCGAACCCGGTCGAGTATGCGCTCGCCGCGCTGTTGGCCTGCCAGGTCGCCACCTACCGGGTGTGGGCGGTAAACCTTGGCATTTCGCTTGACACCGTCGACATCTCGATCGCGGGCGATCTGGACTTCCGCGGGTTCTTCGGCATCGAGGAATCGGTCCGCCCCGGCTTCAGCGGCATCCGTCTGGACGTGAAACTCGGTGGGCCGGAGCCGGAGAGGTACGCCGAACTGCAGGCGACCGTCAACGCGCACTGCCCGGTGCTTGATCTGTTCCGCAATCCCACTCCGGTGGAGTCCACTCTCACGGTGGCCTAAGCCCCATTTGCAATTGCCGCATTTTTTTGATGTGAAGGAGAACGAGGATCAATGGGACGCTTTGAAAATAAAACTGTAGTCATCACGGGTGGGACCAGCGGGATCGGGCTGGCGACGGCAGACCTCTTCGCCGCCGAGGGTGCGGTTGTGCTTATCGCCGGCCGCGATGAGGTCAAAGGCGAGGCGGCGGCGGTCGCAATCGGCAACGGTGTCCGTTTTGTACGGACGGATGTCGGCGACGACGCTCAGGTCGCCGCGTTGGCGAAAGCCGCCGCCGCGCGTACCGGGAAGATCGACATCTGGTTCAGCAATGCCGGCTACGAGGGGCCGATCGGTGCCTTCGACGGATGGACGGACCAGAGCATCACCGAGTTGCTCAATACGAATGTGAAAGGTGTGCTGTCTGGCCTGCGCTATGCGTCCGCGCATATGGAGGGATCCGGCGTCATCATCAATACCGCCTCGTTCATCGGCAGTACCGTTCCCGTCCCGGTTGCCGTCGCGTACGGAGCCACCAAGGCGGCCGTCATCTCGGCCAGTGCCTCCGCTGCCCTCGCCTTGCAGCCCGCCGGGGTGCAGGTCTTCGCGGTGTGCCCGTGGATCATCGACACACCGATGCTGGAGCGATTCATCGGCAGTACCGAGCGCGCCGACAAGGAGAACTTCGCCGCGGGGTTGAACCCGAGCGGCCGGCTCGCGGTGCCGGCCGATATCGCCGCCGCCGTGGCCGACCTGGCCGATGGGCGGTCGGATCTTGCCAATGGCGGGTCGGTACTGGTGGACTCCGGCGCCGTCCTCACCGCCGCGTAAGGCTCACGCCTGGAGGTCGTCCACTCCCGGAAGCCAACTCTGGCCAGGAACACCCCAGCTACGCTTGCGCAGGATTTTCGCCGCATCCTTGGCATGGGGGTGCTCCAGCCGGTCCGTGTAAAGGACGCCGTTCAGGTGGTCGAACTCGTGTTGGAAGATGCGGGCCAGCCAGCCGTCGGCGCGCAGCTCGAACGAATGCTGTTCGAGGTCGACCGCGCGCAGGATCGCCGAGTCGGCACGGACCAGCGGGAAGCGCTCTCCGGGAAAGGAAAGGCAACCCTCGTCTTCGTCTTCTTCACGCGCCGCGCCCGTCCTGGTCGGAGTGATCCACAGCTCTGGATTGATTGCGACGCCGCGGTGTACCGTTCCTGGTGCATCGCCGGAGTCGTCCTCCCAGCCGTAGACGAAGACCCGAAGCGGTACGCCGATCTGGGGAGCCGCCAGACCGACACCGGGTGCGGCATCCATGGTCTGGAACATGTCTGAGACCAGGGTACGAAGATTCTCGTCGAATTGGGTCACCGGGCGAGCGGCGGAATGCAGCACGGGGTCTCCGGAAATCCGGATCGGGAGGGCGGCCATTCCTCCAGAATATCGGTTGGTGATTCGGTAGGGTCGAGGGGTGATGGGCGAGTACCTGGATGCGGCGACGAGCCTCGCGCTCACTCCTCGGCAGTTCATCGGTATCCCGATCGCGCTGATCGGGGCGGTCTTTCTCTCACTCGGTGCCCAATTTCAGAGCCGGGGCGTCGGCAAGGTCGAGGCAAACACCAAGAATGCCGCGAGTGGATTGAACCTGCGTCAGTTGCAACTGCTCTTGTCCAGGCCATCTTGGGTGTTCGGCACCCTCATGCTCGGGCTCGCGATCGTGTTGCAACTGAGCAGTCTGTACTTCTCCCCGCTGATCGTGGTACAGCCCCTGGGAGCGGTCGCGCTGGTGATCACCTCGCTGCTGAACGCCAGGATCACGAAGTCGAAACTCAATCGGCGCTCCATCGTCGCTGTGTGCCTGTGCGTCGGGGGAGTCGGACTCTTCGTGACGATAGCCGCATTCAGTGCCCGCGACGTTCCGATCGGGCAGGATGCCCTGATCCAGATCCTGATCATCCTCGCCATCGTGCTCGCGGCCTTCGTAGCGGCGTTCGTTTATCTGCGACACCGATTCAAAGCAATCTTCTACGTCATCGGCGCCGGGGTGCTCTACGGTTTCGTGGCAACTCTGGCAAAGGTCGTGATCGCCAGACTGACCAATGGTCATTTCGAGTGGCTGACGATCCTCTGTCTGGGCGGCCTGCTCCTGGCCGTCGGTCTCGGCGCGTACTTCGTGCAGAATGCGTATTCCTCTGGTCCGCCCGATCTCGTCATCGCCGGTTTGACCGTGATCGACCCGATGGTCGCGGTGGCGATCGGAATCTTCGTATTGAACGAAGCGGCGGAGGCACCCTGGTGGGCAGGATTCGGATTCGTTATCGCGGGGATGCTGGCCATCCGCGGCGTATTCATGCTTGCCAAGCATCATCCTCAATCGACATGAGGGCTCGGATGCTCCCGTACCTGCACGATATGCGAACCTCGGCTTTGGGGTGGTTGCGGCAGGCCCGCCGTTTAGACTGGGGCTAGACTTCACCGTCGGCGCCGTTAATCCGCGCCGGCCTAATCAGCCGGATCCGTATCTCCCGGCAAAACAAACGTAGGGATCACATCGCTTGTCCGATTCGCGCGGTTCGAAAACCCCCGAAGATGAAGAGTCAAATTCGGCGGCGCAACCGCCACTTCGCATCGTGATCGGTGCCGATACCTTCGCTCCCGACGTGAACGGCGCCGCGCGGTTCGCCGAGCGCCTCGCCGCTGGCCTGGTCGCCAGGGGACACGAGGTGCACGTTGTCGCCCCGGCCGCCTCCCGCAAGCACGGCACCTGGGTTGAAGATCACGAGGGCCAGCGGATGACGGTGCACCGGCTGTACAGCCTGCGCTGGTATCCGCACGACTGGTTACGCTTCGCGATGCCCTGGCGGATCAAGCAGAACAGTGCTCGGATCCTTGACGAGGTCAAGCCGGATGTCGTACATTTCCAGTCCCATATCATTGTCGGCCGCGGGCTGTCCGTTGAGGCGGCCAAGCGCGGCATTCGGATTATCGGCACCAACCACTTCATGCCGGAGAACATGCTTGAGTTCACCCTGATTCCCAAGCGGATGCAGGACTGGGCGATCGGCCTTGCCTGGCGGGCGGCCAAGCGTACCTTCGGCAGGGCAGAGGCGGTCACCACTCCGACCGTGCGGGCCGCGCAATTCCTGGAGAAATACACCGGACTCAGCAACGTGTATGCCGTGTCCTGCGGGATCGACGCGCACAACTACACGCCCAATTTCGAACCGCATTCGGAGAATCGGGTGCTGTTCGTCGGCCGGGTGACCGGCGAAAAGCAAATCGACGTGCTGATCAAGGCGATGCGCCTGCTTCCGCCCGAGCTCAATGCCAAACTCGAGATCGTCGGAGGCGGTGACCAGAAGCGGAATCTGGAACACCTGGTCGACAATCTCGGCCTGAAGGAGAAGGTCACCTTTCTCGGCTATGTCAGCGATGAGGAACTCCGTGAGGCGTACACCAGGGCGACGGTCTTCGCGATGCCGTCCATTGCGGAACTGCAGTCCATTGCGACCATGGAGGCGATGGCGTCCGCTCTGCCGGTCGTCGCCGCAAATGCCATGGCGTTGCCGCATCTGGTGCACGATGGTGAGAACGGCTACCTGTTCGAGCCTGGTAATTCTCAGGTCCTGGCAGATCGGCTAGCCCAGATCATGACGGCACCGGCCGAGGTGCTGGACGAATTCAAGCGCGCCTCGCTTCGCCTGATAGCGGTGCACGACATCCAGCGCACGCTGTCGACATTCGAGGACTTGTACCGTGGCAAATCGGTGCCGGCGCCGGTAACCGCGGCGACGTCTGCCGATGCGTCGGAGTAGGGGATGTGGTGGGGCGTGCGGGACTTGAACCCGCGACCATTGGATTATGAGTCCAGTGCTCTAACCAGCTGAGCTAACGCCCCGACCCATTGATCCTATCGACCGGCGATTGCTCTTCTCGACCAGCCGATGCTCCTCCTGGCAAGCCAGCTACCGTTCGCGCCGGTACAATAAAGTGGTTCGCTAGGAGGAACCGTGACCGTCATCGTCTTCATCGTTTCATTTGTGATCTTTCTCGGCGGAATCTTCGCGATGGGGAACGCCTTCGAGATCGTCGGAGCCGAGGGGGTCGTCTTCATCGCCGGGATTTTGCTGGTCAGCGTATCGATGATGATTCCGGCGCACATGCTGCAGAAGTTCGAGTGAACTGAGCGCGTTGAATTAGCCGAACTGGTCAGTGTGGTTGTTCCTCGCCGTCACTGTAATCGCGAAGGAATCGATCTATGCCACCGCAGAACAAGACGAAAAGTGATGCCCCGCAGGGTGCCGCGGCTTCGTTGCTCAACGGACTCAGCGTGTTGGAGGCCTTCTCGATCGAAACACCGGTCCTCAGCGTTACCGAAATATCGCGCCGGGTTCAACTGCACAAGAGTACTGTCTCGCGGATCTTGAACGGATTGGCCAAGGCAGGCTATGTGCAACGAGAAGAAAGTTCCGGTCGGTTCCGCCTTGGGCTCGGCTTGATCGCATTATCCGGCCCCCTGCTTGCGGACCTCAACGTGCGAGTGGCGGCATTGCCGCACTTGGCAGATCTCACCGAGGTGACCGGCGAAACGAGCGCATTGACCGTATGGAACGGTAACGAGTCGGTGGTGGTGGAACAGGTTCCGAGTCCGCACCAGGTTAAACACACGGCGTCAATAGGTACCCGATACGACAAGTACGAGAGTTCGTCGGTTCGAGTGTTCCTGGCTGAGCTTCCAGAACACCTGGCGGCCGAGCTTCTGTCTTCAAACCGGGTCGTTCGCGGCAGGCATGGTGACATCGAGACAAATTTCGTGGAGCATCTGCGAAGCGTCCGTGAATGCGGCTTTGCGATCAACGATGGGTACACCACGCCCGAGGAATTCGGAGTATCTGCCGCGGTTCGAGACTATCGAGATTTCGTCGTCGGCTGTGTGACGGCATCGGCACCGCATTCTCGAGTGAGCAAAGAGGTCGCAAAAAATTTGGCTGAAGCGGTGGTGGCCACCGCCGCACGCATCTCGGCGAGGTTAGGCCACACGAATGTCGCGCTTACTGCCTCAAGCTGACTTTGGGCGGTCACGACTAGTGCCGTGACCGCCCAAAGCTCGGTGTTGGTGCGTTGTTATGCGCTGACGGTTTGGTCGAATGCGGGGAGTTTGTTGAGGTAGTCCAGGACGTTGGTCAGGGGTTCGACGTCGCCGAATTTGGCGTCGATGTCGAAGAGGTTCCAGGCCACGACGCCGGCTACCCGGTCGCCGACGGCTTCGCGTACGACGATGGGGCGGAATCCTTCGGCGATGGCGTCCTCAACGCTGTGGCGGACGCATCCGGCCGCGGTGACTCCGGTGATGATGACGGTATCGATCCGGTTGGAGGTCAGGAATTGCTGCAGGTTGGTGCCGGGGAACGCGCTGGCGCGCTTCTTGACGATCACCAGCTCGCCTTCTTGCGGGGCGATCCGGGAATCGATCTCCGCCTCATCCGAACCGACCTTGAGAAGTTCCAGCGGAATCTTGGACACCCACAACCCCATGTCCGAGGGCTGACCCGGGTCCACCACATCGTATGCGGTGGTCGTGTAAATCACCGGAACACCCTTGGCCCTGGCCGCCTCGTTCAACGCCTGGCAAGCCGGAATGATGGTATCCATATTCTGGCAACTGAACGCGTTGCCCTCCCGAGTCCACGCGTTAGCCATATCGATGTGGATCACCGCAGGCCTGGTCCCATAACCCACCCGACGCTTGAACCCCCGCTTGTGATACTCACTGGTGTCCTCAGAGAACGTCCGCTCCAACAACGCGTTCAACTCAGCCGTAATATCCTGACCCATTTCAAATCTCCCTCGAAAAAAC
>JBDTDV010000008.1:0-141235 GCA_039922875.1 Microbacteriaceae bacterium
TGCACTGGCGAGCGACCGCCAGGCACGGCGAACTCATGGTGCGCCAAGAAGAGCAGCGCAGCAACCCCGCGGCATGGCTCGTCGTGGACACCAGCATCACCGAGGGCAGACCGCGCGCGGGTGTCGATCCCGATTTCGAGCTTCTGGTCGAAGTCGCTGCCGCCATCGGAGTATTTCTGGTCCGCAGCGGGTTCTCCATCACCGTTGCCGAAACCGCCCGAGGTGGCAGAAGCGAGTTCGAGAGTGCCAGCGGCGAGAGAGCTTTCTTGGGCGCCCTGGCCGTCCTGCAACCGGCCGAGCCTTCCGCTGGGAAAGCGGCGGCCCCGTTGGCGCAGGAGGTTCGCAGCGGCGCAGGGACGGCGCCGCTGGTGGCGGTGCTGCGGGCCGGTTCCTCGGCGGCGTCCGGGGTGATGGCTTCGCTACGGCCGTATTGCGACCCCGGAATCATCTTCCTGGTCGGGTCACGGCAAGACGAATCGGCTCCGGGCGAAGCGGCCGCGTACCCGGGCTGGTCCTGCATTCCGGTTGTCACTCGATCCGACATCGGTCCGGCGTGCCGAAGCGGCCTGGAAGCCACAGATCGAATAGACCATGGTTAGCGTCACCGTTGCCGGCGCCGGGCGGCCGGCGCCCGAGCGGACCGGCGTGGGCGCGCCCCGTGCCGGCTGGAGCGCACCGCACTGGCGATTGGGCGGCATGCTGGCGCTGTTGGTGAGCGTCCAGGCCCTGAGTCTGGCCGGCGTGCTCGCCGGAGCCACGTGGTGGGTGCTGATGATCGGGGTCGGCTGGGGCGTCCTGGGTTGTGCCGCGGCGGCCCGCTCGCTCGGCGCGCCACGCGCGGCGGTGCCCGCGATCACCGTCGGGGCCATCGTCGCCGGGATGACCGCGGCATTCGGGGCCGGAACCGGTGTCTTCGGTATCGTGCCGACCCCGGCAAGCCTTGGCGTGTTCAGCCGACTCTTTGTCGGCGGCCTCGAGTCGATCGCGGTGCAGTCGGTCCCGGCCGAGCCCGTCGAGGCGCTGCTGTTCCTGATCGTCGGCGGCGCGGCACTGTGCGCGTTCGCATTCGACGTCCTCGCGGTGACACTGCGGATGCCCGCCCTCTGCGGTATCCCCGTGTTGTTCGTGATCGGCATCCCGGCGATCTTCCTGCCGGACGGGGTTTCGCCGTGGTCGCTGGTGTATTGCATGGTCGCCTATCTGCTGCTGCTTCGGATGGATGTGGTGATCCGTCGGGGCGGATTCCAGTCGCACGCATCCGCCGGCCCGTCACGGTTGCGCGGCGTGATGATGGCTGCGATAGCCATCGTGGTGGCCTTGGTGATCGGACTGACCGCACCCGGCTTCAGCGCCGGAGGTGCGGTGGGGGCGAATTCCGGCGGCATCCAGTTCGCCTACGGGGTGAACCCGCTGATCGACCTCGGCAAGGATCTGCGCCGGCCGAAGGCCGTGACCGCACTCACTTACACCACCACCACGACCGGAGGGGAGTACCTCAAACTCACGACACTTGACAGGTTCACGGGTAAAACCTGGATCCACGGTGCCACCTCGCACCGGTCCCGGCCGCTGTCGCAGGGGCTTGGACCGGTGCCCGGCCTCGCACCGGGCACCAAGACGACGACCGCACGCACGGTGGTCAGTATCGGCGCGATGCAAAGCCCATGGCTTCCTGTGCCCTACCCTGCAACCCAGGTGTCCGGCTTGACCGGGAACTGGTTCGTCGCGCCAGAGGACCTCACCGTGAACAGCGTCAACTCTGCCGCCCACGGACAGCAATACCGGGTCACCAGCCTGAAGGTGGCGCCGACCCCGGGTCAGTTGCGAGCGGCGGGTCCGGTGCCGCCCAGCGTGAGCGACGACCTCGAGGTGCCGCGGAACATGCCGCGGATCATCCTCGACACGGCCGCAAAGGTCACGGCGGATGCCGACGACCACTTCCAGCAGGCTGTCGCCCTGCAGGCGTATTTCCGCAGCGCGTTGTTTCAATATTCACTGGACGCACCGGTGCGCGACGGGTATGACGGTGACAGCGCGGATGTGATCGCGACGTTCCTGAAGGTCAGGCGCGGATACTGCGTGCACTTCGCCGCCGCGATGGCGCTGATGGCCAGGTCCCTGGGGATACCGGCGCGGATCGCCGTCGGGTATCTGCCCGGTTCGACCACCGGCAGCAGCCCTCCTGCGGAAGCCGACTACACCGTCAGCTCGGATGATCTGCACTCCTGGCCGGAACTGTACTTTCCCGGCGCCGGCTGGATTCCGTTCGAACCGACCGCGTCCAGGGGCGTTCTTCCCGATTACACCCTGACCGACGTCACCACAGCACCCGCCGATGTCACCGAGCAGACCCCCAGCGCAGCGCCGGCTCCCGCCGTTCCCAAGGATAAAAACTCGGCCGCGGAAACCCTGGCTTCGGGACCGGGCGATTCCGGTCGGGTCGGCCTTCAGATCACGCTGTGGGTTTTCATCGCGCTCAGCCTTGGATTGCTACCCGCTATTTCCAGGCAGACGATTCGTCGGCGGCGACTGCGACAGCTCTCCGATGGGGTTTCCGGCAGCGTCGTCGCCTGGCGTGAGATCACTGACACGGCCCGGGATCTGAGATTCGGCCCGGGACCGGCCGAAACCCCACGGGCGTTCAGCGAACGGCTCAGGCAGCGCGCATCCATGACGGAATCAGAGTCGTCCGCTTTGGCCAGGATCCTGCACGCCGTGGAGCTCGATCGATACGGGCCGCCGAGGCGGATCAGGAATCCGGCAGCGGCATTGGCGAAAGATACCACCGTCGTTGCCGCGGCGCTCCATCGCGCCGTCGATCGCCCGTCCAGACTCGCGGCGTTTTTCGCGCCGCTATCGCTCATGCCGACATCCACGCAGAGAACATTGAGGACGCTCACGTAGACTCTCACGCCGTGACACGATTCAAAACCACGCCAAGCACGCTCGACGTGTACGCCATGATGCACCGTCCGGGGCAGATGCGCGAAGAGACCCTGGTTATCCCTGTGACCGAGCGGATGGGAGAGGGACTGGTTGCCGTCCAGCCGGGTTCAACAGTCTGCGCCGAACTCCGTCTTGAGTCGGTGCACGAGGGTATTCTGGTCTCCGCCGAGGTGTCGGCGACAGCATCCGGAGTCTGCGGGCGCTGCCTGAAAGACGTCGAGCTGCCGCTCCAAGTCGATTTCCAAGAACTTTTCGCGTATTCTTCTGACGAAGCCTTTGACTATGAGGTTCACGAAGACCACGTGGATCTTGAACCTCTGATCAGAGATGCGGTAGTGCTCGCACTACCGTTTCAGCCGGTATGCCGGCCGGATTGCCCGGGACTCGATCCTGAGACAGGGCAGCGGCTGGAGGATCATCCGGACCGTGAGCCACAACAGGATGCAGATCCACGCTGGTCCGCGCTGAAGGGCTTCCAGACTTCCGAAGACACCGACGCCGGCACCGCGTAGCGCAATTCGCGGCCGGCCGATTTACGCAGGCACGTTCTGCAGACAGAGAAGAGAGTTAGAGATGGCTGTTCCCAAGCGGAAAATGTCCCGCGCCAGCACCCGGATGCGCCGTGCGCAGTGGAAGGCGACGCCGCCCACGCTCGTCAAGACCGTTGAGAACGGCAAAGTGACCTACAGCCTGCCGCATCGTGCCAAGGTGGTCGAGGACTCGGCCGGCACTGCGCTATTCCTGGAGTACAAGGGCCGCAAGGTCGCAGACGTCTAATCGGCGTACCCCTCGACACGAGAACTCGGTGCATCCGCAAGCGCATCTCACCGAAGCTGACCGCCGGTCACTTGGCATGATGCTCGGCGTCGAAATCGACGCCAGCCTTCTTGAGTTGGCGTTGACCCACCGTTCGTTCGCGTACGAGCACGACGGCATCCCGAACAACGAGCGTCTCGAATTCCTCGGCGACTCGATTCTCGGCCAGGCGGTCACCGTCGCGTTATTCAACGAAAACCCCGACCTCCCGGAAGGGGATCTGGCCAAGCGTCGTGCAAGTCTGGTCTCCACCGTGGCGTTGGCGGAACTGGCCAGACGCATCGGTCTTGGAAAATACATTCTGCTCGGCCACGGCGAGGCCAGCAGCGGCGGCCACGACAAGAGTTCGATTCTGGCCGACACCGTCGAGGCGATCATCGGTGCGGTATACCTGGACGCCGGTGGCGAAATCGCAACCGAGTTCGTGCTGCGTCTGCTGCGACCGATGATGGATGACGTTGACAGGTTCGGCGCGGCGATGGACCCCAAGACCAGCCTGCAAGAACTCGCGGCCGCCAGGGGGGCCGGTGCGCCGGTCTACACGGTCACCAATACCGGCCCGGATCACAACAAGATGTTCCAGGCCAGTGTCACGGCGGATGGCTTAGTCACCGCCACCGGCATCGGCACGAGTAAGAAGCAGGCCGAGATGGCCGCCGCTCTCCAGGCCTGGACGCTCGCTCAGGTGCATTAGCCGTGCCGGAACTACCCGAGGTCGAGGTCGTCCGAGCCGGGCTGGAACCGGCGGTGACCGGCGCCAGGATCGCCGGCGTTCAGGTGTACGAGGCGCGCTCGCTGAGACGACACGTTTCGGCTTCCGGCTCGTTCGCCGAACTGCTCACCGGCCGAACCATGCTCGCAGCGGTGCGGCGCGGCAAATTCCTCTGGTTCCCGTTGGCTCCTGCTGCCACCGGCGAGGCGGCCGGGCAGGCCCTGGTGGTGCACCTGGGGATGAGCGGTCAGGTGTTACTGCGCGCTCCGGGCGCGTCACCGGAACGCCAGCTGCGCATCCAACTGCAGCTGGAGCATCCCGAACACGGCGAGCTTTGGATGAACTTCCTCGACCAGCGGATCTTCGGTTCGATGGCCGTCGATGCGCTGATCCCCACCTCAGACGGGTTGCCCGGCGGCGTCGGATCCGTCTCGCCGACCGTTCCCAGTCCCGTCACGCATATCGCCCGGGACCCGTTGGATCCGGCATTTTCGGATGCCGCATTTCTCGCTGCGCTCAGCCACCGACGCTCGGCGATCAAACGGGTGCTGCTGGACCAGAACACGGTCAGCGGGATCGGCAATATTTACGCCGATGAGGCGTTGTGGGCTGCGCGCATCAACGCAGAGCAACTTGCGCAGAGCCTGAGCCGGCGACGGGCGAAGTCCCTGCTGGCCGAGGTGCGGCTGGTGTTCGGCAAGGCACTGGCAGAGGGGGGCACCAGCTTCGACGCGCAGTACGTGAACGTGAACGGGGCATCCGGGTACTTCGCGCACAGCCTGAACGCGTATGGCCGGGCTGGGCAACCCTGTGCCCGCTGTGGGACTGCGATCGTTCGGGTTTCGTTCATGAATCGGTCATCGCACTTCTGCCCGCGCTGCCAACGTCTGCGGGCCTGAACACAGGCTGGCCGAACGGCGTTGCGCCTCCCCGGGCTGGGGCGCCCGGTCCGGTACCGTGGACCCATCCTGATTCAACCGTCCTGATTCAACCGTGGAGGCTGTGCGGTGTATTTGAAGAGCCTGACCCTCAAAGGGTTCAAGTCCTTCGCGCAGCCGACCACGTTCGCGTTCGAACCAGGGGTGACCTGCGTCGTCGGGCCGAACGGCTCGGGAAAATCGAACGTCGTCGACGCGCTGGCCTGGGTGATGGGCGAGCAGGGTGCCAAAACACTTCGCGGCGGAAAAATGGAAGACGTGATCTTCGCCGGAACCTCCACCCGCGGCCCGCTGGGTCGGGCACAGGTCATCCTCACCATCGACAACTCCGATGGCGCGCTGCCGATCGAATATTCCGAGGTGACCATCAGCCGCACGCTGTTTCGCAATGGCGGTAGTGAGTATGCGATCAATCGGCAGAACTGTCGGCTGCTTGATGTGCAGGAGCTGCTCAGCGACTCCGGCCTTGGCCGGGAAATGCACGTCATTGTCAGTCAGGGCCACCTCGACGCGGTGCTGCACGCCACACCGGAGGAGCGCCGTGGCTTCATCGAGGAGGCTGCCGGAATCCTCAAGCATCGTAGGCGCAAGGAGAAGACCCTGCGCAAGCTGGACGCGATGCAGGCGAACCTGACCCGGCTCAGCGATCTTGCCGGCGAGATTCGCCGCCAGTTGAAGCCGCTTGGCCATCAGGCCGAGATCGCCCGGGAGGCGCAGTCCATTGCTGCGGTCGTGCGCGACGCCAGGATCCGGCTGCTCGCCGATGACGTGGCCGGCCTGCGCAGCGCCATAGAGGACCATTCGCACACCGAGAATCAGAGTCACAGCGAGCGCATCGTGGTGCAGGAGCAACTGGAGCAATGCCAGCTGCGGGTGCATCGGCTGGAGCAGGCCCAGCTGGGCGACGCGGTCGATACCGCCAGGCGGACCAGCTTCGGGCTTGAATCGGTCCAGGAGCGGTTGCGCAATTTGTACACCCTGGCAAACCAGCGACTGGCACTGCTCGGTTCCCAGGCGGATTCGCCAGGGACGGCGCCGATACTCACCTCCCGTGCATTGGAAGAATCCCGCATCGAGGTGGAGCGGATGGGCGAGGCCGTGCGGGCGGCCGAGCTCGCCTGGCACGATGCCCAGGCGACGACGACCACGGCCAGGACTAGCCTGGACGCCGTTGACGAGGAGATCGCGGCGCAGAGCGCCCTGGTTTCCCAGCATGATCTCCAGGTCACCAGGCTTGCCGGCAAGGCCGACGTGGCGGCGTCAAAACTTGCCGCGGCCGAGGCGAACGTGCTCAGGCAACGCGCGGCAATGGATGCCGCAACCGCTCGCCGGAAAAGCATCGCGGAGCTGTCCGACGCCGCGGAGTCTGAAGCGTCCGCAACGCAAGGCGGCGGTGAAGGCCTCGGCCGGGCGTACGCGCTGGCACAACAGCGCGTTGCCGAAGCGGAGGGCGAGATCGAACGGCTGCGAGAGGAGCTTCACCTCCACCAGCGTGAGCGCGACGCACTCGCGGCCCGCGCCGGTGCGCTGTCTCAGGCTTTGGATGTGCGGGACGGGTCCAGTGCACTCCTCGCGGCGCGCCTGAACGGGATCCGCGGCCTGGTGGCCGACAACGTACGGGTGGAACCCGGTTTCGAGGCGGCGATCGCCGCCGCGCTCGGCGGCCTGGCCGACGCGGTGCTCGCCGATAACCGGGACAGTGCGCTGCAGGCTCTGATCCACGCCCGCGATGATGAGCTCGGACGAGTGGAGATCGCGGTCGGCTCCGCTCGTGCCGGTGATCCCCGGCCGGTTCCCGCGCCGGATGCGCAGGCCGATCGACCGGGTGTCGTCGCCGCGACGACGGTGGTCGCCGGGCCGGCCGGCATCCTGTCGCTCTTGGCCGACACCGTGATCGCCGACGACCTGGACACGGCAGCTGCGGTATGGCCGCAGCTCAACGGTCAGCTCGACCGGCCGATCACCATCATCACGAAGGCCGGCGAGGTGCTCACCGAACAGGTGCTTCGCGGCGGATCGGCCGCGACTCGAAGCAAACTCGAATTAGTGGCCGGCCGGGATGCGGCCGCGGCCCGGCTTCATACGACGGCCGGCCTGATCGAGCAGGCCGAGGCGGCCCTCGATCAGCGTCGCGGCGAACTGGTCGAGGCGAAGGAGCACGCCAAGGCAACCCTTGCGGCGGTGCGCGAGTTCGATTCGCGGCTCGCCGAGCACTCCGAGAAACGCAACCGGTTGACGGTCCAGCTGGAGGCGGTTCAGGCGGAGTGCCGCCGCCTGGAGGCCGGACTGGCGGCATCCGCGGCCCTGGTCGATCAGGCCAGGCGCGAGGCGCAGTCCACCGCCGCGGAGACTGAGCGAGCCCGTTCGGCACCGCGGCCGATCCTCGACGTGGCAACCCGCGACGAACTTTTCGCGGAATTGGAGCGAGCCAGAGATGCCGAGCTGCAGGCTCGGCTGGCGCTGGAGACCGCACGGGAGCGGCTGCGCGCCGGCCAGGCTCACGGCGAGGCCCTCGCCAGGCAACGCGAGGCCGAACGTCAGGCTGCGGAAGAAGCATCCAGGCGCGCCGCGATCCGCAAACGACAGGTGGATGCCGCGACTGAGGTCATCGGCAGCCTGCCGCCGGTTCTGGACTCGGTCGACCGGTCGGTGGCTGCAGCACGACTGGAACTGGCCTCCGCCGAAGCAGAACGGGCCGGGCAAAGCGCGCAGCTGAACGCGCTGCGTGGCGAGGAGGCGGCCCTGCGAGAGCGGCTCAGCTCGATCACCGAGAACGTGCACGGGCTCGAGTTGCAGATCTACGAGAAAAAGCTTCAGCTCTCCGGGCTACTGGAGCGCGCCGGAAGCGAGTTCGGCCTGATCGAGGAGGTGCTGGTCGCCGAGTACGGGCCGCAGGTCGCGGTACAGGTTCCGGACGAGGATGGCACCGGCCCCTACGACCGGCAGCAGCAGCAGACTCGCCTGGCCAAGGCCGAGCGCAAACTCGCTCAACTCGGGCGGGTCAATCCGCTGGCACTGGAGGAGTTTGCGGCATTGGAGCAGCGGCACAGCTTCCTCACCGGGCAACTCGCCGACCTCACCAAGACCCGCGCCGACCTGATCTCGATCATCGCCGACATCGACGAGAAGATGCAGACCATCTTCCACGATGCATTCGAGGACACTCGGTCGGCCTTCGCCGAGGTGTTCCCGGTCCTGTTCCCCGGCGGCACCGGCAGCATCCGGTTGACGGACCCCAGTGACCTGCTCGGCACCGGCATCGACGTCTCGGTGAAGCCGGCCGGTAAGAAGATCGAGCGGCTCACCCTGCTCTCCGGCGGTGAACGTTCCTTGGCGGCGGTGGCTCTCCTGATCGCGATCTTCAAGGCCAGACCGAGCCCGTTCTACATCATGGACGAGGTCGAAGCAGCCCTTGACGACGCGAACCTCGGCCGCTTGTTGAGCATCTTCGAGGACCTGCGTCAGGCCAGCCAGTTGATCGTGATCACGCACCAGAAGCGGACCATGGAAATCGCCGACGCGCTCTACGGCGTCTCGATGCGTCAAGACGGTGTCTCCGCCGTCGTCGGTCAGCGAGTCAGGCACGAGGAGGCATCCTGAGAGGCACCCCGGCGCAATAGGCTTAAGCCATGCCAGAACGCAACTCGTGGTCCCTCTCCGGCGCCTTGCGCGGAATGTTCGCGAAGAAGACCATCGACGCGGACACCTGGGAGGATCTTGAGGATGCGTTGATCACCGCCGACTTCGGCTCCGAGGTCACCGAGGAGATTGTGGCCGATCTGCGCCGTAAGGTCGATCATTTCAAGACCACTGACCCGGCAGACTTGAAGCGGATGCTGCGTGAAGGGATCGAGGAGCGCCTGGCCAGACTCGACCCGACGCTCACTCTTACCGACCGCCCGGCTGTGGTGCTGGTGGTCGGGGTCAATGGCGTGGGAAAGACCACCACCATCGGCAAATTCGCCAAGTTCCTGCGCACCTACGGACGCACCGTTGTCGTGGGCGCGGCCGACACGTTCCGGGCCGCAGCCGTGGAACAACTGGCCACCTGGGCGCAACGCGCCGGAGCGAGTATCGTCCGACCTCAGACCGAGGGGCAAGATCCCGCGTCGGTCGCGTTCCAGACCGTGGCGCGGGCCAAGGAAGACGGCATTGAGATCGTGATCATCGACACGGCTGGGCGGCTGCAGACCAAGGGCGGCCTGATGGACGAGTTGGCCAAGATCCGGCGGGTGTTGGAAAAGCAGTCCGCCATCGCGGAGGTGCTGCTGGTGCTGGACGCGACCACCGGGCAGAACGGCCTCGCCCAGGCCGAGGCCTTCATCGAGCACGCCGGGGTGACCGGACTTGTACTGACCAAGCTGGACGGTTCGGCAAAGGGCGGCTTCGTGCTGGCGGTACAGGAGAAGACCGGGATCCCGATCAAGCTGGTCGGTCAGGGCGAAGGCATCAACGACCTGACCGGATTCACCCCGCACGTTTTCGCGCAACAGCTGGTTGGCTAGGCAGCGCGATGGTGATCGAACACGATTTCTTCGGCCTGGTCGACGACGATGGCTCTGGTGGCCTGTATTGGAGCGAAGTCTTCGACGTCGGCGAGCAGCACGTGCTGGTCACGCTGACCGCCGGGGATGCCGAAGCCGTCACCGACGACGCGCTCGAGGCGGCGGCGGCGATGCTGCACTCCCTGGCCGCCTTCGATGCCAGGGCCAGGGATGCGCTGATCGCCGAGCTTTCGGAGCGGGAGTCCGCGACGGTGGCCTATATCGATCAGCAGGTCGACGACATGGGGGAGACCCTGCTCGACCTGCTGGTGCACAACTCAGGGGATATCCCGGTCGACGTGCTGCGCTCGCTGCAGCTGCTGCGGGTGGCGGTGCTGCCGGCGAACTATGCCGAGAAGGATTCGGTGTTCGCGATCTTCGAGTTCTCGATCAGCCCGGAGGACACCGATGACCTCTTGGTGGTCAGCTTCGACGGCCCGGGCGACGTCGTCGCCGTCGAGGTCGACAGCTAAACTAGGGGCACTATGGCCACTTTCGGAACTCTGTCTGACCGACTCGCAGACACCTTCAAGAACCTCCGCACCAAGGGAAAGCTGTCGGCTGCGGATATCGACGGCACCGTCCGCGAGATCCGTCGCGCACTGCTGGACGCCGACGTCGCACTGGAGGTCGTGAAATCATTCACCGCCCAGGTCCGTCAGCGTGCCCTCGGCGACGAGGTCAGCAAGGCGCTGAACCCGGCGCAGCAGGTCGTGCAGATCGTCAACGAAGAACTGGTGCGGATCCTCGGTGGTCAGCAACGTCGTCTGGAGTTCGCCAAGAAGCCGCCGACCGTCATCATGCTCGCCGGCTTGCAGGGTGCGGGCAAGACCACTCTGGCCGGAAAGCTGGCCAAATGGCTGGCCAAGGACAACCACACCCCGGTGCTGGTGGCCGCCGACCTGCAACGTCCCAACGCGGTCACCCAGCTGCAGATCGTCGGAGCGCAGGCCGGGGTTGCGGTCTACGCTCCCGAGCCTGGCAACGGTGTTGGCAACCCGGTCAAGGTCGCCAAGAACGCGATCAAATTCGCCGAGCAGAAACAGTACGACGTCGTCATCGTCGACACCGCCGGCCGGCTGGGCGTCGACGCGGAGTTGATGAAGCAGGCGTCTGACATCCGCAAAGCGGTCGATCCTGATGAAGTCTTGTTCGTCATCGATGCGATGATCGGGCAGGATGCCGTGGCGACCGCGAGGGCGTTCCAGGAGGGCGTCGACTTTACTGCAGTGGTGCTCACCAAGCTCGACGGGGACGCGCGGGGCGGCGCGGCGCTGTCTGTGGCATCCCTGACCGGGCGGCCGATTATTTTCGCCTCCACCGGCGAGGGTCTGGACGAGTTCGAACCGTTCCACCCGGATCGGATGGCCAGCCGCATCCTGGACCTTGGCGATATCCTCACCCTGATCGAGCAGACCCAGAGCGCGTTCGATGAGGAGGAAGCGCGCAAGGTCGCCGAGAAATTCGCCAGCGACACCTTCACCCTGGACGACTTCCTGAAACAGATGCAGCAATTGCGCAACATGGGCTCGATCAAGAAGATGATCAGCATGCTCCCCGGCGCCGGAGCGATGAAGCAGCAGTTGAACAACTTCGATGAGCGGGAGATCGTCCGTACTGAGGCCATCATCCAGTCGATGACCAAGGCGGAACGCATCAATCCGAAGCTACTCAACGGCTCCAGACGATTGCGCATCGCGCGTGGATCTGGGATGACCGTGACCGAGGTCAACCAGCTTGTCACTCGCTTCGAGCAGGCCGCGAAGATGATGAAGACGGTGGCAAAGGGCGGCGTGCCGAACGTGCCCGGCATCGGCCCCATTCCGGGCGCCGGATTCGGTGGTGGCCGGCCAAAGCCGGCGCAGAAGAAGAAGGGATCACGATCGGGCAACCCGGCCAAGCGGGCGGCGGAGAACGCGGCGCTGGCCGCCGGGGTGAAGCCTGGCCGGAACGCGGCGGAAGGATCGGGGTTCGGTCTCGGTTCCGACGCTGATCAGCACGGTTCGACCAAGCCGGCAGCGCCAAGCGAGGAGGAGCTCGCCACCCTGCAGAAATTCCTCGGCCGTTGATGAGCTAGGCCCCCGGCTGCACGAAGCCGGTCTCATACGCAAGGATCACCGCCTGCACCCGGTCGCGGACGCCCAGCTTGCCCAGCAGCCGAGCGACGTGAGTTTTGATCGTCGCTTCGCCCAGGAACAGCCGCATCGCGATTTCTGCGTTGGACAGGCCCTGGGCGATGAGACCGAGCACTTCCCGTTCTCGGACGCTGAGGGCGCGCAATTGTTCCGGCGGCGCCGAAGACGGCGGTGGCATTCGCACAAAACGTTCGACCATCCGGCGGGTGATCGCCGGCGCGAGCAGCGCTTCACCGCGGGCGACCACGCGGATGGCGGCGACGAGCTGCTCGCGTGGTGCATCTTTCAGCAGGAATCCACTGGCCCCGGCGCTCATCGCGGCATAGACGTATTCATCCAGGTCGAACGTGGTCAGAACCAGCACCCTGGACGGCGAGCCGGCTTCGGCAAGGGCGCGGGTTGCCTGGATTCCGTCGAGCACCGGCATCCGGATGTCCATCAGCACCACGTCCGGGCGCAGCTGTTGCACCTGGCCCACGGCTTCGGCGCCGTCGGCTGCTTCACCGATCACGGACATATCCGGTTCGAGATCCAGAATCAGCCGGAACCCGGTTCGTACCAGAAGTTGGTCGTCGACCAGCAGCACCGTCGTTGTCATGGCACCTCCGGGTTCAGGGGAAGGGTGGCGGATATCCGGAACCCGCCGTCGGCGCTCCGGCCGGCCGTCAGGGTTCCGTTCAGCGCCGCCACGCGTTCCCGGATGCCGATCAGCCCGAGGCCGGTGCCGCCGTGCCTGCGGATACCCTGACCCGCGCCCCGGTTGGTGACTTCGAGCCGGATGGAGTCGGTGTCGGTGCTGATCGTTACGGTGGTGGGAACCGGGCCGGCGTGGTTGATCACGTTGGTCAGTGCCTCCTGAATGATTCGGTATGCGGTGAGGTCGATGACCGCCGGTAGCGCAGCCGGTTCGGCGTCGGATTGCAGCTGTACCGGCAGCCCGGCCGAGCCCGCAGACTCCAGAAGTGCACCGAGTGCGGCCAACCCGGGCGGTTGCCCGTCGTCGTCCTCGGTGCGTAGCGCGTGCAGCATCCGACGGATCTCACCCAGTGAATCCCGGGCGCTGGCACGGATCGCCCGCAGCGGCTCGCGGGCGAGAGCCGGGTGTGCATCCAGCGCCGCCTCCGCCGCATCCGATTGCACCGCTATCACGCTCAGGCTATGCGCGACGATGTCGTGCAACTCACGGGCGATGCGCACCCGCTCCTCTGCGACGGCGAGCCGGGCGGAATCCTGTTCGTGCTGCTCGGCGTGCCGTACCCGGGTACGCCAGAGCCGGCTTGCCCTGCCGAGAAGCCAGATGCCGCCGAACAGCAGCACGATGAATAGATAATCCACCCCGTTGCCGATTCGTTCCTCAACGAGCAACGCCCCGACCATGAGGATGCCGGCCAGTGCGGCCTTGCCCTCCGGATAGTGCGCGGCGGCAGAGTAGACGACGATGGCGTAGACGGCCAGAGACCACAGCGAGCCCATCGGCTGGGACAGTAGTGTCTGCGCCGCACCCGCTACGATCGCCAGCAGCACGCTGAGCATGGGCGAGCGGGTGCGCCAGACGAGGCCCCCGGTGATCAGAACTGCCGCCGGCAGTGTGATGGCCGCCGGGCCCTCATCCGGGTTGCCGGTCAGCACGCTGACTACCGCGACCGCGCACAGCAACCCGGCCAGTGCGAGGTCATCGACCGGGAATCCAGCGACCGTTTCGCGCCGCCACGCTGCCACACGCCAACGCATGCGCCAACTCTATTGCCCGGAAGTCGGCGCGACGTCCGTCATTCTGTGGAGAGCCGTCCGCCGAACGGATGATCCGGCTGCTCGCCGATTCCCCCAGCCTTGCCGTCAAAAGATCGCTCCGGAGGACGCGGAGCCGGCTCTGCAGGGGCCAGTCTCGTCGATGAACAACCACTCAGTGAAAGATCATCTCAGTGAAAGAAGGCGTTGCAATGAATATCAACGTGCACCATAGCCCCACCAGCGGGCTGTCGAACCCGGCGCGGGACCGCGCGCTCCGGATTATCGCCGCGACCGGTCTCATCGTCGGTCCGGCGAGTCTGATCGTAACAACCGTGATCCAGTGGGCGATTCAGCCGAGCGATCCCGCCGCCACCATAGTTCAGGTCGCCGCGCAGAACCCCGCCGCCTGGCTGACCGTGAGCCTGCTTGCGGTGATCGGCCCGCTGGTCTGGGTTGCCGGCCTCCCCGCGGTGGCCGCTCTGGCCCGTGAGCGCGGCTGGCTGCTGACCCTGATCGGCGGCTACCTCACCGGAATCGGCCTGATCGCCGCGGTCGGGCATCTGGCCGTGTTCTTCGGGCTCGTCGATGCGCTTGCCACCAGCGGTGTCGGAGCTGACGCGGTGCGGATGGTGAGCGGAGCGGGAGACGCGGACCCGGTGGCAAACCTGCTGCTGTTCGTGTTCCTCGGGGCCTTCTCGGTCGGGGTGATAGTGCTCACCGTCGGTCTGCGCCGAGCCGGTGTTGTCGCCGTGTGGGTTCCGGTGGCGGCAATCATCATGAGCGTGGCGAACTTCGCGGGAGGCCTGCCGGCCGGTATCGTGCAGCTCCTGGCATTGCTGGTCACCTTCGTGCCGATCATCCTGGTGGTACTGCGTCCTAAGCGGCAGGAAGCACAGGGTGTCAGATCGGTTCCGGCCCGGCGTGAATCCCCGGCGATTTAACGGTGAGGCGTCGCACGCAAATGGCCCGCTACCGACACCATGCCAGGTTCTCTCGTGTGGCGATAATGGATACCGACCCAATAATCGAGACGAAGAGAGCCCTGGATGCGTGAGCCCAAGTGGCGGCAGGAGGGTGAAGATCCGGATTATCGGTTCTCGCTTGCGAATGAACGGACCTTTCTCGCCTGGATTCGCACCTCCCTGGCGCTTCTGGCCGGAGGAGTTCTGCTTGGCCAGTTCTCCACCCGGCTCGGCCCGCATCTTGTCATTATCATTCTTGCGACCGTGCTCGGCGTGCTCGCCGCGATCCTGAGCGGAACCGCCTACCTGCGGTGGCGTGCGAACGAGCGTGCAATGCGTAATTCCCGTCGATTGCCTGGCACCCTGGGAGTCCCGCTGCTCGCCGCCAGTCTGCTGTGTGTCTCCGCGGCAATGGTGGTCCTTGTGGTCGCGTACTAGGCGCGGTGGAAGGGCGGAGTTCGGATGGGTGAAGTGGCGTGAGGACTAGAGAGCCCAGACACGGAGGGTCAGGTCTCCAGGCTGAGCGCACGGCACTGTCCTGGAGTCGGGCGGCGATGCTGGTCTGTGCCAACGCCCTGCTCGCGTTTCGGGCCTACTGGGAAAGCGGACAGCCATCGTACGTCGTGGTCGCCGTCGCTCTGAGTCTGGCGGCCGCAGGTGCCCTCGGATATGGCGGCTGGCGCAAACGCGAACTTCTGCGGGCGGGCACCCCGACCGCAGTATCCGCCTACGCCATCGCCGCACTGACCATGGTGTCGTTGGTGGCTAGCGTGGCCGGGGTCTTATCCGTTCTGGCCGTGCGATAGCCGCAATTCGGTGAACGCGGGTGGTGACCGTGCCTGACTCGTGGCCCAGTTGATCAGCGGCCGATCCGCGCCGCCGTCAGGACGGTGGCGATCACGTCGGCCAGTACCGCCTGGCCCGCGGCGGTCGGGTGCACGTCGTCCGGTTGGAGCAGGTCGCGGTGACCGATCAGCGCGTCTTTGACGGTCAAGAAGGTGCCGCCCTCCGCGAGCACCGCCTGTTTCAGGCCGTCGTCGATTCCGGCCAGCTGCGGCGGCCGGGCGGTGTCATTCCAGATAGCGCTGATCCCGACAAACCGTACCTGGGGCAGGGCGCTACGCAGCTGGGTGACCAGCGCCGCCGCGTTGACTCTGATTCGGTCATCCGGCTGGCCGATATCGTTCCGGCTGGCCTGGATCACGATGACCTCGGGCCGGGCGGCGATCACCCGGGGTACCTCCCCGGCGTAGGTGCCGCCGCAGCCGGACCAGCCGACCGTCACGAAGCCGGCTCCGCTGCAGCCCACATTGGTCAGCGTCCAGCCGTTGTGGCCGGCCACCAGCGCCGGCCAGGCTTCGGTCGGCCGCACCCCACGTCCGAAAGTAATCGAGTCGCCCATAGTGGCGACGGCCAGCGGCGCCGCGACGTCGGCTTCGCCCTGTTGCGGCGGGTGCGGTCCGGCGTGCGCGCCGCCGGGAACGGCGTTGGCTTGGGCCGCAGAGCCGACCGAAGAGACCGCTGGGATGCTCGCGCCGAAAGAGCACGAGCACAGAGCCATCGCCATCGCCATCGCCAACCCGATGGCGGCCGCGAGGTTCGCGACGCGGCGTATCGCAGGCTTTGGCATGGTTGGCACAATAGGTTCTCTGCAGCGCTGTCAGCTCTGGATGCCGTAGCGAAGCTCGCGAGCGAGCGAGGCGACTACCGCCTGCATGCTGCCGCCGTTGTTCTCCGCCACCGCAAGCTGGCGCTGGTAGCTTGCACCGAGCTCCAGAATCACGTTGATCTGCGCCAGCTCAGCGCCGCACCCCAGGCGTTCGGCAACAGGCGCGAGCCGCTCCAGCAGTTCGCGGATTTCCTGGGCCACCTGGCGTTGGCTGCCGTCGGCGGCGACGATGATTCTGGCATCCATGCCGTAGCGGGCGGCGCGCCACTTGTTCTCTCTGACGAACCACGGCTGCAAGGTCGCCGGATCCACCCCGGCATCCAGCTGGGTCGACATTTCCTCGACCAGGCACTGGGTCAATGCGGCGATCGCCCCGATCTCCTGAGCGCTCGATAGGCCGTCACAGGCGCGCATCTCGATTGTTCCCCAGCGCGGCGACGGCCGGATGTCCCAGCGGACCTCCGAATAGTCCGTGACGATGCCGGTGCGCACCAGATCCTGCACGTACTGCTCGTAATCCGCCCAGGTGCCGAATTGCCAGGGCAGTCCCGCGGTCGGCAACTGCTGGAACATCAGAGCCCGGTTGGAGGCGTAGCCGGTCTTGGAGCCGCCCCAGAATGGACTGGAGGCGCTCAACGCCTGCAAATGGGGGTAGTAGGTCAGGAGCCCATTGACCAGCGGGAGCACCTTGTCGCGGTCTTCGACTCCGACGTGCACGTGGATACCCCAGATCAACATCTGCCTGCCCCACCATTGGGTGCGCTCCAGGAGACGGTCATACCGTGGCGAATCTGACGACTTTTGGTCGTACCACTGCGCGAACGGATGCGTGCCGGCGCAGATCAACTCCACCCCGAGCGGATCAGTGACCGCCTGTACCTGACGGATCTGATCCAGCAGATCCGTCACCGCGTCACCGACGCGTTCGTGTACCCCCGATACCAGCTCCACCGTGTTCAGCAGCAGCTCGTGCGTGATCTGCGGGTGCTCGGTCCCATCCGGCTGCGCCAGCGCGGCGAGCACCTCATCCGCGATCTGCACCAGATCTCCGGTAGAGCGGTCCACCATGGCCAGCTCCCACTCGATCCCTAGCGTTGAGCGACGCGAGCCGGCGAATTCGATTTCCACACGCCGAGTGTCTCACGTCCGCCGCTCCGATTAACCATGCGATGAGCATCCGTGACAGAATAATAAGTCGAGTTCTGCTTCGTCCGACCCTCTAATCAGACGGGATCAGAACCGCATGAGAGCTTGTGCCGAGTGTGCCCCCACGCTCACGGCCACCAGGCACGTCCCCAACACATAACACACAGGAGAATTGTGGCTGTCAAAATCCGTTTGAAGCGTCTGGGCAAGATCCGCGCGCCGTACTACCGCATCGTCGTAGCCGACGCGCACACCAAGCGCGACGGCCGCGTGATCGAGGAAATCGGCAAGTACCACCCGACCGAGGAGCCGTCGCTGATCGAGGTGGATTCGGCACGGGCGCTGTACTGGCTGGGCGTGGGTGCGCAGCCCAGCCCGCAGGTGGAGGCGCTGCTCAAGCTCACCGGCGACTGGGGAACGTTCAAGGGTGAGAAGAACCCGCAGAACACGGTGAAGGTCAAAGAGGCGGCACCCGCATTCGTCGCCGACGAAAAGAAGAAGCCGGTGTTGAAGCCGAAGGCGGAGGCGCCGAAAGCCGAGGCGCACAAGGCCGATAAGAGCAAGGCCGATAGTGACAACGCCGACCAGGCTTCAGAGCCGGTGTCGGAGGCTGCACCTGGCCAGGCCGCCGCGTCAACTGAGAAGGCCTAGCCTTGCTCGCACCTGCGCTGCAACACCTGGTCAAAGGGATCGTCGACCATCCGGACGACGTGCATGTCGTGGCGAAGAGTTCGCCGCGTGGTGAGGTCATCGAGGTTCGAGTGAACCCCGATGACCTGGGCCGGGTGATCGGCCGCGCCGGTCGTACGGCCAAGGCGTTGCGCGCTTTGGTCACGGCGCTTGCCGATGGGCGTCGTGTGCGCGTCGACGTCGTAGACACCGACTACTAAGGTTTCCGATAGCCAGGTGAAGCACACCACGACTCCTTCCGACGGCCAAAGCGCCAAGAAGCCCGGCCGGACCGGGCAGGCACCCCATGAGCAATTGCGCGTCGGGCGCCTGACCAAGGCCCATGGCCTGAAGGGCGGCATCAAGGTCGAGTTGTACACGGATGCCCCCGAACAGCGCTTCGTACCCGGTGCTGTGTTCACCCTTCAGGTGCCGACGAGTTCGCCGTGGCACGGCAAGACGCTCGAGCTTTCCGAGTTGCGCTGGTACAACACTCAGGCGGTCGCATTCTTCAAGGATGTTCCGGATCGCAGCGCCGCCGAGGTGCTGATCAAGGCGATCTTGTGGGTGGATCAGGATGCCGGTCAGCTTCCGGCTGAGGAGGACGCCTGGTACGACCATCAGTTGGTCGGCCTCGCCGTCCTTCGAGACGGACTCAAGGTGGGCGTGGTCAGTCGCGTGGATCATCTCCCCGCTCAGGATCTGCTTGCCGTGAAGACCGCCGAAGGTGAAGTCCTTGTGCCGTTCGTGAAAGCGCTGGTACCCACGGTGGATGTCGCCGCCGGCGCCGTCACGGTCACGCCACCGCCCGGCCTGTTCGAGGAGCTACCTGACGAGCCCGGCCCTGCCGACGAGCTTGGCCCTGCCGACGAGCCCGGCCCTGCCGACGAGCCCGGCCCCGCCGAAGCCGAGTAGTCGACGTATGCGCATTGACATCATCACGATCTTCACCGAATTCTTCGACGTGCTCGATATCTCACTGCTTGGCCGTGCTCGCGAGTCCGGTCTGATTGAGCTGGCCGTGCATGACTTGCGCGACTTCACGCACGATCGGCATCGCACCGTTGACGACACTCCCTACGGCGGGGGAGCCGGAATGGTGATGCGGCCGGAGCCGTGGGGAGAAGCCATTGACGCCGTACTCGGCCAGCGGTCGAGTTCAGTGGCCGAGGGTGTTCCGGTCGTGATCTTTCCCTCGCCAGCCGGCGAGGTCTTCGATCAGCCGGCCGCTCGGGAACTGTCCGCACAGCAGCATCTGGTGTTCTGCTGCGGGCGGTACGAGGGCATCGATCAGCGGGTGGTGGAGTATGCGGCATCCCGCGCCGTTGTGCGCGAACTCAGCTTGGGCGACTATGTGCTCAACGGCGGCGAGGTCGCCGCGCTGGCGATGATCGAGGCGCTCGGTCGGCTGATCCCCGGAGTCGTCGGCAACCCGGCGAGCCTGATCGAAGAGAGCCACTCCGACGGGCTTCTGGAGTATCCCAGCTACACCAAACCTGCCTCCTGGCGCGGATTGGAGGTCCCCGCCGTTTTGCTCAGCGGCGACCATGGTGCGGTTGCCGCCTGGCGCCGCAGCCAGCAGTGGGAACGCACCGCCGCGGTGCGCCCGGACCTGATCCGCGGTCAAGCCGACGGTGGGCGAACCGACCACGATTAGCCGGCAGCGAAATCCACCGTATTTTCAGGTGTGGATGCCTAAGCTGACTTTGTGATCATCCGGCGCGCGTTCTACTACTGGCAGTTCATTGCCGCAGTGGTTCTACCAGTCTGGCTTCTGGTCGGCTGGGGAATTTCCGGTGGCAACGGATTCCAGTTCCTCGCGCTGGTGATCGGATGCCCCATCCTCGCGATCGTCATGCTCGCCTTGGCCGGCCTTGTCGTTGCGCGCCGGAACGTGCGCGCGGAGCGTGCCGTGTCCTGGTTCGACGTCGGCGCGCTGGCCGTGTGGCACGTGGTCATCATCGCAGCTGGAACCTTCGGGCCGTCGACCTCGGCGTTCGCGGTCCTGGCCGTGTTGATCGCCGTCGGCCTGTTCTGGCTCGCCCTGTGGGAATTGCTCACCGATACTCGTCGACGCTTGACACGGGTGATGGACGCGTTCCAAGTTCAGGCCGCCGCCGGGTCGGCACGGCAACCCGCGGCGTCTGCACCACCGGCGCGGGATGCGTTCGATCCCAACCGACCCCAGAACGGGCAGACCATCCGGCTGGACTGAGTCGCGAACGGGAAGGCCAGCCTTTGCGCCGGCCCGAGGGTTCATGGCAGAATAGTGGATTGTGCCGCGACCCGACTCTGCCACAGGGGAGTCACGCGTTTCGCGCCGGTACAATCGAATCCCCTTCATCCAGTCGTAGTCGACCTGTGGCGGTTACAGAGAGCGAATCACAATGAACCACATTCTCGACCAGGTGGATGCCGTCTCCTTGAGATCAGACATCCCGGCGTTCCGTGCCGGTGACACCGTCAAGGTGCACGTGAACATCGTCGAGGGCAGCCGCTCTCGTATTCAGGTCTTTCAGGGCGTCGTCATCGGCCGAAGCGGTGAGGGTGTCCGCGAGACGTTCACCGTGCGCAAGGTGAGCTTCCAGGTCGGCGTCGAGCGCACCTTCCCGGTGCACTCGCCGGTGATCGATCACATCGAGTTGATCACCCGGGGTGACGTGCGCCGCGCCAAGCTTTATTACCTGCGCAACCTGCGTGGTAAGAAGGCCAAAATCAAGGAAAAGCGCGCGTCCTAACCCGTCGAATTCCGCCGCCGACAGTCCGGTTGGCAAAGCTGCGAGCTCCCCTCCATTTAGAATGGTGCGGGAGCTCAGGCGGTTAAATGACAGACGAACAGACGATGCCGACGCGGCCGGATCCGGTGCGCCGCGACAGTCGCGGCCGACGGCGTGGGATCAAATATTTCCTCCGAGACATCCTCATTATTTTCGTTATCGCGGTCCTGGTTTCGTTTCTGGTCAAGACCTTCCTGATCCGCTCGTTCTACATTCCGTCCGGTTCGATGGAGCAGACCCTGCAGATCAACGACCGGATCATCGTCAACGAGCTGGAACCGAAGCTGATGCCCATTCAGCACGGCGACGTCGTGGTCTTCCGGGATCCGGGCGGCTGGCTGCAACCGCAGCCCCACCTGAATCAGAACCCGGTGGCGGCCGGAGTTGACTGGGCGCTGTCTATCGTCGGCCTGTCTGCACCAGACAGTGACGACCACCTGATCAAACGTGTAATCGGACTCCCCGGTGACCATGTCACCTGCTGCAACGCGCTCGGTCAGATGAGTGTGAACGGGATTCCCCTGAAGGAGCCGTACGTCGCCCTGCCGCCCGGGGTGGCCAAGGTCTCCAACGACCCGTTCGATGTCACGGTGCCAAAGGGCTCGCTGTGGGTGATGGGCGATAACCGGTACAACTCGGCCGACTCGCGCTACAACCGCACCAAACCAGGTAAGGGGTTCGTCCCGATCGACAACGTCGTCGGCCGCGCCCTGGTGATCACCTGGCCGATCGCCCGATGGAGCTGGTTGGACAACTATTCTTCGGCGTTCCGGGGCGTCGAACGGGCCGGTGAGTGATGCCAGTCGATCCTACGATGCGGCTTGAGCGCTCGCTGTACTCTGGCGGCGTTCGCTACGTGATCGGTTGTGATGAAGTAGGCCGCGGTGCCCTGGCCGGACCCGTCGCGGTCGGGATGACCGTCGTCGATGCCAGGGTCGGGGTGTTTCCGACGGGTCTGCGGGACTCGAAGTTGCTCAGCGAGTCGCGTCGGGAGCAACTCGCGCCGCGGTGTGCGGCGTGGGTGCTGCACTGGGCCGTCGGTATGTCCTCGGCTGCCGAGGTGGACGCCCTTGGTCTTACCGCGTGTCTCGGACTCGCCGGCGGGCGTGCACTGGCCCAATTGCGCCAGCAGGGGGCCCCGGTTGAGGCGAGCACTGTGCTGCTGGACGGGTCATTCGACTGGCTGAGCCCCGCGGTCCCCACCGCGCCGAAAGTGTTGACCCGAGTGAAGGCCGATCGGGATTGCGGGTCCGTGGCCGCGGCATCCGTGATCGCGAAGGTCTACCGAGACCGCTTGATGATCTCCCGCGACGCGGCAACCCCTGGCTACGGCTGGGCCGCCAACAAGGGATATGCGACCGCCGGACATTTCGCGGCCATCGCCGCCAGGGGAGCAACGGATTTTCACCGCCGTACCTGGCTGAAGACCTTGTCCGGGCCCGAGCGGGGTTCGCTGTGCGAGCCGATCCTGGTCCCGGTACCGGCCGGTGTGGTCGGCCTAACCGGAATAGACTGAAGTCACGATGGATGAAGACGAGTTCGATGACTACGACCGTGAGGTCGAGTTGGCTCTGTACCGTGAATACCGGGACGTGGTCTCGCAGTTCAAGTACGTCATCGAGACGGAGCGACGGTTCTACCTGGCGAATGAGGTCGACTTTGTCAGACGTGACACCGAGCACGACTTCTACTTCGAGTTGACGATGAAGGACGTCTGGGTCTGGGACGTTTACCGCTCCGACCGGTTCGTGAAATCGGTCAGGGTGCTGACTTTCAAAGACGTCAACATCGAAGAGCTGTCCTCCAAAGACTTCGAATTGCCCAAAGAGCTCGCGCTCGACGAGTAGTCCGTGAGCAGGGCGCATTTGTCAGGCCCTGCCGGCACTCGAGTATATTAGCTGGCGTTGGCCAATTTTTGGTCCGCGCCCGACCTAGGCACTCTGGGGCCCTAGGCATGAGTCAAGCGGACTGTTATGAGCCGACTTACCCGAATCGTTCTCGCCGCGGCGGCGTCGTTGGCAATGGCAGGGGCACTGGTCGGCTGTTCCCAGCCCGCGCGGAATTCGGATCAGCCCGAGATCACGGCACCGGAGAATCCGGGGGCGTCCGCATTGGTGCTGCCCAAGGGCAGTATCGACCAGGCGGTGAAGGCGCTGCCCGACCTCGCGAAGCGGGTTATGCAGGAGAGCAAGATTCCGGGGATGGCCGTTGCCGTCGTGCATGACGGCAAGATGGTCTTCGCCCGGGGCTTCGGCGTGAAAAAGCAAGGCGAGCCAGGAGCCATTGATCCGTATACCGTCTTCCAACTCGCGTCGTTGTCCAAGTCGGTCGGCGCCACCGTCGTGGCTACCCAGGTCAGTCAATCGGTGCTGAGTTGGGACACACCCGTTGTGCAAGAACTGCCAGAGCTTACTTTGGCCGACCCGTGGGTGACCGCACATGCGACAGTCGGTGACTTCTATGCGCACCGGACCGGCCTTCCCCGCGCGGCAGGGGATCTTCTGGAGGACATCGGCTACGACCGGGATTATGTGCTGAGCCATCTCAAGTACGAGCCGCTCAGTCCGTTCCGTACCAGCTACGCGTAGGCCAACTTTGGGACTACCTGGGGCGGTGAGGCTGCCGCGCACGCCGCGGGGACGGATTGGGCGACTCTGTCTCAGCAGCAACTCTACGAGTCGCTGGGCATGGACTCGACCAGCTCCCGGTTCAGTGACTACCTGGCCCAGAAGAACCGGGCGATCCCGCACGCGGTCGTTGACGGTAAGTTCCAGCCGCTGTTCCAGCGCGACCCTGATGTGCAGGCACCGGCTGGTGGCGTCTCGTCGACGGTGGTTGACATGTCGAAGTGGATGAACATGGTGCTCGCCGACGGCAAGGCCAACGGTACGCAGCTGATCGCGCCGGAGGCCCTGATTCCGGCGATCAGTCCCCAGGTCTTCACCGGGCATTCGAAGGATGCATCGTCACGGGCAGCGACCTACGGATTCGGCTTCAATGTCGGCACCCAACCCAGTGGTAGCGTCGTGATCAGCCACTCCGGAGCGTTCGCGCTCGGTGCCGGCACAGCGTTCTCGATGATGCCGAGCGCTGATGTGGGAATTGTCGTGCTGACCAATGGCGCGCCGGTCGGAGCTGTAGAGGCGGTGACCGCCGAGTTCATGGACGACGTCCAGTTCGGCCACGCCACACGTGATTGGTGGAAGATTTATCACGCAGGTCTGGCGTCGGTAACCGCCCCGGGCGGCGATTTGACGGGTGAGACCGCGCCGGCCTCCTCGGCTGCGGCGGCGCCCTTGACGAGTTTCATTGGCGAATATCACAATGACTACTACGGCACGATAACCATTCGAGATGACGGCGGCAAACTCGTCGTGGCAATGGGACCAACCGGCGGCTATACCTTCCCGCTGACGCACTGGGATGGCAACGACTTCTCGTTCGTGCCGACCGGGGAGAACGCGCCGGACGGCTCGCTGTCCTCGGCGAACTTCGCGGTGACCGACGGGATGGCGACGTCCGTAACGATGGGCTTCTTCGACGCGAACAAACTCGAAACCTGGACTCGCTAACTGCTTGTCCTGCACCGGGGAGGCTTCGACTGGGATCTGAACAGATCGCCCACTTACGCGTCCGCTCGGTCGCCTTCTGCGCCACTGTCGGTGGTGGAGGTACGGATGGCTGCGAAAGACACACTGGGCAGACACGGCGAACGACTTGCCGCTGAGTACCTAGAGCGCCGCGGCTACCGAGTGATCGGCCGGAACTGGCGTTGCCGGCAGGGCGAGATCGACCTCATCGCGCTGAAACCGCCTGAAACCGTCTTCGTGGAGGTCAAGACGCGTTCCTCGATCGCGTTCGGGCACCCGTTCGAGGCGATCACCGTCGCCAAGCTTGCGCGCCTGCGCCGTCTGGCTGGAGCATGGTGCGCGCTGTCCGATGAACCGGTGGGGCGGATCCGTATCGACGCCATCGCCGTCATCGTGGAATCCGGCCGCGAACCGGAGATCGAACACTTGCAGGGCGTGTTCTGATGGCGCTCGGCCACACCCACTCGGTAGCGCTTCTCGGCCTCACCGGCACCATTGTCGAGGTCGAAGCCGACATCTCCAGCAACCTCCCGGCCTTCGTGCTGATCGGATTGCCCGATGCGGCTCTCGGCGAGGCGCGCGACCGGGTCAGGGCTGCAGCAGTCAACTCCGGCTGCCCGCTGACCGGACGAAAGTTGACCATCAACCTGTCGCCAGCGGCACTGCCGAAGCACGGTTCAGGGTTCGATCTGGCAATTGCGATGGCATCCCTGGCCGCCGCAGGAGATGTTTCATCGGAGTCGGTCGCCTCGGTAGTGCACCTGGGCGAGCTCGGGTTGGATGGTCGGCTGCGACCGATTGCCGGTATCCTCCCCGCGGTACACGCAGCAGCACGCGCCGGGATGACCAGGGTAATGGTACCGACCGCCAACATGCGAGAGGCCGCCCTGGTCCCCGGGATGTCCGTGATCGGCCTGGCCAGCCTGCGTGACGCGGCGATCTGGCACGGCGGTGACTACCAACCGATCCCGGTAGAGCCGATCCGAGTCGCCGAACCCGAGCGGCACGAGCCCGCCCCGTTGGATTTCGCCGACATCGTCGGCAATGACGAAGCGAAATCCGCGATGGTGGTCGCGGCGGCCGGTGGTCATCACATCTTCCTGCTCGGCCCACCCGGGGCGGGCAAGACCATGCTGGCGGCGCGCCTGCCCGGGATCCTCCCGGATCTTGATTCGGCAGCCGCCCTGGAGGTGACATCGATCCGATCGCTGACCGGCCGAGGAGTCGGCCCCGTCCTAGATCGGCGCCCGCCACTAGAGGCTCCGCACCACACGGCGACAGCCGCGGCGATGGTCGGTGGCGGCAGCGGGCAGATCCGGCCGGGCGCCGCCGTGCGGGCCTGCCACGGCGTGCTGTTCCTGGATGAGGCACCGGAGTTCGCGTCCTCTGTTCTGGACGCATTGCGCCAGCCGTTGGAATCGGGAGTGATCAGCATTCACCGAGCGAATGCGGTAGCCCATTTCCCGGGCCGATTCCAGCTGGTCTTGGCCGCGAATCCGTGCCCGTGCGGGCGGTATGGGGCGCCAGACTCGGAATGCACCTGCCCGCCGAACGCGAGGCGCCGGTACCTTGCGCGAGTTTCCGGTCCGCTCTTGGACCGGATCGACATCCAGTTGTGGCTGCGCAGGATCACCGCTGCCCAGTTGCGGCTCGCAGCAGACGGGGCAGGCATGACCAGTGCGCAGGCCAGGGGCCGGGTGGCTGCGGCTCGCGCTGTCGCCGCAAAGCGGCTGGAGGCGACGCCGTGGACGCTCAACTCCCAGGTTCCCGGAGCATGGCTTCGCCATCGAGCCCATCGGCTGGACCGCGCGGCGACGGCGCCGCTGGACAGGGCGCTGGAGCGCGGCGGAATCACGATGCGTGGATACGACCGGGTGTTGCGCTTGGCCTGGAGCGTCGCCGACCTGAGCGGAGCGACCCAACCGGACGCTGGGCATGTCGGACAGGCGCTGTTTTTGCGGAAGGGGGTCGCGTGAGGAACATATTCGGATTGGACGCTGCGCAAGTTGCCGAACTGCTCGCGCGGGTGGAGAGCGGGACCGTTCCGGTGGGAGGTGCAGCCCAGGACGACGGGCCCGCTGGTCGGGCCAATTGCTTCGCGAGGGCGGCATGGTCCACGATTGCGGAGCCGGGCGACGGGACGGCGGGGGAGTTGGTGAATCGGCTCGGCGCTGCGGCTGCCTTGACCGCGGTGATCGAACGATGGAACCCGGAACGCATTCTGACTGTGGTTGCGGAATCTGCTGCGGAGGCACCGGCGGAACTGACTCGCCAGGCCGTCCTCGCCGCGCTAGAACGATGGCAACCGCGGGTTTCCTCCGAGGCGGTGCTCCGCTCACTGCGGCAGGCCGCACGGGTCGGTGCGCGGGTGTTGACGCCGGCGGATCCACTCTGGCCCTCAGCCGTCGACGACCTTGCCTCGCACGCCCCGATCGCGCTCTGGTGGCGTGGCAATCCGGAGGCACTGAGCGCATTTGACTCCTCGGTAGCGCTCGTCGGCGCGCGAGCCGCCACCGGATACGGCGAACACGTGGCGATGGAAGCATCGGCCGGCCTCGTCGACCGCGGTTTCGCGATCGTTTCAGGCGCGGCGTACGGCATCGACGGAATGGCACATCGAGCCGCGCTGGCCAGCAGCGGGACCACAATGGCATTTTTGGCGGGTGGGGTGGACCGGTTCTATCCGGCCGGTCATGATGCGCTCTTGGGACGAATTGTTCAGGCCGGCGTGGTTCTGTCCGAACTGCCCTGCGGCGCTGCGCCAACCCGGTGGAGGTTTCTGCAACGCAATCGCCTCATCGCCGCCTCCACGAGGGCGACAATCGTGCTGGAGGCGGGGTGGCGCTCCGGATCCCTGAACACCGCCGGGCACGCGGCCGCTTTGGCGCGGCCGCTGGGCGCAGTTCCGGGCCCGGTCACCAGCGCGACCGCTGCCGGATGCCATCGGCTGATCCGGGACTATGCCGCCATCTGCGTCACGAACGCGGCAGAGATGGCCGAATTGGTCGGCGAGATCGGCCCCGTCGCCGACTCGCGCGACGAGGCTGCGGCGGAGGGTGCTGATCGGCCGCCGGAGCAAACCAGAGTCCTCGACGCGATGAGCACCCGCTCGCCGCGCTCCCTCGGTGACCTGGCAGCCCGCGCCGGCCTCGCGGTAGCCACCGTGCAATCGGTAATCGGCTTACTCGACCTCGATGGCGTCGTGCGGCAGCGGGAAACGGGCTGGGTCGCGGTTCCCAGGCGATGACGGTGCCGCCCCGTATTCTGGTGATCGAGACAGTCTGGTGATCGAGACAGTCTGGTGATCGAGACAGCCTGGTGATCGAGACAGCCGCGCAATCGCGCGGGATAGGGGCACAACGGGCATGGCGGCATCTGGGGCCCCGGACGGGACTGCAACATCCGAAACGACAGATTCGGCAGTGAGCGCACCGGTACAGATGGGTAGATATGGGCAGCCCAGTCACCTGTTGGTGCAGATCAGCGATCCACACTTCCTTGCGGCCGGCGCCCCTCTGTACGGTCGGGTCGACACCGAACGCGCCGTGCGTGAGGCGATTCGGCTGGTCGAGAACTCCGGTCTGAGGCCCGACGCGGTGTTGGTCACCGGCGATGTCGCCGATCGTGGCGAAGCCGACGCGTACCGGAGAATCCGCGCGATCATCGAACCAGCCGCGAAGCGGCTCGGAGCCGAGCTGGTGTGGGTGATGGGCAACCACGATTCGCGTGGACCGTTCCGCCGAGAGCTCCTGGGAGCAAAGGCGACGACCGAACCGGTCGATGCTGTGCTGACGATCAACGGGTTGCGGATCATCACCCTCGACAGCAGCGTGCCGGGTTATCATCATGGCGACCTCTCCGACGATCAGCTGTACTGGCTGGGCCGTGAACTGGCCGCAGCGGCTCCGAATGGAACCATTCTGGTGCTGCATCATCCGCCGCTGCCGACCTCGTTTCCGATCCTGACGATCCTCGAGCTGCAGCGCCAGGAACGGCTCGCCGATACCATCGCAGGCACAGATGTCCGGGTTATCCTCGCCGGCCACTTGCACTATGCGACCGCCGGCAGCTTCGCAGGGGTCCCCGTGTCGGTGGCCGCCGCGACAAGCTACACGATGGATCTCGCCGGGCCGCAACGAGAACTGGTCGGGGTCGACGGCGGTCAATCGATCAGCCTGATTCGCGTCTATGACGACCAGATCGTGACATCGGTGCTTCCGCTGGGAAACTTCGAGCAGGTTTCCGGATTCGACGAGGCGTTCCTGAGCCGGCTGGAGCAGTTGAGCCCGGGTGCCCGCATCGACGCGTTCTCCCGCTTCACCGGCCCGGAATAGCCTGCGCCGCCAGTCGCTGCGGTGCATCCGCGATGGATGCACGATGCTTGGAATATGCAGCTGGAACGGGCGATCGAGGAGTTCAGCCGCTACCTTCTGACCGAACGCGGTTATTCCCCGCACACCATCCGGTCGTACCGGAGCGACCTGACCGCCCTGAGCGACTTTGCCGCGCCGCGCGGAATCGACACGACCGAACATCTCTCGCTCGAGGTGCTCCGGGACTGGGTTTGGGCCGGCTCGCTGGCCGGGCTGGCGAAATCCACCCTCGCCAGACGGGCGGCGACGGTGAAGAGTTTCAGCTCCTGGCTGACCCGCAGCGACATCACCGTGACCGACCCGGCGGCTCGGCTCCGGGCCCCGCGTCCGGACCGGACCCTGCCCAGGGTGCTCACCCGGCGGCAGATCGATGGGATTCTGGCCCGGTTGGCAGTGAAAGCCTCGGCCGGCGCGCCGTCAGCGCGACGGGATTTGGCGATTATGGAACTGCTGTACGCCTCAGCATTGCGGGTGTCGGAACTGACCGGTCTGGACGTGGATGACGTGGATCTCGACCGCCTCACTGTGCGTGTTCTTGGCAAAGGCGCCAAAGAACGGGTGGTCCCGTTTGGTGTCCCCGCGCAGGCTGCGATCGTCGATTACCTCCGTCTTGGCCGGCCGGCCCTCCTCGCCCGCCCGGATACCGCAGCCGGCGCGGTGCCGGTTGACGCGGTTCGCGCGCTGTTCATCGGTAGCCGAGCTCAGCGGCTCGGAAGCCGATCCGTGTACCGCCTCGTCTCCGGACTACTGCGGGATGCCCCTGGGGCGGGACCGTCAGGGCCGCACGCACTGCGGCACACCGCCGCAACACACCTGCTCGACGGCGGCGCGGACCTCCGGGCGGTGCAGGAACTCCTTGGTCATGCCAGCTTGGGCACCACACAGATCTACACACACGTCTCGGCGGAACGGCTCAAGGAGAGCTATCGGCTGGCTCACCCTCGGGCGTGAATACTGCCTTGTCATTGTCCGCGTGTCATTGCACCGCGTGTCATTCCACCGCGCCGCTAGTCGCGCAGCGGCAGGAGTACCGCTCGCGGGACTCCGCCGAGAAACAATAGTGGTGAGATGTACTGGCCGTGTAGGCGCACCCCGAAGTGCGCACAGGTCCCGCTGCAGTGTCCGCCCGCGGCGACCGTTCCAATCTGCTGACCCCTGGTAATCGGTTGTCCGGCCGTCACGGTGGGCTGCACCGGCTCGATGCTGGAGATCAGATCATTCGGATGGCTGATCGAGACCACCGGCCGGTCAACGACCTGGCCGGCGAACGAGACGACACCGGCAGCTGCCGCGTAAACGGGGCTGCCGGAGGCCGCCCGGAGATCAAGACCGCGATGCCCACGTGAGTACACATCTGCCGGCGCTTCGAATCCGCGCAGGATCTGCCACGGTGCGGCGACCGGCCAGGACCAGGTGTCGACCTGGACTACCTGAGGCGGCGGCGCTTCGGCGGCGGTGGCACTGCCAGAGCCCAGAAGTACCGCCGCCAGTACGGCACCGCCCAGGACGACACCGCCCAGTACGACACCGCTTAGGGCGAGACCGCCTGAGGTGCACCGCGGCCAACCGGATTCCTTCGGGCACAGCTTCCACATCAACTAACTGTGCCGCTCAGGCCCGGTGCCGTCTCGCCGGTCGTGCGAACGGTGCAGTCAAGGTGCGGTTTTGTTCCTGGGAGGGGAAGGAGCGCCGGCGGTAGGTATTGTCCCCGCGCGAACGCCGGTGCTAGCTTCCTACTATGAGCAGCAACGCGGAGAATCCAACACCGGCATCGTCGCGCGCGGAATCGCCCTCATCACGTTCGGAGGGCAACGGGTCTCCCGGTCGCGGAAAGGTGCTCGGGATCACTCTCGCGGCTGCCCTTGGCGGGTTGCTGTTCGGCTTCGACACCTCCGTGATCAACGGTGCCGTCGACTCTATCCAGCACACCTTCGATCTCGGTTCGGCTGAAATCGGGATCACCGTCGCCATCACGTTGATCGGCTGCGCGATCGGCGCCTGGTTCGCCGGGCAACTGGCCGATCTCTGGGGTCGTAAACCCGTGATGGTCACGGCCGCCATCCTGTTCGTAGCCAGCTCGATCGGCTCGGGACTGGCGTTCACTGACTGGGAACTGATGGCCTGGCGGTTCATCGGCGGGCTTGCGATCGGCATCGCGTCGGTTATCGCGCCGGCGTATATCGGTGAGGTGGCACCGGCTGACCGACGCGGCGCGCTCAGCTCCCTGCAGCAGTTGGCGATCACCCTCGGGATCTTCCTGGCGCTGCTCTCGGACGCGGCGCTGTCCGAAACGGCGGGCGGCCCCGGCAATGAGTTGTGGTGGGGGCTGCCGGCGTGGCGGTGGATGCTGTTGGTCGGCGTCATCCCGGCGGTCGTCTATGGAGTGCTCTCGTTCACCATTCCAGAGTCGCCTCAATTCCTGATCCGCAAGGGCCGGCACGAGGATGCGCTCCATGTGATCAAGACGGTCACCAGGCCAAGCAACCCGGAAAAGCGACTGGCCGAGATCCAGGAGAGCCTGGCAGACGAGCGGAGGTCAACATATCGAGATCTGCGCGGGCCGGCACTCGGGCTGCAACCAATCCTGTGGGTGGGCATCGCGATGGCCGCGTTCCAGCAGCTGGTGGGCATCAACGCGATCTTCTACTACTCCACGACGCTGTGGAAGTCGGTCGGGTTCAGCCAAAGCGACTCGTTCATCACCTCGGTGATCACCGCGGTGATCAATGTGGCGCTCACCTTCGTGGCGATCTTCTTCGTCGACCGAGTCGGCCGAAAGAAGCTACTCCTGGTCGGTTCGGCCGGCATGTTCGTCGGGCTGCTCGCCGCCGCGATCTCGTTCTCACAGGCGACCGGAACCGGCAACAACCTCACCCTGGAGGCGCCGTGGGGTCCGATCGCGCTGATCGGCGCCAACCTCTTCGTCATCTTCTTCGCCGCCACCTGGGGGCCGGTGATGTGGGTAGTGCTCGGCGAGATCTTCCCGAACAAGATTCGTGGTCTTGCCCTTGGCATCGCCACGGCGTTCAACTGGATCTTCAACTTCCTGGTGACCCTGCTGTTCCCGATCCTGAGCCAGGCCGTCGGGCTGGGGTTCGTCTACGCCGGGTTCGCGTTCTTCGCCGTGCTGTCGTTCTGGTTCGTAAAGGCCCGCCTGCCCGAGGTGAGCCGGCTCGAGCTGGAAGACAAGACGAAATTGACCCATGTTTAGCAGTACGCCCGTGTAGCAGTAGGCCCGTGTAGCAGCTGGCACCTGGAGCAGCTAGAAGGCGCTCTGCTCCGGCTCTGCGGCGTAGCCGGCCATCAGACGAGCCTCCTTGGCGTGTCTCGGGAACCAGATCCACACCACAAGTGCGCCGACGAACATTGCGATGATCCCGGTCAGATATGCCCAGTCCGCCCCGTCCAGGAACGAGGCCCGTGCGGCGGCCAAAATCGCATCGCTGTGCTCCGGATACTGGGCTGCTAACGCGGCCGCGCTGCCGAAAGACTTCTCCAGAGACATTTGGATGCCGTGGGTGACCTGGGACTTGACCTCAGCCGGCGCGGCTGCGACGGCCGCCGCGATCGATGTCGCATAGCTCGCGCTCAAGATCGCGCCCAGGATCGACTGCATGATGGCGCCGCCGAGATCGCGCTGCAGATCGGCGGTTCCTGATGCCATGCCGGCCCGGTGCACCGGAACCGATCCGGTCAAGGCGTTGGACGCCGGTGTTCCGGCCAATCCCACCCCGAGCCCGATCAGTGCATAGCTGAATCCGATCGGAGCATAGGAGACGCCGACATTCCACAGCGCCAGCATGGAGACGAAACCGAGCAGGCTGATTGAGAAACCGAGCAGGAGCGTGGCTCTCGACCCAAATCTTCCCATCAGTCGGCTTGATAGTGGTGCCGCGACGACCAGTGCCACAACAGCCGGCAGAATCGCCAGACCAGACTCCAGCGGCGTGTAATTGAGCACATTCTGCAGGAAGAGTTGCCCGATATACATCGCCCCCATCAGCGACCCGAACACAATGACTCCGGAGACCGCGGCTACCCAGAACGTCGGCCTGGCGGCCAAAGCGAAATCGAACAGCGGGACCCTGGCCCGCAGCTGGCGCCATACGAATACGACTCCGGTGCCACCGGCGACCAGAACCAGGACCATCGCGGTCGTCTCCTGGCCGGGAACACCGGCGAAGTTGATTGCCAGAACCAGTGCGCCGATGAATACCGCCGAAACGATTCCGCCGAAGTTGTCCACCGGTTCGGTGGTTTCATGGACGTGCGCCGGGACGAAGACGATCACCAGCACCAGGGTGATCAGCGCCAGGGGCACCGTCATCAAGAACACCGAACCCCACGGCAGCACTTCGAGCAGCCAGCCGGCCGACAGCGGGCCGAGCGCCGAGATCGCGCCGCCCAGCGCCGACCACAGTGCGATGGCCTTGACCCTGGCCAGGCCGGACCACAGGGCCGCGATCAGGGCGAGTGTGGTCGGAAACGCCATTCCGGCGGCGAGGCCGCCGAAGAGCCTGGCGGCCATCAGGACCTCCACCGTGGGGGATGTGGCCGCCAGGATCGCCGCGGGAATGCTCAGCGCCATGCCAAGCCATAACATCTGTTTGCGGCCGTGTCGGTCACCGAGTGCACCGAAATACAGCACCGAGCACGCCACGCCGAGCGAGTACCCGACCGAAACGAGATTCAGTGCCGTCTGCGAGGCGTTCAACTCGTCGCCGATGATGGGCAGCGCCACGTTGGCGACCGAAAGATTGACGTTGGCAACGCTGGAGGCCAGGATCAGCGCCACGAGCACCAGCCCCGCCCGCCTCGGCTGACTCCCCGGCCCAATTCGTGGTTCCGGCCTCTGCAATTGCGGTGGCTGGGCGGATGTGCTGCCGGTCATGAAACCTCGCGTTCTGGGTGCCGACCTCCATTATGGCGAGCCCGAAGGCGGATGTTATGCTTGTCCGGCACCCCGCGTGTCGGGGTGACTACGCGTGCCCAATTGTGCGGCATGTCCATTGGTCTCATTCCTAAGCTAGGTAACACGGATTGGGCGGATATGCGCCGGGCACTAGGTGTGCCGGCCAACCGGTCGGCGCAGAAACCACAAATGGCGTCAGCGCGGCCAGGCTGCGCGCGCCGGAGTAGGAGAACGGCTATGGCCGTTGTAACCATGCGCCAGCTGCTTGACAGCGGCGTGCATTTCGGGCATCAGACCCGTCGCTGGAACCCGAAGATGAAGCGCTTCATCCTCACCGAGCGGTCCGGCAGCTACATCATTGATCTGCAGCAGTCCCTGGCGTACATCGACAAGACCTATGACTTCGTGCGCGAGACCGTCGCCCACGGTGGGACGATCTTGTTCGTCGGCACCAAGAAGCAGGCACAGAACGCAATTTCTGAACAGGCGACCCGGGTCGGTCAGCCGTATGTCAATCAGCGCTGGCTGGGCGGTCTGCTGACCAACTTCCAGACCGTTTCCAAGCGTCTGGCCCGGATGAAGGAGCTCGAGGAACTCGACTACGAGGGCACCACCAGCGGATTCACCAAGAAGGAACTGCTGATCAAGAAGCGCGAGCTGGACAAGTTGCACAAATCGCTGGGCGGCATCCGCAACCTGGCCAAGACTCCTTCGGCGCTCTGGGTGGTCGACACCAAGAAGGAGCACCTGGCCATCGACGAGGCCAAGAAGCTCGGCATCCCGGTGATCGGCATCTTGGACACCAACTGCGATCCCGACGAGGTGCAGTATCCGATCCCGGGTAACGACGACGCAATTCGTTCGGTAGGCTTGCTTACCCGCATTGTCGCCGACGCCGCCGCCGAGGGCCTGATTCAGCGCCATCAGAAAGCCGACGACTCGGACGCTCCGGTCGAACCGCTCGCCGAGTGGGAAGCCGAGTTGCTTAAGGCCTCAGAAGACGCCAACGCGCCGCAGGCGGCACTCGCGGAAGATCTGACCCCGGCTCAGTCCAGTGCCGAGACCGAGAAGGTCGCCGGTCTCGCTGAGGCCGAGGTCGAGGCCACCGAGGTCATCAACGCCGAGCTGGACGAGGAAGCTGCCGCGGCAACCGACGAGGCCTCCGCCGCTGACAACGTCGAGGCCGGTGCGCCTGTCGCAACCGACACCAAGTAAAGACCGACACCGAGTAAGTTCAGAGAATCGAGGTTCGAAAAACATGGCAAATTTCACTGCCGCCGATGTCAAGGAGCTGCGTAATCGTCTTGGCGCCGGAATGATGGACAGCAAGAACGCGCTTGTCGAAGCCGATGGCGACATGGAGAAGGCGGTCGAGCTGCTTCGCCTGAAGGGCCAGAAGGGCAACGCCAAGCGCGAAGATCGCTCCACCAGCGAGGGCCTGGTGACAGCCGAGGTCAATGACGGCACCGCCACCTTGATCGAGTTGGCCTGCGAGACGGACTTCGTCGCGAAGAATGACCGGTTTATCGCTCTGGCCGCGCGGGTACTCGCCGCTGTGGTCGCTGCGGGAGCGACATCGCTTGAGTCAGCCAAGGCCGCCTCGGCCGGTGACGACGGCACCGTCGGAGAGATAATCTCCAGCGAGGCGGCGATCCTAGGCGAGAAGCTCGAATTGCGCAGGGTCGGCGCGGTGAGCGGCGAAAAGTTCGCGGTCTACCTGCACAAGACCTCTAAGGATCTTCCTCCGCAGGTCGGGGTGATTGTGGGGTACTCCGGAGACGACGCCGAGACAGCCCATAGCGTGGCTCAGCACATCTCCTTCGCCAACCCGGAGTACATCAGCCGAGATGAGGTCCCGGCTGATATCGTCGAGAATGAGCGCCGGATCGTCGAAGAGATCTCGAAAAGCGAGGGCAAGCCGGAGGCTGCGCTGCCCAAGATCATCCAAGGACGGCTGAACAGCTTTTTCAAGCAGGTGGCACTGCTCGATCAGGACTACGCGAAGGACACCAAGCAGTCGGTCGGCAAGGTACTGACGGATGCCGGAATCACCGTTTCCGGCTTCGTCCGTTACAAGGTCGGCGCGTAAGTCGCATGACAGGGAGTCCGGATCGCGAAATCGATCCGGGCTCCCTTAGTGCTCTCTGGCTTTGTGTTATCCGCAATTGTGCTATCCGGAATCCGTGGTCAACAACAAGGAAGGGCAGTCCATGTCAGAAAACCCCGTGAAGCGCCGAGTCCTGCTGAAGCTTTCCGGTGAGGCGTTCGGGGCCGGGTCGCTTGGCGTCAATCCCGATGTGGTGAGCGCGCTGGCCAGGGAGATCGCGGTGGCGGCCCGAGAGGTCGAGGTGGCAATCGTTGTCGGCGGCGGAAACTTCTTCCGCGGTGCCGAGCTTTCGCAGCGCGGAATGGACCGCGGCCGGGCCGACTACATGGGCATGCTCGGCACCGTGATGAATGCTCTGGCACTGCAAGACTTCCTGGAACAGGCCGGCGCGGCTACCCGGGTGCAATCTGCCATCGCGATGACCCAGGTCGCCGAGCCGTATATTCCGCGGCGCGCCGAGCGCCATCTGGAGAAGGGCCGAGTAGTGATCTTCGGCGCTGGGGCCGGGTTGCCGTATTTCTCTACCGACACTGTTGCCGCTCAGCGCGCTTTGGAGATCGGCGCGCAGGTTGTGCTGGTGGCAAAGAATGGCGTGGACGGTGTCTACTCCTCCGACCCGCGGCTGAACTCGGATGCCGTCAAGATCGAGCACATCACCTATCAGGAGGCGCTGCAGAGCGGTCTGAAGGTCGTGGACTCCACCGCCTTCAGCCTCTGCATGGACAATGGCATGCCCATGCAGGTGTTCGGAATGCAGCCGGCGGGTAATGTCACTCAGGCGATCCTCGGCGCCAGTTTCGGCACGCTGGTCTCCAACTGATTCGCCGTACGCGGCGTAACCTCTAAGCTGGTCAGCAGGTAGGAATCTAAGGAGTTGCCGTGATCGCCGATGTTATTTTCGATGCGACCCAACGCATGGGCAAGGCTCTCGACGTCGCCAAGGACGACTTCGGAACGGTGCGCACCGGGAGGGCGAACCCAATGCTCTTCCAGAAGATCCTGGTCGAGTACTACGGGACTCCAACGCCGCTGGCGCAACTCGCGTCCTTGCAGAATCCGGAAGCGCGAACACTTCTGGTGACGCCGTACGACAAATCGTCCTTGAAAGACATCGAGAAAGCCATTGTAGCCAGCCCGAATTTGGGCGCCAGCGTCGGAAATGACGGCGAGATCGTCCGGGTCACTCTGCCGGAACTGACTGCCGACCGCCGCAAGGAATTTGTGAAGCTGGTGCGCTCTAAGGGCGAGGAGGCCAAGGTGGCGATCCGCAACATCCGCCGTCGCGCCAAAGACGACCTCGACGCCCTCAAAGGCGAGGTCGGTGACGATGCTCTGTCCCGCGGCGAGAAGGAACTCGAGCAGGTGACCAAGACACACATCGACGCTATCGACGAGGCGCTCAAACGCAAGGAAATCGAACTCCTCGCGGTTTAGACGGAGCGCAGCAGTTATGAGCGATGATCCGCCTGACGATCCGGAGCCGGTCACACCGCACAGGGGCCATCCCGGCCACACCGAGTTCCGGGCACAGATGAGAGCCACGCGGGCCGACTTCGAGCACCAGGTGCAGATGCGCCGGGCCCAGATCGATGCGACGAACGAGCGGATCACCGCTCGAACCGGCCGTAATCTGATTCTCGCGATCCTGATCGGGGTCGGGCTTGGGCTGGTGACGCTGTTCAGCCTGATCGTGGTCAAGGAACTCTTCGTGCTGTTCGCGATGGTGGTCAGCGGATTTGCGGCATTCGAGTTCTCCGGCGCATTGCGAGCATCGGGACGACGCGTCCCGCGAATTCCGAGCACCGTCGCGGCGGTGTTGCTGATCCCGCTAGCCTATTATGCGGATGCCCAGGGCGCTTGGCTCGCAGTACTCGGCGCCATCATCGCCCTGAGTATCTGGCGGCTGGTTGAGCAGTTCTTCGACCGGTTCCGGACCTCCCCGACCGCACTCTGGCGCGACCTTCGTTCGACGGCGTTGGTCCAAGTCTATGTCCCGTTCCTGGCCAGCTTCGCGGTTGTGCTGGTCCACCAGGACGAGGGCCAATGGTGGGCGCTGGCCTTCCTGGTACTGGTGATCGCAGTCGACACCGGCGCGTACGCCAGCGGGCTGTCGTTCGGCAAACATCCGATGGTCCCCTCGATCAGCCCGAAGAAGACCTGGGAGGGGTTTGCCGGCGCCGCGCTGGTTAGTATTATCGCGGGCATCCTGCTGGCGACGCTAATGCTGCACCAGCCGTGGTGGTTCGGCCCCATCCTCGGCGCGACCATCCTGGCCAGCGCCACGATTGGCGACCTCTCGGAATCCTTGATCAAGCGGGACCTCGGCATCAAGGATATGAGCTCATGGCTGCCGGGTCACGGCGGTTTCCTGGACCGAGTGGACTCGATCCTGCCGTCCGCTCTCGCGGCGTACGCGCTATTCCTCATCTTTGCCTAGAGAGTTTGGCAGAATAGGGCGGTGACCACCTTCCCGCGCACCCCGCACTCCAAACTCGGCTATAACGTCGAACAGGTGGAGCGCTTCCTCCAGGAAGCCCGGGTCTCTTACGACCTGGATGACCGGCAGAAATCCGGCGACACCGCGCGGATGACGGCAGCCGATATCCGTAGGCGTGCCTTCTCGATGCAGAAAGGCGGCTTCGCCCCTGCCGATGTCGACGCGGCGATGGAACGGCTGGAGGATGCCTTCGCGTCTCGCGATCGGGAACAGTCCCGGCGTGAAATGGGGGCACAGGCCTGGATCGAGCAGGCCAGGGCGACAGCGCAGGTGATTCTGAACCGCCTCAACCGGCCGGATAAGCACAAGTTCGACCGAACCAGCATTCTCACGCTCGGATACAACTGTGCCGAGGTCGATACCTTCGCCGGTCGCCTTTCCGGCTATTTTCAGGATGCCAAACCGCTGAGCGTCGATCAGGTTCGAACGGCCGTTTTCCGCCCGCAGCGCGGGGGATACCGGGAGGCTCAAGTCGACTTGCTGTTGGACAGCGTGACGGATGTGATGCTGGCAGTACGGTGAGATCGTCCAGATGCATTGGCATCTCGAGCGGATTTCCGTTATGGTTTTGTGATCGTGGGTAGGCATAGTTCGCAATTGATTCCCCTCGTTGCCCAGACGCAACCGAGGAAGGCCAACCGGAAACCCCAAATGCGCTCTCGAGTGGGCTTCGTCTTACTCGCTTTCGTCGCGTCGTTCGGCTTTCTCTTGGTGAACGTGGTCGATCCATATTCCGGTGCCGTCGCGAGCCCGGACTTCCGGGTTTCACAGGATCCGTTCGTCGGGCAGCCGGTGCAGAGCCTGGAGGTCACCGGCGACTATGCGGTCGCAGCGGTGAGTCGGGACTCCTACACCGTCAAGGAGAAGCCGAAGCCGCCGCCTCCGCCCCCGCCGCCTCCGGTTGCGGAGTCCAGCAACAGCGGCAGCGGAAGCGGCTCGCAGAGTTCTCTGCCATCGATTACGCCGGACCCAGGCAGCGCTCAGGCATATGCGCAAAGCGCGCTTGCCGCGCGTGGGTTCGGTGCGGATGAGTTCTCCTGCTTGGTCGCGTTATGGAACCGTGAATCGGGCTGGCGCGTTAACGCCTCGAATCCGTCCGGAGCGTACGGCATCCCGCAAGCCCTACCCGGCAGCAAGATGGCCTCCGCCGGAGCCGACTGGGAGACGAACGCAGCCACCCAGATTGAATGGGGGCTCGGCTACATCATCGGCCGGTACAGCAGCCCGTGTGGGGCGTGGGCGCATTCGGAGAGCAACAACTGGTACTGAGGCCACACTTAGACTGGTTGCATGCCGCGCAGCAATCGACCCAGAGGTCATAGGCCAGGGGCGGCTGATGAGTCCGGCGGATTAGATATTGCGAGAATGCTCGGGGGTTTCAGACACACCGAACAACGCCACGGCGCGACCTGGAACGTACAGCCGATCACCGCAGTCCAGTCCGTGAAAAGCTATCTGTGTCCGGGCTGCAATCTCGAAGTCACTCCGGGTACAGCGCACGTGGTGGTCTGGCGAGCCGATGGAGTGCTCGGAGACGCGGCGGACATCGCCGCACGTCGGCATTGGCATGGCCATTGCTGGAAGATCACCTAGAGACAAGAAGTGCCAGTGCCCGCAGAACAGAATGTGCCAGCAGAACAGACCTCTGGTGTCCCGGTTGCCGTCCGCAGCGGCGTCATCCTGCCCGCGAACCGGGAGGAGATCGAACTTCACACCTCAGACGGTCTGCGCCTGGTTGGCGAGCTTGCCACGCCGCTATCGCGGGAACCGGTGGCTACCCTGGTCACCTTGCATCCGTTGCCGACGGCTGGCGGATTTATGGACTCGCATATCCTGCGCAAGGCAGCCGCCCGGCTTCCCGCACTGGCCGACGTCGCTGTTCTTCGGTTCAATACCCGGGGCACCCGGTCGCCGCGAGGGGTCAGTGATGGACAGTTTGATGAAGGCGTGGGTGAGCGGTTCGACGTCCAAGCCGCAATGGCCTTCGTGGTGGAGCGTGAGCTTCCGCATCCGTGGTTGGTCGGCTGGTCGTTCGGTACCGAGCTGGCGTTGAAGTACGGGCGGGAATACCCCATCGACGGTGCCATCCTGCTCTCGCCACCGTTGAAGCGCGCGTCTGAGCAGGAGCTGGCCGCCTGGGCGAGCGATCGGCGCCGCCTGGTCGCGGTGATTCCGGAGCACGACGACTTTCTGAAGCCCGACGAAGCTCGACGCCGGTTCGCCACCGTCCCCGGTGCCGAAATCGTCGCAGTCGACGGCGGCAAGCATCTCTGGATCGGCGAGGCGATGACCAGACGCGTGCTCAGCGAGATTCTCGCCAGGGTGAATCCGGCCGCGCTGCCGATGCCGACCGAATGGACCGGATAGCTACAGTTCGTTCTGTCGGGGGATGACGACCTGCTTGATGATCAGCAGCGTGGATGCGGCAACCGGAATCGCCACCAGTGCGCCGAGAACGCCCAGCAGCGATCCGCCGCCGATAGCCGCGATCACCACCACCGCGCCGGGGACCGAGACCGCACGATTCATGATCCGCGGGCTGAGCACGTATGCCTCCACCTGCATGTAGATGATGTAGTAAATCGCCGCAGTGATCACGGTTGTCGGTCCGGCGAAGAAGCACACCGCCACGATGATGACCGAGCCGGAAATCGTTCCGACCAGCGGAACCAGCGAGAACAGGAAGGCGATCATGGCCAGCAGGATGGGGGAGGGCGCCCCGATGATGGTCAGGAAGATCGCACTGAGGATTCCATTGACCAGAGCCAGTGCGACCTGGCCCATCACGTATTTACCCACGGCGTCGGTGATCTGCTCACTCAGGTCGGCAAACCGGGCCCGTTTGGAAGCTGGCACCAGCTGGTAGGTGGCGCGTTTCATCGCGTGCAGCGATGCGACGAAGTAGAGAGTGAGGATCAGCACGATGATGAACCCGAAGACACCGCCCGCGATGCCGATGCCCACCTGCAGGACACCGCCGCCAATGCTTCCGACGTTGTCCCTGAGATAGTTCAGGACATTGTTGAGGCTATCCTGATTGACGATCGTCGGAAACTGCTTGTGCAACTGAGACAGCCAATCTAAAGCCGTGCCATCTTGCACCCATTCCACGATCTTCGTGACTAACTGGGTGGTCTCTCTGACGACGATCGGCACCAGCGCCCAGAGCAAGCCGCCCAGCGCCGCGATGAACACCACAAGCACGCTGATCAGCGCAGCCCAGCGCGGAAACTTGTGCCGCTCCAGCATGCGGATCAGCGGCTCGAGCCCAAGAGCAATGAACAGTGCGGCTCCGATATAGGTGATCAGTGTCGACAGCGAGACAATCGAGGTCAGGATCAGAACCCCGAGCCCGACTCCGAGAGTGCCAAGCAGACCGATCCGGAACGCGTTCTGAATCTTCACTGCTGCCTCAGCTCTCGTCAGTCTTTCTCAGCCACAACCTTTTCCGCTTGCTGCAGAACGCCGCGAAGGCTTTCGAAGTAGCCTGCGACCGCGTCGCGCTCAATCCTAATCTGTGACATCCGCTCTTCCGCGTCAGCCACGAGCACCCGCATGCGTTCTTCCGCTCCACCGACGATCGAGCGGGCCCGTTCCTCGGCGTTGCCAAGAATCAGGTCGGCGTTCTCCTGGGCCTTCTGTCTGGCGTCCTTGACCTCGGCTTTGACGTCTACCTCGACGCTGTCAGCCTCCTGACGCTTCTCGTTGGTGCGCCGGATCGCCTCGGCAAGCTGCCGATTGGCGTCGTCGAGGTATTTCTGAGTCTGCGCAACCGCGTCCTGGTGGCGGGCGAGGTGATCCTTTTCTGCTTCGTCCCGACGCGCCTTCAACGCGACCTCGAGGTCGATTCTGGCTTGTTCGCTCTCATGGGCAGTTCGTTCTGCAGCGTCGATGGTTTCTTTGCGCACCGCCTGTAGCTCCTGCTCCAGGTCGAGCCGTGCCTGCTCCGCCTCGTGCGCGAAATCCGCCCGGCCCACCGCGATCTCATCCGCTAGGTCAGCGCGAGACTGATCGATTTCCCGCGTCAGGTTAGCCCTGGCCTGCTCCGTTTCGTTGGCTAGGTCGATTCTGGCCTGTTCCGTGTCGGCGGCCAGATCGATTCGCGCTTGCTCAGATTCCTTGGCCAACTCCTGCCGGGTGCGTTGCGCCTCCTGGGCCACGGTGGTGCGCTGCTGCAATACCTCACGGGCCACTTCGGCGCGGGTCTGCTCAATCTCACGGCTCAGTCCGGCCGCGACCTCTCGGGCGGTTTCAGCTTCGCGCAACGCAACCGCTCTGAATTCGACCGCCTCCCGCTCGGTCTCGGCACGCAGTGCCGCCGCCTCTCTCTTAGCGGTGGCACGGGTTTCTGCTGCCTCGGTGGCGACGGCGCCACGGATTGCGGCCGCCTCGCGGCTGGCTTCCTCCGCTTGCGCATCCCGGTACGCGTTGGCTTTCGCGGTGATCTCGTTGGCCTCGATCGTGGCGTCTTCCAATATCACCGCAGCGCGTTCGCGTGCGTCAGCCAAGACGCGCTCGGCATGCTCGGCCGCGTCACGTCTGACCCGGTCCATTTCGCTGGCTACTGTGGCACGCAACTTCTCGGCGTCGATATCGGCCTGAGCAATGAGCCGGGTGGACTGTTCCTCCGCTACGCGAAGAGTGTTCTCCAATTTGGTACCAAGCCCCGAGTAGGTCGGGCTGCCGACCTCTTCGATCTCGGCGGTCAGCTCATTGACGCGGGCGTTCAGCCGCTTGATCTCCTTGCCGGCGTTGGCACTTGTCGTGTTTGCCTTGATCAACTCCCGGCGCAGGTCCTGGATTGCCTTGTCGACCTCGTCCTTGTCATAGCCCCGGAAAACCTGGGTGAAATCTGCTTCGTCCGTAGACACGTTTTCTCTCATTCTGACAGTGGGGTTAGCCACTCCGAGTGTACCCGCGAGCCGCACCAGGAGGGCCGTTGGCGGCCCGGTACAGCCGTGTAGTTCCTGGGAAAGCGGTTAGGCCGTGTCCAGCCCGTTCGGCTATCGTAGATTGTCTTTGGCCGAGAGGAATTTGTGCGCTTTATTTTCGCGATCGTGGCGTTTGTGATTGCCGCCGCCCTGACTGGTGCTGGCATTGCGCAGCGCACCGTTTGGGCACCACCCGACCACATCACTGCGCAGACGAAAATTGCTGGCGGAGCACCCTTCACCGTGATCAGTGGCAGTGTGCTCAACGCGCACCCTAACCAGCAGACGCTTATGGTGTCCGGCTCTGACAAGGCATTCGTCGCCTACGGACGTACCGCCGACGTGCTCGGCTGGTTGGGCGATGAGGAATACGCGAAGGTCTCCTACTCGGCCAAGACCGGAAAATTGAGCAGTGAGGTGACCCACACCCCGGCCGAGGACCAGCGGCCCCAACCTGACGCTACGCCGGCGCCTGACGCTGCGTCGGCGCCTGACGCTGCGTCGGCGCCCGCAGCGACGGCGGCTCCGGCCCCCGGGGAGACGCAGGCGCAGACGGCGCCTGGACCAAACCCGGCCGGATCCGACCTGTGGTTGCAGCAATTCACCGGTGACGACGCGCATCTCACCCGGATGAATGTGCCAGACGGGATCAGCGTGATCATTGCGGATGACGGCACGAAGCCGGCGCCGGACCAGTTGCGGATCGTCTGGCCGCTGGAGACCGCGACGCCATGGGCCGGCCCGCTTCTGGCCGGCGGAGGGCTATTCCTGTTGATCGGCCTGATCCTCTTGGTGCTCGGCCTGCTCAACGTGCGCAGATCTCGGGGGCCACGGCGGTCCGGGCCGAAAACGCCCAAGTTGCCGCGGGCGCGACGCTTCAAGCCGAGCAGGCAGATCTCGACCGGGTCCTCAAGCCGGGGCCGGCGAGCCATCGGACGCTCTTTGGTGGCGGTTGTACCAACCGTCCTGGTCGCCACGCTCGCCCTCTCCGGCTGCTCGGCCGACTATTGGCCGAGTTTGAGCACGACCACCCCGACCAAAACGGCCACCCCGTTGGTCACCGAACTTCCCAAGCAGGGCAAGAAGGTCGAGCCGCCTGCCGTGACGGTGCCGCAACTCGAGCAGATCGTGACGCGGATCTCCGACGTCGCAAAGCAAGCGGATGCCGCGTTGGACCCCACTGCCATCGCGACACGATTCGCCGGCCCCGCGCTGGAACTGCGCAAGGCCAACTATGCCATTCGTGCCACGAAAGCCGACCAGCCTGCGCCGCACGCGATCCCCGCCTCACCGCTGTCGGTGGTCCTGCCGCAGGCGACGTCGGACTGGCCCCGCTACGTGCAGACCGTGATCCAGGACAAGACCGACGCGAAGGCCGCGCCGATTGTCCTCGTCCTAAAACAGAAGAGTCCGCGGGAGAACTATCTGGTGCACTATGCGATCACCTTGGAGCCCAGTGCGAAGGTTCCTGATCTGGCGCCGGCGACTATCGGCACCGCCCTGGTCCCACCCGACTCGAAGCTATTGCTGCTGGCGCCGGAGCTGGTGCAACCGGCCTACGCTGATATCCTCGCCAACGGTGAAAAGAGCAAGTATTTCGACTTGTTCGAGGCGAAAGGCGACACATTGCGGTCCGTCGTCGGGCCGGAGTATCGTGCAACGAAGAAGGCTGGCCTGCCGGCAACAGCGTCGATCGAGTTCACTGACAGCGCCGGTAGCGGCGCACCGGTGGCCATGGCGACCAACGACTCCGGCGCGATCGTCGCGGTCAGTCTCAATGAGACCGAGACGGTGAAACCTGTGGAAGCGGGCGCTACGGTGAGTCCGGAGGGAGCCGCACTCGCGCTGTCCGGAGTCGCGTCCAGTACCAAAGGAATTCAATCGGTCTACGGCCAACAGCTGCTCTTCTACGTTCCACCGGCCAACTCGAAGAACAAGATCCGGCTCCTTGGGTTCAGCGCCGGATTGATCGCATCCTCGGAGGTTCAATGAGTAATCCACGCAATCCCGCACCCAGTGTGCCGGCCGCGAATCTGTATGGCGCCATCGATCTCTCTCCGCTGGTGAACCGGCCCGCACCGGGCGCAGCGTCCGGGAGTACAGGCGCAGCTGGAGTTCCCACGTCGGGCACCGGAGTCGTCGAGCTGCCCGGCCTGGTGGCCGAGGGGACCGACGCGAACTTCAGCCAGTACCTAGAACTTTCCATGACCGTTGCGGTGATCGTCGATTTGTGGGCCGACTGGTCAGAGCCGAGCCAACAACTTTCACCGATCTTGAGTCGAGTCGTGTCGTCGTATCAGGGCCGTCTGGTACTGGTGACGGTGGAGGTCGAGGCCAATCCGCAGCTCGGCCAGGCGTTCCAGGCCCAGTCGATCCCCACCGTTGCCGCGGTGGTCGGTGGCCGCCCGGTGTCGCTTTTCAATGGTGCGCTCGCCGAGCAGCAACTGCGCGAGGTGTTCGATCAGGTTCTGGCTCTGGCCGCACAGAACGGGGTGACCGGCACCGCGCGGGTGCCCGAGACCGGGCAGGATGATAGCGGCGCGGATGCCACGCCGGTCGAGGAGCCGCTCCCACCGCACCATGCCGAAGCCTATGATGCGATCGAGCGAGGTGATTTCGATGCCGCCATCACGGAATACTCCGCGGCCATCGCGCAGAATCCCGGTGACAGGCTTGCAATAGCGGGCTTGGCTCAGGTTCAACTGCTCGCGCGACTGAACGGGAAGACCATGGAGGAGATCCGGTCCGCTGCTGCCGCGGCACCGAAGGATCTCGATGCTCAACTGGCCGTTGCCGATCTGGATCTTTCCGGGGGGCATGTGGAAGACGCTTTCGATCGGGTGCTGACTTTGTTCCCGGGCCTTGACCCGGAAGGAAAGAACGTGGTCCGAGCGCGTCTGCTTGACTACTTTGAAATCGTGGGGGTCGATGATCCACGAGTGACCAAGGGCAGAGCCAGGCTGACGACCCTGCTGTACTGACCGGCTCTGCTGTACTGACTGGCTCTGCTGCACTGACCGGCCCTGCCGTACTGACCGGCTCTGCTGCACTGACGCAGTCTGATTCGATGAGAGGATGGCGTGGCACGTCTTCTGATCGTCGGCGGGACCGGCACGGCCGGCCGCAGTGTGGTGGCCGAGGCGGTGCGCCGCGGCCACGATGTCACCGTCGGCGCGCGGCGGGTGCCGGACGTTGCTCGCCGACTGCCCTCGGTGCGGTACCTCCCGCTGGACCTGGTCAGCGCGGCCGGGCTTCAAAACGCCACGGCCGGGATCAACTCGGTCATCGATACCACAAACGGGGTCAGTCGGGCGGGGCAGGCGGTACTGACGATCGGTACACGCAACCTGCTGCATTCGGTCGCCATGTCGGGTGTGGAGCGTGCGGTCCTGCTCTCCATCGTCAACGTGGATAAGTCCAATTTCGGCTATTACCGAACCAAGGCAGCACAAGAGCGGATGTACCGCGAAAGCCCAGTCGAAACCCGCATCGTGCGGGCCACGCAATTCCACGATTTCGTCGACGCGATTTTCGGCGTCGCAGGGCTCGGGGTGATCCCGGCCTTCGCCAACACCGCATTCCAGCCGATCGACACCAGAGATCTCGCCGGCTTTCTGGTCGATGCGGCTGAGGGGACCGGGGTGCCGGTCAACGGATCAGCCGATTTCGGTGGGCCGGACGTGCGAACAATGCGCACCCTGGCCGGCGCCTGGAAAGCGGCATCGGGGTCCAGACGCCCGATCATCACCATTCCGGTGCCCGGAGCCATCGGACGGTCGTGGCGGGCCGGGGAGAACCTCGTGCCGGACCGCGCGTTGGGCACCGTGACCTTCGACGCCTGGCTGGCAGACCGGTTACCGAGATAGCATCCTCGTCTAGGCGCGTAGCCGGAGCCAGAGCACGCCGAGCGGCGGCAGCGTCAGCGTCGCCTGGGCCGGTTTCCCGGCCCACGGTTCGGCTGAGGCGACCACGACGCCGAAATTGCCGACTCCGGAACCGCCGAATTCCGTGGCGTCCGTATTCAAAATCTCCTCCCATTGACCAGCGCTAGGCAAGCCGACCCGGTACGGCCCGACCGGAATACCGGAGAAGTTCACGAAGACCGCCACCGGTGCGCTGGCACCATCCCGGCGCACGAAGGACACCACGCTGTGCGCCGCATCGCCGCCGTCGAGCCATTCGAACCCCTCCGGATCGTTGTCCTTGGCCCAAAGCACCGGGTTCTCTCGATAGGCGCGGTTCAACTGACCCACCAACCGGAACAGCGCGGCATGGCTCGGCTGGTCGAGAATCCACCAGTCCAACCCGCGCTCTTCACTCCATTCCGAAGGCTGGCCGAATTCCTGCCCCATGAACAACAACTGCTTTCCCGGGTGCGCCCACATGAAACCCAGGAAGGCGCGCACATTCGCCAACTGCTGCCAGTGGTCGCCCGGCATTTTCGACAGCAGCGAGCCTTTGCCATGCACCACTTCGTCATGGCTGATCGGCAGCAAAAAGTTCTCGCTGAATGCGTAGACGAACGAGAAGGTGATTTCGTTGTGATGGTAAGAGCGGTAGATCGGGTCCTGCTGAATGTACTGCAGGGCATCGTGCATCCAGCCCATATTCCACTTGAGCCCGAAACCTAGCCCACCGGCCGAGGTCGCAGCCGTCACTCCCGGCCAACTGGTGGATTCCTCGGCGATCATCACCGTGCCCGGGTTGCGCTTATACGCCGTCGCGGTGGTCTCCTGCAGGAACGAGATCGCCTCCAAGTTCTCCCGGCCTCCATACTTGTTCGGCAGCCACTCGCCATCCTTCCGGGAATAGTCCAGGTACAGCATGGATGCCACCGCGTCCACCCGCAGTCCATCGACGTGGAACTCCTCGAGCCAGTACAGTGCGTTAGCGACCAGAAAATTGCGCACCTGGCTGTCACCGAAATTGAACACCAAGGTGCCCCAGTCCTTCTGTTCACCCAGCCGAGGATCCGGATGCTCGTAAAGCGCCTGACCGTCGAAGTTCGCCAGCGCCCACTCGTCTTTGGGAAAATGCCCCGGAACCCAGTCCATCAGCACGCCGATCCCGGCCTGGTGCAGTCGATCGATCAGGTAGCGCAGGTCGTCTGGGTGGCCGAATCTGCTGGTCGGCGCGTAGTACCCGGTCACCTGGTAACCCCAGGAGCCCCCGAACGGATGCTCGGCCAGCGGCAGGAACTCGACGTGGGTGAAGTGCAGGTCGGCCAAATACTCGATCAGCTGGTCGGCTAGTTGCCGGTAGCCCAGGCCCTGCCGCCAGGACCCGACATGCAACTCGTACACGCTCATCGGTCCACTGTGCGGATCTCGGCTGGCACGATCGCGCATCCATGCCCCGTCGGCCCAGTCGTAGTCGCTGGTCACCACCACGGACGCCGACGCCGGCGCGACCTCTGCATACCGCGCCATCGGGTCGGCTTTGCTCACCCAGTCGCCGGATGCGGCTTTGAGTTCGAACTTGTAAAGGCTGCCGGGTGCCAGTTCGGGGACGAACAATTCCCACACCCCGCTGCCGCCCATGCTGCGCATGGCGTGCAGGGTTCCGTCCCACCCGTTGAAGTCGCCGACGACCCGGACTGCGCGCGCGTGCGGCGCCCAAACTGTAAAAGCGGTGCCGCCGGTTGACGGAAGGTAGTGCGCGCCGAGCGCGTCCCAGAGCCGCTCGTGGCGGCCCTCGCCGATCAGGTGCAGGTCGAGTTCGCCGATCGTCGGAGCGTAGCGGTACGGATCGTCGGCGACCCAGGTTTCGCCGCCGGAATAGCGGGTCTGGATGGTGTAGTCCTGCGCACCGAGCAGGCTGACGCCCTGCCAGAGGCCATAGCCGAGGTGCGCCAGAGGCACGTGCGCCCCGGTGGGGAGCAGCACCGTGACCGCCTCGGCCAGCGGGCGAAGCGCTCTGATGACCATGACTTCGTCGGAGACTCCCCGAGTCGCAGCCGGATGCTGACCGAGGATGGCATGCGGGTCGTGGTAGCTGCCACTGGCCACTGCCGCGATGATATCTGGTGACAGTTCCGGCATTGAGACCGGGGTGCGGATTGTACGCTCTGGCATCACGAGCCTGCTTTCACATGGAGAATATGCACCGGCTCGCCGAAGGCATCCAGGCGAACGTAATTATCGCTACCCCAGACCCACTGCGCGCCGGTGACCAGATCGACGACGTCGAACCGTGACATCGGGTCCAGGCCGAGCTTGGTCAGGTCCAGGTGCACGACCGTCTCCCGCACCGAGTGCGGGTCGAGATTCGCTACGACGATGATCGAGTCAGCCACCCCGGTGCCGGTGAATTCGCCGGCAAGGTGCTTGCTATATACCAGGATCGCGGCGTCCTCACTGGAGTGGATATCCAGATTGCGTAATTGGCGCAGTGCCGGATGTTCGCGGCGCAACCGGTTGAGCATAGTCAGGTACGGTGCCAGTGATTGCCCGAGCTCCGCCGCGCCGGCGTAGTCGCGGGGCCGATACTCGTACTTCTCGTTGTCGATGTACTCCTCCGCGCCGGGGCGGGCAACGTTCTCGAAGAGTTCAAAGCCAGAGTAGACCCCCCAGCTCGGTGCCCCCGTCGCTGCGATTGCCGCGCGAATCTTGAACGCAGGGGGTCCGCCGAATTGGAGGTACTCGGTGAGGATGTCCGGGGTGTTCACGAACAGGTTCGGCCGGAAATACGCGGCACTGCCGTGTGCCAGGCCGTCGAGGAATTCTTCCAGCTCCTCGCGGGTGTTCCGCCAGGTGAAATAGGTATACGACTGCTGAAAGCCGACCATGCCGAGGGTGTTCATCAGAGCGGGGCGGGTGAATGCCTCGGCCAGAAAGACGACGTCTGGGTATCTGGCGGCGACCTCGTGCAGCAGCCATTCCCAGAAGTCCAACGGTTTGGTGTGCGGATTGTCCACTCGAAAGATCCGCACGCCCGCCTCGATCCAATGTTTCACGATGCGCAGTACCTCGGCTCGGAGCCCCGCGGGGTCGTTGTCGAAATTGATCGGGTAGATGTCCTGGTATTTCTTCGGCGGGTTTTCCGCGTAGGCGATCGAACCGTCGGGCAGGGTGGTGAACCACTCCGGATGCTCGGTGACCCAGGGGTGGTCGGGGGAGGCCTGCAGGGCGAGGTCGATCGCCACCTCGAGGCCGGCCTGTTTCGCCTTGCCGACGAAATAGCCGAAATCCTTCATCGTGCCCAGCTCCGGGTGGATCGCATCGTGACCGCCGTCGGCAGATCCGATCGCCCACGGCGATCCCGGGTCGTTCGGGCCGGCATCCAGGGTGTTGTTCGGTCCCTTCCGGAATGAGGTACCGATCGGATGGATCGGCGGCAGATAGACCACGTCGAAGCCCATCGCCGCGATGGCCGGCAGCCGTCTGGCCGCGCTGCGCAGAGTACCGCTTTTCCAGGAGCCGTTGGCGTTGCGCTTGGCGCCCTCCGAACGGGGGAAGAATTCATACCACGAGCCGAGGCCGGCTCTGGCGCGCTCCACCCGGATCTCGTGCGGCCCGGACTCGGAGCTGAGGCTGCTCAGCGGATCCAGCGCCGCGATTCGGTCCAGTCGCGGGTCAGAGACGATCTTCAGCCGCGATGGGATGGATGCCGTGGTGTCGGCGAGTCTCTTCGCCGCCGCCTTCAGGATGCGGCGATCGGCGGCACTTCGAGTGCTCTGGGCACCTGCTGAGGCCAGCAGTAGTGAACCTTCGGCGAACATCAGCTCGACGTCCTGGCCGGACGGTATCTTGATGCTGGCATCGTGCACCCAACTGGCGAAGTCGTCACTGAAAGCCAAGATACGGAATTGCCAGACTCCGACGACGGCCAGCTGCCGCGATGTCTCCCACCGATCGGTGCCTGGCGCAGCCGGATGCATCGGGTGTCTGGTCTGCACTCCGGCCGGATCGGTCAACAGCAGGGCGACGCCGATTTGGCCGTGGCCCTCCCGAAACGCGGTCGCGCCGAACGGCAGGACTTCCCCGACAAATGCTTTCGCCGGCCACGTGTCGCAGGCGACCCTGGGCGACGGGTCGAGGATGGGGATCCTGCCGATGGCCGGAAGGGAGCCGTTATTGGTCGTCACCTTTTTTACCGTAGCCGCTTGATGTGATTTCCGCGTCACCTGTGGCTCGGCTAGTGTGGCCCGGGTGAAGGCAATCCATCGATTTACCGTCCGCGCCGCCGTACCGCCGGCGTTGTCTGCCCTGGAAGAGCTGGCTGCGAATTTGCGCTGGGCATGGCACCAACCCACCCGCGACCTGTTCGGCACTGTCTCACCGAGGCAGTGGCAGGACACCGGTCACGACCCGATCGCGTTACTTGCCGCGGTCAGCCCGGAGCGATTGGCGGAACTGGCCGCAGACCCATCGTTTGTGGAGCGGGCCAACCGACAACGCGATGACTTGAACGACTATCTCGGCTCGGCGCGCTGGTATCAGAGCCTGCCGAAAGACCAAGCGCCGCAGAGCATCGCCTATTTCTCTCCCGAATTCGGTATCGCCGAGGCGTTGCCGCAGTACTCGGGGGGGCTTGGCATCCTTGCCGGCGATCATTTGAAGAGCGCTTCCGACCTAGGGGTGCCGCTGGTCGGCGTCGGCCTGTTCTACCGGGCTGGCTATTTCAGTCAGGCTATTTCGGCCGACGGGTGGCAGCAGGAGAGCTATCCGGAGCTCGACCCGGACGGTCTGCCGCTTTCTGTCCTTCGCCGTGCAGACGGCACCGCAGCCCTGGTGGAACTGGCCATGCCGGATGATCGGATCCTGCACGCGCGAGTGTGGCGGACCATGGTCGGTCGGGTGCCTCTGCTGTTGCTGGATGCCGACGTCCCGGCGAACGATGATGATCTGCGAACCGTGACAGACCGCCTATACGGCGGCGGTGCCGAACATCGCCTGCAGCAGGAGCTACTGCTGGGCATCGGCGGGGTCAGGGCGTTGAAACTCTGGGCGGAGTACACCGGTCAGGAGAAACCGTGCGTGTTCCACACCAACGAGGGTCACGCGGGCTTTCTCGGTCTGGAGCGGATCTGTGACCTGATCGCGGGGGGGCTGACCTTCTCGGAGGCGTTGCAAGTCGTGCGCTCGGGGACGGTTTTCACCACTCACACCCCGGTTGCCGCGGGGATCGACCGGTTCGAGGTCACGCTGGTCGAGCGTTACGTCTCGGACGGTTTGCTGCCCGGGGTCAACCTCAGCGACGTGCTCGCCCTCGGCTCGGAGGCGATCGACGGCGCCCCGTCCGGTGTGTTCAACATGGCCATCATGGGCTTGCGGCTCGGGCAACGGGCCAATGGCGTCTCGAAGCTGCACGGCTCGGTGAGTAGGCGGATGTTCTCGAGCCTCTGGCCGGGATTCGATCCCGTCGAGGTTCCAATCGGTTCGGTCACCAACGGCGTGCATGCACCCACCTGGACCGATCCGATGCTCACCGCGCTGGCGTCCGAGAAACTGGGCGCCGCCGACACCACGCTCGCCGATTGGGCATCCGACGCGGTCAGCGACGCGGATCTGTGGTCGGTTCGATCCAGGATGCGCGAACAGCTGGTGACCGATGCCCGACGCCGGGTCACCGCCGCGTGGCACCACGCCAATCCGGGCCGCGTGATCCCGGAATGGCTGGGTGCGGTGCTCGACCCCGGCATCCTGACCATCGGCTTCGCGCGTCGGGTGCCGACTTACAAGCGGTTGACCCTGATGTTGCATGACCCGGAGCGCCTGCGCGCGATTCTGCTCAACCCGCAGCGACCGGTTCAGCTGGTGATCGCTGGTAAATCGCATCCGGCTGACGATGAGGGTAAGGCGCTGATTCAGAAGCTGGTTCGGTTCGGCCAGGAGCCTGGCCTCCGCGAGCATCTGGTGTTCCTGCCCGATTACGACATCGGCATGGCCCAGATCCTGTACCCGGGCACCGACGTCTGGCTCAACAATCCGTTGCGGCCCTTGGAGGCCTGCGGTACCAGCGGTATGAAGGCCGCTCTGAACGGCTCGCTCAACCTGTCCATCTTGGATGGCTGGTGGGATGAATACTTCGACGGAGAGAACGGGTGGGCGATCCCCAGCGCGGGTTCGTCCGTCGGCGCCGCCGAGCGAGATGCGATCGAGGCGACGGCACTATACGAATTGATCGAACATCGAATCGCCCCGACATTCTACGAGCGCGACGAGAACGGTATCCCACGTCGGTGGCTGCACTCGATCCGGCACACGCTGGCCACGCTGTCCGGGGAGCTGAGCGCCGACCGGATGGTGCGCCAGTACGTGCAGGAGTTGTATCTCCCGGCAGCCGAATTCGAGCGGCGGATGACCGCTGACGACTACGCCGCCGCACGCGAGTTGGCGAAGTGGAAGGCGCGGGTTTCCACGGCCTGGCCCGGAGTACGGGTACTCGAGGTGCAGCTGACCGGCGCGGATGCGGCGCCCGAGGTCGGTGACACGCTCTCGGCCACCGCCCGGGTAAAGCTCAACGGTCTTGACCCGGACGATGTGTCGGTGGATGTCGTGTTCGGCGTCAGTCGCGACGGAAACGAGCTGGCGGATGCCAGAATGCGGCACCTGTACCCGGCATCGACCGGAGCAGGGGAAGCCGACGGCGTTGCCGAGGTGTTCAGCGGCGAATTGGTGCTCAAGCGCGCCGGGTCTATCGGATACACGGTGCGGGTCGTGCCGCGCAATGATCTGCTCGCCAGCCCAGCCGAGATGGGGTTGGTGGCCGTAGCAGAGTGAGTACGGCCGGATTTTTCACCTGCCGATTGCGGCGAGCCGACCGCCGGTCACCGTGAGCAGATCTGCTGGCGCAAGTTCGAGGTCGAAACCACGCCTGCCACCCGATACAAGGATGGTTTCGAACCGGTCGGCGGTTGCGTCCAGAATCGTGGGCAGGCGCGACTTCTGACCGAACGGGCTGATCCCGCCCAGGACATAGCCGGTCTTCCGCGTGGCGAGCTCTGGGTCGGCCATCCTGGCCCGTTTCGCGTTCATCGCCGCCGCGAGTCGCTTGAGGTCAAGAGACGTGTTCACCGGCACGATAGCGACGACCAGCGCGGCATCCGCCTGTACCACTAGGGTCTTGAAGACGCGCTCCGGGTCAACGCGAAGGGCGCTTGCAGCCTCGAGCCCAAAGCTCGGCAGCGCCGCATCGTGCTCATACTGATGTGCGATGAACCGGATTCCTGCGGTCTCCAGCGCTAGCGCCGCCGGCGTACCGGCGTGGCCGGATTGGCGGCCCCTACTCATCGTGATCTCGCTGCTCACGGGACGCAGCGGTAGAGCTGCATCGAGGTTGCGGTGACGGTGACCGTGCTTCCTGGCGGGCATTCAACGGCGCGTTCGGTCACCGCGGGCATCGCACTGTCCCAGAGCAAACGGTATCCGGTGACGCCGTCGGGTCGTGGCAAGGTCACTGGAACATCCGTCTCGGCCCCATGCACGATCAACATGATGCGATTGAAATCCTCCGTTTCGGGAGTCGATGATGCCAGGTATTGCAGAGTTCGGTTCGTCAGGGAGTTCCAGTCGTGCTCATCCATGATCGTGCCACTCGCGTCGTACCAGTCCATCTGGCTGGATCCGGGTGTAATGGCGCCGGAGACTCCGTACCGGCTCGGCCGCAGCGCCGGATTGGACGCGCGCAGGGCGATCAGGTGTCTGACCGTCTCGGTCAACTCGCGTTGCCAGGGCTGGTGGTTCCAATCGAGCCAGACCAGCTCGTCGTCGTGGCAATAGGCATTGTTGTTTCCGGCCTGGCTGCGGCCGAACTCGTCGCCGGCGACGATCATCGGCACGCCTGCCGACAGCAGCACGCTGCCCAGCAGATTCCGGATCGCCTTGCGCCGGGTGGCGATGATCCCGGCATCCGCCGTCGGCCCCTCCGCACCGTGATTGAATGACCGGTTATCGTCGGTGCCGTCCCGGTTTCCCTCGCCGTTGGCCTCGTTATGCTTTCGGTTATAAGCGGTCAGGTCGGCGGTGGTGAATCCGTCGTGAGCCGCGACGAAGTTTACCGAGGCCAGCGGTGCGCGGTCGGCCCCAAAGACGTTTGATGAGCCGGCGAGGATGGTGGCGAATCGGCCGATCCCCGACGGCGCAGCACCGTGGGCGCGGAAATCTGCGATGTCGCGCAGCCAGAAGTCCCGCACCCGGTCGCGGAAGTGATCGTTCCACTCGGAGTATCGCGCCGGGAAATTACCGGTCTGCCATCCGCCAGGGCCCAGATCCCAAGGTTCGGCGATCATTTTCACGTCGGCCAGCGCTGGGTCATCGGCGATCGCGGTCAAAAGCGGATGCTCTGGGGTGTATGCGCCGCTCTGGTCGCGACCGAGCACGGTTGCCAGATCGAATCGGAACCCGTCGACTTGCACCTGGTTCGCCCAGTACCGCAGCGAATCCAGCACTAGTCGTTGCGGTACTGGGTGGCCGAAATTGACGGTGTTTCCGCATCCAGTCAGGTCGAGGTAACCGCCGGAGTCGGTCAGTCGGTAATAGCCTGCGTTGTCGAGTCCACGGAAACTGGTGCGCGGGCCACCGAGCCCTTCTTCTGAGGTGTGGTTGTACACCACATCGAGGATGACTTCCAGGCCCGCCTCGTGCAGCAGCTTCACCATGCCCTTGAACTCGCGCAGGATTGCGGATGGCCCGTTCGCGCGCGCCTGCCGGGTGGCGTATGCCGCGTGCGGGGTGAAGAAGTTCAGGGTGTTGTACCCCCAGTAATTGACCAGGCCGTCTTTGAGCAGCCGATGCTCAGAGACGAACGCGTGCACCGGCAGTAGTTCGATGGCAGTGATGCCGAGTCCGGTCAAATAATCCAGAGTCGCCTCATGGGCAAGCCCGGCATAGGTGCCGCGGAGTTCCTCTGGCACCGCGCGGTTCAGCTCGCTGATCCCTTTCACGTGCGCCTCGTACACGACGGTGCGATCCAGCGGGGTGCCGGGTTTCGTTGAGCCGTTCCAGTCGAAGCCGTCATCAACCACAGCCGAGCGCCACTGGTTCGAAGCGTTTTGGATCAGTCCACGCGAATACGGCTCAAGCAGCAGCCGCTTCGGATGGAAGACGTTCTGCGCGGAGCTGGGCCCGGACGCGCGGAGGGCGTATACGGCACCGGGTACCAAGCGATGAGAGAACGCCGACCAGACGTGTTCCTGGTTGCGCTCAAGCTGGGTCGCCTCGACCACTCGACCGTGCCCATGCGCGTCGAAGATGCACAGCTCTATCGCGGTCGCAGCTTCTGACCAGACCCGCACCGTGCCACCGCGCCCATCGGTTCGAACGCCCAAATTCGCCAGCGCATCGACCGGGGTTTCGGCCAGCTGATACGGGTAGGTCATGCGTTCTAGAGTAGTTAACATGCCCGTCTACCTCGATCACGCGGCCACCACCCCGATGCTGCCGGCTGCTATCGCGGCATACGCCGCGGCAGCAGCTGCGGTGGGAAACCCGTCGTCGATCCACGGTTATGGGCAAAATGCGAAGCGGATGCTGGAGGAAGCCCGCGAGCAGATCGCCGAGACACTCGGTTGCGACCCCATCGAGATCGTCTTCACTTCGGGGGGGACCGAGGCGGTGAACTCGGCGATCAAGGGCCTGTACTGGGCGCGGAACCCATCGGTGTCCGGCGCCTTCGCACCGGCTCGTCCAAGGATCCTCATTCCCGGCGGGGAGCATCACGCGACTATTGATGCTGCGCAGTGGCTTCAGCAGTACCAGGGCGCCCAGATCACCTGGCTGCCGCTGGACCGGCAGGGTCGGGTTCGGCTGGAGGCCGTGGCCACGGAATTGGACACCGACCCGGAATCTATCGCGCTGATCAGCATGCTGTGGGCGAACAACGAGGTGGGAACCATTCAGCCCGTTGAGGAGATCGCGGCGCTCGCCGCCTCGTGCGGCGTTCCGCTGCATGTGGATGCCGTGGCGACCTACGGCCAGCTGCCGATTGACTTCGGGCAGATCCGGCTGGACACCGGTGGCGGTGCCGCCGGCCTCGTGGCAATCAGCGTCTCCGCACACAAGATCGGCGGGCCGGTCGGGATCGGCGCGCTGGTCCTGTCCCGCCGGACCGCGATCGCGCCATTGATTCACGGCGGTGGGCAGCAGCGGCAGGTGCGCAGCGGCACCCAGGATGTGGCGGCGGCGGTCTCATTCGCGGTTGCGGCATCCGCTGCCGCGGCGCGCCTAAGCGACGAGGCGATCCGGCTGCGCGGACTGCGCGATCGGGTGATCGACGGGGTGCTGAAGGCCGTACCCGGTGCGACGCTGAACGGAGTGCGCGACGGGCGCCTCCCGGGCAACGCGCACTTCTCCTTCCCGGGTTGCGAGGGCGACTCCCTGCTGTTCCTTCTTGACGTGGCCGGGGTCGCGGTCTCGACGGGCTCGGCCTGTCAGGCCGGGATCCCGGAGCCCTCGCACGTGCTGCACGCGATGGGGCGTACCGATCTCCAGGCACGCGGCGCGCTGCGGATCACACTCGGGCACACCAGCACGCCCGCCGACGTCGACGCGTTTCTGGCAGCATTACCCGAGGCGTTTGTCCGGGCCTCCCGGGCCGGTTTCGCCGATCGGGTCGTGACACTGCCCTGAGTCCGCGTTCGCGTGGTCGTTACACTTGACGGGTGAAGGTCTTAGCAGCAATGAGCGGGGGCGTCGACTCCGCGGTCGCCGCGGCGCGAGCAGTCGACGCGGGGCACGAGGTGGTCGGGGTGCATCTGGCGTTGAGCCGGATGCCCGGTACCGTACGCACCGGTAGCCGTGGCTGCTGCACGATCGAAGACTCGATGGATGCACAGCGCGCGGCGAACCTGATCGGCATCCCCTATTACGTATGGGATTTTTCTGAGCGGTTCAAGCTTGACGTGATCGACGACTTCATCTCCGAGTATGCCGCTGGCCGCACCCCGAACCCGTGCATGCGGTGCAATGAGAAGATAAAGTTCGCCGCGCTTTTGGAGAAGGCCCTCGACCTCGGCTTTGACGCGGTCTGCACGGGCCACTACGCCAGCATCGTGACCGATGCCGCAGGGAACCGCGAACTGCACCGGGCCAGCGCCTGGGCGAAAGACCAATCCTATGTGCTCGGCGTGCTCACCACGGAGCAGATTGCGCATGCGATGTTCCCGCTGGGCACGACTCCGTCGAAGGCGCTGGTCAGGGCGGAAGCGGCGCAGCGCGGCTTCACCGTGGCGACGAAGCCGGATTCACACGACATCTGCTTCATCCCAGACGGCGATACCAGAGGCTGGCTGGCTGAGCACGTCGGCGCCGCCGCGGGCGACATCGTGGATCGCTCCGGCCACAAGCTCGGCGAGCACGACGGCGCCCTCGCGTTCACCGTTGGTCAGCGTCGTGGGCTGAAGGTCGGCACGCCAGCCGACGATGGCAAGCGTCGCTTTGTGTTGGAGATCCAGCCGAAGACCAACACGGTCGTCGTTGGGCCGAAAGAAGCCCTTGCGATCGCCGAGATCGCCGGATCCCGGTTCAGCTGGACCGGGTTGCCGCCAGAGGACCCCGCGGTGCCCTTCACCTGTGACGTGCAGATCCGGGCGCACGCCGACCCGGTCCCGGCAATCGCACAGGTCGTCGCCGGTGCCGAAGCTTCGGAGTTGACGATCACCCCCGATCGACCGCTGACCGGGGTCTCTCCCGGTCAAACAGCCGTCGTCTACCTCGGCACGCGCGTGCTCGGTCAGATGACCATCGATCGGACCCGGAGCGCCGTCCCGGTCGCATAGGCCGCGTAGGGAGTTTCTCGCTCAGGCCCACGGCGAAGTAAAGGCAGCAATCGCGGCCCGAGGCCAGCCAGCGCCGCACCACCGCCCACCGCACCACCGGTCCAGCGACTCCTCGTCGTAGCCGAAGACGAAATCCTCTGGGACCGGCTTTCGCCACGCCGGGTAGGCCCAATCGCTTCAAAACGAATACATCGCATCCTACGCGCGGCAACCGACCGGCAACGTCGGGGGCAGTCTTTATGCTTGACACGTGACGGACGAATACATCGGCGGCTCCGATCTTTCCCGAGCGGCGCCGGAGGCGAAGCGGCTGACCACTCGGATCCTGGAACTGCGCGACGCGTATTACGAACGCGATACCCAGCTTGAAAGCGACGAGGCCTACGACGCCATGATGCGCCGGCTGCAGGAGCTCGAGCGACTGTTTCCCGAGTTGCAAAGCCAGGACAGTCCGACCCAGACCGTCGGTGGTCGCGCCCAGACCACACTGTTCGACCCGGTACAGCATGCCGAACGGATGCTCAGCCTGGACAACGTGTTCTCCATCGAAGAGTTTCACGCGTGGGCAGCGCACGTTGAGCGAGCCTCGAATCGCCACGTCGATTACCTGTGCGAGCTGAAAATCGACGGGCTTGCGATCAATTTGCGCTACGAGAATGGCCGGCTGGTGACCGCAGCCACCCGCGGTGATGGCGTGGTCGGCGAAGACGTGACAGCCAACATCCACTTCGTGCCGGGAATCCCGCGCAGGCTGACCGGAACCGGGCATCCTGCGGTTGTAGAGGTGCGCGGCGAGGTCTTCTTCCCCGTTGCCGCGTTCGCCGAGCTCAACGCCGCCCAGGCGGCGGCGGGGGACCGGATCTTCGCTAATCCGCGTAACGCCGCCAGCGGCTCGCTACGGCAGAAGGAGGAGAACAAGACTGCGGATCAACTGCGATTGATGCGTGACCGGCTGAACAGATTACAGATGCTCGTGCACGGTATCGGTGCCTGGCGCGGCGTTGAGGACAACGGGCCCCCCGTGGACAGCCAGTCGCAAACGTATCAACTCCTGCACGAATGGGGACTACCGACAAGCAGCCATTACCGTGTGGTCGACACGGCGGGCAAGGCCGCCGAATTCATCGAGTACTACGGCGAGAACCGAGCCAGCGTCGAACACGAGATCGACGGCATCGTGATCAAGGTCGACGAGCTCGCCCTGCATGGGGAGCTGGGTGCGACCAGTCGGGCTCCGCGCTGGGCGATCGCGTTCAAATACCCGCCCGAGCAGGTGAACACCAAACTCCTGGATATCGTGGTCAGCGTAGGTCGCACCGGACGCGCCACCCCGTTCGCGGTGATGCAGAAGGTGCGCGTTGCCGGCAGCGAGGTGCGCCAGGCGACACTGCACAACCAGGAGATCGTGAAAGCCAAGGGTGTGCTGATCGGCGACACTGTCGTGCTGCGCAAAGCGGGTGATGTGATCCCGGAGGTGCTCGGCCCCGTCGTCGAGCTGCGCGACGGCACCGAACGCGAATTCGTGATGCCGACAAACTGCCCGGAGTGCGGCACGCCGTTGGCTCCCGCGAAGGAGGGCGACATCGACCTGCGCTGCCCGAACTCCCGCGCTTGCCCCGCTCAGGTACGCGGCCGGGTCGAGCACATCGGCTCCCGCGGCGCACTGGACATCGAGGTGCTCGGGGAGGTGGCGGCTGCCGCGCTCACCCAGCCGCTGCGCCCAGCGGAGCCGCCACTGCACACCGAAGCCGGGCTGTTCGATCTGCGCGAAGCCGACCTGTTCCCCATCGAAGTGGTGGTGCGCGACTCCGAAACGGGAATGCTGAAACTTGACGACGATGGCACCCCGCACAGCGTCGCCCCGTTCCGTCGCAAACGTCAAAGGACCGGCCGGAAGGCTGACCCCGCCTTCGACCCCGACGCCACAACCTTCGCCGGAGATGAACACTTCGTGCTGTCCGAAAGCGCGCGGAAACTTCTCCGGCACTTGGGTCAGGCCAAGTCCAGGCCGTTATGGCGGCTCTTGGTGGCGTTGAACATCCGCCACGTGGGGCCGGTTGCCGCCCGGGCGCTGGCGAACCATTTCGGCTCGTTGGACGCGATCCGTGTTGCGACCCGTGAGGAACTGGCCGAGGTCGACGGCGTCGGCGGGATCATTGCCGAGGCTGTGCTGGATTGGTTCACCGTCGATTGGCATCTGGAGATCGTCGAACGCTGGGCGGCGGCCGGCGTGCAGTTCGCCATCGCCGGGCATCCGGGTCCGGGGGCGGCCGCAGAGACCGGTGGCGTGCTGGCCGGAATAACGGTGGTGGCAACCGGATCGCTGGAGGGTTTCACCAGAGAAGGTGCGCTGGAGGCAATCGTAGCGGCAGGCGGAAAGGCGGCCTCCAGCGTGTCGAAGAACACCGATTTCGTCGCGGCCGGCCCGGGCGCGGGCTCTAAGCTTGCCAAGGCAGAACAGTTGGGAATCCGGATCATCGACGCCGACGCTTTCCGGCGGCTCCTGGAATCAGGTCCAGGAGGGCTGTGAGATCGGAAGGGCAAGCGGGATGACGGGCGGTATGACGCGCGCTGACGAAAACGGCGAGCAGCCGCCGGACAAGGCCGCACCATCGCGCCGGCGCTTTCTGAGGTCAGCCGGAATCGCGACGGCCGGCGCCGTCGTGGGCGGTGCGGTCGGCGCCGGTGCGGTCGGGTTGGCTACCCAGCGGGCTCCAGAGACCGCTGGGAGGTTCCCCGCGCTGCCGTCCCGGGGCAGACCGGGGTTCGATCACCTGGTAGTGGTGATGTACGAGAACCGCTCTTTCGACAACTTGCTCGGTTATCTTTACGACTCCGCTTCGTTGCCAGCCGGCCAGCGCTTCGACGGCCTGAACTTCGGCGACTACGCCAACCCTGATCCGATGGGAACTCTGATTCCGGCGCATCCCTACGTCGGCAGCACCGACGAGATCATGAGCCAGCCGTTTCCCGATCCCGGTGAGGTCTTTCCCCACGTCAACACCCAACTGTTCGACCGGATCGACCCGCCGGGCAATGCGGGGATCCGGGTGCACGAGATGAAACCGCCGTTCAATACGCCACCGGCCGGCACACGACCGACCATGCGCGGATTCGTACGCGATTACATCGAGGCCATCAAGCTGGAGAAGGGGATCGCGCAGCCGACCCCGGCCGATTACCGGCGCATCATGGGTAACTTCACGCCGCCGATGTTGCCGGTCCTCTCCGCGCTGGCCAGGTCGTTCGCGGTATATGACCACTGGCACTGTGCTGTGCCGTCACAGACCTTCTGCAACCGGTCGTTCTTCCACGCCTCGACCTCGCACGGCTTCGTCGCCAATCGTGGCCAGGCGGGGTACCTCAAGTGGTTTGATCCGGCAAATGCGTCAGCCACGATCTTCAACCGCCTCGACGTGGCGGGCATCCCGTGGCGCGTTTACTACGACGACCGGCAGCTGATCTCGCTGACCGGATTCATCCATGCACCGGCTCTGGAACAGTTCTGGAAGACGAATTTCCGGCCGATGGCCGACTTCTATCGGGACGCCGAGCGCGGCGATCTTCCGGCGTACTCGTTCATCGAACCCCGGATGCTCTACGATCACAACGATATGCATCCGCCAGGAGGCGCGGTGCAGGAGACCGAGTTCGACGGCGCGGTGATCACCGGCGGCGGCGTATCAGATGTCAGGGCGGGTGAAGCCCTGTTGCATGCGATCTATTCGGCGATCCGCTCCAGCGCGAACCCGAGCGGGTCAAATGCCCTGAACACCATGCTTCTGGTCACTTTCGATGAGCACGGCGGCACCTACGACCATGTGGTCCCCGGCGCCGCGATCCCGCCGGGGGACGGGGCGCCGGGCGAAATGGGGTTCGGCTTCGACCGGCTCGGGCTCCGCGTGCCGGCCATCGCGATCTCCGCCTATACGGCGCGCGGAACGGTGATCAACGAGCCCATGCACCACAGTTCGGTGATCAGCACGCTCACCTCGAAATATCGGCTCGAGCCGCTCACCGACCGGGACCGGGACGCGCCGACACTGGACAACGCGATCAACCTGCGCCACCCGAGACAGCCAGAGACCTGGCCGGACACCTACCCCCAGTACGTGCCGCCGAATCCCGAATCGGACGATCCGGTACCTGGTGGCGCCGACGACCGCCCGTTGAGCCCGCCCGGCGTCGGCCTGGTCGGCATGCTCGTCGCCCGTTATGGCGCACCGGGAGACCGAGTGCCCCGGACATACCGCGAAGCGTTCGAGGTGGTCAACCGGAGGGGAGCCGGCCTGTTCGGCGGGGGATGACCGGCGGAGCCCGCGACCGCGGGCCGCGAATACAATTGAATAATCCACCCCATCGAGAACACAGCACGGAGATGCATGTCTGAAATCAGCGCAGAGCAGGTTGCCCATTTGGCAGCTCTGGCCAGGATCGACCTGAGCACTGAGGAAATCACCAGCCTGACGGCCGAACTCGGCCAGATCGTTGACGCGGTGGCCCGCGTGTCGGAGGTGGCCACTGCCGACGTGCCAGCCACCAGTCATCCGATGCCGCTGACCAATGTGTTTCGGGAGGACACACCGCGCCCATCTCTTTCGGTCGAGCAGGCGCTCTCTGGAGCGCCGGAGCGAAGCGGCGACAAATTCAAGGTGTCCGCGATTTTGGATGCCGAGTGATGGCGGTGGACGGCACGGCTGGCGGCACAGGCGCGAGCGATCTCACTCGGCTCGCGGCATCCGATCTCGCGGCATTGCTCAGTTCGGGCGAAGTCAGCTCGGTTGAGGCGACCAGTGCGCATCTGGACCGGATCCGCGCCGTTGATGGTGACGTGCACGCGTTCCTGCACGTCGCTGGGGAGGCCGCGCGTGCCACCGCGGCCGTGATTGACGCCAAACGCGCCGGGGGCGAGCGGCTGAGCCCATTGGCCGGGGTACCGATCGCGATCAAGGACGTGCTCGCCACCGCGGACATGCCATCCACTGCCGGCTCTTTGATCCTCGAGGGTTGGCTGCCACCGTACGACGCCACCGTGGTCGCGAAGCTGCGCGCGGCCGACCTGGTGCCGCTGGGCAAAACCAACATGGACGAGTTCGCGATGGGGTCCTCCACCGAGCACTCTGCATACGGACCGACGCACAACCCGTGGGACCTGGACCGGATTCCGGGTGGTTCCGGTGGCGGTTCGGCGGCGGCGGTGGCCGCGTTCGAGGCGCCACTGGCTCTCGGCTCGGACACCGGCGGCTCGATCCGCCAGCCAGCCGCGGTCACCGGATCCGTCGGCGTCAAACCCACCTACGGCGGGGTGTCCCGCTACGGCGCCATTGCGCTGGCCAGTTCGCTGGACCAGGTCGGACCAGTGAGCAGGACCGTACTCGACGCCGCCATGCTGCACGACGTGATCGCCGGGCATGATCCGCTGGACTCGACCTCCCTCACCGACGTCTGGCCTTCGATGACCGAGGCGGCACGGGCAGGCCTTCGGGACGAGGCTTTGCGTGGAGTCAGGGTCGGGGTGGTCACCGAGATCGCCAGTGATGGCTTCCAGCCCGGCGTCAGACAACGATTCACCGAGGCGCTGGAAACGATGGCCGCCGCCGGAGCCGAGATCGTCGAGGTCAGCGCGCCGAACTTCGAGTACGCCGTCGCCGCCTACTACCTGATCCTGCCCGCCGAGGCCTCTAGCAATCTGGCCCGGTTCGACTCGGTGCGGTTCGGGATGCGGATCAAGCCGAGCGACGGACCACTGACCACCGAGCGGGTGATGGCTGCCACCCGTGATGCTGGCTTCGGCCCGGAGGTCAAGCGACGGATCATCCTCGGCACCTACGCATTGAGCGCCGGCTACTATGACGCCTACTACGGCAGCGCGCAGAAGGTGCGCACGCTGATCCAGCAGGACTTCGCCGCCGCATTCCGGAAGGCCGACGTGCTGGTCTCACCGGCCGCGCCGACCACCGCCTTCCGGCTGGGGGAGAAGCTGCACGACCCGATGGCCATGTACCTCAACGACATCACCACCATCCCCGCGAATCTCGCCGGGGTACCCGGCATGGGGCTACCGATCGGGCTGGCACCGGAAGACGGCCTGCCGGTCGGATTGCAGATCATGGCTCCGGCCCGCGCCGACGCCCGTCTCTACACGGTAGGCGCCGCAGTGGAACGACTGCTGGAAGACCGCTGGGGGCACACCTTGATCAGCCAGGCCCCGGAACTGGAATTCTCTGAACTGTTCGCCAGCCAGGAAGGGGCGATCTAATGGCCGCGCATATGTCCACACCCGCATTGATGGATTACGACAGGGCCATCGAATTGTTCGAACCCGTGCTCGGCTTCGAGGTCCACGTTGAGCTGAACACCGCGACGAAGATGTTCTGCGGCTGCGCCAATGAGTTCGGTCAGGGCGCCAACACGAACACCTGCCCAACCTGTCTCGGGCTACCCGGCGGCCTGCCCCAGGTGAACCGGAAGGCCATCGAGTCCAGCATCCGACTCGGCCTCGCCCTCGGCTGCCAGATCGCCGAGCACTCCCGGTTCGCCCGGAAGAACTACTTCTACCCGGACACCGCCAAGAACTTCCAGACCTCGCAATACGATGAGCCGATCGCGTTCGAGGGTTCGTTGGACATCGAACTGGCCAGCGGACGCCGGGTCACCGTGCCGATCGAGCGGGCGCACATGGAGGAGGACGCCGGAAAACTCACCCACGTCGGCGGCGCGACCGGCCGCATCCAGGGTGCCGCATACTCGCTCGTGGACTACAACCGCGGCGGAGTTCCCTTGGTGGAGATCGTCACCCACATGATCGAGGGCGGCGAGGCCGACGCGCCGGAGATCGGCCGAACCTACGTCGCGGCGATCCGGGAGATCGTCAAGGCCCTCGGCGTCTCCAATGCCCGGATGGAAGAGGGCAACGTGCGCTGCGACGCGAACATCTCGCTACGCCCGCGTGGCAGCAGCGTCCTCGGCACCCGCACCGAGACCAAAAACGTGAACTCGCTGCGCTCGGTCGAACGCGCGGTACGCTACGAGATTCAACGGCAGGCGGCGATTTTGGATGCCGGCGGAACCATTACTCAGGAAACCCGGCACTGGCACGAAGACACCGGGACCACCTCGGCGGGCCGGCCGAAGTCGGATGCCGACGATTACCGATACTTCCCAGAGCCGGATCTGGTGCCGGTGGCGCCGTCCCGGGACTGGGTGGAGGAACTACGCCTGACCCTGCCCGAGCCGCCGGCCGAACGCCGACACCGGCTGCAACAGGCGTGGGAGTTCACCGACTTGGAGTTCCAAGACGTGGTCAACTCGGCACTGCTGGACGCGCTGGAGGCGACGGTTGCGGCCGGAGCACCGCCGGCGTCTGCACGGAAATGGTGGACGGGGGAGATCGCCCGCCTGGCCAACGCCGCCGGAGTCGACGCCGAGAGTCTGGTCACCCCGAGCCAGGTCGCCGAGCTGGTCGAACTCGTGCAAGCCGGCACTCTCACCGACCGGCTGGCCCGGCAGGTGCTGGAGGGTGTCATCGCCGGCGAAGGAGACCCCGCGGAGGTCGTCGAAGCCCGTGGCTTGGCCGTTGTCTCCGACGACGGTGCCCTGATCGCGGCAATCGACCAGGCCCTTGCCACCCAGCCCGATGTGCTGGCGAAGATTCGGGACGGTAAAGTCCAGGCAGCCGGGGCGGTGATCGGTGCGGTGATGAAGTCGATGCGCGGGCAGGCGGATGCCTCGCGGGTCCGGGAACTGATCCTGGAACGCGCCGGCTCTGATAATCCTGGTATCTAGCTAACGGTTCGGCGGCTCCTGATCTGTTACCGACCGATTGGTAACATTTGAGCCGGAAGATACGCAATAATCAGCAAGTATCGTCAACGATGACGAGTGCCAGACCGCGCGAGACGCCACATGTCTCCACTGGCTCGTCTTGGAGGTCTCGTGGAAGCAGTTGGTCTTAGTCGCGCACGATGGCGACGGTTGGTAGTGGTATTCCTCGCAGTCCTGTTGAGCCTGCTGACCGTCTCGGCTCTCGCGGCAGCGCCGGCCCACGCCGACGACGTCAACACCGATAAGTACGATTACGTTTTCAGCGGCAACGTCAAATTCAACGACAAACCGCTTGCCGGAGTGCAGCTTCAGGTTTCGGGCAACGGCTACAACGTCAAGGTCAAGACCGACGAGAAGGGTCAGTGGGCGGTCGGTGTGCCAAAGAAGAAGGCCTACACCATCACGCTCAACGAAAAGACCCTGCCCAAGGGCGTCATCGTGGCTAAAGGCGCGGCCTCGGTCAAAGCCGAATTCGGTTTCACCGATAACAAATCTGTGAACTTCTTCCTCGGCAAGGGAGAACGGCAAGTGGTCAGCTTCACCGACCAACTGATCGGACGCACGATGAGCGGGCTGAACTTCGGCCTGATGCTCGCGCTTGCCTCCATCGGCCTGTCCCTGATCTACGGAACAACGGGGCTGGCCAACTTCGCGCATGCAGAGTTCGTGACGTTCGGTGCCGTGATGGCATACACGCTCGGCATCACCCTTGCCTTTCCACTCTGGCTGGCTTTCGTGATCGCCGTCGTGCTCAGTGGGCTGCTGGGGGGCGCGCTAGACATCGCCCTCTGGAAACCGCTTCGAAAACGCGGGCTCAGCATTGTGCAGCTGATGATCGTGAGCATCGGTCTCTCGCTCGGCCTGCGCTACGTCTTCCAGTACTTCTACGGGGGTGGAACATTCCAGTTGCCCGACTCGGGATCGGCGAACGTTCCGATGCTGGGCGCGATCGGCCTCTCGCCCACCGATCTCACGAGCATGGCGATCAGCATCGTCGTTCTCATCGCCGTCGCCTATTGGCTGTTGCGCACCCGCACCGGCAAGGCGACACGCGCGATCTCCGACAATCCTGCGCTCGCCGCAGCATCCGGTATCGATGTGGATCGGGTGATCAGGCTGCTGTGGATACTCGGCGCGGCACTGGCCGGGCTCTCCGGCATCCTTTGGGCATACTTCCGGCCAGGGATCAAGTGGGACATGGGCTGGCAGCTGCTGCTGCTGATCTTCGCAGCGGTCGTTCTCGGCGGGCTAGGCACCGCGTTTGGGGCGCTGGTCGGTTCCATTGTGGTCGGTCTGTTGGTGGAGGTCTCCACGCTGTGGCTGCCCTCCGACCTGAAATATGTGGCTCCGCTGGCCATTCTGGTGGTCGTGCTGCTGTTTAGGCCGCAGGGCATCCTGGGCCGCAAAGAGAGAATAGGGTAGGTAGCTCGCATGGACTGGGGTTTCATCCTCTCGAACACGGCGACCTGGCTGATCGCACCGGAGACGATCGCGTACGAGATCGCCACCGTGGGACTGGCGGTGCACTTCGGCTATGGCGGCCTGCTCAACTTCGGTCAGGCCGGATTCATGGCGCTCGGAGCGTACGGCTACGCAATCTCGATACTCACCTTCAACCTGCCCTGGTGGGTGGGGATCCTGGTGGGCATGGGTGCCGCTGTCATCTTCGCCTTCATCCTCGGCCTGCCGACGCTGAGGCTACGAGCCGACTACCTGGCAATCGTGACCATCGCGGCGGCCGAGGTGGTACGCCTGCTGTTCCAGAGCACCGTCTGGGACAGCGTCACCGGTTCGGCGAACGGGCTCGGCGGCTACCACGAGGGCTTTGACGCAGCCAACCCGATTCCGCCTGGCACCTATGGCTTCGGACCATTCGTGTTCAACGCGACGGACTGGTGGACACGCATCTTCGGCATCGCCATTCTCATCGTCGCCCTCGTCGTGGTGTGGTTGCTGATGCGCAGCCCATGGGGCCGGGTAGTGAAGGGAGTTCGCGAAGACGAAGACGCAGTACGGTCACTTGGCAAGAATGTGTTCGCTATCAAGATGCAGGTGCTCGTGCTCGGCGGTGTGCTCGGCTCGCTCGGCGGCGTGGTTCTCGCGCTGCCCTCAGCAGTCGTCCCCGGTGTCTATCTGCCATCGCTGACGTTCTTCCTCTGGACGATCCTGCTGCTTGGCGGCGCAGCCACGATCATGGGGCCCGTGCTCGGTTCCCTCACCTTCTGGCTGATCATGGCGTTTCTGTCTCTGGTGCTGCCGGCCATGGCATCCGCGGGGTTGCTGCCGTTCATGACGACCGTCCAGGCCGGCATCGTTCGGTTCGTGATCGTGGGGATCGCACTCATGCTCATCGTTGTCTTCAGGCCGCAGGGTTTCCTCGGCAACAAGAAGGAGTTGACCTTCAATGCCCGCTAAACCGACACCGCAAGAGACAGTACCCGACGACGTGCTGACCGTAGAGGTCGTACCCTCTCAGAAGGTGCACGCCAAGTCGACGGGATTGCACATCGGCGAGATGGTTCCCGGCTGCGCTAAAGTCGACCCGATCATCGTCGCAGACAACGTCACCCGCGCATACGGAGGGCTGAAAGCGGTCGACGTCCAGCACCTGGAGGTGCCAAGGGGGGCCATCACCGCTCTGATCGGACCGAACGGTGCAGGCAAAACCACCTTCTTCAACCTCATCACCGGCTTCGATAAGCCCGACACGGGAACATGGTCATTTGACGGGAAGCAGTTGTCGGGAATGTCTGCGTTCAAGATCGCACGGCTCGGTCAGGTGCGTACCTTCCAACTGACGAAGTCGCTCGCCATGCTCTCCGTGCTGGAGAACATGAAGCTCGGCGCCCAGAACCAGCGCGGCGAAAACTTCTTCGTGGGCCTTGTCCCCAAACTGTGGCGCGAACAAGACGACGCGATCGAGCAGAAAGCGATGGAGCTGCTGGCCAGGTTCAAACTGGACGGTAAGAAGGACGACTACGCCGCATCCCTCTCCGGCGGTCAGCGGAAGCTGCTAGAGATGGCCAGGGCGCTGATGAGCGACCCCACCGTGATCATGCTAGATGAGCCGATGGCCGGGGTGAACCCAGCACTGACCCAGTCGCTGCTCGACCACATCCTGGATTTGAAAAACGACGGCATGACCGTGCTGTTCGTCGAGCACGATATGCCGATGGTGCGGCACATCGCCGACTGGGTGGTCGTGATGGCTCAGGGGAAGATTGTGGCAGAGGGCCCACCCGAGACCGTGATGAAGGATGTGGCCGTCATCGACGCTTACCTGGGCAGTCATCTCGACACCGACCTCGGGATCGTCACCGGTCGCTTCACCGAGCGGGAGGCACGCGCATGAGCGACGAATCTTCATCCCCCGTCGTGCTCGATCTGCAGAACGTGACCGCAGGCTACCTGCCGGGAGTGAACATCCTGAACGACTGCTCCATCACGGTCTCCGGTGGGGAGCTGATCGGCATCATCGGCCCGAACGGTGCTGGGAAGTCGACGTTGCTCAAGGCGGTCTTCGGCCAGGTGCACGTGCGTGGTGGCCACATTCTGCTCAACGGCGAGGACATCACCGGGCTCAAGGCGAACAAGCTGGTCAGCAGGGGCGTGGGTTACGTGCCACAGAACAACAACGTGTTCCCGGGACTCAGCATCCAGGAGAACCTGCAGATGGGCGCCTACCAGGATCCGAAGTCGTTCGACGAGCGGCTGGAGTTCGTAATCGGTATTTTCGGTGAACTGAAGAATCGGCTGAAACAGCGCGCCGGTTCGCTCTCCGGCGGGGAACGGCAGATGGTCGCGATGTCGCGTGCGCTCATGATGGAGCCACACGTTCTGTTGCTGGACGAGCCATCGGCCGGACTGTCGCCGGTGCGCCAGGACGAGGCCTTCATCCGCGTGTCCGAGATCAATAAGGCCGGCGTGACCGTCGTCATGGTCGAGCAGAATGCCCGACGTTGCCTGCAGATCTGCGATCGCGGCTACGTGCTCGATCAGGGCACGGATGCGCACACCGGCACCGGCCGCGAGTTGCTGAACGATCCCAAGGTGATCAACCTCTATCTTGGGACTCTCGGCGACGAGGCCGCCTGACCGTAGCTTTCCACGGTTCAATTTCCACAGCTCGGCTGTCGAGCACGAAGGGCCCCGGTCGTGATGACCGGGGCCCTTCGCCTTACTCAGGTGTTACTTGTTGATGCGTTTGAAATCGTTCGTAGCATCGTACTGGAAGATGCCGATCGTCGCCTCTGTCGGGTCGCCGGCCTTATCGAATTTGATTCCACCGGACGGGCCGTCGTAGTCGACCACGCCGCCATCGTTGATGATCTTCGCCGCAGCAGCGAAGGTCGTTGCCTTCTTACCGTTTCCGGAACCGCCGGAGACCTGTTGCAGCTTGGCCGCGATGTTCTTGCCGACCGTCGACTTGGCCGCCAGCGCCGCCAGCGCGCTCAGCACCACCGCGTCGTAGCTCTCCGCCGCGTAGGTGAACTCGGTCAGTTTCGCCCCGTTGTTCTCTGCAGCCCAGTTGTCCACCAGACGCTTCTGGAAGTCATCCTTCAGCAGCGGCCCAGGGATGGTTCCCTTGGCACCGGTGAGTGTACCGGGAGCCAGCTCGGTGCCGTAGTGGCTGGTGTTTCCATCGACCAGGTACAGATGGCTCATGTCGAACCCGGCGTCCTTCAGCGCGGGAATGATCGTCTTCGACTGGTCGAAGGAGACCACCTGGAGCGCGTCCGGCTTCTGTGCCATGATCGACGCGATCTGAGCGGAGAAGTTAGTGTCGCCGTCGTTGAAGAACTCGGTGGCCACCACCTTGCCGCCCGCTTCTTCGAACGTCTTCTGTGTCACCTTCTGCAGCCCGGTGCCATAGGCATCGTTGAGCGCCAGGATCCCGAGCGTGCTCGCCCCGTCCTTGGCGATCAAGTTGCCGAGAACCTCGCCCTGCAGGTTGTCAGACGGTGCGGTACGGAAGTACATCCCGTTGTCCTTGTACGTCGTGAAGTCCGGTGACGTGTTCGACGGAGAGAACAGGATCGTTCCCGCGCCGATGACCTGGTCGATCACCAGCTTTGACACCCCGGAGGCGGCGGCACCGATGATGACGGACACCTTCTGGTTCAACAGCTTGGGAACCGTTGTGGCGTACGCCTTGTTGTCGGGGTCACCGGAGTCACCCAAGGTCAGATCGACCTTGATCCCTAGCTTGGCGTCGTTGATGTCCTTGACGGCCAGGAGTACGCCGGCCTCCTGTGGTGGGCCGAGGAACGCCAGAGTTCCTGTCTCCGGCGTCAGGGTGCCCATCTTCAGCGTGAGGTCCTGGGCAGGACCTGCGGAACCCGTCTTCTCGGCGCCGGAGTTTGCGGCGCAGCCGCTCAGCACCATCGCTGAGACTCCGAGAATTGCAATACCGCTGAGGACCGACTTCAAGTGCCGCGACCGGGAGGCCTTAGCCTTCGCGAATACGCTCATGTTTCTCCTTAGATGATTTAAACGCAGCAAATCCGGTTGTGCCGGATTTAGTGCTTTTCGACAAACTATTGCCTAAATTGTGTTGGCACGAGTAAAACTCTCTTTCACCGCGGGAATGCAGTGAAATCGTTACCCTAAGCCTACCGGGGGAACCAGAACGGTCGTTGGCGTGCGGATCCACCAGAGTCTGCGTTCCCGCAGCTCGTGCCGGGTGGCGAACCGGTAGTGGAACAGCCGAGCCCGGACCCACCGCGGTGGACGACCGTGGAATGGGTCGATCCGTAAGAGGCGCAGGGTCGCAGGGTCGGCTTCCAGCAGCCGGATAAGGAAGACCTGAAACCAGCGCGAATCCGGGCTGCCCAACGCCAGAAACCACATCAGCCAATCCAAGCGCAGGTGGTACGGGGCGAATTGGCGTGATCGTCTGGCCGGATCGCCCGGCTTGCCCTTGAACTCGTACGCCAGCCAAGCCGCGTCCTCGTCGGGCTGGGCAGCATCCGTGCCCTCAATGATGACCTCGTACCGAGTCTTGGTGACCGAGCCGAACGCGCCGTAGGCATTGCACAGGTGCCAACGGTTGAAACTCGCGTTCATCAGCTGATGCTGGGAGAGCAGATTGCGCGCGGGCCAGTAGCTGAGCACCAGGTAAAATGCGGTGACCGCCAGCACCAGAACCAGGAACCAGATCGGCATCGTGTCAGGGGTATTCCAGGTGGCGGGGATCACGGAAACCGCCAGGTGCGCCACCGGATCGGACACGGCCGAGAAAGCCAAGACCATGGTGAGCACGTTCAGCCACGCGAAATTGCCGGTGAAGACCAGCCACGCCTGAGTGACCAGCACGATCGCGGCGGCGATGGCTGCGATTGGTTGCGGAGCGAACAAGAAGAACGGCACGATCAGCTGAGCGAAGTGATTACCGAGCACCTCCAACCGGTGTATCGGTCGTGGCAAGCGGTACGCGAACCGGCTCGCTCGGTTCGGCATCGGCTGAGTCTCATGGTGGTAATACAAAGCGGTCAGGTCACGCCAGGACCGGTCGCCGCGCATCTTGATCATTCCGGCACCGAATTCCAACCGGAACACCAGCCAGCGGAACAGCCAGATCACCAGCGCAGGGGCGGCGGTCTGATTCGAGCCGAGGAAGGCCGCCAGGAAGCCGGCCTCTACGAGTAGGCTCTCCCAGCCAAAGCCGTAGAAGGTCTGACCTACGTTGACGATGGACAGATAACCGAACCAGATCAGGCCGAAGGCGATCAGCGGTACCCAGGGCGGGCCCAACTGCGGCAGACCGAGTACGAGTACCCCTGAGATCGCCGCGCCGACGATAGCGACCAGCATCAGCAGTCGGTCGGAATACCACCGCCGAAACAGGGTCGGTCCGGCCAGGCGGCCCGCGCGGGCCAGAAAATCGGGGACCGGCAGTAATCCGTTCTCGCCAAGCAGCGGCCGGAACTGGGCGCAGGTTGACAGGAAGGCGATCAGGTAGACGGCAGCGATTCCGCGCTGCAAAACCTGACGGGCCAGTTCGTATTCGACCGCGTTGGACCAATCCATGGCATACCCACGCTAACCCCGCGGCTGGATGCTCGGGAGGGGCCTGCCCGTTACGTGAGGAAATCGCGCCGTGGCTCTTTACCCGAGACCTGGGCTTATCGGCGGATGTTCGGATTCCGTTCATCGCGACCGGTCAAGGCGAGCAGCCGGGTCTGCAACCGTGCATCGTCAGCGATCGGAATCGGAGAGCGAAACAGGCCGCTGGCCTCCAGGGTGTCCTTTTGAGGCGCGAAGATCGACCAAGCGGCTTCGACGAGTTCCTGATCCAGCGTCTGGCCGGCGTGGACCGCGCTAGCCAGGTCCCAGGTATGGATGACGACGTCCGATACCTGCTCGCGCAGGAAATGGTCAGCCGTCACCGTCTCGCGCGAGAGCCGCACCGTCGAGGTGAGGTCAACCGTTTCCCAGGCCTCGATCGCCGCCGTCGAGTACCTGTTCCATTCCGCAGGGAGATCTTCGGCCAGCGGTAGCAAACGGGAGCGGGCTTCCCGCACGGTCCGACCGGACAGCAGCAACGGAGCCCACTGCTGTTCTTGGATCACATGCGAGGCGAGCTGCTTGATGTCCCATTCGGTGTCCGGGGTCGGCGCCGCCCAGTCTGCCACCCTGGCCAGCCGGCGCCCGAATTCCCGATGCGCCAGCTTCTGAATGGCTCGCCAGTCGTATTTGCCCGGCCTGTCTCTTTCAGACTCAGCTGTCACGGCCGCTCCTGTCTCACGGTACAAAGACCAACGCTACTCCGGCAGGGAAGCCGGCGGATGTCGCCGGTTCATGACAGGCTGTTCATTATGGGCAGGCAGGATGGCGGCACCCGCCAGGTGTCGCAGTCGAGCGTGGACAGCAGTTCCGCGACGATCCTGCACATCGATATGGACGCGTTTTTCGCGGCCGTCGAGCTGCTCGATCATCCTGAGCTGCGCGGCAGGCCGGCGATCGTCGGCCGGGCGACCGGGCGCTCGGTGGTGACCAGCGCCACCTACGAGGCGCGGAAGTTCGGCATCCGCTCTGCCATGCCTGTGGTCCAGGCCGTTCGGCTGTGCCCAACCGTGATCATCCTCGAGCCGCACTTCGAACGTTATCGGTCTTACTCGGCCCAGGTACTGGAGATTTTTCAGCGGGTGACTCCGTTAGTCGAACCGCTGAGCATCGACGAGGCCTTTCTCGACGTGCGTGGAGCGACCCGCCTGCTGGGTTCTCCGGCGGCGATCGGTGAGATGATCCGGCACCGGGTGCGCGTGGAAACTGGGCTGGTGTGTTCGGTGGGAGCGGCAGCGACCAAGTTCGTGGCGAAGCTTGCCTCGGGCCGGGCGAAACCCGATGGCATGCTGGTGATCCCCGCCGCCGAGACCCTGGATTTCTTGCGGCCGCTACCGGTCGGCACCCTTTGGGGCGTAGGCGCCAGCACCCAGGAAGCACTGGCCAGGATCGGGCTGCGCTCGGTGGCCGACCTGGCCGATACCCCCCTTGCGGTGCTGCAGCGCAGCCTGGGGGAGGCCGCTGGCCAGAAACTGCATGATCTGGCCAACGGCATCGACCCGCGAGCGGTGTCCACCCGCGGCCGGGAAAAAAGTGTCGGGCACGAGGTCACCTTCGAACACGATGTGACGGACGATGCCACGCTGCGGCGTGAGCTGTTGCGGCTGGCAGATCAGACCGGTGCCCGGCTGCGGCGTCGGAAGCTGGTCGGCCGGAGCGTCTCGTTGAAGCTCCGCTACGCCGATTTCCGCACCATCACCCGCTCGCGCACCCTGACCGAACCGACCAATGTCGGACACCGCATCTTTGAGGAAGTGCTCGCCGCCTTTCGTACCGTGGCCTCGGATCGGCAGCGGGTTCGGTTGATCGGCGTCCGGATGGAGCAACTCGAGACCACCGGCGGTGGGCCGGTGGGCTTATGGGACCCGGACGAGGACTGGCGCGAGGCTGAACGTGCCGTCGACGAGGCCAGCGCTCGGTTCGGCGCCGGAATCATCGGTCCGGCATCGTTGCTCAGCCGAAAGCTTCCGGTGGTCGGCGACACCTCATCGGCCGCAGACCTGTTCACCGATCGCGGTGCCGAGTAGCGTTGCAGCATGACGAATCTCGCTGTACGGATGGCAGAAGCCGTGAAGACTGTTGGAGCCAGGTCGGTTTATGGCGAGCCGCTGGAACTTGACGGCATCACCCTGGTTCCGGTGGCATTGACCCAGTACGGTTTTGGCGGCGGCGGTGGCGACGACTCCGGTGACGGTGGCGGCGGTGGTGGAGGGTGCAGCGTGCCGATCGGAGCCTACGTCCGGGATAGAAACGGATTGCGTTTCGAGCCGAACCCGATTGCGCTGCTGGCTGTAGCGATCCCATTTCTCTGGGTGGCTGGACGGGCGGGCGCACGACTTATCAGAGCGCTCAAACGCTGAGCGGGTTATACTGCTGGAAAACACGGGAGTCCGGTGAGCCGGGCTGAGAGGAAGATTCTCAAATCTTCGACCGTCTAACCTGATCTGGATCATGCCAGCGCAGGGAGCTGACATTCTCGCCGGCTGCGGCAAACGCCGCAACCGAACCCGTGCCCTCGGTCAAACGAAAGGGCACGATTCGTGCATACGACATCAGCAGTAACCGGAACAACGAAACGATCGACGCGGCGGCCGAATCTGCGCTGGCGGGTAGTGGACATCGTGGTGGCAAGCGTCCTTGGCGTCGCCAGCGGGGTGATCTTCTGGGCGTGGGGGCTGGCCTGGGGGCCCCTCGGCGCGCTCCTGGCGTTCACCCCAGGGCTGGACGGTTTGCTCGCCGGAGGATGGCTGTTCGCCGGTGTGCTCGGCGCGCTGGTGGTGCGTAAGCCCGGTGCTGCCCTGTTCACCGAACTCCTCGCGGCCATGGTTGAATCGTTGATCGGAAACCAGTGGGGTTTCTCCAGCCTGATCTGGGGGACCGTCCAAGGCCTCGGCGTGGAAATCGTGTTCGCCATCTTCCTCTACTCGAGTTGGCGCTTGGGGGTCGTGCTGTTGTCCGGAGCAGCCGCTGGACTGGCCGTGGGACTGCTGGACACCGGGTTCTCCAGCGTCGCCGCGCTGGCATTCGAGTACAAGGTGGTTTATGTGATCTCCACCATCGTCTCGGGCGTGCTGCTGGCGGGGTTGCTTTCCTGGCTGGCGGTCAAGGGGCTGGCCAGAACCGGGGCGTTGTCGCGGTTCGCCGCCGGACGCGGCACCGTCGCCTAACGATGTCGCGATCACCAGATCCGGTATCGGCTCAGGCCGGCGGCGCTCGGGTGCGGGCCCGCGGCTGGGGCTGGCGGCACGGCGGCCGGTCGCGGATGGCCGTATCGGACCTCGACCTCGATATCGAGCCGGGGGAGCGCGTGCTCCTACTCGGTGCGAGCGGTGCCGGCAAGAGTACCCTCGTCCATGCTCTTGCGGGGGTGCTCGGCGGCGACCAGGAGGACGGCGACGCTCAGGGCGAACTGCTGATCGATGGTCGAAGGCCGGGAGAGTCACGTGGCCGCGTCGGCCTGGTGCTCCAGGACCCCGACTCCCAGGTGGTCCTGGCCCGGGTCGGTGACGACGTCGCGTTCGGATGCGAGAATTTGGGCGTCCGCCAAGAAGAGATCTGGCATCGGGTTTCCGAATCCCTTCAGGCGGTAGGCCTGGGGCTGCCGCTGGACACGGCCAGTTCCACGCTCTCCGGCGGGCAGAAACAGCGCCTGGCGCTAGCCGGGATGCTCGCGATGAAACCCGGACTGATGCTTCTGGACGAGCCGACGGCCAACCTCGATCCGGATGGTGTGATCGAGGTACGCGATGCGGTCGAGCGCTCGCTGCGCGGTACCGACGTGACCATGATCGTCATCGAGCATCGCGTGGCCGTGTGGCGGGACGTCGTGAACCGGGTCATCGTGCTCAACCCGCGTGGCGGCATCCTGGCCGATGGCTCGGCGGAGGACGTCCTTGGCCGAGAGGGCGAGCGGCTGGCCGCCCAGGGGGTCTGGATCCCCGAGTTCCCGCCGGCTCGGCCGGTACGACAGCGGATGTCGACAGAGATTGCACAGCCGCTGATGGCTGCGGCCGGGCTGCGGGTCGGCCGCATCCCGTTCGCCGCGCGCCGCCCGGTGGTTGTGGCTGGCGGCATCGATCTCGATATTCGGGCGGGTTCCTCAACCATGGTCACCGGAGCGAATGGCACCGGCAAATCGACGCTCGCACTGACCATGGCGGGATTGCTGCCGGTCGCCGGCGGAGAGCTGACCGCCCTGCCGGCGCTGGCCCGTGGTGCCGGCAAGCGACCACACCGATGGAAGTCGAGGCAATTGCTGACCCGGATCGGGACCGTCTTCCAGGATCCAGAGCATCAATTCTTGCGCGCGACGGTGCGCGATGAGCTGTCGGTCGGGCCGCATGCTGCCGGACTCGGTCGGGAGCAGACCGTCGCCATCGTGGACGAACTGCTCGTAAGACTGCATCTGGACGACCTTGCATCCGCGAATCCGTTTACGTTGTCCGGCGGCGAGAAGCGTCGTTTGTCTGTAGCGACGGTGTTGGCCACCCGGCCAAGTCTTCTGGTGCTGGACGAGCCGACATTCGGGCAGGATTCGCGCACCTGGCAGGAGCTCCTCGCACTGCTGGCCGAGCAACTCGACCGTGGCACCGCCGTCGCCGCGGTGACGCACGATCGAGAGCTGGTCGATGCTCTGGCCGATCATGAACTGCACCTCAGTCCGCTGCCCGGTGCCGCTGTGCCGGTGATCCGATGAGCGTCCTCAGCACCGGCATTCGGATGACCACGCCCGCAACGATAGCGCGAGTGAATCCGGTGGCGAAACTTGCCGTCGCATTGACGCTGAGTATCGCCCTGCTGCTTTCCATCGACTGGGTTTCGGCGACCGTCGCGTTGGCCTGCGAAGCGGTGCTGCTGCCATTCTGCGGGCTGAATCTGCGCCAGTTCCTCCTTCGCACCACACCGGTCTGGATCGCAGCGCCGTTCGCCGGGGTGACCACCGTGCTCTACGGTCAGGATTCTGGGATGGTGCTGTGGCAGTGGGGCTTCCTCAGCGTCACCGATGGATCGCTGAGTCTGGGCGTAGCCATCGCCCTACGGGTGCTGGCCATCGGCTTACCCGGGGTCGTCTTGTTCGCCAGTACCGATCCGACCGACCTCGCTGACGGCTTGGCGCAAATCCTGCACCTGCCTGCACGGTTCGTGCTCGGCGGCCTGGCCGGACTGCGGCTGGTCGGGCTCTTCCTGGAGGACTGGCGGGCCCTGGGTATGGCCAGGCGCGCCAGAGGCGTCGGCGACGGGCGGGGCATCCTCGGCGGCGTCACTCGCACTCTGTCTCAGGCCTTCGCGCTCCTGGTGCTGTCGGTGCGTCGGGGCAGTAAGCTCGCCACCGCGATGGAGGCGAAGGGGTTCGGATCCACCATCACGCGCACCTGGGCGCGACCGTCTCGGCTGCACCCCCGAGACGGCGTCGTGCTCGGTATCGGCGTGCTCATTGCTGCCGCGGCAATCACCATGGCCATCGCTGCGGGAACCTGGCATTTTGTCCTCTCCTGATTCAGAATCGGCCGGTGGGGGAGGGAACCTCGGCCGAGTACTGGCGCTCGTTCAGCGCCGGATGCCGGATGTCGTGCTGATCGACGGGCCGAGCGGTGCCGGCAAGAGCCGGCTTGCCGACCGGTTAGCGGCGAACTGGCCGAGCAGCCCGCTGCCGACTCTGGTCCGGATGGACGACATCTACCCCGGCTGGGACGGGCTGCAGGCTGGCAGCGAGCACGTCAACCGGTATCTGCTGCAGCCGCGCTCTATGGGTGAGGGGTCGACGGCCGCGCGGTGGTCGCGCTTCGACTGGACGGCGCCGGCAGGGGAGCCGGAGCAGTGGCAGGAGGTAGATCCGGCCCGTCCGCTCATCGTGGAAGGCTGCGGCACGCTGAGCCGGGCCAACGCGTCGTTGGCGACGGTGCGGATTTGGCTCGACGCGGATGACCAGGTGCGCAAGCGGCGTGCGCTGGACCGCGACCACGGTGGGTTCGACGCACACTGGGATCGCTGGCAAGCGCAGTTCGAGCGTTTCGTGCAGCGTGAACGGCCGATGGAGCGTGCTGACCTGATCCTCGACGGGAGCGCGGAACAGGCCAGCTGACGGGAGCACTCCGGTGACCCGATGGCGCTAGTTTCGGTTGAAGAACGCCTCGATAACCGGAATCGGGTTCAGCAGCCGCCAGCCGGGGCCCGGATCGGTCAGCGGGGAATCCAGCAGAATCGGCACGGCGCTGAGACCGGAGGTCCCGGGGAAGGAGATCGTGCCAACCGCTTCTCCGGCGCGCCCGGAGCGAACCGGGGTCAGCTGGACGGTCGTGCTGGGCGGTTGCAGCTGCCAGCCCACGGCCTCCACCGTCCGCGCCGCAACGCCGCGCGAGGTGGCTCCCCATGGCGCGCGGAAGATGGCGTAGCCGGTGCCGCGCGTGACCAGCGCCGTAGAGCGGACATCGGATCGGGCGCCGTCGATCAGCGCGACGAGATCTGCGGTGAGCTGATCGTAATCGGGCTGCCTGATGAAGGCGCCATAGAAGGTGAACGGTTTCTGCCCGACCGAGATAGTTGCTGCGAAGAGGAAGCACACTCCCGCCGCGTCGGTGTAGCTGCGCGAGATCCCGGTGATGCCATCCTCCGGCAGGTAAGGCGTGGTGTTCTCCACTCCGCGCTGATTGGCCAGGGTCGTCGACGGGTGCGAGATCAGTTCTGCGAGGGTCGGATCGGCCATGGCAAGCCCGGCGAGCTTGGCGAGATCGGCCGCGGTGCCGACGCTGCCGTCATCGAGACCGGTGGCATCCGCCACGTGCGTATTGGACATGCCGTGGGACGCGAGCCAATCGTTCGCCGCGGTCAGGAAGGCACTCAGTGAGCCGTAGGCCCAGCGCGCCAGCGAGTCGGCGTGGTTGTTGCTGGAGCCCAGGACCAGCGCCTGCAGCATTTCTCGCTCGGTCCAGGTCTCCCCGGGAAAGACAATCACCGCGCGCGCATCTTTCGTACCGTAGTCGATGTAGGACTGATAGTCCTCGGCGGTGATGGTGATCGCCGGCCCGGTTCGTCCTGGCCCCATCGGCTTGGCCTTCAGCACGACCAGGGCGGTGATGATTTTCGTGATTCCGGCCATCGGCACCGGCTCCGTGCTGCCGGCGCTGGCAATCGGCGCCTTCGCTTGGCTCAGAGCCACCGCGCTCGCACCATCGGCGGGGAGGGCGGGACCCGTGGTCTTCTGGGCGCTAGGCGAAGGCGCTGCGATCGTGGCCTGCGCCCGCGGCAGTGGCCCGAGCAGCGTCAGCGGGCCATACGCGCCGATCGCGAGGATGATGACGGTTACCAGCAGGATGCCGATGGCGCGCCCCGGCCGGTGCCCGGAGTTCCGGGGCACTCAGCTCCACCCCAATACGTGCAGTTCGGTGTCGTCGATCCCATAGAAGTGTGCAATTTCGTGCACCAGCGTGATGCGCACCTCGTCTCGCAGTTGCGATTCGTCTTCGCAAATCGACAGCAGCGGCTCCCGGTAGAGCACGATCCGGTCGGGCATCTCGCCGAAACCGTAATTTCCGCGCTCGGTCAAGGCGACCCCGTCGTACAGACCAAGGAGATCCAGAGTGCCGTCTTCTGGGCGGTCCTCCACTACGAACACCACATTCTCGAGGCCGTCGACCATATCGTCTGGCAGCTCGTCGAGCACTTCGACGACGAGCGCCTCGAACGCGGCGGTCGTCAGCTCAAGCATGCCCTCAGCTTCTCATGGTGGCCTGACAGGGCACCGGATGCCGAGGATGTATGTCGGCACGAATCCTGGTGGTGTATGTCGGCATGAATGCCGGTGGTGAGCTAATCCGCGGCTGAACTTTCGCGGCCAAACTTGGGGTGAGTAACGGGGCTCGAACCCGCGACCTCCTGGACCACAACCAGGCGCTCTACCAACTGAGCTATACCCACCACGTGCGCGTTCGTCGCCGTGGGCGCCGAACAGGGCAACTAGAGGAGTCTATTACATCTGCGCTGCCCAGGCCTCCACCACGGTGGCCGAGATCGCCTGCGCATCCTTGGTGCTCGGGCCGGGTGAGGCAACGAAGGCCGCCTTGCGGTAGTACTCCAGTTCGCGAATGGATTCCAGAATGTCGGCCAGCGCCCGATGGCCGCCGTCCTTGGCCGGAGCGTTGAAGTAGATCCGCGGGAACCAGCGTCGGGATAGCTCTTTTATCGAGGAGACGTCGACGCTGCGATAGTGCAGGTGACCGTCGAGCTCCGGCATGAACTTCGACAGGAAGGCGCGGTCGGTGCCGATCGTGTTCCCAGCCAGCGGCGCCTGCTTGGCCGTCGGTACGAATTGGGCGATATAGGCCAGGGCCTGTCGCTCGGCGTCGACCAGACTCACGCCGTTTGGGATCTCCTCAATCAGCCCGGAGCTGGTGTGCATCGCAGTGACAAAATCGTTCATATGGGCCAGCGCCGAAGGATTCGGCTTGATCACTATCGAAAGTCCGGGATCGAGCACCGCTAATTCGAAGTCGGTGACGACGACCGCGATCTCTACCAGCTCGTCTATCTCGAGATCGAGTCCGGTCATTTCGCAGTCGATCCAGACGAGTCGATCCGAGGAATTTGCCATGGCCGAAGTCTACCGAAGCGCTCCGACGCTCCCGCGCCGCGGGCCCCCTCGCTACGGCTGCGGTATTGTGGAACGCCTATCGCCTCTGTAGCTCAGTGGATAGAGCAGCGGCCTTCTAATCCGCTTGTCGTAGGTTCGATTCCTACCAGGGGCACACCTCGCAGCGGCAGCTTCAACAGGTGGAATTGCAGCCGTGGCACGCAGAACAGGCGAAATTGTCAGTTCTGGGCCTTCGGCGCCTGTTCTCCGTGCCGCAGGCGTCAGCTGTTGACGGCCGCGAGCAGGGCTTCAGCCTTCAGGTGCATCTCGGCGACCTCTTCCTCTGGCACCGACAGCGCGGTGATGCCTCCGCCCGCGCCGATTGAGGCTCCGTCGTCGGCGAGGACGATGCTGCGGATCACCATGGCGAGGTCGATAACCCCGTCGAGCCCGAAATACCCGAAACAGCCACCGTAGATGCCGCGGGGGCCGGCTTCAAGCCCATGCAGGATGTTCATCGCGCTGAGCTTGGGCGCGCCTGTCATCGAGCCGGCCGGGAAGCAGGCAGCGACCGCATCCGCGCCAGAGGCGCCCTGGGCCAGGGTCGCCTGCACGGTGCTGACCAGTTGGTGTACCTGCGCGTAGGACTCGACAGCGAGCAGCTCGGGCACGGTCACCGAACCGACCCTGGCAACCCGGCCGAGATCGTTGCGCATCAGATCGACGATCATGGTGTTCTCGGCTCGCTCCTTGAGGTTGGCCTGCAATTCCGCGGCGAACCCGCGGTCCTGCTCCGGGGTGGCTCCGCGCGGCCGAGTCCCCTTGATCGGGCGGGTACGCACTACGCCATCGCGGGAGATCGACAGGAACTGTTCTGGTGATGCGCTCAGCAAGCAGACGCCCGCGATGCGGATCAGTCCGCCGTGGTGGGTGGGGCTGGATGCACGTAGCGCCAGATAGGCCTGCAGCGGATCCGGCATGACCGGTACTCGCGCCTCGTTCGTGAGGCAGAGCTGATACGCGTCGCCGCGGGCGATGGCATCTTGACACTGTGCGATCAGCTGAAGATAGCCGGCGTCGTCGTGCCTCCACATCGGTGCGGCGTCGGGCAGTTGCTGATGTGTGAATGCCGCCGCCTGCTCGGCCTGCGCACGATCAGCATCGGTAGCAGCCCGGCCCATCGCCTCCTGCACCTGCCGCGCCCAGGCATCCGATTCGTCGCCGACCAGAGCCAGCGCGGTGACGGTGCGCCTGGCATGGTCGAAACGGACGGCGCGGTCGGCGAAGAGCAGCGCGGCATCTGGATAGCGTGATGTCGCCACTGACGCGCCGGCCTGTCTGGCGCCCGATTCGTAACCTAACCAGCCGACCCAGCCGAGCTGGAACCCGGCGGGACTGATGTCTCTCGGCGCGGCGGCAAATTTCGCAAGGTCACGGCGCAGAAAATCGAGGATTCCCTCCGAGTAGTTCTGGGAATCGCCGAACCCATCGACCCGGCGGACGGATACGCCCTGCGGAGACTCGGATGCGATACGAGAGGCACCGGAGGGGATTGCGAGGTAGCTGGTTGCGGACTCACGGCCCGCAGAGCCCTCGATCGTCGCGGAACTCGAGTCCAGCCAGGCACCATCTCCCTGACCAATCAGCAACGGGAACAGTGCTGCAGGATCGCACCAGCCGTCGAGGGCAACGCTGACGGTATCGGTCACGCGGGGGAGCGCTTAGGAGTCGAGGCCGGTCGCCCTGCCCGGATAGGCGGCAATGGGCGCGGGGACCGGGTCGGCATCCTGAGCCGCCTCGCGACGCGCGTCCAGCGCTTCGACGTCGTCCATCAGTTGCTGGGTTTGGGTGTCGGCGCGCAACGGAGCAGAAGCGGCTGGGGCTGCTTGTACCACGGTGGGAGCGGTGTCATCGTGGACACTGGGCTCCGCGGCGCTCGCGTCAGAGGTGGCGGCGAACTTCTCATGGTGCTGCCCCGCGACCCAGGTGTCCTGTTCTGTGGCAAGGGCTTGGTCGGGCGTCTTATCCTCGTACTGCCAGCGTGCCAGATCGTCTTGAAAGACTTTCTTGGCTCGGGAGGGACGATTCTGCCACTCCACCAGACGGTCTCGGAACTCCGCGATCGCCGGATCGATTTGGTAGCCGAACGTGGCTGAATTACGCTTCAACTCCGCTAGCTGGTGCGATGCCCAGTTAGCTGCAGCGCCGGCGCCCTTGATCGGCAGGAGCCGCAATTGGATGTCTGCCTGGCCGACCGCGCGATCCGATAGCACCTGCTCGGACGGGGTCAGCGAATTCCATACCGAGGCTTCGGTCGCCACATCGACCAGGGTCGCGATGGCCGACGCCTTGCGCTCGCGGTCGGTTCGGGAGAGCAGGCCCTTCAGCGCGCCGCGCGCAATCCACGCCGCGAGCAGTCCGCTCACGATGATGGCCAGGGCTAGGACGACCGCGCTGAATATCACCGGTCGAGTGTCTTCGGACGTGAACCAGGTTACGAAATCATTCCACCACTGCATGAGCGGCACACTACCGGTATCGCGGTCGGATGCGTTGGCGGCCAGCCGCGTGTTCGGCTATCCGGTTCCTAACGCAGTCCGGTTCCGTGCACGGCGAGTGGCTCGATCATGGCAATCTCGGCATCCGTTAGCGCCGGGGCGGCCAAGGCGGCCACGTTCTGCTCAAGCTGGGCGACGCTTGATGCGCCGACCAGGGCGCTGGTCACCTGTGGTTGGCGCAGCACCCAACTGAGCGCGAGTTGCGCCAGTGACTGGCCACGAGAGGTCGCCAGGTCGTTCAGCGCGTGTGCCCGGGCCAGATAGGCCTTGGTGAGTTGGTCGGCGGAGAGGAACCGGCTGGTTGCGGCTCGTGAGTCGACCGGCACGGTGCCGTCGAGGTAGCGCCCGGTGAGCAGGCCCTGCGCCAACGGCGAGAATACGATGCCGCCGACACCGAGCTCCTCGAGCACCGGGAGGAGACCCTCGTGCTCGATGTGCCGGTCGAACATGGAATACCGGGGCTGATGGATCAGCAGCGGAATCTTGTGCTGGGCCAATGCGGCTACCGCAGCCCTGGTCTCTTCAGGCGAGTAGTTCGAGATGCCGACATACAGGGCCTTACCCTGCATGACGGCGCTGGCCAATGCCCCCATAGTCTCCCTGATCGGGGTACTTGGGTCCGGCCGGTGCGAGTAGAAGATATCAACGTAGTCCACGCCGAGTCGGCTCAGGCTTGCCTCGAGCGACGCGAGCACATACTTGCGCGATCCCCACTCGCCGTACGGCCCCGGCCACATGTCGAAACCGGCCTTGCTGGAGATCACCAGTTCGTCACGGTGGCTGCGGAAATCTTCGGCGAGGATCCGGCCGAAGTTGGTCTCGGCGCTGCCGGCTGGCGGTCCGTAATTGTTGGCCATGTCGAAATGGGTGATACCCAGGTCGAATGCCCTGCGCAGGATGGCCCGCTGGCGCTCGATGGTGCGGGAATGGCCGAAATTATGCCAGAGGCCGAGAGAGATGGCCGGGAGCATCAGCCCGCTGCGTCCGGTGCGACGATAGGTCATCGTGTCGTATCGGTCGGCTGCGGGAATAAATACCATGCTCATATCGTAGGAGGATGGTGCTAGACCACACGAAAGGGGTCGCAATGCAAACCTTCGTTCTCGCCGGTGGGTGCTTCTGGTGTTTGGATGCCGTTTATCGCGTGCTGCGTGGCGTGCAGGATGTCGTATCGGGGTATGCGGGCGGAACCGACCCCCAGCCGACCTACGAATCGGTATGTACCGGCCGCACTGGTCACGCCGAGACGGTCGCGGTAACCTTCGACCCTGACGTGATCCCCGCCGACGTCATCCTGGATGTCTTCTTCACTCTGCACGACCCGACCCAGATCGGCCGTCAGGGAAACGACATCGGAACCCAGTACCGGTCGATGATGTTCTACGCCGACGACGAGCAAAAGGAACTATTTCAGGCGGCCGCAAAGCGCGCTGCGGGCTGGTGGGACGGCACGATCCAGACCGCGATCCAGCCGCTTGGAGACTTCTATGTCGCCGAGGACTACCACCAGGACTTCTACGCGAAGAACCCGGGCCAGGGATATTGCATGGCTGTCGCGCGCCCCAAGGTGAACAAGGTGCGCGCCTCATACTCGGAGTATGTAAAGGCCGCCTAGACTCCGTCGTCCATTCCTGCACCGGGATCGACTACGCGCAGTACTACCCAGATTCTCGGTGAGTTCGCCTGCGTGCCCGAAAAAACTGCACACTCGACGGTGACGAGATCGAGAGGCGGCGACATCTGGCACGATTGCCGCTCTCGATCTCGCACCCCGGCGCACCGTGCCGGGCGCGACCTGTGAGGAGACTTCAGATGAACGACATGATGACCACCAGTGGCCTCGTCGCCACCGAACCCCGGCGGACCGTGACGAGCGAGGGGCTGGCGATTACGAGCTTCCGGCTCGCAGCAAGCTATCGCAAATTCAACCGTGCGAAGCAGGAGTGGGAATACGGCGAAACGAACTGGTACACAGTCAGTGCCTTCCGGCAACTCGCGGCCAACCTCGCGATCTCCCTGGCCAAGGGCGATCGGGTCGTGGTCACCGGGCGGTTACGCATTCGGCAATGGCAGAACAATGAGAAGAAGGGAACTCAGGTCGACATCGATGCCGATGCTGTCGGCCACGACCTCAACTGGGGTACCTCCAAATTCACCCGCACCATGACCGCGCGGAGTCTAACCGGCAGTGCGGGTGATCGCACCGGCGATCCGATGTCCGATTCGGGCACCTCCGATTCGGGCAGGTCTGATTCGCAGATGCCCGAGTCGGATGCTGGTATCGGTTTCGACGACGAATCGATCGCTCCCGGCCCCGGTGGCTGGGCGCTCGACGAGGCCGAGCCACTGGTTTCGACCACGTGAGCGCCCGGATGACGGTGCAGTGACAGGTCTGGGGGATCGGCCCGTACAATCGTAGGGGCCCGAGCATCCAGGGCACGCGGACTGAGAGGTTGAGTATGCGGGCGATTCGCCTCTGGTGCGCCGTCGGCATTCTCAGTCTGGGGCTGAGCCTCGCGGGGTGCGGCGGTACCTCCCCAGCCCCGCAGGTCACATCAAACGCCGTTCCCACCTCGACCCCGGGCGCGACCCCCATACCTGACCCGGTGCTCCAGCCGAGCCTGTCTGCCAAGGAGAATCTCGGCTATTTCGACTTCGTCAACAAACGGTTGATCGCCGCCAACCCGAACGCGGACGGACGGGCGTTTGTCGACGCGCTCGTGGCCGCGGGATTCGCCAAGGCCGATATGCAGCTCACCGTGGATAAGACCACGGTCAATTTAGTCGCCAATTCGATCCAGTTCTCGGTGAAATTCAACGGCGCCTGCCTGATCGGGCAAAGCGGGCCAGACAGCGGCGGGTACCATGGCGAAGCGACTTCGCTGCTGTCCACCGGCGCATGCCTGGTCGGGCAGACCCGTCCGATCGACTGGTGAGCTACCAATCGACTGGTGAGCCGGCGCGCACGAAGCGATCAGGCGGCGCCGAATAGACTTGGCCCATGGCCGAATATATTTACTCGATGGTGCGCGCCCGCAAGGCGGTCGGCGACAAGCTGATCCTTGACGACGTCACCATGTCTTTCCTGCCCGGAGCCAAGATCGGGGTCGTCGGTCCCAACGGAGCCGGAAAGTCCACGATCCTGAAGATCATGGCCGGACTGGACACTCCAAGCAACGGTGAGGCCACCCTGGCACCCGGGTACACCGTCGGCATCCTGATGCAGGAGCCCGAACTCGACGAGTCCAAGACGGTGTTAGAGAACGTCCAGGAGGGTGTCGGCCCGATCAAGGCCAAGGTGGATCGGTTCAACGAGATCTCCGCGGCGCTGGCCGAGCCGGATGCCGATTTTGACACCCTGCTGGCCGAAATGGGAACCCTGCAGGAGCACATCGACGCGGCAGACGCCTGGGACCTGGACTCCCAGCTGGAACAGGCCATGGATGCCCTGCGCACGCCGCCGGGGGATGCGGCGGTGGCCAACCTCTCTGGCGGAGAGAAGCGCCGGGTGGCGCTGTGCAAGCTGCTGCTGCAGAAACCGGACCTGCTGCTCCTGGACGAGCCGACCAACCATCTGGACGCCGAAAGCGTGCTCTGGCTGGAACAGCACCTGGCCAAGTACCCTGGTGCTGTTCTCGCCGTCACCCACGATCGATATTTTCTGGATCACGTTGCGGAGTGGATCGCGGAGGTCGACCGTGGCCACCTGTACCCGTACGAGGGTAACTATTCGACATACCTGGAGAAGAAGCAGGAGCGCCTGCAGGTCCAGGGCAAAAAGGATGCGAAGCTGTCCAAACGGCTGCGCGAGGAACTGGAGTGGGTGCGCAGCAACGCCAAGGGACGCCAGGCTAAATCCAAGGCCAGGCTGGCGCGCTACGAGGAGATGGTCCTCGAAGCCGAGCGGACCAAGAAGCTCGACTTCGAGGAGATCCAGATCCCGATGGGACCGCGGCTGGGCGCTCAGGTCATCGATGCAGAGAACCTGAAGAAGGGCTTCGATGGCCGCACCCTGATCGAGGACCTGACCTTCACCCTGCCGCGAAACGGAATTGTGGGGATCATCGGCCCGAACGGAGTCGGAAAGACCACCCTGTTCAAGACCATCGTCGGCCTGGAACCATTGGATGGCGGAACGTTGACTATCGGTGAGACCGTCGACATCTCATACGTCGACCAGACCCGGGCCGGAATCGACCCGAACAAAACACTCTGGGAAGTCGTATCCGACGGTCAGGATTACATCCAGGTCGGTAAGACCGAGGTGCCATCGCGTGCCTACGTGTCGACGTTCGGCTTCAAAGGACCTGACCAGCAGAAGAAGGCCGGGGTACTTTCCGGCGGAGAGCGGAACCGGCTCAACCTGGCCCTGACGCTCAAACAGGGCGGGAATCTGCTGCTGCTGGATGAACCGACAAACGACCTGGACGTGGAGACCCTGTCCAGCCTGGAGAACGCGCTGCTGGAGTTCCCCGGCTGCGCGGTGGTGATCACCCACGATCGGTGGTTCCTTGACCGGATCGCCACCCACATCCTGGCCTACGAGGGTACCGAAGAGGACCCGGCCAAATGGTACTGGTTCGAGGGCAACTTCGACTCCTATGAGCAGAATAAAGTGGAGCGCCTCGGCCCGGATGCCGCCAAACCGCACCGCTCGGCCTACCGCAAACTGACCAGGGACTAGATGCGCATGCGCCTGCATGTGCCGATCCATTTGCGCTGGAGCGATTTCGACGCGTACGGCCACGTCAACAACGCGGAGATGCTGCGCATTCTCGAGGAGGCGCGGATCGACGCCTTCTGGGTTCCGGATGCCGGTGCCACCGACCTGGGAATCGACACGCTGGGTACCCCGCTGACGACGCGAGTACTGGATGGCAGGCCTGGCGCGGCGACGCTGACCCTGATCGCCCGCCAGGAGATCGAATACGTGCGGCCGATTCCGTACATGAGGCAACCGGTCGATGTGCAACTCTGGCTCGGCCGGCTTGGCGGCGCGAGCCTTCAGGTCTGCTATGAAGTGCGTGCTCCGGTCGGTTCGGGGCACGACACGCTTTTCACTCGGGCCACGACCACAATCGTGCTGGTGGATGCGACCAGCCAACAACCGCGGCGGATGAGTGCGCGTGAGCGCTCAGCGTGGGAACCATATCTGGACAAACCGGTAAGGTTCACCCGGCGCACCTGATCGGTCGGGCCGAGGACCCGAAGCGCCCTACTCTGCCGGCCTCGCTACCCGTGGAACGCGGATCATGCCCTCCTGCGCAACGCTGGCCAGCAGCACCCCGTCTCGGCTGTAGATCCGGCCAAGTGACAGTCCGCGCCCACCCACCGCGCTCGGCGATTCCTGCACGTAGAGCAGCCACCGGTCGACCCGGCCGAATCGGTGCCACCACATGGCATGATCAAGACTTGCCGCTTTCAGCCCCGGGGTGGACCAGGCGATGCCGTGCCTGCGGAACACCGACTCCAGGATTGAATAGTCGCTTGCGTAGGCTAACGCCGCGCGGTGCAGGTTCTGGTCATCCGGAAGCTCATCGGCGGTCTTGATCCACACCGCCTGGTGTGCCACGTGCTCGCCTTCCACACTCAAGTAGACCGGCGACGGGATGTGCTTCATATCGAATGGCCGGTCCCTTGCCCAGTAGCGGGCAACCGGGTGGTCGAGTTCGGCCAGTGTCGCCGAGTCATCCGGCAGCGACTCCGGTCCCGGCAGATCGGCTGGCATGTCGGTCTGGTGATCCAGCCCTTCGTCCTCGTCCTGAAAGGACGCGATCATCGACAGGATCGGCAGTCCGTCCTGATAGGCCTGGGTACGCCTGGTCGAAAACGACCGGCCATCGTGTACCCGATCGACCGCGAATGTGATCGGCAGGTTGACATCGCCGGGGCGCAAGAAGTAGCCGTGCATGGAGTGGATGTTCCGATCATCTGGGGTGGTCCGCATCGCCGCGACCAGTGACTGCGCCAGCACCTGACCACCGAACACCCGGCCGTGCGGCATCCACTGCGATGGCCCGGTGAAGATGTCCTCGTTCGTCCGCGCGCCGGTGTCCGTGAGATCCAGCGCGCTGAGCAGGGCGTCGAGTTTGGTGGTCATGCTGCCTCCGGTCTGATTTGACCGGCTCCGATGTGACTAGCGGTCCCGGCTTATGTAGTTTAGACAGCAGATGTCTGAGTCCTTTTCCGTACCCGATCCCCGATCCCTGTCCGATCTTCGGGTCTATCTTTCCCGCGCCGGCCGGATTGAAGACGGCTCGATCCGGATCGTCGCCGGCTCCGGGGTGCTCGCGGTGTATTGCGCCATCCTGTACCCGCGTGGGCTTCTGGATCACACGCCGACCGTACTGGGCCTGCGCACTTTCGCCACGGATCCTGCCGCGGCATTCGACGCGGTGGTACCCAGCCGTTCGATGCTCGACCGACTAATCCGGCTGGAGAACGCCGGTCATGCGGAGGCCGCAGAGATCGCCGTTACGCTGCCGCTGCAGGTGAGCACGGTCACCTGGGCCGGGATCTCCCCGCCGCGCGGTGGCTGGTACTCGGTCGGTGAGATTGCGGTTGGTGTGCTCAGTGCGGCCGCCGCGGCCGGCATCGAGGAAATCGCGACGACCGTTCCCGCCGAAACCGGAGAGCCATTGGCGCGCCACACTCGAGCAGAGGTATGGAGCCGCCCACTGAGCCGACTGGACTATGTACCAGCCGGTGCGGCGTTCGCCGCATTCAGCCTCGGCTTCCTCGCTGACGCCACGGAAGTAGTGACGGTATTTGAGACCGGCCCGTGGACGCGGCTGACGCTGCGGCGCGGTCACGTTCTGGTCCGCCGGCCGGACTGGAGTTTGCAGGGCTGACCGAGGCGCGATCGCTAACTCACAGCCGCGCGGCGACAGCGCGCCCAGTCTGCCGTCCCGAGAACAGGCAGCCGCCGAGGAAGGTCCCCTCCAACGACCGATACCCGTGCATTCCGCCACCACCGAAGCCGCTGACTTCCCCTGCCGCATAGAGTCCGGGCACCGGCGTGCCGTCGGTGCCAACCACCCTGCCGGACAGGTCGGTCTGAAGGCCGCCCAATGACTTTCTGGTCAAAATGTGCAGCTTAACCGCGATCAGCGGTCCGGCCTTCGGGTCGAGGATCTTGTGCGGTCTGGCCACCCGGATCAACTTGTCCCCGCGATATCGCCGCGCCCCCCGCAAGGCGGTGATCTGGGCATCCTTGCCGAAGTCGTTGTCCAGTTCCCGATCCCGCGCAACAATTTCGTGTTCTACTTGCGCGGAATTCAGCGGCACGTCAGCAATCCGCTGCATTCCGGCCAACAACTCCGGGAGGGAGTCGGCGACCACGAAATCGCGACCGTGCCTCTTGAACGCCTCCACCGGTCCGGTGGCACCTGGTGTCACTCGCTTGGCCAGCAGCCGATAGTCCTTGTTGGTCAGGTCGGGGTTCTGCTCGCTTCCAGACAGCGCGAACTCCTTTTCGATGATTTTCTGGGTGAGCACGAACCAGCTGTAGTCGTACCCGGTCGCCACGATGTGCTCCAGTGTGCCCAGCGTGTCGAAGCCGGGGAACAGCGGAGCCGGCAGACGCTTTCCGGTGGCGTCAAGCCAGATCGACGACGGTCCGGGCAGGATCCGGATGCCGTGGCCGGCCCACACCGGGTCCCAGTTCGTGATGCCTTCGGTGTAGTGCCACATTCGATCCTGGTTGACCAGGCGCGCGCCGGCGCGTACCGCGATCTGCAGCATTCGCCCGTCGACGTGAGCCGGAACCCCGGTCAGCATGCGCTTGGGAGGTTCGCCCATCCGGGCCGGCCAGTTTTGTCTGACCAGTTCCTGATCGCCGCCGATGCCGCCGCTGGCGACGATCACCGCACCGGCGCGCAGCTCGAATTCGCCGGCCACGTCACGGCTGCTGGCCACGCCCCTTGGCGCGGTATCCGCAGCCAGGATGCTACCGCGAACCCCGGCCACCGCCCCATTCTCTACGATCAGTTCGTCGACCCTGTGCCGGTTCAAGGTGGTGACCAGTCCTGCCCGAGCCCCGGCGCGGACCCGGCTGATGAACGGCGCGAGCAGTCCGGGGCCGGTGCCCCAGGTGATGTGGAATCGTGGCACCGAGTTTCCGTGCCCGTTTGCGGTGTAGCCGCCGCGCTCGGCCCAGCCGACCACGGGGAAAAACCGCACACCAAGGCCGTGCAACCAGTCCCGCTTCTCTCCGGCGGCGAAGTCGAGATAGGCCTCGGCCCAGCGTCGCGCCCAGAAGTCCTCGTCACGGTCGAATCCGGCGCTACCGTACCAGTCCTGGCGCGCCAACTCGATCGAGTCGGTGATCCCCATCCGGCGTTGCTCCGGAGAATCGATGAGGAACAGCCCGCCGAATGACCACCAGGCCTGGCCGCCGAAAGAGCGTGACGGCTCCTGCTCCACGATGATGACCCGCTTGCCCGCGTTCACCAACTCGGCTGCGGCTACCAGGCCGGCAAGGCCGGCGCCGATAATGATCGCGTCGGATGCTGTACTCATGAGCGACTCCTTCGTCACGACTTCGGGCCACCAATCCCGTGCTGATGAGGTTAGCGCGCCGGGCGCGGACCTCGCCGCAGCAGCGGTTCCATCCGGAACGGAATTACCTCTCCCATGGCCAGGGAGGTCTCTGCCCGCTCTACCCCTTCGCAGGCGAGGATCGCCCCGTTGACCCGAAACAGGTCCTCCGCATCTGTGCACACCACCCGAACCAGGAGATCCGCTCTGCCGCTGAGACCATGACCTTGCACGATCTCCGGGATAGTGGCCAGCTCCTTCACGATCCAGGCCAGCTTTTGCTGCTGGACATGAATCAGAATGAAGGCCGTGAGCAGGTAGCCGAGCGCGGCCGGATTGATCCGGCGGTCGAACGGCAGGAAAACGCTGTTCTGGGTCAGCCGCGTCATCCTGGCCTGCACCGTATTGCGGGAAAGGCCCAGGGTGTTGGCCAATGCGACGACGGTGCTGTCCGGGTCGGTGACCAGGGCCAGCAGGAGGCGCGAATCGGTGTCGTCCGGGTGATACATAGTGCGAAACCTTAGCAGGTTCGAGGGAACAATATTGAGCACAATGCTTGAAATTAGCTCAGCATATTGTGCGTACTGGCCGTTGTGCGTAGCGTCGGGTTAACTTCAGGCAAGGATGCCCGAGCCGGTGACGGGCCACAAGCCACGGCCGGTACGATCGCAAAGAATTGGTTGCGTGCAACTGTGTTCAGTGAAATCGACACCGCCCGATCGGTCGACACGACCGAATTCCGGGACAGAATCACACCGCCCGACAGCATCGACCAGCCGATGCGTTCGGGGGAGATCATTCAGCTGCTGACCCCGGACGGGCAGCGACGGAAAAACTCCCAGTTCGATCCGTGGCTTCGCGATATCACCGGTGACGTGTTGGCCGACTTGTACGAGGACCACGTCGTCGCCCGCCGCATCGACACCGAGGCGACTGCCCTGCAACGCCAGGGCGAGTTGGGATTGTGGCCGCCGCTGATCGGGCAGGAGGCGGCGCAGATTGGTTCGGCCAGAGCGCTGCGTGATGACGATTTTGTGTTCAGCAGCTACCGGGAGAATGCTGTCGCGTACTGCAGGGGTGTCGACCTGACCGACATGATCCGGGTCTGGCGCGGCAACGCCCACTCCGGCTGGGATCCTTACGCGATCGGGATGGCACCACCCACCGTCATCATCGGCGCGCAGACTCTGCACGCCACCGGGTACGCGCTGGGCTGCAAGCGTGACGGGATCGATTCGGTTGCGATCGCGTACTTCGGCGACGGTGCCACCAGCCAGGGTGATGTGAACGAGGCCATGGTGTTCGCGGCCAGCTTCCAGGCTCCGGTGGTGTTCTTCTGCCAGAACAACCATTGGGCGATCTCCGAACCCGTCGGGTTGCAGGCGCGTCGGCCGATCGCCGACCGGGCGCCGGGGTTCGGAATTCCGAGCCTGCGGGTGGACGGCAACGACGTCCTCGCCGTGATGGCCGCGACTCGGATTGCACTGGATCGGGCGCGCAGTGGCGGCGGACCGACCTTCATCGAAGCGGTTACCTACCGGATGGGTCCGCACACCACCTCGGATGACCCGACCCGGTACCGGGATCGAGCGGAGTTGGATGAGTGGGCGGCGAAAGATCCGATCATCCGGCTTGAGGCGCTGCTGAAGAACATCGGCGTTTTCACCGACGAACTGCGCGAATCCGTCGCCGCCAAGGCCGACCAGGTCGCCCGCGACGTGCGGGCTGGATGCCTGAGTCTGGATCCTCCGGAGCCGCTGACGGTTTTCGACCACGCCTACAGCACGCCGAACTCGTGGCTGGATCGGCAAAAGAGCCAGTACGCGGCGTACCTGGATTTCTATAGCGGGGGTGCACGGTGACGACGACGGTTGCGGCACGCGCGGAGCGCACCGACACGCAGCAGGCTACGACGACGATGACCCTGGCAAAGGCGATCAACACCGGGCTGCGGAGCAGTCTGGCGCAGAACGAGAAGGTCGTCCTGCTCGGCGAGGACATCGGCCGCCTCGGCGGGGTATTCCGGGTCACCGATGGGTTGCAGCGAGAATTCGGCGCGGACCGGGTGATGGACACACCGCTGGCGGAGGCCGGGATCATTGGCACCGCGGTGGGACTGGCCTTCCGTGGCTACCGGCCGGTATGCGAGATTCAATTCGACGGGTTCATCTACCCCGGTTTCGACCAGATCGTGGCTCAGGTGGCCAAGCTGCACTACCGAACCGGAGGGATCGTGCGGATGCCGATCACCATCCGGGTGCCGTTCGGTGGCGGGATCGGCGCCGTCGAACATCACTCTGAATCGCCGGAAGCCTATTTCGCGCACACCTCAGGGCTGAGGGTGATTTCCTGCTCCAACCCACAGGACGCCCACACCATGATCCGGCAGGCGATCGACTGCGACGACCCGGTGCTCTTCTTCGAGCCCAAACGGCGGTACTGGGTCAAGGGGGAGGTCGACCAGAACATCACTGGCCAGACTCCGATGGAAAGCGCCAGAGTGGTTGTGCCGGGCAACGACGTCACCGTCGTGGCGTACGGGCCGCTGGTGATGACGGCAATGGATGCGGCAACGGCCGCCTCCGACGACGGCGTCAGCGTCGAGGTAATCGACCTCCGCTCGTTATCGCCGATCGACTTCGCGACGCTCACTGCGTCGGTGCGCAAGACCGGCCGCCTGGTGATCACGCATGAGGCGCAGCAGTTCGGTGGGCTCGGAGCCGAAATCGCCGCGAGTATCACGGAGCGGTCCTTCGAGTATCTCGAGGCGCCCCCAGTTCGGGTGACTGGATTTGACGTACCGTACCCTCCGGCGAAGCTGGAAGAGCACTTCATCCCTGACCTCGACCGTATTCTGGACGCCGTCGACCGGGTCATGGGCAACAGAAATTCGCTGACCGATTGGGGCAACTGAGCATGGGCGTCATCAAGGATTTCAAGCTTCCGGATCTCGGCGAGGGACTCACCGAGTCGGAGCTGGTGTCCTGGCACGTCGCGGTCGGCGACACGGTCCAGATGAATCAGATCATCGCGGAGGTCGAGACCGCCAAGGCGCTGGTGGAATTACCGGCTCCGTTTTCTGGCGTGATCTCCTCGCTCTACGTCGAACCCGGCACCACGGTCCAGGTCGGCGCCCCGATTATGGCGTTCGACGTGGATGAGCCATCGGCCGGTCCGGACGCGGCCCCGAAGCCGCCCGAGCGAAACGCGGTGCTGGTAGGGTATGGGCCGCCGGTAGAGACCGGCGATCGGCCGCGGCGCCGATCCCGGTCGGCAGCAGCCGAAGCGATACCCACAGCGGCTCCTGTCACGATTGCCGAACGAGCCGAGCCCACGGTTTTATCCGCAGCACCAAAGGAGCGCCCGCGGTCCACGCCGCCGGTGCGAAAACTCGCTCGTGATCTGGGCGTCGACCTGACCGAGGTGACCGGCACCGGCCCCGCCGGGTTGATCACCCGGGATGATGTGCGCGCATTCGGCGCGGACGAGCCAGTCGGAATAGCACCCGGCCCGGCCACCTCGGCCGCGCAGCGCGAGACGCGGGCACCGATCCGCGGCGTGCGCAAACAGACCGCCGCGGCAATGGTGGCCAGTGCCTTCACCGCGCCGCACGTGACCGAGTTTCTCACCGTCGATGTCACTCCCACCATCGACCTGCTGGCATCCTTGAAGGCCAGACGTGCCTTCGCCGACTACCGGATCACCATGCTCACGATGGTCTGCAAGGCGATGTGCATCGCCGCCGCTCGCACGCCGTCGGTGAATTCGCACTGGGACGAGGCCGCGGGGGAGATTCTCACCCACGGCTACGTCAACCTCGGCATCGCGGTGGCCACCCCGCGCGGGCTGATGGTGCCGAACATCAAAGATGCCGACCGGCTGAGTCTGACCGAACTCTCGACCGCGATCGCGGCGCTCGCCGAGACGGCGCGCGCCGGAAAGACCACACCGGCCGATTTCAGCGGCGGCACGATGTCCCTGTCGAACGTCGGCGTGTTCGGGGTGGATGCCGGAACGCCGATCCTGAACCCGGGCGAGGCGGTGATCCTCGCGATCGGGGCGATCCGCAAATTGCCATGGGAATATCGTGATGAGGTCGCGTTGCGTCAGGTGATGACGATGAGCCTCTCCTTCGATCACCGGCTGGTCGACGGCGAACAAGGTTCCCGCTTCCTGACCGACGTCGGCGCGATTCTGGCGGACCCGGGTATGGTGCTGACTATGGTGTGAGCCCAGGCCTGACGCCCGCTGCGACCAGTCAGTCGCGGGTGTCCTCGCGCGGCGCCATGAGTGCGGCTAGTGCCATCCGCTCCAAAATTTCCCGCACGGACTCCGAGGAGAGCGCCGGTTGCACCGGCTCCCGACCGTGAATTCGTGCACTGAACGGCGTCGAGTTGATCAGCCCAAAGGTCGCGTGCGCCGCGATCCGCAGGGATGCCGTGTCGATTTCTGGCCGTAGTCGGCCAAGCACCTGAACCCACAGCTCGACATAGCTGCGCTGCAGGACCCGAACGGCGCGCCGGTCGGCGGTCGTGAGGTTGCCTAGATCCTGATCCTGGACCCGGATCACGTCGGGCTTGGCGGTAGCGAAGTCCACGTGGAACCGGACCAGAGCGCGCAACGCGGACTCATCATCCGATGCCTGTTCGACGACCGCCGCGCCACCCTGGGACAGGTCCTCGCTGACCCCGATCAGCAGCGCGGCCAGCACCGCCTGCTTGCCGCGAAAATGCCGGTACACCGCGGGGCCGCTGACGCCGACGGCCGCTCCGAGGTCCTCAATCGAGACGCCATTGAAGCCGCGCTGGGCGAAGAGCTCGGCGGCGGCCTTAAGCAAGGATTCCCGGCGGCGAGCTTTCGCCGCGCTGCGTACCGTGGGCGGACGGCGCTGCGGTTGAGCCGCATCGGCGTCTGGGGTTACGGTGTCTGTCACAGCTCGCCTCCCTGGCTTTGTCTGGACAAGTCGGTTAATAAGGAATAACCTGAATTAACAGTTACTCAACACTAACCTAAGGTCTACCCGAGACCAAGAAGCCCCGGCAACACGGAAAAGACATCGATGCAGACTCTTGCAGCAGTGCACAGCGATTCAGCCGAATTTCGCGCCAACGAGGAAGCTCAACGCGCGCTGGTCGACGAGTTGCGGCAGCGGTTGGCGGTGGCCGCGGAGGGTGGCCCGCAACGCGCGCGCGACCGACACCTGGCCAGAGGAAAGCTGCTTCCGCGGGACCGGGTCGACCAGCTCTTGGACGATGGCAGCCCGTTTCTGGAGATCGCGCCATTGGCCGCTAACGGTCTGTACCACGATGACGCACCCGGTGCTGGGCTGATTGCCGGGATCGGTCTGGTGCGCGGTCGCCACGTCATGGTCATCTGCAACGACGCGACGGTCAAGGGCGGCACCTACTACCCGCTGACCGTGAAGAAGCATTTGCGCGCGCAAGAAATCGCACTGGAGAATCGACTGCCCTGCGTCTATCTGGTCGACTCCGGTGGTGCGTTTCTGCCCAAGCAGGACGAGGTGTTCCCCGATCGCGAACACTTCGGCCGGATCTTCTACAACCAGGCGCGGATGTCGGCGGCAAAAATTCCCCAGATCGCCTGCGTGATGGGCTCATGCACCGCTGGTGGCGCCTACGTGCCGGCGATGAGCGATGAGACGGTGATCGTACGCGAGCAGGGCACCATCTTCCTCGGTGGGCCGCCGCTGGTGAAGGCGGCAATCGGCGAGATTGTCACCGCAGAGGAGCTTGGCGGTGGCGACCTGCACGCGCGCGTCTCCGGCGTTGCCGATTACCTGGCCGAAAATGACAGCCACGCGCTGCAGATCGTCCGCGACATCATCGCCACGGTACCGGCCCCGGCTGCCGCCCCCTGGCCGATAGCGGAATGTCAAGACTCAATCGGATCCGGCAGCGACCTGTACGGGATCGTGCCGACCGATGTGCAGGGCCGGTATGACGTCTACGCGCTGATCTCCCGAATTGTGGACGGGGGGGAACTGCACGAGTTCAAGAGGGATTACGGCAGCACACTGGTGACCGGATTCGCCCGGCTGCACGGGCATCCAGTCGGAATCGTGGCCAACAACGGCGTGTTGTTCAGCGAATCGGCGCTGAAGGGGGCGCATTTCATCGAATTGTGTGACCAGCGCGGCATTCCGCTGGTGTTCCTGCAGAACATCTCCGGCTTCATGGTCGGCAAGGATTACGAAGCCGGCGGGATCGCCAAGAACGGGGCGAAAATGGTCACCGCCGTCGCCACCACGCGCGTTCCGAAGCTGACCGTCGTCACCGGTGGCTCGTTCGGGGCGGGCAATTATTCGATGTGCGGCCGAGCGTACTCGCCGCGGTTCCTGTGGATGTGGCCGGCCAGCCGGATCTCGGTAATGGGCGGCGCGCAGGCATCCTCGGTACTGGCGACCATTCGCCGGGAACAGCTCGAACGCAAGGGCGAGGAATGGTCCGCCGAGGATGAGGCGGCGTTCAAAGCGCCTATCAGCGAGCAATATGAGCAACAGGGCAGCCCGTACTACTCCACGGCGCGGTTGTGGGACGACGGGATCATCGACCCGGCGCAGACCCGTACCGTGCTCGGCCTTGCCCTCGACGTCTGCGCAAACGCGCCACTACCGGAGACCGCATTCGGCCTCTTCAGGATGTGACAATTCCCATGCAAACCGAACCCATGCAAACCGATCCCAAGCGGACGGAGCCGATGCAAACCGAGCCCACACCGGCCGGAGCCGGCCGTTTCGGCACGGTCTTGGTGGCCAACCGAGGGGAGATCGCGTGTCGGGTGATTCGCACACTTTCGGCCATGGGCATCCGCACGGTCGCGGTATACAGCGAAGCCGATTCCAACGCCAAACATGTGGCGCTGGCCGACCTGGCCATGTGCATCGGACCGGCCGCACCACAGCGGAGTTATCTCGATATTGGCTCCATCGTGGCAGCCGCAGTGGAGTGTGGCGCGGATGCAGTTCACCCCGGCTACGGGTTCCTCTCTGAGAACGCGGCGTTCGCGGCCGCCTGCCAGGCGAACGGCCTCGTGTTCATAGGTCCTGGCGTGGCCGCGCTGGAGGTGATGGGCGACAAGATCCGGGCGAAGAACCATGTCGCCTCGCATGGCGTGCCCACCATCGCCGGCATCGCCCAACCAGGCCTGACCGACGCAGAACTCATCGAAGCCGCGACGGAGATCGGGTATCCGTTGCTGATCAAGCCGTCGGCCGGCGGCGGTGGCAAGGGCATGCAGACCGTGCTGCAGGCCGATCGGCTGCCAGAGGCGCTCAGCACGGCCCGACGTGTCGCGGCGTCGGCCTTCGGCGATGACACGCTGTTCATCGAACGGCTGATCGCGGCTCCGCGCCACATCGAGGTGCAGGTCCTGGCCGATAACTACGGCACCGTGATCCATCTTGGCGAGCGGGAGTGCTCCTTGCAGCGCCGGCACCAGAAGGTAATCGAGGAGGCGCCGTCGGCCTTGCTCGACGCACCGACCCGGGCCAGGATCGGTGCGGCGGCGTGCCGGGCGGCGGCGAGCGTCGACTATCGCGGCGCCGGCACGGTGGAGTTCTTGGTCTCCTCAGACGCGCCGGACGAATTCTTCTTCATGGAGATGAACACCCGACTGCAGGTGGAGCATCCGGTGACCGAAGCGGTGACCGGCATCGATTTGGTCGAATGGCAGGTGCGTATCGCCTCTGGCGAGAGGTTGAGTATCACCCAGGACGATGTCGTGCTGAATGGTCACGCGATCGAGGCGCGGGTGTACGCCGAGGACCCCGAGCGCGGTTTTCTGCCGACGGCCGGCACCGTGGTCGCGCTCAGAGAGCCGAGCGGAGACGGCATCCGGGTGGACAGCTCGATGATCCCAGGCCTCGTGATCGGCTCGCACTACGACCCCATGCTGGCCAAGACGATCGCCTGGGCCCCGACCAGGGAGCAGGCGATCACTCGCCTGGAGGCGGCGCTGGGCGACACCATAATCCTCGGGCTGAAGACCAACATCGAGTACTTGCGGGCCCTCCTGGCCGACCCCGATGTGCGCTCCGGCGTGATGGACACCACCCTGATCGAACGCCGACTGCCGGATCTCGCGTTTCGGCAGGTCGATGACGCAATGCTGACCGCGGCCGCGCTGGTGCTGCACGAGGACCGGATCGACGCGGCTCGCTGGAACAACCCCGCCCGTATGCCCCGTCCGGGTGCACTCTGGCGGACCCCGAACGGGTGGCGGATGGGCTCGGAGCCATGCGCCAGCCGCTACACGCTCGCGGTGAGTGCGACCGAGTCGGTTCAGGTGAGCGTTCTCGGCGGCGCCGCGGCGGCGTCCGTACAGGTGGCACGCAATGAGGTGCCACCCGGCGCCGCGGCGAGCGGTGGCCCAGGGGCGTCGGTAGCCGCGCGGTTGCGCGCGGTGGCCGGGACGAGAGCGCCCGGTGAGCCGTTGCGGGTCGTTCTTGAGATCAATGGCGTGGCCCGGGTGCTGAATCTGTTCCGGGATGGCGATACCGTGTGGATCGGCGAAGCGGGCTTCACCTGCTCGGTGCGTCTGATCGGCCGCGCGGAGCGGGTCGCGGAGCAGCTGGCTGGGCTGGGTCGCGCCGATGTTGCGCTCGTCCCCGATGTCCGTTCCCCGATGCCGGGAACCGTGGTCAGCGTAAATGCGGCCACCGGCGACCTGGTTGAGGTGGACGAGACACTGCTCATCGTGGAGGCGATGAAGATGGAGCACCGGCTGACGGCCAGCATCGACGGCCTGGTGCAGATCAATGTCAAAACAGGAGACCTGGTCAAACTCGACCAAATCGTCGCCACCATCACTCCGGTGGCGGCAGCGCCGACCGAACGCCCCACGGGCAACCCCGTGCCGGCGAGCAAAGGAGCCCAATAGTGGATTTCGAACTCGATGACGAACATCAGCAGCTGCGGGAGCGGGTGCGGGACTTCGCCGACACCGTTGTCGCCCCTGCGGCATACGAATACGACACCAAGCGATCCCTGCCGTACGACATCATCGCCCGGATGGGAGAAATGGGCCTGTTCGGGTTGCCGTTACCGGTGGAATATGGCGGACAGGGCAAGGACTACCTTTCCCTGTGCCTGGCCGTTGAGCAACTCGCCCGCGCCGATCAGAGCATCGCGGTGACCCTGGAGGCCGGAGTCGGCCTTGGCATCATGCCGATCTATCGCAGCGGAACCGAAGAACAGAAACGCCAGTGGCTGCCGATGCTCACCGCGGGCCACGCACTGGCCGGCTTCGGGCTGACCGAGGCGGATGCCGGGTCGGACGCCGCAGGAACCAAGACCACTGCCGAGCTCGACAACGGTGAATGGGTGATCAACGGCACCAAACAGTTCATCACCAACTCCGGAACCGAGATCACCAAACTGGTCACCGTCACCGCCGTCACCGGCGAATCCGTCCGGCCAGACGGTTCGGTGAAGAAGGAGCTCACCGCGATCCTGGTGCCGTCTGGCACCGAGGGGTTCGTCGTCGAGCCGTCCTACGACAAGGTCGGCTGGCACACCTCCGATACCCACCCGCTCACCTTCACCAATGTGCGCGTTCCGGAGGCGAACCTGTTGGGCGAGCGCGGCCGCGGCTTCGCAAACTTCGTGCAAACCCTCGACGAGGGCAGGGTCGCCTTCGCCGCGCTGTGCACCGGCGCCGCGCAGGGATGCTTGGAGGAGTCGATCCGGTACGCCAAGACCCGCAACGTGTTCGGCCGCACGATCGGCTCGAACCAGCACATCTCGTTCATGATCGCCAGGATGCAGGCCAGGGTGCACACCTCGAGGCTCGCCTACTACGACGCGGCACAGAAACTGGTCAACGGCAAGCCGTTCAAGATGGAGGCCTCGATCGCCAAGATGGTCGGCAGCGAGGCGGCGATGGCCAACGCCCGCGACGCCACCCAGATCTTCGGCGGGTACGGATTCATGAACGAAAATCCGGTGGCCAGGCACTATCGCGATTCCAAGATCCTGGAGATCGGCGAGGGCACCACCGAGGTGCAACTGATGGTGATCTCGCGGGAACTGGGATTCGCCTGATGACAGCTAGGCTCGTGGCACGGCCACCGAGAGTGGGAGTTCACCGATGATCGACAAAATCTACCCGAGCGCGGCGGATGCCGTCGCCGACATCCCGGACGGAGCCTCGATCGCCGTTGGCGGTTTCGGGATCTGCGGCGTGCCGATGGCGCTGATTCAGGCGCTGCACGCGGCCGGCACCAGCGGGCTGGAAATCATCAGCAACAACTGCGGTGTGGACGATTGGGGACTCGGCGTGTTGCTGCGGGACCAGCGCATCGGCCGGATGATCAGTTCCTACGTCGGCGAGAACAAGGAATTCGCCAGACAGTTCCTCTCCGGGGAACTCGCGGTGGAGCTGAACCCGCAGGGCACCCTCGCCGAACGGCTGCGCGCAGGTGGGGCGGGAATCCCTGCCTTCTACACCCCGGCGGGCGTCGGCACCCAGGTCAGCGAAGGTGGGTTACCGCAACGGTACGACGCCTCGGGCGGCGTGGCGACGGCATCCGAGCCGAAAGAGGTCCGCGGCTTCGGCGGGAACGACTATGTGCTGGAGACCGCCCTGCAGCCGGACTTTGCCCTGGTCCACGCGGCGCAGGCCGATCGGTATGGAAACCTGATTTACCACGCGACCGCGATGAACTTCAATCCACTGTGCGCCATGGCTGCCCGCACCACCATCGCCGAGGTCGAGGAGATCGTGGAGGCCGGTCAGCTGCCGCCCGGGCAGATCCACACCCCGGGGATCTTTGTACAGCGGGTGGTTTTGGCAGCCGACGTGGAGAAGCGGATCGAAAAGCGCACCGTGTCGGTGGCAGGAGGGCAATCATGAGCCTGACCCGAAATGAGCTGGCGGCCCGGGTGGCCCAGGAACTCGAAGACGGACAGTACGTCAACCTCGGCATCGGAATGCCGACCTTGATCCCGAACTACATCCCGGACGGCATCGAGGTCGTCTTGCATTCCGAAAATGGCATATTAGGGGTGGGGCCGTACCCCACGGAGGACGCCCTTGATCCCGACCTGATCAACGCGGGAAAAGAGACGGTGACCGTCAACGCGGGCGCATCGTTCTTCGACTCCGGCACCTCGTTCGGCATGGTGCGAGGCGGCCACGTCGACGTCGCGGTCCTTGGCGCGATGGAGGTCGCTGCCAATGGTGATCTGGCCAGCTGGATGATTCCGGGCAAGATGGTCAAGGGCATGGGCGGCGCCATGGACCTTGTGTTCGGCGCAAAACGGCTGATCGTGATGATGAACCACACGGACCGGGACGGCCAACCGAAGATCCTGCCCGCCTGCACGCTGCCGCTGACCGGCAAGGGCTGTGTCGACAGAATCGTTACCGACCTTGCCGTGATCGATGTCACCGAACGCGGCCTGGTGCTGCGCGAGACGGCGCCCGGGGTCGGCGTCGACGAAGTCGTCGCAGCCACCGGAGCTGAGCTGATCACGAGCGAGTATCAGGCGGGGGAGCGCAGCGCATGACCGAGCGCGACGCTACGCCAGCGGGTAAGGGGCCATCGGGCACGGTGCCATCGGGCAAGGTAATCGAGCAGCGCGGCCTTTATTTTGAGGAGTTCGAGGTCGGTACCCGCTATCTGCATCGGCCAGGCCGCACGGTGACCGAGGCCGACAACGTGTTATTCACCACGCTGACCATGAACATGCAATCCCTGCATCTGGATGCCGCGTGGGCCGCCGAGCAGCCCTTCGGGCAGCGCCTGGTGAACTCGATGTTCACCTTGGCCACCCTGGTGGGCAGCTCGGTCGCGCAACTTACCGAAGGCACCATTGTGGCGAACCTTGGCTTCACCGAGGTCCGGTTCCCGCATCCGCTCTATCACGGCGACACGATGTACTCGGAAACCATGGTGGACGGCAAGCGGCTCTCAAAATCCCGACCCGGCCAGGGCATCGTGACACTGACTCATACCGCGAAGAACCAGGACGGCATCGTGGTGGCCAGCGCCGTCCGCTCGACGTTGGTCTGGTGTCGGGACGCCGCCCGATGATCCCGATCGAGCCGTTCGCGCTCGGCCCGGCATTGCTGTTCTGCCCAGCCGACCGCCCGGAACGCTACGATAAGGCGCTTCAGCGCGCAGATGCCGTCATTCTCGATCTGGAGGACGCTGTCGCGCCGGATGCAAAGCCGATGGCCCGGCAGGCCATCGGCGAACACCCACTCGACCCAGCCCGCGTCATCGTGCGGGTCAACCCGGTGGGCACCGAGGACTTCGATCGGGATCTGGCCGCGCTGGCGATGACGCAATACCGTACCGTGATGCTGGCCAAAGCGGAAAGTGCCCAGCAGCCGCCCACGCTCGCTCGGCTGGGCAGCGGCTATCGGGTCATTGCGCTGTGCGAGACCGCTCAGGGTATCGTCGCGGCGGGCGCGATCGCCGCCGAGCCGAACGTCGTCGGGTTGATGTGGGGGGCGGAAGACCTGGTCGCTTCCCTCGGCGGAACCTCGAGCAGATTCGCCGACGGCCGCTATCGTCTGGTGGCCTCGCACGCGCGGTCACAGGTGCTGTTGGCCGCTGCGGCAAACGGAAAGGCCGCCATTGACAGTGTGTATTTGAACATCGGCGATCTCGAGGGCTTATCGATCGAGGCGTCGGATGCCGCCGCGTCCGGATTCGCCGCCACCGCCTGCATCCATCCAAGTCAGGTGCCGGTGATTCGAGACGCCTACCGGCCCGGCGCGGAAGAGACCGCCTACGCGCACGCGGTGCTCGCTGCAGCCTCAGGCCAGCGCGGCGTGTTCCGGTTCCGTGGCCGGATGATCGACGCGCCGGTGCTCCGACACGCCGAGCATGTGCTCAGTCGCGCGTCAGCGGTCGGTCCCTGAGCCTGCCGAAGGGTCATCCCGCCGGTCGGTCCCTGAGCTTGCCGAAGGGTCATCCCGAACATCCCGTACGTCCCGGCGCTTGCGCACTCCGTCCCGATCCGTGTCCACGTCCGGGTCGAGCTTGTCCGCCTTGCGCACCTGCTCGGTCGTGCGTGCCTGAGTGGCGGCGGCATCCTCTTGGCGTTCGCTCGCCTCGCGACGCAGGCGTTCCGCATCGACCTCCGCCTGCTCTGCGTCTGCTTGCGCCCTGGCCGCCTTGGCACTCTCGTCGCGGGCGGCCAGCTCGTCCTCTTGCGCGTCCCGCCTGATTTCGGCCGCACGACGGCGGTTGACCTCTCGGCGCCGGTTCCGGCCCACGTACAGGGCGATGCTCACGATGACGAGAATGACGATGATCGCTATGATCACCACGATGATCCAGGTCAGCTGGGTCGAGTCCATGATGATCTCCTCTTGCTTAGAGTCGGGAACGCCTCCAGTAAACAACCGAACCGGGACCCTCGCCATGCCGCGGAACGAAATCGCCGCTGGTGCATGCTGCCGTTACGCGTCGAAGGTATTGACCATCATGTGTGCCGCACGGTCCAGGTAGTCCCAGATGGCTGCCTCGTACATCGGCGGGAGCTCCAGCGTGTCCAGCGCGGTGCGCATATGCGACAACCACCGGTCCCTGGCGTCCGGGGTGACCCGGAAGGCCACGTGCCGCTGCATCAACCGTGGGTGGCCGCGCTTCTCCTGATAGGTCGTCGGACCGCCCCAATACTGCTCCAGGAACATGGTCAACCGCTCCGTCGCCGGCCCGAGGTCATCCTCCGGGTACATCGGCTTCAACACCGGGTCGCCCGCCACTCCTCGGTAGAACTCGGTGACCAGGCGCTGAAAGGTTTCACGGCCGCCCACCTGAGCATAAAAGGTTGAATGATCGGGAGTGCTGGTCACTTCTTTGGGTCCTTCGAATGTATGACGTCGACGGACCTGGGGTCCGTTCCCGCGTCCTTGTTTCGCCAACCGCGCTTCTTCTTCGGCTGATCCGGTTCGGTGACCCGCAGTGGTTTGGTGCGGGGCGGATTTGCACCCTTGATGCTGGCCGCGCCGTCGAATCCGGTCAGCACCACCGCGTTGAGCGAGGGCAGTTGCACCTCCATCGCGTCGAGGGTCGACTTCAATCGGGCGCGCAACTCGCGGGAAACATCGTCCTTGGCAACCGTTCGGGTCTTGATCACCAACCGGATCACCACCGCTTCGGGCGAAATCGACTCCAGACCCCACAATTCCGGTTTATCCAGAATGCTGGGTCGCCACTTCGGTGTCTTGGCCAGCGCTGTCGCGGTATCCAGCGCGGCACTCTGAATGGCGTCGATGTCCGCGTCGTACGGCACGGCGAGATCGATGATCACCCGTGACCAACCCTGGGACATGTTGCCGACCCGCAGAATTTCCCCGTTGCGGACAAACCAGAGCGTGCCGTTGACATCGCGTAACTGGGTGATTCGGATACCGACCGCCTCGACCATTCCGGTCGCCGGACCGACATCGACGACGTCGCCAACCCCGAGCTGATCCTCCATCACCATGAACAAGCCGTTGAGCACATCCTTGACGATGTTCTGCGCCCCGAAGCCGAGGCCCGCACCGACCGCGGCGGTCAGAATCGTCAGCGAGCCGATCACGCTCGGCGCGAGAGTGTTCACCAATAGCACCAGGGTCACGACGACGACGATCACGTTGATGACGTTCGTCAGGACCGTGCCGAGGGTTCTGGTGCGCTGCACGACCCGCACTGCCGCCAGCGGTGAGGCCAGCAGCATCTGGGTGTCTTGCACGCGCTGTTTCTTTTTGACCCCGGTGACGATCCGATCCACGACGCGTCTGATCAACGCGAGCAGAATCCAGCGGATCAGGAATGCCCCGACGATGATTATGACGACACTGACCAGGTGATACGTCTTGTCAAAGTCCTGCAGCCAGGTGACGAAGGCAGTCCAGTCCATAGGCATCCACTCTATCGGTGGGGTCTGAGCGTACTCGGCTAGATCACGGCCGCACGAGCGTCACGGGCCTGCGCGGCGAGGGCGCGCTCGACGCCGGCGAGATTCTCCACCACGATCCTGCGCAACGCCGCAGGCTCCGGATTCTGGTCCAGCCAGGCGCGGGTTGCATCGCGCAATGCAGCGTTCGCCAACGGCCTCGGGTACATTCCGGCGACCAGGTACTCGGCGATCTTGTAGCTACGAGAGGCCCACACTTCCTGCAGAGCGGCGAAATACCGGGGCACGAACTCCTCGAGCAGCTCGGTGTCGATCACGCGTTGGAACCCGATACCGGTCACCCGGACGATGGTGTTCGGTGCGGTGTCCACATCGAAGACGGATGCCCACGCGGCACGTTTGCCCTCCGCAGTGGGAATCGCCGCCGCCGCCGCCGCCGCGGACTGGGCTCCGGTGGCGGTATCGTCAGCTGCCAGTGCCGCATCGATCTCGCTGTGCCCGGCTCTTCCTCCGGCCACTAGCGCGGTCAGTAGCTCCCAGGAGAGGTCGGTGTCGATCTCGAGGTCATCTAACCGCAGCGCGCCCGAGCGCAATTCGCCGATGGCATCCAACTGCTCCTCAGTCCGCGCCACCGCCGCGAAGAACTTGACGAATTGGAACTGCGCATCGGTGCCGGCCTTGGCCTGCTGGGCCAGGGCCCAGAGGGAGTCGGCGACGTGCTCCAGCGTCGCATCACGACGTTCCGGTGCGGTGTAGGAGCCCGCGGCCAGCAGGAGCTGGTTCAGCGTGGTGCGCAGGGTGGTCGACTCGGTTTCGGTCGCGATGTTGTTCAGCACCAGCCGCACATAATCACCAGCCGGAGTCTCGGCGTCACGGGTGGCATCCCAGACGGCACCCCAGACCAGTGCCCGCGCCAGCGGATTCTCGATCGAGGACAGGCTCTGCAATGCGACCGTCAGTGAGGCGTCGTCCAGCCGGATCTTGGCGTAGGCCAGGTCATCATCGTTGAGCAGGATCAGATCCGGCCGCGCCACGCCGACCAACTCCGCGACAGCGGTCCTTTCGCCGTCGATGTCGAGCTCGAGGCGACGCTCGCGCACCAGCCGCTTTCCGGAACCATCGGTTGGATCGCTGTAGTTGTACAGGCCGATGGCTAGGCGGTGTGGACGCAGGGTCGGATGCTCGGCCGGCGCCTCCTGCAGTACGGCGAAAGAGGTGATGTTTTTATTGGAATCGACCTCGAGCTGCGGTCGCAGGGTGTTCACACCCGCGGTCTCCAGCCACAGTGCCGCCCACTGGGTCAGATCGCGGCCACTGGTCGCCTCCAACTCGACCAGCAGGTCGCGCAGTTCGGTGTTGCCGTAAGCGTGCCGTTTGAAGTATCGGGCAACTCCCGCCAGAAATGCCTCCTGGCCCACCCAGGCGCTCAGTTGTTTGAGCACAGAGCCGCCCTTGGCGTAGGTGATGCCGTCGAAGTTGACCTGGACGTCTTGGAGGTCATTGATGGTGGCAACCACCGGGTGCGTAGAGGGCAGCTGGTCCTGCGCGTAGGCCCAGCTCTTTTCCATGGCAGCGAAGGTTGTCCAGGCCTGGTGCCATTCGGTCGCCTCGGCGGTGACGAGGGTGGAGGCGTACTCGGCGAACGATTCGTTCAGCCACAGGTCGTTCCACCAGCGCATGGTGACCAGGTCTCCGAACCACATGTGTGCCAACTCGTGCAGGATGGTGACGACCCGGCGCTCCTTGATGGCGTCGGTCACCTTGGAACGGAAGACATAGGTTTCGGTGAACGTGATCGCCCCGGCGTTCTCCATCGCCCCGGCGTTGAACTCCGGCACGAAGAGCTGGTCGTACTTCTCAAACGGATACGCATAATCGAACTTCTCCTCGTAGTAGGCGAAGCCCTGGCGGGTCTTTTCAAAGATGTAGTCGGCGTCGAGGTATTCGGCCAACGACGCCCGGGCGAAGATGCCCAGTGGGATTACCCGGCCGTCGCGGCTGGTCAACTCGCTGTGCACGCCGACGTACGGTCCGGCGATCAGTGCGGTGACATAGGAGGGGAGTACCGGGGTCGGCTCGAACGACCAGGTGGCCGATTCTGGCACGGAGCCGGCCGAAGGCTCGGCATCCTCGGCAGGCACGGGGGTCGGGGTGGGGGAGTTGCTGATCACCTGCCAGTTCGCCGGCGCCGTCACGGTGAACTGGAAGCTCGCCTTCAGATCCGGCTGCTCAAAAACCGCGAACATGCGCCGCGAATCCGGCACCTCGAACTGGCTGTACAGGTAGACCTCGTCGTCGACCGGGTCTACGAACCGGTGCAAGCCCTCACCGGTATTCGTGTACAGTGCGTCGGCCACCACCGTGAGCTCGTTCTCCGCGGCGAGAGAGTCCAGTTGGATTCGGATGCCGTCGCTGACGAGGGCGGGATCAAGCACCGTACCGTTCAGGGTGACCGAATGCACCGTGCGGGTGATCGCATCGATGAAGGTGGATGCTCCCGGCGTCGCCGAGAACCTCACGGTGGTCTCGCTGCGGAAGGTCTCCGGGCCCGTGGTGAGGTCCAGCCGTACGTCGTAACGGTGCACAGACAGGAGCGCCGCACGCTCCTGGGCTTCGACGCGGGTGAGATTTTCTCCAGGCAACTTCGCACTCCTTCGGCGCAGACGTGAGGTAGTTCGGCGACTCGTGATCGCCGCGAACCAGCCTAGTCGGCACCGAAGCGCGACCGGATGTCAGCGCCGGGATAGGCGCAACAGCGCGGGCTCGCTCTTCGACGGCTGCGGTGCGGTCCGCGATGTCGTGTGCGTCTGAGCCCACTGCGTGCAATCGTCGATCACGTCGACGAGCAAGTCGTGCAAGTGCCGGTCCGGATCACTAATGCAGGCCTGTGCGATGCCTTGCACCGCCGCACCGACGATGCTCGAGGCGGTACGCACAGTGAGGGTGTCCGGGAGATTACCCGCCATCGACTCGATGAACTCATGTGCCCAGCGTTCGGCGTCCGGGACTTGACCCAACGCCACGTCGATGCGTTTCGCCCACTGCGGATCGGGCGCGCCATCGAGCGTCTCCAGCGCGCGCTGGCAGGCGAGGATGCCGGCGGCCAGCGCCCGCTGTCGGCTCGCGGCCGCAACCGGTACCGCCGCGCACGAGCAACGCAACGCGATCAGCACGGTCATCCGCGGGTCGGCGCTGGTCACGCCGATCACACTCGGGATCAGCGGAGCCAACTCGGCGCGCGCGTGATCGGAACTGTAGTCATTGACCGCGCGGGCCACGGCGGCCAGCAGCGGGTGGGTGCACCGCGGGTGGTCGCTCCACGGTTCGCCGGCCAGATACGACGCGAACTCCATAAAGCAGGCGCCGCGCCTGGGATTGCGATGCTTGCCCCTGGACAGGACGGGCATCAGGTCTGGTGATAGCGCTGTCGCTTTCATGGTGCGTTGCCTCCCGCATGAATGCCTTCCTCTAGTCTGCTCCGTGCCGCACCGAAAGGCCAGAGCAGAGCTGGGAATGGCCAGAACAGAGCTGGGAACATTGCCGCCGGGCGCGGCGTTATCGGAGAGCATGACCACATTAGAAACGAACGCCACATCCGAAACCCGCACGATCGACTCGAATCCGGCTCAGGTCGGCGCGGCCACTGCCGTCGACTTCTGGTTCGACCCCTCGTGCCCATGGGCCTGGATGACCTCGCGCTGGGTCGACGAGGTCGCGACGCTGCGGAACCTGGACGTGACCTGGCATGTGATGAGCCTCGCGGTGCTCAATGAGGAGCAAGACGTGAGCGAGGGGTACCGGGAGTTTCTGCCCCGGGCGCTGAAATACACCCGGTTGGTGTCGGCGGTGGCGCAACTGCAGGGACAGTCGGCGATCAAGCCTCTCTACGACGCACTCGGCGCGCGTATCCACCTGGGTGGCAACAACAATCCTGACGAGGTGATTCCGGCGGCTCTGGCCGAAACAAACCTGCCTGCCGACTACGCACGGTTCGCTGATTCCGATGAGTACGACGCGCAAATGCGAGCGAGTCATTTCGATGGCATCGCCCGCGTCGGTCAGGAAGTCGGCACGCCGGTCATCGCCGTCAACGGGACGGCCTTTTTCGGCCCGGTCATCTCGCCGGCTCCGCACGGCGAGCAGGCTGCGGCGCTCTGGGACGGCGTGCTTGCCGTAGCCAGTTATGACGGCTTCTTTGAAATCAAGCGAACCCGCACCCGCGAACCGATCTTCGAGTAGGTCGCGCTCGGGCAATAAACTTGCCGCATGCGCATACACATCGGCACCGATCATGCGGGGCTGGAATTCAGCCGGCACCTGATCGAGCATCTCTCCGCGGCTGGTCACGAAGTAGTCGACCACGGGCCGCGAAGTTACGACGCGCTTGACGACTACCCGGGGTTCTGCATCGCCGCCGCCAGTGCCGTGGCGGCAGATCAGCAAGCCGGGGTGCAATCGCTCGGGGTGGTGTTCGGTGGTTCCGGAAACGGAGAGCAGATCTCGGCGAACAAGGTCGCCGGCATCCGCGCCGCACTGGTCTGGAACCAGAGCACCGCGTTACTGGCCCGCCAGCACAACGATGCGAATGTCATCTCGATCGGGGCGCGCCAGCACACAGTCGAGGAGGCGACGAGTTTCATCGACACGTTCATCGCCGAAGCGTTCTCCTTCGAGGAGCGTCACGTGCGGCGCATCGCCCAGATCGCCGAATACGAGGCCACCGGAGCAATAGCAGGTCGGGACCTCGGCAATGCGGTATCCGCGCCGACGGCAGGTAGGTAGCGGTGCCTGAGGGACATTCGGTGCACCGGATCGCTCGCCAGTTCGCGCATAATTTTCTCGGACACCGGGTTGCCGTCTCGTCCCCGCAGGGGCGTTTCGCCGAGGGGGCAGCGCTGATCGACGGACGCGTTATCACCGATTCCCGTGCGATCGGAAAACAGATGTTCCTTGAGTTCGACCACCAGCTGTGGCTGCGGGTGCACCTGGGGATCTACGGTGCGTGGGACTTCGCCGGGGCAGTCTCGGTGGACCCGACTATCGCATCCGCCAATGGCCGGATGGGACAGACCAATCAGCGCGGCACGGCGCTGGATAAGCCGGTGCTCGATGAAGCGGGCGAGAACTCGCTGCACAGCATCGGCGCCCCACGGCGCACCCGGCTGCGGATGGCCGAGCAGGAGACCCTGCGGGCGGTTGATGGAGCCGGCCAAGATACCTTCCCACCCGAGCCGATCGGGCAGGTACGAGTGCGGCTGCTCACCGACGCGGCGGTTGCCGATTTGCGTGGCCCGACCGCCTGCGAGGTGCTTGATCCGGCCCAGGTGGATGCCGTGATCGCCAAGCTCGGTCCGGATCCGCTGGTGCACAACGACGCCGAAACCGAGGACCACTTTGCCGCGACCATCCGGAAGAAGCCCACTCCGATAGCACTGCTCCTGATGGACCAGTCCGTGGTCAGCGGTATCGGCAATGTTTACCGGGCCGAATTGTTGTTCCGGGCGAGATTGAACCCGCACACGCCCGGCAAGAAGGTTCCGGAGGAGACCGCACGCGAGCTATGGCGCGACTGGGCCCGGTTGCTGAAAATCGGCGTCGAAACCGGTCAGATGATGACCATGGCCGATCTTGACGACGAGGCGTACACCCGCGCCATGGCATCCCGTGCCGACCGGCACTGGGTATACAAGCGCGAGGGACTACCCTGCCGGGTGTGCGCAACACACATCGTCCTGGAGGAGATCGGCGCGCGCAAACTGTACTGGTGCCCGAGCTGCCAGGCGTGACGGCGACTGCCCGGGCGTGACGGCGACTACCCAGTGTTGGGCTGCCGTTCGCTCGGCTCCGGCTTATTCGCTGATGTGCGCGAAGAGCTGCCAGCGGTCGTAAACCAGTCCGCGCTCGATCTCGACGACGACATCCTGACTGTTCACGTCGATCTCTTCGAGCTCCTTGACGGCGGTGCGCACCGTAACCAGTGCGGCGTCGAGCTGTTCCACCATCTGGGTGATGGCGACTTTCGACTGCTGGAATCCCGCGCTCAACTCACCGGTGGTGGTCTTAGTTGCGACGGTCCTCAGCCGAGCGTCGACGGGTAGACCGAGGGCCACGACCCGCTCGGCGGCGAGGTCCGCCCACGCTAAGGCGTGCATGACAACCTGGTCGAGCAGCTCGTGCACTCCGATGAAGTTGTCTCCGCGAACATGCCAGTGGGCCTGCTTGCCGTTGACGACGACCGCAGTCAGGTCCACCACTACCGGGTCGAGGAATTGGGCAGCCGCGGCGGCGACATCGGGGTTGGCCGAGTATTTGGTCGTTGTGGCTGTCTCTGTCATAGTTTTACCCTTTCGCTTATGTCAAGGGCAACGCTACCCTGCGCGGGGTATTCCGCAAGGCGGCATAGGCTGAGCTGACGGGGACGGTGGAGGGAAAGCATGGGCTCGCGCGAACGCGTTGTCATCACCGGTTTGGGAGCGCTGACACCGCTGGGAAACTCCTGGGGTCAGACCTGGACCGGGCTCACCTCCGGCCGCAGCGGCGTCGGACCGATCACCCGATTCGACGCGAGCGGATTCCCGACCAGGATCGCCGCTGAGGTCAAAGATTTCGACCCGGCATCCGTCTTGTCGGTGAAACGCGTGAACCGATCGTCTCGATCGACGCAGCTCGCGGTCGCTGCCGCGCAAGAGGCGGTAGCGGATGCCGGTCTCGGCCCACGCCTGGACGAGGTCAACGCCGCGGTGATCGTCAACAGCGCTGTCGCCGGGTTCCCCGAGGTTCAAGATGCCACCGAGATCTTCCATGACGGCGGTATCCGGCATTTGAAGGCGAGCTTCGTGCCTTCCGCGCTGACGAACATGCCCGCCTGCGAGATCGCCATCGACCTCGGTGTACACGGCCCGGTGAACGCGAGCGCGCTCGCCTGCGCGAGCGGCCTCTACGCGCTGCTGGAGGCACGACGCCTGCTCGTGTCGGGGGAGGCTGACGTCGTCGTCGCAGGTGGCACGGATGCCGCAATCACTCCGGTGATGTTCGGCGGCTTGAGCTCGATGCGGTCGCTGTCGCAGCATAACGACGCGCCGACCGAGGCATCCCGGCCGTTCGACGCCGACCGCGATGGGTTTGTCTTCGGCGAGGGCGCGGTGATCATGGTGTTGGAGCGGCTGTCCGATGCCCGGGCGCGTGGCGCGCACGCGTACGCCGAAATTCTCGGCGGGGCGCTGACCAGCGATGCCTTCCACATCGTTGCGCCGGAGCCGACCGGTCAGTACGCCACGCTGGCGATCACCAGGGCGCTGGCCAACGCACAGTTGAACGCGGATGCCGTCGACCTGGTCTGCGCGCACGGCACCTCGACCCGGGCCAACGACCGCACCGAGTCGATGGCGATCCGCGCCGCGCTGGGGGAGGCGGCATCCCGCGTGGCGGTCAGCGCGCCGAAGTCGATGACCGGGCATTTGATCGGCGCAGCGGGCGCGTTGGCCGGGATGCTCTGTGCCCTGTCGATTGAGCAGGGCATCATCCCACCGACGATCAACTATCTGACGCCGGATCCGGAGTGCCCGCTGGATTATGTGCCACTGACTGCGCGGGAGCAGCGGGTGCGCTACGCGATCACCAACGCGTTCGGTTTCGGCGGTCAGAACTGCGTCGCGGCGTTCGGCGCGGTGGACTGAGACGGCGCGGTGGACTGAGGCGGTGCGCTGGGGCGGTGGGCTGAGAGGCGGTGCGCATTTCCGAATCCTGCCCGTCCGCGAGCCCCGTTTCCGGTCCGGATTCAGGACGGCTACGGCGTGTCGGGAAGGTGACGCCGCCGGGTCCGCTTCGGTCCTGAATTTGGCACACGCTCTGGTCCCTTTAGGTGTCTTTGCGGATCCAGCGGAATGTGACCCGGCACAGTACCAGCCCGGCGACAAACCAGATCAGCATGTTGATGGCGACCCAGGTCAGGTCCCAGCCTCCGGTCTGCTCCAGCGTCGAGAATGACTCGGGCAGGAACACCGCGCGCATGCCCTGCGCCATCCATTTCAGCGGGAACACGGCGGCAACATTTTGCAGCCACTCGGGCAGCATGTTGAATTGCAGGTAGACGCCGGAGATGAACTGCAGCACTAATACGATGGGGATGACCACCGCCGTCGCGCTCTTACCGCTGCGCGGGAGCGCCGAGATCGCGATACCGAGCACGCAACTGGTGATCACTCCGAGCAGGAATACCCAGGCGAACAGCAGCCAGGCATCCGCCTCTGTGGGCAGGGTCACACCAAAGGCGTACCGCGCGACCAGGAGCAGCAGTACGGCTTGGAACACGGCGCTGACCATCACCATGCCGATTTTGCCGATGAAGTATGAGATCACCGGCAGCGGTGACCCGCCCAGACGTTTCAGCGTGCCGTCGCCCTTTTCGGCCGCGATATCAACACCGAGGTTCTGCACCCCGCTCAGGAGCATGCCAGCTGCAAGCATGCCCGGCAGGTAGTAGGCGCCGAAGCTGATGCCACCGGTACCGTCTGGATTCCGCCCGATGTTGCCGGCGGTGCTGAATGCGACCGCGAAGACCGAAAGCATCAGGATGGGGAACAGGAACGTGAAGAAGACGGAGTCACCCTGGCGGAAGTAGACCTTCAGCTCGTAGCCGATTCGGGACAGGCCGAGCCGGATGGTGCGACCGGGCGAATTGATTCCGGGGACGGTTGTCGTGGTGCCGGTCATGTCGGCTCCGACTGCGTTGCGGTGGGGGACTGCGTTGCGGTGTCGGCCCCGACGAGCCTTAGGTAGACGTCCTCCAGGCTCGGCCGGATCACCTCGAGTTCGTCGGGTTCTTCGTTGCGTTCGGCGTATAGCCGTGCCACCAAACCGGCTGGGCCGGTGGTGCGCTCCTCGTGAAGCGCTCCATCCTGCCGCCAGCGCACCAGGGGAATACGAGCGTCGGCCCCGCCGAGCTCATCGATTCGGCCGATGTCAATGATCCGGCCGCCGTTGATGACCGCGGCCCGGTCCGCGAGGTGTGCCGCCTCGTCCAGGTAGTGGGTGGTTAGCAGAATTGTGGTTCCGTCATCCTTCAGGCCGTCAATCAGCGCCCAGAACTGACGTCTGGCCTCCGGATCGAACCCGGTTGTCGGCTCGTCGAGGAAGAGCAATTCCGGGCGTCCGATGATGCCCAGCGCGACGTCGACGCGTCTGCGCTGCCCGCCGGAGAGCTTCGCGATCCGCGTCTTTGCCTTCTGGCCCAGGCCCACCGCGTCGATGACCTCGGCAACCGGGCGCGGATTTCGATAGTAGCCGGCGAAGTGGGTCAGCTGCTCGAGCACGGTGACGTTGCCGCTCTCGCCGGTGTTCTGGAGCACGATCCCGAGCCTGGCCTTCCAGTCGATGCCGCCGCGCTGGGGGTCGACGCCGAGTACGCGCGCCTCGCCGCCGGAACGGTCCCGATAGCCCTCCAAGATTTCGATCGTCGTCGATTTGCCTGCGCCGTTCGGCCCGAGCATTGCGAACGTCTCGCCGCGTCGGATGGTAAAATTCACGCCGTCCAGGCCGACCACGCTGCCGTAGGTTTTGCGCAGGTTGTGCACACATACGACGTCCTCGGAATCGGTCATGAGACCATGCTGCCTGAATCCGGCCGCTTAAACAGGCAATCGGCGTTTCGCCGGCGCAATTCAGCCTGTTGAGGGTGCCAAGTCGCCATTTTTGCCCGTCAGGGCGAGGAGAGGGGATGACGAGAATCGAACTCGCGTAATCAGTTTGGAAGACTGAGGCTCTACCATTGAGCTACATCCCCACAGCATCCGGACCGTCGTCATTCTACGCAACAGGCGTGGAAACTGCCGATGATTACTGTACAGGACTTACGGCATTCGCTCGGTCGACGAGCCGATTCCCTGCGACGGGAACTGCGGCGAGTAGGACTTCCAGAATCGGTAATAGCGCCGCGCTCCGATCCAGAGCGACACGGCGAAATATCCGGCTCCGCCCACGATACCGGTGCCGACGGCCCAGCCGGGCGAGCCCCAAGCCAGTGCGACGATCCCGGCGAGGAAGAGACCGAGGAGGGCGGCGTTGACGGCGATGATGAACACCATGCTGCTTCCGGCGACCTGACTTGAGCCACGACGGCCGAGGAAATAGTAGGTCTGCACGGAGCCTGCGCGATCGTCGAATCGGGATGCCATCAGATACGGGGCTACGCCGGGATCGAGGTCCACGTACGCGGCGCGGAGCCGGTTCATCGCCAGCACGAACGACAAATCCTCCATGCTCACGTTGAGCACGCGGACTTGGGTGAGGAAGCCGATGACGAAAATGATTCCGAGTACCGTGAGCGCAAATCCCGGGAACACTCCGTTGAACCGGGTGGCCTGCCCCGCGAGCGCAAGACTGACCAGCCCGGCCGAGGTCAGTGTGAGGAACATGCTGATCCGGTTGAGAACCTCGCCCTGAGTCGTGCTCCGAGAGGCGAGCAGACTCCAGTGCTCGGTGGCGAGCAATTGCGCGCGCACTCCGGGTGGTACCGCAGTTCCGGCATTGGCCGGCTCCGCTGCCTCATCGGGCATGCCCCATTGTCCCAGGCTCCGATGTTCACGCCAAGGGGCAGTGTGCCGCGGGATCTGCCGTGCCGCGGGATCTGCCGTGCTGCAGGATCTGCGTGCTGCAGGGCTCTGCGTGCCGCAGGATATGCAATGCTGCAGCCTGCCGTGCCGTAGGCAGGTGCAGTGCCGCGCCGGCTAGCATCCGGGAATCAGGATGTGTGCAGTAGACTTGCCGAGGCCATTTCACGCCGGTGCCCGCAGGGTCTCCGATCGTCGCGTGGCCGGCGGGTTGAGGCAGCGATCCGGGGCGTAGCTCAGCTTGGTAGAGCGCCCGGTTTGGGACCGGGAGGTCGCAGGTTCGAATCCTGTCGCCCCGACAGAGAGTGCTTTCATCCCCAGAGAATTCGCCCAATTACAGGAGACTTTTTCGTGAAGACCACGGTTGACCAGCTGAGCCCCACGCGCGCCAAACTCACCATTGCGGTGACGCCGGAGGAGCTGAAGCCCGCCATCACCCACGCGTACGGGCACATTGCCGAGCAGATCACCGTCCCAGGCTTCCGCAAGGGCAAGGTTCCGCCGCCCATCATCGACCAGCGGGTCGGCAAGTCTGCGGTGCTCGAGCATGCGGTCAACGAGGGCCTGGACGGTTTCTACCGTGCCGCGGTTCACGAGCATGAATTGCGCCCGCTCGGGCGCCCGCAGGCCGATATCACCGAATGGCCAAGCGACAAGGATTTCTCCGGCGACCTGCTGCTGACCATCGAGGTGGATGTCCGGCCCACGATCACGGTTCCGGACTACGTCGGACTTGAGCTCACCGTAGACCCGGTCGAGGTCACCGACGCGGAGGTCGACGAGGAGCTCGACAACCTACGCAGCCGGTTCGGCACCCTGGTCACGGTGGATCGCCCGGCCAGCACTGGTGACTTTGCGCAGATCGACCTGGTCGCCACCATTGGTGGCAACGAGGTCGACACCGCGCAGAGCATTTCCTATGAGGTCGGCTCCGGCGAGCTCATCGAGGGCATTGACGAGGCGTTGGATTCGCTCAGCGCCGGTGAGACCACCACCTTTGAATCGACTCTGCTCGGCGGTGACAACGAAGGCGAGAAGGCTGAGGTCACCGTGACGATCACCGCGGTCAAGGAGCGCGAGCTTCCCGAGGCCGACGACGACTTCGCCCAGATTGCCAGCGAGTTCGACACCATCGATGAGCTCAAGGCCAGCCTGCGCACTCAGGTCGAGCGGTCGAAGGTATTCGGGCAGGGTACCCAGGCGCGTGACCAGTTCGTTGAGAAGCTGCTGTCGCTGGTCGAGATCCCGGTGCCGGCGCAGCTGGTGGAGGACGAGGTTCATCGTCACTTGGAGAGCGAGGAGCGGCTCGAAGATGACGAGCACCGCGCTGAGGTCACCACCTCCAGCGAGCGTACCTTCCGTACTCAGATCCTGCTCGACGACATCGCCGAGCAGTTGAAGGTGCAGGTGTCGCAGGACGAACTGACCCAGTACCTGATTCAAGGCGCGGCCCAGTACAACATGGAGCCCAACGAGTTCGTCAAGATCCTCAGCGAGAACAACCAGGTGCCACAGATGGTCGGCGAGGTGGCTCGCAACAAGGCCCTTGCCATTGCGCTGGGCAAGGCGACCGTCAAGGACTCCGACGGAAAGCCAGTCGACCTGAGCGAGTTCACCGCTGTAGCAGAAGCACCGGCCGAGGAGCCGGCGGCCGATGACACCACAGTGGATACGGCAGTCGAGGACACGGCAGTCGAGGACACGGCAGTCGAGGATACGGCAGTCGAGGACACGGCAGCTGAGGACACGGCAGCTGATGATGCTGTTGCGGACGGCACCGCGGATGCCGCAGCGTCCGCTGCCCCTGCCGCCGCAGATGATGAGACGGCCCAGAAGCCGGCCAAGAAAAAGAAGGCCGCGAAGAAGAACTAGCTTCTTCCGCACGCCCATACCGCTCTGCCCACGGCGAACACGCCGGTGTGTGCGCGTTCGCTCAGATAGATTCGATTCGAAGCGACGTCGATACGAGCGACACGCGACATAAGGAAACGGAGCGAGACATGGCCGAACAGGCACCGACACCTGGTGTTTTTGACCGACTGCTGAAGGACCGCATTATTTGGCTCGGGACCGAGGTGCGCGACGAGAACGCCAACGAGATCTGCGCCAAGATTCTCCTTCTCGCGGCCGAGGACTCGAAAGAGGACATCTACCTGTACATCAACTCACCCGGTGGCTCGATCACGGCCGGTATGGCGATCTACGACACCATGCAAATCGTGCCAAACGACATCGTCACGGTCGGGATCGGCATGGCCGCGTCCATGGGCCAACTGCTGCTGACCTCTGGCACCAAAGGCAAGCGGTACATCACCCCGAACGCCCGGGTGCTGCTGCACCAGCCGCACGGCGGATTCGGTGGAACCTCCAGCGACATCCAGACCCAGGCGCAGCTGATCCTGGACATGAAGCGTCGGCTGGCCGAGATCACCGCGGCTCAAACCGGGAAGACTGTCGAGCAGATCAACGCGGACGGCGACCGCGACCGCTGGTTCAGCGCTCAGGAGGCCTTGGAGTACGGGTTTGTCGATCACGTGCGCGATTCGCTTACCGACGTCACAGGTGGCGGCGGAACCGAATCCAAATAATTCTTTGACGGCAGAGAACGGGAACATCTTATGAACAATCTCAACTTCGGCTCATCCGCCCCCTCGGGCTTGGCCGGTACCCAGGCAATGCCCGGCGCCCGGTACATCCTCCCGTCGTTCGAGGAGCGCACCGCCTACGGCTATAAGCGCCAAGACCCCTACGCGAAGCTTTTCGAGGATCGGATCATCTTCCTCGGTGTGCAGGTGGATGATGCCTCCGCCGATGACGTGATGGCTCAGCTTCTGGTGCTGGAGAGCCAAGACCCGGATCGAGACATCGTGATGTACATCAACTCACCCGGTGGCTCGTTCACGGCGATGACTGCTATTTACGACACGATGCAGTACATTCGTCCGCAGATCCAGACGGTTTGCCTGGGACAAGCGGCATCCGCCGCCGCGGTGCTGTTGGCCGCCGGTGCACCTGGCAAGAGGCTCGCGTTGCCCAACGCGCGCATTCTGATCCACCAGCCCGCCGTTGGCGAGGCCGGCCAAGGTCAGGCATCGGACATCGAGATCCAGGCTGCCGAGATCCTGCGGATGCGCACCTGGCTCGAGGAAACCTTGGCCAAGCACTCCAACCGGAGCCAGGAGCAGGTCAACAAGGACATCGATCGGGATAAGATCCTCAGCGCAGCCGACGCGCTGGAGTACGGCCTGATCGACCAGGTGCTCGGCAGCCGGAAGAACGTGCCTGCCGCTTTGGTCAAGTAGTCCGACCCAGACGGCGTGCCGGGCCACGGCACGCCGTCTTCTTTTTCTGTGACGCTGCTCTTTGATGTCGTCCGTTCAGGCTAGGCTCGAATCAGGTTCCACACCAATGGAGGAAGGTGACGGATGGCTCGGATAGGTGAGAGCGCCGACCTGCTTAAATGCTCATTCTGCGGAAAGAGCCAAAAGCAGGTCCAGCAGCTCATTGCCGGCCCCGGCGTCTACATCTGTGATGAGTGCGTCGAGTTGTGCAACGAGATCATCGAGGAACGCCTTGCCGAAGCTGGCGAGGAGGCCACCGGTGAGTTCGAACTGCCGAAGCCGAAGGAGATTTTCGCCTTCCTTGAGGAATACGTCATCGGGCAGGAGCCGGCAAAGCGGGCTCTGTCGGTGGCGGTGTACAACCACTACAAGCGCGTCCGCGCGCGTAACACCATTACCTCGGCCGATGCGGCGCGCGATGATGTGGAGATTTCGAAGAGCAATATTCTGCTGATTGGTCCGACCGGTTGCGGGAAGACCTACCTTGCCCAGACACTGGCGAAGCGGCTCAATGTGCCGTTCGCGGTGGCCGATGCAACCGCGTTGACCGAGGCCGGCTATGTCGGCGAAGACGTGGAGAACATCCTTCTTAAGCTGATCCAGGCCGCTGACTACGATGTCAAGCGGGCCGAGCAGGGCATCATCTATATTGACGAGGTCGACAAGATCGCTCGGAAGGCCGAGAATCCCTCGATCACCCGAGATGTGTCGGGTGAGGGTGTGCAGCAGGCGCTGCTGAAGATCCTCGAGGGCACCGTCGCCTCTGTGCCGCCCCAGGGCGGCCGTAAGCATCCGCATCAGGAATTCATCCAGATCGATACGACCAATGTGTTGTTCATCGTGGCCGGCGCGTTCGCTGGGCTGGAAGAGATCATCTCCTCGCGGGCTGGCAAGAAGGGCATCGGCTTCGGCGCCCCGTTGCACAGCAAGGGCGATGACATCAACCTCTTCTCCGAGGTGCTGCCGGAGGATCTGCACAAATTCGGGTTGATTCCTGAATTCATCGGTCGGCTCCCGGTGGTGACCACGGTGACCCCGCTGGATCAGGATGCCTTGATGCAGATCCTGACTGAACCGAAGAACGCTTTGGTGCGGCAGTATCAGCGCATGTTCGAGATCGACGGCGTGGAACTCGAATTCGACCATGACGCGCTGCAGGCCATCGCCGATCTCGCCGTGCTGCGCAAGATAGGTGCCCGTGGGCTGCGGGCGATCATGGAAGAAGTGCTCGGGCCGATCATGTTCGAGGTGCCATCCAGCGAAGAGGTCGCCCGGGTCGTGGTTACCCGCGAAACCGTGCTGGAGAACGCCGCGCCGACCATCGTCGCACATCGTCCGCGGCGCCAGGAGAAGTCAGCGTAGCCGACCGCGGGTTCAGGCGCCCAGGCCGCGACGCTTCAGCAGAGGTTCAATTCGCGCGTCCCTACCTCGAAAATCGCGGAAGGCCGCCAACGGGTCGGTGGAGCCGCCTACCGCGAGCAGCCTCTGGCGGAATCGGTCCCCGTTCGCCCGATTCAGGCCGCCGTTCTCGGTGAACCATTCAACGGTGTCCGCGTCGAGCACCTCGCTCCAGATGTAGGAGTAGTAGCCGGCGTCGTAGCCGCCGGAAAACGTGTGCTGGAAGTAGGTGCTCGAGTATCGGCTGGGCACGACGGGGTTATCGAGGCCGACCTTGGCTAAGGCGACAGCTTCGAACTCGGCAACATCGGTCACCGAGTCGTCGGCGGTGATCCGGTGCCAGGCCTGGTCCAGCAAGGCGGCGGCCAGGTATTCGCTGGTCTTGAAGCCTTCGTTGAAGCCCTCGGATGCCCGCACCCGGTCCACCAGCGCCTGCGGCATCGCATCGCCGGTTTGAAAGTGAACCGCATAATTCGCCAACACCTCCGGCCACAGCATCCACATTTCGTTGACCTGGCTGGGGAACTCGACGAAGTCGCGGAACACGTTCGTCCCGGCGAACTTCGGATAGGTCACTGTGGCGAAGAGCCCGTGCAGAGCGTGACCGAACTCATGGAACAGGGTGCTCACCTCGTCATAGGTCAGTAGGGTGGGCTCCCCGTCCGCAGGCTTTGGCACGTTGTGGTTGTTGATCACCACCGCCGTCGGCGTCCCCAGCAGGGTCGCCTGGTCGACGAACGAGCTCATCCAGGCACCGCCGCGCTTCGAGTCGCGCGTGTAGAGATCGTAGAGGAAGAGGCCGACGGCCGAGCCGTCCTCGTTGAAGACTTCAAATACCCGCACATCCGGGTGATACCCGATCAGGTCGCTGCGCTCGGTGAAGGTAATTCCGTATAGTTTCGTGGCGGCAAAGAACACGCCGTCGTGCAGCACACGCTCGGCCTCGAAATACGGCCGCATCGCCGCTGTGTCCACGTCGTACCTCTCCCGGCGTACCTGTTCGCTGTAAAACGCCCAGTCCCAGCTGGCCAGTTCGGTGCCCTGACCGAGCTTGCGCTGCAAGTCGGCCTGCTCGAGTCGTGCGTTGCGTGCGGCTGCGGGTGCGAGCTTCTCGAGCATCTTAGCGACGGCCTCCGGTGACCGTGCCGTCTCATCCGCCGTGACGGAGGCGGCGTGGTTCTCGAACCCGAGCAGGCGTGCTCGTTCGGCCCGCAAGCGGGTGATCTCGAGCACCAGCTGTCGGTTGTCATTTTCACCACCGCGGATACCGCGGGCACGGGAGGCGGCCATCACGCGTTCACGCACGTCGCGTCGGGTCAGACTGGCCAGGTACGGATGCCCGGTGGGCAGCACCAAGGTGATCAAATACTCGTCGTCTAGGCCGCGCTCGGCAGCAGCCGCCGCCGCGGCCGAGATCTCACCGGAGCTCAGGCCGTCGAGCTCGGCCACATCGTCGATCAGTACGGCGAGTTCATTGGTGTCGGCAAGCAAATTCTTCTCGAAGCGGGTGGTCAAGGTCGACAGGCGCTGATTGTAGGCCTTGAGATCTTCCTTGCCCTTGTCATCCAAGCCTGCGCCGGCGAGGGTGAACTCGGTGTAGTAGCGCGTAATGAGGTAGCGGGACTCCGCGTCCAAACCCAGGTCGTCGCGCTGTTCGTAGAGGGTGGTGATACGGGCGTACAGGGCAGAATCGAGTTTGATTGCGTCCTCGTGAGAGGCGAACAAGGGGGCGAGCTCTTCCTCCAAAGCGGTGGTCACCTCGTTGGAATCGGACGCGGTCTTGTTTAGGAATACCTGAGCGGACCGATACAGGGTCTGACCGGAGCGCTCCAGGGGGATCATGGTGTTCTGAAACGTCGCAGCCTCGCTCTGGGCGGTAATCGCATCGATTTCGGCGCGCTGCTGCGCGAATCCGCTTTCGAACGCGGGGCGGAAGTGATCGTCGCGGATCTGCGCAAACGGTGGGAGCTGATAGGGGAGCGTGCTGGGGGTGAAGAGCGGGTTGTCGAGTTCGGCCATGCACTTACTCTACTGACGCAAATGAATGTTTGCAAAGGGAAGGTTGCAAATGACTCTTTGCACTGTTATCGTGAAGTGTGAGCAATAGCGCAGATCCGGCCGGCGGCGAGGACAACACGAGTCAACCCGAGCGCGCCGATCGGAGCATTGATCTGGAGTCGTTGAAGGCGCTCGCGCACCCCCTTCGGGTACAGATCCTCGACATTTTGTCGCAGTACGGGCCCGCAACGGCCAGCGGCCTCGCGGTGCGAATGGGCGAATCCAGCGGAGCAACCAGCTACCACTTGCGCCAGTTGGAGCGCCATGGATTTGTCCGCGAGATTGAGGGCAAGGGCACGGCACGAGAGCGTTGGTGGCGACGATCGCCAGGCTCGCTCAAGCTTGAGATAACCGAGCTCAGCCAGACTCAGACCGGTCGGATCGCTGCGGCGACCGTACAGCGGCAGTGGAACACAAACCGCGAAATTCTGTTGCGTCAGTTCGCGGAGCACAGCCTCGACGTCTTGCCAGAACATTGGATAACGGCTTCTCAAATCAGTACCGCCAACGTGAGATTGACAGCGGATCAGCTCAAGGAATTGGGCGAGGAATGGATGCGCTTCACGGACCGTTATCTCGAAACGCTGCGGAACCAAGACGAGAGTGTGCCGGGATCACGACCGGTACAAATTCAGTTCAATGCATTTCCGCTAATTGACGGAGAGGAGACTCCAGAATGACCGCCATCACCCAGCCCGGATGCCGAGAATGCGCGGCGCCACGCGGCCTGCATCGGTTCGCGATCAGCCTCGGGCTCGTCCTGGTCCAGTGGGGACGGAAGCGTGCTGAGCTTCGCGCCGCGCGCCCGATGTACGAGGAACAGCTTCGGCGCGTTCACGGAGCCCGCGACGGGCTCGTCTGGCGTGGACAGTCCGGGCACAGCTGAGGCTGGCTGGCGCGTTCACTCGTCGAGGCCGAATTCGTCGCCGGACGCGTTCGGATCGGGCTGGGTGATCGTGGCCGTGTCTTCGCTTGCGTTGTAGCGGATCACCGTTCCGTCATCCAACTCGATTTCCGGCCGGGACTCCAGCCAGGTGAGGGTCCATCGCCAGAGCGACGTTTCCACCTCAAGCGCGTCGAGTTCTTCTTCCACGGCGCGGACGGCGAGCGTGACGACCTCCGGCAACCCATCGGGTGGCTCGGAGCCGACCGGCCATCTGCTGCCCAGTTGCATCAGACCGTGATGTCGTAGGTGACCCAGTCCGTCCGGGTTGCGACGTCGTCGTAAAGTTTCCGGGCGGTTTCATCATTCTCGGCAGCAGCCAGGCGGACCACGCTGAGCTGGCGCTCGGCCGCGGTCTCACGCACCGCATCGATCAACGCGGTGCCTACCCCGGTACCGCGTTCACTGGGGGTGACGAACAGATCGTCCACCCAGAGTCCTCGGGTGGCTGACAACGGCCGGAGGAACTCGCGGTAGTGCGCGAGGCCGACAAGCGTACCGTCGTCCTTCGTGGCGAGAATGGCGTGTGCCTCACTGTTGGGGTCGGTGATCCAACTCCACACCAAGAGTGCCTTTTCATCGGTAATCGGTGTGTCGTACACCTCACCATAATCAGCGTAGAGCCCCAACCAGTCGAAGAAGTCCCTATCCTGGGGGGTCCTGACCTGAACTGCCATTGCAGCCTCCTAAGTGTCTTGTGTGGGGGCGAGCACGATTTCTCCCACTTCCAACTCGCTACCCTCAACGAACGCTAGGTCGGCTATTTTGCCGACTGCCTTCAGGTCAGAGTCGACCAGCTTGAGCTGGGTGATCTGGTCCAGAGGCCCGGTAATCATTGCTGATATTACTCTGGCCTTTTGCGATGCCTTGGCATCTGTCTTGGCACGGCGAATTCCAGTCAGTGCTGAACCGGCCAAACCAAGCAGCGCGGCGTAGTCGTTCTCGCCGGTTTCCAGGTGAGAACCTCCCGGCCACGATGCCAAGTGGATCGACCCGTCATGGAACCAGGACCAAGCCTCCGCCGTCGCGAAGGGAAGCACCGGTGCGAACAGTCGCAGGAGCGTGGACAGTGCCGATCGGAGCGCCGCAATAGCGGATGCCTGCCCCGTGCCGGCCTGGCCGTACGCGCGCTCCTTGACGAGTTCCAGGTAGTCGTCGCAGAACGTCCAGAAGAACGTCTCGGTCAGCTCCAGGGCCCTGGCGTGGTCGTAGTTCTCCAAAGCCGTGGTGGCCTGGTCGACGACCGCGTCGAGATTTTGCAGCATCCCGAGGTCGATCGGCTCACTGACCCCGGATGCCGCGTGTTCGCCCGTGGTCGGAGCCGGAAACCCGAGAATGAACTTTGAGGCGTTGAGGATCTTAATCGCCAGGCGCCGGCCAATCTTGATCTGTGTTGGGTTCTGTGGGTCAAACGCGGCATCCGTGCCCAGTCGCGATGATGCCGACCAGTACCGGACGGCGTCCGAGCCGTGCTGGTCGAGCATGGCGGCCGGGGTGACCACGTTGCCTTTGGATTTGGACATCTTCTTGCGATCCGGGTCCACGATGAATCCGCTGATCCCTGCGTTGTGCCATGGCACGGTGCCGTGCTCGAGTTGGGCGCGCAGCATGGTGGAGAACATCCAGGTTCGGATGATGTCCTGGCCCTGGCTTCGCAGCGAGTATGGGAAGACCAGGTCGAACAGTTCCGGGTCGCGTTCCCAGCCTCCGGCGATCTGCGGCGTGAGCGAGGATGTCGCCCAGGTGTCCATGATGTCCAACTCGCCCTCGAAGCCCCCCGGCACCCCGCGCTGGCTCTCGTCATAACCGGGCGCGGTGTCGGAGGCCGGGTCGACCGGCAGTGCGTCCTCGGACGGTACGATCACCTCGCCCCTGTCGCCGTTGGCGTCGAGCCGGTACCAGACCGGCAGCGGGACGCCGAAGAAGCGCTGTCGGGAGATCAGCCAATCTCCGGTCAGTCCACCGACCCAGTTCTCGTAGCGCACCCGCATGAACTCCGGGGTGAAGGTGATTTCGCGTCCGCGCTTCAGCATGGTGTCGCGGAGTTTCTCCTCGTGGGCGCCATTGACGATGTACCACTGCAGGGTGGAGACGATCTCCAGTGGCTTGTCGCCCTTCTCGAAGAATTTCACCGCGTGGCTGATCGGCTTCGGGTCTCCGATGAGCTCGCCGCGCTCCCGCAGCATTTCCACGACCGTGGCTTTCGCGCTGAACACCGTCTTACCGACCAGTTGCTCGTAGGCCGACTTGGCGGCATCGGTGGTCAACGCGTCGGGGGCATCTTTTACAATGCGGCCGTCTCGGCCGATGATGGTGCGGTTGGGCAGGTTCAGCTCGCGCCACCAGACCACATCCGTGACGTCGCCGAAGGTGCAGATCATCGCGATGCCGCTGCCCTTGTCCTTCTCGGCAAGGTGGTGCGCCAGAACCGGCACCTCGACGCCGAAGATCGGTGTGGTCACGGTCGTGCCGAACAGCTGCTGGTACCGTTCATCATCTGGATGCGCCACCAGCGCGACACACGCCGGCAGAAGTTCCGGCCGGGTCGTCTCGATGTGCACATCCGTGCCATCCGGTTTGTGAAATGCGACCCGATGGTAGGCGGCGTTCACCTGCTTGTCTTCGAGTTCGGCTTGGGCGACCGCGGTGCGGAAGGTGATGTCCCACAGCGTCGGCGCCTCGGCCTGGTACGCCTCGCCTCTGGCTAGGTTGCGCAGGAAGGCCCGCTGCGCGGCGGTCTGGGACTTCGGCCCGATGGTGCGGTAACTCTGGGTCCAATCCACGGATAGGCCCAGCTTGCGCCACAGCGCCTCGAACTGCTTCTCGTCCTGCGCGGTGAGGGTCTCGCAGAGCTCGATGAAGTTGCGGCGGCTGATCGGCAGCTGGTCGGCGGCTTTGGAACTCTTGTTATCGCCGCCCTGAAACGGCGGGGTGAAGGCCCGCTGGTAGGGCAGCGACGGGTCGCAGCGTACCCCGTAGTAGTTCTGCACCCGACGCTCGGTGGGCAATCCGTTGTCATCCCAGCCCATCGGGTAGAAGATGCTCCGCCCGCGCATCCGCTGATACCGGGCGATCAGGTCCATGTGCGTATAGCTGAAGACGTGGCCGATGTGCAGCGAGCCGGACGCCGTGGGCGGGGGAGTGTCGATGGAGAACACCGGCCCCGCGGCGTCACGATCGAACCGGTAGGTGCCTTGGTCTTCCCAGGTCTCTCCCCATTTTGCCTCCAGCCCTTCGAGGACGGGCTTTTCGGGAATTGCGGCCATAGGGATACTCCGATTCGCTATATGCGGCACCGTGTCAAGGTTGAGGTGTCTGAGTGTGCGTTGCGTTACCAATCTACTGGAGAACGCGCGCCGGCCTCCCTCGAACAGACCGCACGGGCGGCGAAGGGCCGTGGCGGGCAATAGCATGACCAGGAAGCGATAATACGGCAGGAGTGTTATGGCGCAGCGGGACACGGAAAACGCGAGCAGGGCCGGACGCAAGCGCGCGTCGTCTCGCGAGATGCTGGAAGAGGCGGCATCCGAGCTGTTTCTTGAGCACGGTTATGCCGGCACCACCATCGAGCAGATCGCGCAGCGCGCCGGTGTGAGCCGGAACACGTTCTTCAACTACTTCGATGCGAAGAGCGACCTGCTGTGGGGTGGCGTGGACACCGGCATTCATGCCCTGACCGAGGAACTCGCGCGGACCACGCGCGGCCAGTGCGTGGTCGACGAGGTGCGTGGGGCCATAATTCGCGCCGCAGCCAGATTCGGGCCAGGACAGTTGCCGCTGGCTGCGACCCAGTACGAGGCGATGGGGGCCTTCGCCGAACTGGCCGAATCCGGTCTTTCGAGGTTTTTAGGGATGGCGGTCGTGGTGGAGCGGTATCTCGCTGCCCGCCTGAGGCCCACAGATGCGGAAGCGGCGCGCACCCTGGCGTATGCCCTGGTCGCCGCCACCGTCTCCGCCGCAGGTGCCTGGGCGAGGGCCGGGGTGAGCCGCGGGCAACTAGACGAATACGTTCGGGGAGCGATTACGCCGATCTGCGAGGGCTTCAAGACCGCTCTAGGCCGGTGGTCCGGGTCTTCGCGGGCGCCGTCGCAGAACCGCTAGGATTGGTCCAGCAGCGTTGATCCGATTATCGTCGGGAAGCTTTCGGAAGAACGGCGGGGAACCGCCAACTAGAACCGGACGGGTCTGGCCCGTGACAGCCAAAGAATAAGCGGGCATTGCGTTTTTCGATCCAGCAACCGAGGTCGGTGCGGAATGCCAAGCGGGGTGGTACCGCGACGCATGCTATGGAAATGGCCGGCGGCGTCCTCGTGCAGAGTGTTGCTGACCTGCCAGGAGAGATATGCCGTACCCCCGTAGCCGACCCGAGCCCCTGGTTCCTTCTCCGAGCTTCCCGCAGCTCGAGGCGGAGGTGCTCGCGTTCTGGGCAGCCGACGACACCTTCCGTGCATCGATCCGGAACCGCGCGGATGCCCCGGAGTGGGTCTTCTACGACGGGCCGCCCTTCGCCAACGGGCTGCCACACTACGGGCACCTTCTCACCGGCTATGCCAAGGATCTGTTCCCGCGATTCCAGACTATGCGCGGCAAGAAGGTTGAGCGCCGGTTTGGCTGGGATACCCACGGCCTGCCGGCGGAGCTGGAGGCGGAGCGTCAGCTCGGGATCACCGACAAGAGCCAGATCGAACAGATGGGGATCGACCGCTTCAACGAGGCGGCCCGCGCCTCGGTGCTGCGCTACACGGCCGAGTGGCGCGAGTACGTCACGCGCCAGGGCCGCTGGGTCGACTTCGACAACGACTACAAGACCCTCGACATCACCTTCATGGAATCGGTGATCTGGGCGTTCAAGCAGCTGCACGACAAGGGACTCGCCTACGAGGGATACCGGGTGCTGCCCTACTGCTGGCGCGACCAGACTCCGTTGTCCAATCATGAGCTGCGAATGGACGACGACGTCTACAAGATGCGGCAGGACCAGTCCGTCACGGTCACCTTCCCGTTGACCGGCGACAAGGCCGATGCGCTCACGCTGAGCGGGGTGCGGGCGATGGCCTGGACGACCACTCCGTGGACCCTGCCGACAAACCTCGCTCTGGTCGTCGGGCCAGACATCGAATACGCGGTGCTGCCGGCGGCGGGGGCCGCTTCGGCCGGCTCAGAACCCGGGACCGAGTACCTTCTTGCCGTCGACCTGGTCGGCGCCTACGCCAAGGACCTCGGCTACGCGTCGGCCTCGGCTGCCGAGGCCGCCGTCACCCGATCGATCACCGGTGCCGACCTGGCCGACGTGCACTACGAGCCGCTGTTCAACTACTTCACGGACACCGAGGAATACGGCACCGAGCGCGCCTGGCGAATCCTGGTCGACGACTATGTGACGACCACAGAGGGCACCGGGATCGTGCACACCGCTCCTGCGTATGGTGAAGATGACCAGCGCGTCTGCGAGGCGGCCGGCATTCCGGTAGTGATTTCGGTCGACGCGGGGGCTCGGTTCCTGCCGATGGTGAGCGAGGTTGCCGGCCTGCAGGTCTTCGAGGCGAATCGACCACTGATCCAACTCCTGAAGGCCAATGGCCGATTGGTGCGGGAGGCCAGCTACATGCACTCCTACCCGCACTGCTGGCGCTGCCGCAATCCGCTCATTTACAAGGCGGTGTCCAGCTGGTTCGTCAGCGTTCCCGAGTTCCGCGACCGGATGGTGCAACTCAACCAGGAGATTCAGTGGGTTCCGAGCAACGTCAAGGACGGCCAGTTCGGCAAATGGCTCAGCAATGCCAGAGACTGGTCGATCAGCCGAAATCGGTACTGGGGCTCGCCAATCCCAGTCTGGAAGAGCGATGACCCGCAGTATCCGCGGATCGACGTGTACGGTTCGCTCGACGAACTCGAGGCTGATTTTGGCGTGCGTCCCAAAGACCTGCACCGCCCGTACATCGACGAGCTGACCAGACCGAATCCGGATGACCCGACCGGCAGATCCACCATGCGGCGGATCTCTGATGTGCTCGATGTTTGGTTCGACTCCGGTTCCATGCCATTCGCCCAGGTGCACTATCCGTTCGAGAACCAGGACTGGTTCGCCAAACACAACCCGGCCGACTTCATCGTGGAGTACATCGGACAGACTCGCGGTTGGTTCTACATGTTGCATGTGCTCTCCACGGCACTGTTCGACCGTCCGGCCTTCAAGAACGTGGTCAGCCACGGCATCGTGCTCGGCAGCGACGGCCAGAAGATGTCCAAATCGCTGCGCAACTATCCAGACGTGAACGAGGTATTCGACCGCGACGGTTCCGATGCCATGCGCTGGTTCCTGATGTCTAGTTCCGTGCTTCGCGGTGGCAACCTGATCGTGACAGAGGAGGGCATCCGCGAGGGCGTACGTCAGGCGATGCTGCCGTTGTGGAGCACCTGGTACTTCTTCAGTTTGTATGCCAACGCCGCACGCTACACCGCTTCGTGGCGCACCGATTCCACAGACGTGCTCGATCGCTATCTCCTGGCCAAGACCGGCGATTTGATCCGCGACGTGGCTGAGGATCTGGAGGCGTTCGACAGCACGCTCGCCGCCGCCAAGCTGCGTGACTTCTTCGATGTGCTGACCAACTGGTACGTGCGGCGCTCGCGGGACCGGTTCTGGGTCGGGGTGGAGGCTGATGGTGCGGGAAGCGACGCATTCGACACTCTTTACACCGTGTTAGAGACAGTCGCCAGGGTGGCCGCACCCATGCTTCCCATGGTGACCGAGCGGGTCTGGCGCGGACTCACCGGCGGCCGAAGCGTGCACCTGACCGACTGGCCCGATGCCGCGGCTTTCCCGACCGATCCCGGCCTGGTCGCCGCGATGGACCGGGTCCGCGCGGTGAGTTCGACGGTGCTGTCGTTGCGCAAACAGGCCGGACTCCGAGTGCGGTTGCCGTTAGCCGAGGTCACCGTCGTCGACGCCGACCCTGCAGCGCTGGCCCCGTTCGAGGCCATCCTGCGCGACGAGCTCAACGTCAAGCGGATCAGTCTGGTAGCCCTGACCGAGACCAGCGCGGTCGAGTATGGCATCTCCTACCGGCTCACCGTTAATGCGAGGCTGCTCGGCCCTCGCCTCGGCAAGGATGTGCAACGGGTGATCAAGGCCGCCCGCTTGGGGGATTGGCACCACGAGGGCGCGGACGTCGTCGTCGGCGGGATTCGGTTGACCGACGGTGAGTATCATCTGGAGCTGGAAGTTGCGACACCGGCCAAGCACGTGGCCGGCTCTGATGAGCCGGCCGCTGACCGGATGCTGGCTCTGTTGCCCACGGAGGGTTTTGTGCTGCTGGAGATCAGCATGACCCCCGAACTGGAAAACGAGGGACTCGCGCGGGACGTGATTCGGGCCGTGCAAGACACCCGAAAGGCAACCGGCCTGGACGTCAGCGACCGTATTCGTCTGGACCTGGTCTTTTTGTCCGACCACGACGCCGCAGCGGTCACGGCTGTGGCCTTCGGCGACCCGCCCGTGGTCGACCTGGCCGGGGAGACGCTTGCCGTGCAGCACGCGCTGCATTCACCCTCGACCCATCGCCGACTCGCCGACCTTTCCCGGCAGTTGCCCTCGGAGTGGCTGGGCGCGGTTATCGGGCATGAGCCGGACTTTTATCAGAGTTTTCCGGTCGGGCGGTTCGCGAACTCCGCACCCTTCATCGTCGCCGTGACCAAAATTGAGAGGAACATGGATGTCTAACGATGACTTCGTCGAGGCGGGCCAAGCTGTGTACGACGCGCTGCTGGCCAGGATAGGAGAGGGCGAACCGAATCCCCGTCTTCATGCCACCCGCCGCGCGGTCGAATTGCTTGGCGACCCACAGCGGGCTTATCCGATCATCCACATCACCGGCACCAACGGCAAGACCAGCACCAGTCGGATCATCGAAAGCATTCTGCGCGCCTACGGGTTGCGGACCGGGCTCTACACCAGCCCGCACCTGACCCGATTCAATGAACGGATCATTATTGACGGAGAGCCGATCGGTGATCAGGAGCTCGCCGCAAACTGGGCCGACATCCAGCCGTATATCGCCATGGTGGACGCCGAGCTCGACGCGGATGGACAGCCCAAGCTCACCTTCTTCGAGGTGCTGACGGTGCTCGCCTTCGCCTGCTTTGCGGACGCGCCGGTGGATGTCGTGGTGCTCGAGGTTGGGATGGGCGGTGAGTGGGACTCCACAAACGTTGCGGATGGGCAGGTGGCCGTTTTCACACCAATTTCCTTGGACCACACGAAACGGCTGGGCAACACCGTCGCAGAGATCGCCAGGACCAAATCCGGGATTATCAAACCCGCTGCGGCTGTGGTAACCGCCAAGCAGGACCCGAGCGCCATGGCCGAACTCGTCCGGGCCACGGAACTGACCGAATCCACTATCGTCACCCAGGGCGAGCAGTTCGCGGTGGTGTCCAGTACACCTGGAGTGGGCGGACAATCCTTGAGCATCCGCGGAATCGCCGGCAGTTACGACGAGCTGTTCCTGCCGCTCCTCGGCGAGCATCAGGCGCAGAACGCCGCGTTGGCGATTGCCGCGGTCGAGTCATTCCTCGGCCGAGGCAGCCAATCGCTGAGCATTGACATCCTCGCGGAGGGTCTGGCGACCTCGTCCTCGCCCGGCCGATTGCAGGTGATCGGGATCGAACCGACGGTGCTGGTCGACGCTGCGCATAACCCGGCCGGCGCACAGGTGCTTGCGGCTGCGGTTTCCAGGAATTTTCACTTCGATGAACTTTCGATAGTCCTTGGAATCCTCGCCGACAAAGACGCGGCCGGGATCGTTCGTGAGCTTGCACCGCTGACCGGCCGGATTTACACCGCCCAATCCGCTTCGGAGCGGGCTATCAATTACGACGACCTCGCCGAACTCGTCCGGTCGGTAGCACCGGCGGTCACTGTCATCCCATGCGACACTCTCGAAGACGCGGTCGAAAGTGCCCGCGAATGGTCGGCGACGGCACCGCTGCGAGCAGTGCTGGCAACCGGATCGATCACCGTTATCAGCGAGGTCATCGAGATCGCCACCAGAAACGGGTGGAAGGCGCGATGAGCGCGTCGGCCCACCCGCCTAGCGCGGCACGGTCCGTCCGGCGCAGTCTCGGCTCGATCGTCCTCGGCTTCGAGTCGATTGTGGTCTTTCTCGGCGCCCTGGTAATGCTTGGCTTGGGTGCGCTGCCGGCGGGAGTGGCGCTGATCGGCGGGATCGGCTTGTGCGCAGCCTTGCTCGTGGCAGCCTGGCTGTTGCGCTTTTCATGGGGCGTAGTGGTCGGCTGGGTGCTGCAGGCCATCGTGGTTGCCTCCGGCTTCATCATCGTCGCGATGTTCATCATCGGCGCTCTCTTCACGGCCCTGTGGACCTACTGCATGATCGTCGGCACCCGAATTGACAGAACCAACACCAATCACAAGGAGAACAGACCATGACCACGCTTGTCGAAGAGACCCTCGTCATCATCAAACCCGATGGCGTCGCACGCGGCCTGACCGGCGAAATCCTGCGCCGTATCGAGGCGAAGGGGTACTCGTTAGTGGATCTCAAGCTTCTACAAGCCGAGCGAGATCTTCTTGCGGAGCACTATCAGGAACATCAGGGAAAGCCGTTCTACGAGCCACTGGTCGAGTTCATGGAGAGCGGCCCGCTCGTCGCGGTCCGATTGGCCGGCAACCGGGTGATCGAGGGATTCCGGATGCTGGCGGGTGCGACCGACCCCACAGTCGCGGCGCCAGGCACGATCCGGGGCGACCTCGCGCGTGACTGGGGGTTGAGTGTGCAGCAGAACCTAGTGCACGGCTCCGACTCGGCGCAGTCCGCGGCGCGCGAATTGGCTCTCTGGTTCGACTGACCGTTTTCCAGGTGCAGCTGGCGGCCCGGCTAGAGGTGATTGAGGGCGTCTAGCTGCACCTGCGCGAGGATGACAATGATGATATAGCTGGCCAAGGTCAGCAGCGGAATCCAACCGGAGAGTGTTTTGGCGGTCCGCCGGACAGATGCCGGAACCGGAATATTACCGCTTCTCAGGTTGTACAACGTCACCGCGAGGAAGGTCGGGATCGTCACCGCCCAGGTCACCATGCACCACGGGCAGAGCACCCCGAGCACGAAGATGCTCTCACTGATCAGCCAGACGACGAAGACCAGCGCTGCCGTCACGCCGATATTGAACAAAACCCAAAACCAGCGGCTGAATCGTGCCTTGGCCAGAATTGCCACGCCGACGGCGATCACCGCGGGCCAGCAAGCGATTCCGATCAGCGGGTTGGGAAAACCGAGAATCGCCCCTTGCCACGAACCGAGATTCTTTGCACAGCCGATCAGCACGCTGAAGCTGCAGGAGAGCTGAGCGTTCGGATTCTCCAACAGGGTGAACTTGTCCAGAGTCAGCAGGAATGCGGCGCAGAAGCCGATTACACCGAGAACGATTAAAGAGATCGCCAGGACTACGGGACGGCTTTCGGTTCGACTGGTCGGCACTCTCGGATTATGGCACAGCGGGTTGTGCAGCGGAGAGCGGTCGAATACATGCGATAATTGCAGGGAGTCTCCCGGGCCGCGCTCGGTGAGGCCCCAAAAAAGGCTTAGTGGGCGTGCAGCGCCCGAGGTATGACGGTCAATATTGACCGAGGAGAGCAGCTAGAGCCGTGGGCCGGCTGCGTTAGTCAAGGATTGGCGGACGAATCGCACACAGCGAGGAACCCGCTCGAGAGAGTACCCGGATGGGTGGCGCGGTCGCCCGGCCCGGTCGAGGAGTGCACCAGAGATGGTGGAGAAGAACAACCACAATGACGACACACCCACACGAGACCAAGGAAGTTCTGAACACGGGATTCGAAAGCGTTCCCGGCTTTTCGGCGGCCGCAAGAGTTCTAGAAGAGCGGAGGCGGCCGCGGCGGCAGATGCGTTAGCGCAGGCCGCCACCACTCCCGAACCGGCCATCACACCCGAGCGCCAGGGGGCACCAGCGGCGACCGGAGCGGACGACTCGCTCCAGGGCGGTAGTAATCAGAACGGCACTCAAGTCGGGGCCGGCAAGAACAGCACCGGCAAGGACGGTACCGTGAAAGACAGCGCAGCCAAAGACAGTATCGACGGGGGCAATACTGCAAAGGACGGCCCTGCAAAGGACAGCACTGCCAAAGACAGCACCGACAGCGCGACGCGTTCGGTGCATCGGTTGCCCGCCACCTCGATCCTGTTCCAGGCTCCGGATATCAAGTCTTTCCCGCCTCGGGAGGAATCCGACCGAGATAATCACGACGAGGAGCGTTCCGGCGTACGCCGACGCGCCAGGCGCCGGTCCGGCGAGGAGGGCCGCAGCGGCAAGGACGATCCGACCAATACCGTTGTCAAGGTACGCAAACCGCGTGAGGCCCCCGAGCCGATCACCGAGCCGCAAAGAGTCAAAGGTTCGACCCGGCTGGAGGCCAAAAAACAGCGTCGTCGGGACGGCAGGGACGCCGGCAGACGCCGGCCGGTGATCACCGAAGCAGAGTTTCTGGCACGCCGCGAGTCGGTCGATCGCAGCATGGTGGTGCGGGCCCAAGAAAACCGCATCCAGATCGGCGTGCTCGAAGATGGCGTGCTCGTCGAGCATTACGTGGCGAAATCCCAGGAAGCATCCCTGATCGGGAATGTGTATCTCGGCCGGGTGCAGAATGTGTTGCCCAGCATGGAAGCCGCCTTCGTCGATATCGGCCGCGGCCGCAACGCAGTACTCTACTCAGGCGAGGTCGACTGGGAAGCGGCAGCAGAGAAGTCCTCCGGTGGCAGCCAGCCACGTCGAATCGAGCTCGCGCTCAAACCGGGTGACACCGTGCTGGTTCAGGTCACCAAAGACCCGGTCGGGCACAAGGGCGCCAGGCTGACCAGTCAGGTTTCGCTGCCGGGACGCTATCTGGTCTACGTGCCGAACGGCTCGATGAACGGGATCAGCAGAAAGCTCCCCGACACCGAACGGGCTCGACTGAAGAAGATTCTCAAGGAGGTCCTTCCGGAGAACGTGGGCGTTATCGTGCGCACCGCGGCGGAGGGTGCCACCGAGGAACAGCTCACCCTCGACGTCAATCGACTGACGGCGCAGTGGGCCGATATCAGCCAGAGGGTCGCATCCACCTCCGCCCCGGCGCTCTTGCACAGCGAGCCGGATCTGTTGATCAAAATCGTTCGGGACGTCTTCAACGAGGACTTCCACACCCTGGTGATTTCCGGTGATGACGCACGAGAGACGATCCAGACGTACCTGAAGCAGGTCGCTCCGGATCTGCTCGACCGGGTGGAAACCTATACCGGCGATCGCGACGCGTTCGACCAGTATCGGATCACCGAGCAGATCGAAAAGGCACTGGACCGCAAGGTGTGGTTGCCATCCGGTGGCTCGCTAGTGATGGACCGCACCGAGGCGATGACGGTCATCGATGTGAACACCGGCAAATTCGTCGGTTCTGGCGGAAACCTGGAGGAGACAGTCACCAAGAACAACCTGGAGGCGGCCGAGGAGATCGTGCGCCAGTTGCGGCTGCGCGACGTCGGCGGCATCATCGTGGTCGACTTCATCGACATGGTGCTGGAATCCAACCGGGACTTGGTGCTACGGCGGCTTGTGGAGTGCCTCGGCCGGGACCGCACCAAACACCAGGTCGCCGAGGTGACATCCCTCGGCCTGATCCAGATGACCCGAAAGAAGCTCGGCCTCGGCCTGCTCGAATCCTTTAGTGAGAATTGTGAGGTGTGCGCCGGACGCGGTGTCATCGTTCGACACGATCCGGTCACCAAGCACAAGCAGACTCAGCAGCCTGAACGGCGCCGTGGAAAGAGTGGCCAGTCCACTGGGAATGGTTCCGGTGCCAAGAACGGCAATGGATCATCGTCGACGCACGGTCCCGCGGCGGTGACCCACGCGATCACCGACGATGCCAAGAACGCGCTAGCGCAGATCGCCGCCAGTACGCTCCTGCCGCACCAGGACACCGACCAGACCGTCGACACAGGGGACACAGACCACGATCCCGGTGCACCGGCCAAGGAGCCAGGCAGGCATTCCCGAAGTGAACCGGCCGAAGAGGAGCATCAGCGGGATCTGGCGGGGAATGCTGCTGCAGGCGAGCCAGGTGATGCGGTCGCGCCCGGTGATTCACCGGAACAGCTGCAGATCCTGGACATTCCGATCGTCGTCTCGCCCCCGCCGACACCGCGGATGAAGCGTCAGGATGCCGAACAGATCCTGGACTCGGTCCTGGACGCGCTACCGCAGCCGAAGCAGCCGGGTCAGGGTCGCAAGCGCAGCCGTCGCGTCACCACGGCCGCGCTCACCGGTCACGCCGTTTCGCCGGAGACCTCACCGCCGGACACGACGCGGTAGCGGGACGGCGCGACGCTGCCGGGCGGTGACCCGCAGTCCGCTGTCACGTAACCGCTCGATCAGCTCCCTGAAGTCGACCTCGAGCGCGCCGCCACGGACGAGGTCATCGTGGCGGCGGGCCGGGACGTCGTAGTGGTCCCGGTCGAACGAACGCTCGGGGATTCCGAAGGCCTGAGCGAAGGCGTGCAATTCCACCAGGGAGCTGTCACTGACCAAATGCGACCACAGTGTGCCATGGGCGGCCCACACCGGTTTGTCGATCAGCACGGTCATAGGCCGATTGTACGACGACCGGTGTGGCGCGGCAGTTGGCCTTAGGCGGGCCGCGGTTTGACCCTCGATACTGGATCGAGTAAAGTAGACCGTTGGTGCGTGTCGGAGAAATCCCGCGTCACCCAAGGTTTTCGTAAGAGCTGCATGGTCCCATTAAGGCCGGCCGGTCAGCGCGGTGACTTCCTAGAGAATGTACGGATCCGGGGTTTTCGGCCTCGCCAGAGAATAGGTACCTAAAGTGGTTTACGCAGTTGTGCGCGCCGGTGGTCGGCAAGAAAAAGTTGAGGTTGGCACGGTTGTCGTGCTTGACCGCATTAAGGCCGACAAGGATGGAAATATCACCTTGGCGCCGGTGCTGCTCGTTGACGGCAGCAGCATCACGCATGGCGCGGAGGCGCTCGCGAAGGTTAAGGTGACCGCTCAGGTCGTCGGCGACGAACGAGGACCCAAGATCGTCATCCAGAAGTTCAAGAGCAAGACCGGATACAAGAAGCGCCAGGGTCATCGCCAGGAGCTCACCCGCGTCAAGATCACCAGCATCAAGTAGCTTTTACCACACAGCTTTTAGGACACTACACCTTTTAGGGACACGAAATGGCACATAAAAAGGGCGCAAGCTCCACTCGTAACGG
>JBDTDV010000009.1:0-54928 GCA_039922875.1 Microbacteriaceae bacterium
AAAAACCTACCATCTGGACTCGTACCGCCTGCCGGTCGCGGCGATGGCTGCCGGCTTCGAAGACTTTCAGCACCACCAGGCGCTCGCTGATTCCGAAGCCTGTGCGGCCATCATCGTGCACGCGGCGGCACGGCACGGTGCATCCAGCCTCGCCGAGCTGGCTGAAGCGATCTCATCGCAGCTGAGTCACCTGGGTGCAGTCGCCGTGCTCAGTGGGTAACCGCTGCGAATGGGCGCGGGCAACTGGCCGCGGCAACCCGGCTAGCCGCCCCCTCGATGCTAATGTCATTACATATCCAAGCTCATGACGGTGAGAGGCGATGACGCCTCACAGAGCGATGCGGGAGACGGCTGTGAACCAAAAGGAACTGCCGATGCCCGACGGGCTATTCATGGACCTGGATCGCGCCGGCCCGATGCCGCTGTACTTCCAGGTCGCCACCCGCATCGAGAGCGCCATTCTGAACGGCGATCTGCCGCCTGGGTCACGGCTTGAGAACGAGGTCTCCCTCGGCGAACGGCTCGGGCTGTCCCGGCCCACGGTGCGGCGGGCCATTCAGGAGCTGGTCGGCAAAGGTTTGCTGGTGCGCCGCCGTGGCATCGGCACCCAGGTCGTGCACGGGCAGGTCACCCGAAAGGTCGAGCTGACCAGCCTCTACGACGATCTCGCTCGCGGGCAGCAACATCCGTCGACGCGCATGCTGCTGTACGAGGTGATCGAAGCAACTGCGGAGATCGCGGAGGTACTCTCGGTGCCGCCGGCAGAGAAGATTCTGCACCTGCGGCGGGTGCGCAGCGCCGACGACGTTCCGGTTGCCGTGCTGGAGAACTATCTGCCCGGCGATTTCACCGACATCCTCGAGGAGGACCTGGCCCGATACGGCCTCTACCAGGTGCTCAGGGCCCGCGGCACGACGATGCGGGTGGCGCGGCAGCGGATAGGCGCGCGCCGAGCGACCGGCGAGGAAAGCGATCTACTCGAAATCGACAAAGGTGGGCCGGTGCTCACCATGGACCGTACCGCCTATGACAACTCGGGGCGCGCCGTGGAGTTCGGCCACCACTGCTACCGGCCGGATCTCTATTCCTTTGAGATCACCCTGGTCGACAAATAGCGGCGGATCCGATACCGCGACGCTTTTTGGTGCAGGGGGGCGCCTTTCGGTGCAGGGTTTACAAAGCAGAGGCGTAACGTTTGAAGGGTGCGACGCGCACCGTCCGCCAGTCGTGGTGCCACCAGTGCGCTGGACTGGACCGAATGCCGCACGTGAGGCAGAGAGATGAAAATTCCGGTCAAATCGGATGGCGCGGAATCCGCGAAGAACCGAGCTCCAGGCGCACCGCAGGCGGGTGACCACCCCAACCGGGCCATCGTGTTGACCGCGCTCGCGGCGCTTGGCGTGGTCTTCGGCGACATCGGCACAAGCCCGCTGTACGCGCTGAAAACCGTTTTCACCCTTGACGGCGGTGCCGTCAATGCCGGCGAAGGCGATGTGTACGGCGTCATTTCGCTGATTTTCTGGAGCATCACGATCATCGTGTCGATCAAGTACCTGAGCGTCTTGATGCGCGCCGACAACGACGGTGAGGGCGGCGTGATGGCGTTAGCCGCGCTGGCACAGCGGCTTTACGCCAAACACGCCGGCCGTGGCGGGATGCTCCTGGTGGTCGGCATCGTCGGAGTGGCGCTGTTCTATGGCGACTCCATCATCACCCCGGCGATCAGCGTGCTCTCGGCGGTGGAAGGCCTGCACGTCACGGTGCCGGCCATCACGCATCTGGTGATTCCCATCGCTGCCGTGATCCTGATCGGCCTTTTCGCGGTGCAACGCTTCGGGACGGGCAAGGTGGGCGGACTCTTCGGCCCCGTGATGGTGTTGTGGTTCGCCGTGCTGGCGGTCGCCGGCCTCGGCATGGTGGTTCAGTACCCGGCGGTACTGCTTGGCCTGTCGCCCAGCTACGCGGTGATTTTCATCTTCACGCATCCGTTCGTTTCATTCGTCGCGATGGGGGCAGTGGTTCTCGCGATTACCGGAGCAGAGGCGTTGTATGCAGACATGGGGCACTTCGGACGAGCCCCAATCCGGCGGGCCTGGTTTTTCCTGGTGTTCCCGGCACTCACGCTGAACTACCTGGGTCAGGCTGCGCTGGTCCTGCACGACCCCACCGCCACGGCAAACCCGTTCTTCCTGCTGTTCCCGGCGTGGGCGCGGCTTCCGATGGTCGTCTTGGCGACGGTCGCCACCGTCATCGCCAGCCAGGCCGTCATCTCCGGGGCGTTCTCGCTCTCGCGACAGGCAGTCCAACTCGGCCTGTTGCCGCCGTTGACCATCCGGCAGACCTCAGAGCGCGAAAGTGGCCAAATCTTTCTGCCCGCGGTCAATGCTCTGCTATTCCTCGGCGTCATGGCTGTGATGCTCGCCTTCGGCTCATCCGCGCGACTGGCCACCGCCTATGGAGTCTCGGTCACCGGCGCACTCGTCGTCGACACCCTGTTGCTCTTAATCGTCGCGCGTCCGCTGTGGCATTGGGGCGCGTGGAAGATCCTGGCGGCAGCGGTCACGTTCGGTGCTCTAGAGCTGACATTTCTCGCCGGCAACCTCTCCAAGATCGTGAACGGCGGATGGGTGCCGCTGTTGATCGCAGCCGCCGTCATCCTGACCATGACGACCTGGCGCAGAGGCCGGCAGCTTGTTCAGATCGACCGACGTAAGAAGGAAGGTTCGCTGGCTCGATTCGTCGAGGAGGTGCGCACAAAGCAGCTGCCCAGGGTGCCCGGAATCGCGATCTTCCCGCATCCGAACAAAGTGAGCACCCCGCTGGCCCTACGCGCAAACGTGAACCATAACCACGTGCTGCACGAGAACGTCATCATCGTGTCCGTGACGACGGCGAATGTGCCGCACGTGCCAACCTCCCAGGCGTTCACGTACGACGACCTCGGGTATTCAGACGACGGTATCGAACATTTGGCCATTCGCTTCGGTTTCTCGGACAAGCCCGATATTCCCCGGGCATTGCGCGCAGCCTGCCGTGCACACGTCCTCCCGCTGAAGGCCGGTGACTTCAGGAGCGCTTCCTACTTCATCTCCCGTGGCGCGATCCGTACGACGGGCACCAAGGATATGGTCCGCTGGCGTCGGTCCCTGTTCGTTGCCCTTGCGCACAATGCGGCCGATCCCGCCTCCCGGTTCGGGTTGCCTGCGCTGCGCACCGTCACCATGGGAAGCGACGTGGAAATCTGAGCTCCTCGATCGGCTACAGGTACCGGCGCTGCACGACACGATCCCGCTCGTAGCCGACGCGGGCGGAGCGGGTGGTCTCCAGGGTCGAGACCTCGGCGACCGCGACCTCCCACCAGGCCCCGCCGGCGGAGTCCGGTGCAAGCGGGTCGGTCTGGATGTACACCGCAGTGGTCGTCTCGGCCGCGAGTGCCGAGCGGAGCGCGTCCCGGAACTCGTTCAGACTCCCCGCCCGCAGCACCTTCGCGCCGAGGCTCTGCAGGTTCGCAGCCAGGTCGACCGGAAGCATTCCGCCATCCAGCCGTTCGCTCTCGGGATTCCGGTACCGGTACTGGGTACCGAATCGCTGCGAACCCACCGACTCCGACAAATTCCCAATCGAGGCGAAACCCTCGTTGTCGATCAGCACGATGACGAGCTTCAGCCCCTCCGCGACAGAGGTCACGATCTCCTGCGCCAGCATCAAATAGGAGCCGTCGCCGACCAGTGCGACAACCTGGATGCCGGGCTCGGCGAGTTTGATTCCGAGCGCCCCGGCAATCTCATAACCCATCGTGGAGAAGCCGTATTCGACGTGGTACTGCTTGGCCGAGCGCGGCTCCCACAGTTTGTGCAGGTCGCCTGGGGCCGATCCGGCCGCGTTCACGATGACGTCGTGGTCGCCGAGCAATTCGTTGAGGGCGCCGATCACCTCTACCTGGGAGGTGCGCCCGGTCTCGCCGGAATGTTCCCAATCACCGGCCAGCACCGCGGCACGGTGCCCGGCCCACTCCCGGCGCGCCGACGCGATCTGGTCGCGGTACCGCGCATCTGTCGAATACTCCGGCAGGGCGTCGCCGAGTGCGCACAGGACCGCGCGCGCATCGCCGGTCACCGCCATCCCGGAGAGCTTAACCGCATCCATCGGCGTGACGTTCAAATTGACGAATCGCACGCCGGGATCGGTGAACAGCGATTTGGATGCTGTGGTGAAATCTGAGTACCGGGTGCCGATTCCGATCACCAGGTCCGCGGCAGCGGCAAGTCCGTTCGCCGCGGTCGTCCCCGTGGCACCGACCCCGCCGACATCCATCGGATGACCGGCCGGTAGCACACCCTTGCCGGCTTGGGTCTGGCCGACCGGTATTCCCCAGCGTTTTGCCAGCGCCGCCAGCATCGGCTCCGCTTCGGAATAGTGCACGCCGCCGCCGGCGACGATGAACGGTCGCCGCGCCCTCGACAATGCGGCGGCCGCATCGGCGATCGCCGCAGCATCCGCCTGCTGGCGGGCCACGCGCCAGACCCGCTTGGCGAACAACTCCACCGGCCAGTCGTACGCTTCGGTCTGTACATCTTGCGGCACGGCGATCGTCACCGCGCCGGTCGCCGCCGGGTCGGTCAGCACCCGCATACCGGCTAGGAGCGCGGCAGGCAGCTGTTCGGGCCGCCAGACGCGGTCGAAGAACGCCGAAACTGGACGGAACGCGTCGTTGACGGTGACGTCGGCTGCGTCACTTCGCTCCAGCTGCTGCAGCACCGGCTCCGATCTGCGCGTCGCGAAGACGTCCGCCGGGAAAAGGAGCACCGGGACCCGGTTGACCGTGGCAAGCGCTGCCCCGGTGATCATATTGGTGGAACCGGGGCCGATGGATGTCGTTACCGCGAGCGTCGATAGCCGGTTGCGGTGCTTGGCGAAGGCTGCTGCCGCGTGCACCGCGCCTTGCTCGTTGCGGGCCAGCCAATACGGCATCGTGCCAAGATCGTCGAGTTCGCTTTGCAACAGCGCTTGACCGATCCCGGCGACATTACCGTGGCCGAAGATTCCGAAAAATCCCTCGATCAACCGGTGCTCGCCGCCGTCCCTCAGCGAGAACTGGGCGCCGAGGAACCGCACGATGGCCTGCCCCACGGTGAGCCGGATGCTTCGGGGCTGGGTTGTACCTGTCATGATGCTAAAAGTCTTCTTTCTATGACGTGCGTAGCAGCTTTGACGTGCGTGCAGCCTAGATGAACGGCAGCCGCGGGTCGACGTCCTCATGCTCCCACTGCTGGCGGATCCAGGCGTGGTCCGGGTCATCGCTGATCAGCCACTGCCGTTGCGGATGCACGGCACTGCGGGGCCCGGCCATCACGTTGAGGTAGTACAGGTCGTGACCCGGCGCGGCGACAGTGGGGCCGTGATACCCGTACGGAATCTGAATCACATCGCCGGTGCGGACTTCCTCGGTCACATCGATACTGGGCACACCGGTATCAGGGCCACCGGAGAAGTGGCTGGAGTACACCCGTTGTAACGCGAAGCCGGGGGTTCCGGCTGGGGAGACGGCGACCTCGTAGTAGTAGATTTCCTCGAGTTCGGTCTCGGTGGCAGTGTCGGTATCGTGCTTGTGCGGGGGGTACGATGACCAGGTTCCGCCTGGCTGCATCACCTCGCAGGCGATCAATCGGTCGGCCTGAATCGCCTGCGGAGTACCGAAGTTGTTCACCTGCCGGCTGCATACACCTGCGCCGCGCAATTCGGATACCACGGCATCTTTCGCGACGTATTGCACCGGATACTCCTCGGCAGCCACTGCCCAGGGCAACGCAATGCGCATCCCCTGCTCGGAAACGAGCTCGGCACTGGAGTGCACCGGAAGGTAGAGCACGTCGGTCACACCCCACGGGGATGGGCGGCCGGCCAGTGGGTAGGTCTCGCCGTTCACGGTGACCGAAACGCTACCAGCGAGGGGAACGACGATGGCCTCCCGGTCCTGCTGCCGGAGCGCCAGGTGCTCGCCGGGAGCAAGTCTGAGCACCTCCAGCCCGGTGTACCGCCAGCTCGCGCCGTCCGGGGCGATGGTAACGTCACGACCGTCCGCCGCGGCGGTTCCACTCGGATGGAAATACGCAGAACCCAATACCGTCACTTGTCCTTCAACTCGTATGCGATCTCGTCAAGAACCTCGACGCGCTTGGTCGATTCCCCGTCGCGTTCCAGCTCGTGGGCCAGGGCCTCGAGTTCGGAGCCGCCGGCCATCAGCCTGGTCATCTCCTCGATGGTGATCTCGCTCTTGGCGAAATTGCCCAGGCTAGTACCGCGTTTGAGCAATAGGAACCGGTCACCGACCGGATACGCGTGGTGCGGATTGTGCGTGATGAACACCACACCGAGTCCGCGGTCGCGGGCCTGGGCGATATATTTCAGCACAACGCCGGCCTGCTTGACCCCTAGCGCCGAGGTCGGCTCATCGAGAATCACGACCTTGGCCCCGAAGTAGACGGCGCGGGCGATGGCCACCGACTGGCGTTCGCCGCCGGAGAGGGTGCCAATCGGTTGATCGACATCACGCAGATCGATTCCCATCTTGGCCAGTTCGTCCTTGGTGGTACTGCGCATTGCCTTGACGTCAAGCCGCCGGAACGGGCCTACACCCTTGGTCAATTCCGAGCCGAGGAAGAAGTTTCGCCAAACCGGCATCAACGGCACCACCGCGAGATCCTGATAGACCGTGGCGACGCCGACATCCAGCGCCTCGCGTGGGCTAGCGAAGGTGCGCTCGACGCCATATACCAGGAGCGAGCCCTGGGTGTGTTCGTGTGCACCGGCGAGGATTTTGATAAATGTCGACTTGCCCGCACCGTTGTCACCCAGCACACACAGCACCTGGCCGACCCCGACCGAGGCGCTGACATCATGCAGTGCAATGATCGAACCGTAGGTCTTGCCGATTCCGCGCACCTGGAGGATGGGTGGCGACACGGCAGCCGTGCTCCCGGTGGCGATGTCGGTCATGATCGCGCTCCTGCCTGTTTGCTGACGTAGAGGTTCACCAGTACCGCCAGCAGCAGCATGCCGCCCAGGAAAGCCTTCAGCCAGTTGTTGTCCCACTGGGCGAAGACGATTCCCTGCAGGGTCATGCCGTAGATCAACGCGCCGAGCGCGGCGCCGATCGCCGACCCGTAACCGCCCATCAGCAGGCATCCACCGACCACCGCGCAGATGATGTAAATGAACTCCTGACCGATCCCGGTCGTAGCCTGCACGGTGGAGACGTCGAACAGCTGCAGCATGCCGACCAGCCAGCCGGCGCCGGCGGTGGTCATGAACAGGCCGATCTTGACCTTCATCACCGGCACACCGACCTGGCGGGCGCTGGTCGCGTCGCCGCCGACCGCGAAGATCCAGTTGCCGGCCCGGGCTCGAAGCAGCACCCAGGTCGCGATCCCGGTGAGCACGATCCACCACACGATAGAGATCTTCAGGTCCATTCCGAAGAAGGGGAAGGATGACCCGAAGAAGACTTTAACGGCGTCGAACCCGTCTACGGCGTTCATACCCTGGATGGCGACCGTTCCGGTGATCAATTTCGTGGCGGCCAGGTTGATCCCCTGCAGGATGAAGAAGGTCGCCAGTGTCACGATGAAGCTCGGCAGCCCGGTCCGCATCGTGATGTAGCCGTTGGCCGCTCCCAGTGCCAGCGCGATCACCAGCGAGATGACCAACGCAAGCCAGATATTGACCCCCCACTGAGTGGTCACCACGCCGACGATCAGTCCGGTGGTTCCGGTCATGGCACCGGCGGAGAGGTCAAATTCACCGCCGATCATCAGCAGTGCCACTGCAACCGCCATGATCCCGAACAAGGACGCGGAATAAAGCCACGTCGAAGCGCCGGCCGGGGTCAGAAAGGCCTGGGTCGCTACCGAGAAGAAGACGAAAATCGCAAGTGCAGCCACTGCTGCGCCGACCTCGGGTCGGCGCAGCAGTTTGATGACGGGACTGGTCTTCTTGACCCGTTCATCGGTCACTGCGGGTGCAGTGGCAAGGCTCATCGCGTACCGTTCTTTGCGAACTTCGCGACCTGCGCCGCGTTGTCCTTGGTCACGAATCCGGGGCCGGAGTAGACCGGTTGCCCACCGCCGACGACGTCGCCATTGCGCTTCTGCAGCGTCAGGAACACCACGGGCAAATAACCCTGGGTGTAGGGCTGCTGGTCGACCGCGAACAGGATCTTGCCGTCCTCGATCTGCTTGGTGACATCGGCGGATACGTCGAACGTGCCCAGCTGCGCCTTACTCTTCGCCTCGGCGATCGCCTGGCTGGCCGCGATGGCGACTCCGTTGTTCAGGGTGAGCACTCCGTCGATCGACGGGTCGGCCAGGAGCTTGCTCTTGATCGTGTTCTGGGCATCGGCGATGTTTGCGACATCGACCTGGACGTTGCTGACGGTGCCGCCGAGCTTCTCGGCTGCACCCTTGCAGCGGTCCTCCAGGCCTGTGTTCCCGGCCTCGTGGATGACGCAGATCATGTTCTTGACGCCAGCCTGGGCCATCTTCTCGCCCGCAGCCTCGCCGGCGATCAGCTCACTCTGCCCGACGTGGGTTTCCGCGCCGAATGCCTTGGACTGCTCAAGTCCGGAGTTGATCGTGATCACCGGAATGCCGGCTGCCACAGCCTTCTCCACCGACGCCTTGACGCCGTCAGGGTTGGCCATCGAGACGACCAGGCCGGCCGGGTGGGTTGCGACGGCCGAGTCGATCAGCTGGCTCTGCTTCACCGGATCCGGATCGCTCTGGTAGGTGACATTGACGCCGAGGTCTTTGGCGGCCTGCTGGGCGCCGGACTTGACCACGTCCCAGAAGGTGTCGCCCGGACTTCCGTGCGAGACGACCGCGATAGTGATCTTGTCTCCGGATGCCGGGGCAGCCGAGTCCTTCGAATTGTTGCTGTTGCCGGTGGCAGTACATCCTGCCAGCGCGAGCGGGATGGCGACCAGCGCCGCCAGCCAGCGTGTTCTGTGCTTCATCTGTGGATCCTCCTTCGGACCTGTGATTGGTGCCGCAACCGACCCGCGATTTACGAGTGCGTTACGAGTGTTGGTTCAAGTCGGGCAATGAATTCGAGACTGTGTTTGACGTCGGTCAGCGCGCCGGCGGCCTGCTTCGGATCGGCGGTGAGGATCGTGTCTTGCTCGAGGACATAGTATCCGCGGTATCCCGCCGCTTCGAGCGTCGTGACGATCGTAGCGATATCGATATCCCCGTCGCCGAGGGGCGCGTACATGCCTGCGCCGACGGCATCCGTATAGCTCAACTCGCCATTCTGCACCCGCCGGGCCACGGCCAGGCGAACGTCTTTCAGGTGCACATGCCTGATCCGGGATGCCGCACGGATGGCAAGATCGACGGGATCGGTACCGCCGATGAGCAGGTGGCCGGTATCCAGACACAGTCCGATCGCTGAACCGGCCAGCACCCGCTCGACATCGGCGCTCGACTCGACCATTGTGCCCACGTGCGGGTGAATCACCGCCGTGACACCGTGCTCAGCCGCCAGCTGCGCGATCCGGTCCAGGTTTCCCAGAAGAGTACCCCACTGCGGTTCGGTCAGGATCGGCCGCGAGTCGTAGCCGACCCGGCCGGTATCGGCCGAGAGAATCAGCCGAGTCGCGCCGGCCGCCTCGAAGCTCGCGAGTTCGGCCTTGATGGCAGGCACCGGATCGGCGCTCGCGTCGTGCAGGATCACCGGGACGAACCCACCGACGGCGCGCAGTCCGTGTGCCGCAAGGGTCTTCGCCTTCTCGGCCGGTGCGGCCGGCAAGAAGCCCTCCGGGCCGAACTCCGTTGCCGACACGCCCAGATCGTGCATTTCCGCAAGCACCCGTTCCGGAGCCAGCTGGAACCCCCAGTCCGGCACCTCGCAGACCCCCCAGGAAATCGGCGCGGCGGCGATTCGCTGGGCAAGCGGCTGTCGCGATGCCTGAGTTGCGTCGGCGGTCATACCCGAACCTCCTCGATCGACACGACGCGGCCTTCGCGGCGGGACAGGTCGGCGGCGTCGGCGATGTAGAGCGCCTCCAGCGCGTCGCGCGGGGTGCATGCACTGGTCAGCTCACCGGCGGCGACCCGGATGAAGGCCGCTAGTTCGGCGGCGTACGCCGCGGCGAAGCGCTCCCGGAAGTCCGACCATGCTTCGCCGCTGGGGAAGGTGACACCGGGCTCGGCGCTGACCAGCGGAACACGCTCGTCGAGTCCGACCGACCGGTTGCCGGCGGTGCCGGCCAACTCCATTCGCACGTCGTAACCGGCGCCGTTGTAGCGGGACCCCTGCACAGTGGCGAGGGTGCCGTCATCCATGGTGAGCACAGCGGCCGACTCGTCCACGTCCCCTGCTGCGCCGAAGAACGCCGCCCCCCGGTTCACGCCGGTGGCGAAGACGGAGGCGACCTCGTGCCCGGTGACCCAGCGCAGAATGTCGAAATCGTGGATATGGCAATCCCGGTAGATGCCGCCGCTGGTCGGAATGTACTCGGCCGGTGGCGGTGTTGGGTCGCAGGTGAGCAGATGCGTCCGGCGTAGTTCGCCGATCTCGCCGTCGGCCAGCGCTTGCCTGGCTGCCCGATAGCCGAGGTCGAAGCGGCGCTGGAACCCGATTTGGACCGGCACGCCGAGGCGCTCCACCTCCTCGACCACGGCGATGCTGTCCTCAAGCGATTGGGCAAGCGGCTTTTCGCAGAACGTCGGGATGCCGGCCCGAACCGAACGCAGGATCAGCCCGGCATGCACCGACGTCGGCGCGGCGATCACGATGGCATCCGGTGCGGAATCGAACGCGTCATCGATGCTCCCGGCCGTTGTGCCGGAGCCGGCCGACGAGTCGGCAGCGGCGCGGGCCCGAGCGGGGTCCAGATCGGCGATCAGCAATTCGTCTACGCCGGCAACACGCTGCAGTGTGCCGACGTGTGCCAGCCCAATTCTGCCGGCGCCAAGAATCGCTACACGCACTTCATTACCTCCACGGTGAGTTTGGCCCGACCAGCCCAGCAAGCCGAGAATCGGCCGGGGTCAATCTGCTGAACTGAACCTATCCGCTCAGTTCTTGCCAGTCAAGCATTTGTTAGGACATTTGTACAAATGTTATTGGATGGTTGGGTGGACGAGGCGCGCAGCGGTATCCACGACGCCCGCGACGTCGTCGTCCGGCGGATAAAGCATGGTCCGCCCCACCACCAGGCCGTGCACGCCGGGCAACCGCAGCGCGTGCGCCCAGGACGCGTAGGTCTCCTCCGGACGTTGGTTCGGATCTCCGCCAAGCAGCAAGGTCGGCAGGGTGGTGGCTTCGAGGACGCGCTCCATATCGGGTACCACCGGGATCTTCAGCCAGGAATATGCGGAGCTCACCCCCAATCCGGAGGCGATCGCGATCGAGGTGATCACCGACTCGGTGCTCAGGTTGTTGACGATCCGACCGGCGACCCATTCGCTCATGAACGGTTCCAGCATGATCGGCAGACCGCCAGCAGCCGCAGCACTGACCGCGTTCGCGCAGGCCTCCAGGGTGCGTGCCGTCGACCGGTCTGCGAGGTTGACCCGGATCAGCAGCTTCGCGAAATCCAGCTGGGCGGCGATCATCGACTCGATGTCATAGCCGGTGAACCGGTCGTCCATCTCGAAACTCGCCCCGCGCAATCCGCCGCGGTTCATCGAACCGACGGCGATCTTGCCGTCGAGCGCTCCGAGGATCGCGAGGTCCTCCAGGATGTCTGGCGTGCCCAGAACACCATCGACGCCCGGACGAGCCAATGCCGTCACCAGTCGCTGCAGGAGGTCGTACCGGCTGGCCATAGCCATGCTGCTGTCACGGACGCCCAGCGCACCTCTGGCCGCGTGATCGGCGGCGATGATGAACAGGCGGCTATCCTCGGCCAACAGCGGCCGTCGTCTACGGCGTGCAAAGGCCGAGGCGATGGAGGCAGGATCGCCGGCCCGTTGCGCCCGGATTCGCGCGAAGTCGCTCTCCCGCAACCGTTCCGGCATCGATTGTTCCGGTATCGATTGCTTAGGCATCCGTTGCTCAGGCATCCACTGCCTCGATCCCGCCGAGGATTTCCTCGACCTCGGCCGTAGACGGCATCGCCGTGGAGCATTCACGGCGCGTGGCCACGATAGCCCCGGCGATGTTGGCGAAGGAGATCGTCCTGGATAACGGCCAGCCTTCCAGAAGCCCGTGGCACAAAGCACCGCCGAAGCCGTCTCCTGCTCCGAGCCCATTGACCACCTGCACCGGGTATGGCGGGATCTGCACGGTTTCCTGACGGGTCTTGGCCAGCACTCCGAGCGGTCCCTGCTTGACGACGGCCAATTCGACGCCGCGGTCCAGTAGCGCGTCCGCAGCCCGCTGCGGATCGGTCTCGCCCACCGCGATCGCGCACTCCTGAAGGTTGCCGACCGCGACGGTCACCTGATCCAATGCCAGGCGGACTTCGCGCATCGCCTCCTGCGGTGAGGCCCAGAACATCGGCCGATAGTCAAGGTCAAGGATGGTCAGCGGCTTTCGGCCGCGCGCCGCCCAGGCGGTGTGATGAGCCGAACGACTCGGCTCACGCGACAACCCGGTCACCGTGGACCAGTAGATTCGGGCTGCGCCGATGGCGTCCAGGTCGAGTTCAGCACTGTCGATCATCAGATCCGGCGCGATCGGATCACGGTAGAAGTACAGCGGAAAGTTATCCGGCGGAAACATCTCGCAGAAGGTGACCGGCGTGTTCAGCTGGTCCACCGTACCGACGAAGCGGTCATCCACACCGAGTCTGCGCAATTCTCGATGCACAAAGCGGCCGAACGGATCCGGTCCGGTCCTGGTTATCACCGCTGCGTGCAATCCATGGCGCGCCGCTGCGATGGCGACGTTGGTAGCGCTGCCGCCGAGATACTTTCCGAACGTCTGCACATCCTCTAGTCCCACCCCGTCCTGCAGGGGGTACAGGTCGACGCCGACCCGGCCGATGGTGATCAGGTCGAACGACTGGTCGATTGCTGGCATTCTGGGCTGCCTCTCTCTTCGCAGATGGCGAAGCTGGTACGTCGCTGGCGTTCCCCAGTGTATCGGTGATTTGGCGGCTTTGTCATGACATACTTACAACGTTTTAGTCCGTGCGGTGCCCCGGGAATGTCGGAGGTCGCTGGCACACTTGCGGTATGGATCCTTTAGCTGCTCTTCTGATCGGTCTCCTCCTGGGGATCGTCCTGGGTGCCGGCGCCGTACTGGTGGTTTCGCGGATGCTCTCCCACCGGCTTTCCCATGCCAGCGATTCGGTCGCGGTCGGGTCGGCCGTACTGGAGGCACGTCACGCCACGGCGCTGGCCGAAGTACGCGCGCACGAGGCCGGGTTGCGCGCCGATCTGAACGCCGACCTGGCGAGCACCCATGCCACCATTGACGCGCTCGAAGCCCAGCTGCAGCAGCAACGGGAACAGTATCGCGATCAGGCAGAGCGGCATCGTGTCGAGCAAGCCGAACGTACCGAGCGTGACAGGGCAGAGAGCAAGGTGCTCCAGGCGCTTGCCCCGGTCCGCGAGTCCCTGCACGAGATGCAGAAGAAGGTCGTCGAGTTGGAGTCCCAGCGAAGTCGGCAGCATGGCGAGCTGACCCAACAGCTGCGCACCGCAACGGAGTCGGAGGAGCGACTGCGCAGCACAGCCGAATCCCTCGCGGCCGCGCTGAAGTCGAATAGCACCCGCGGTGTATGGGGTGAGACGCAGTTGCGCAGCGTCGTCGAGGCGGCCGGCCTGATCGAGCGGGTCGACTTCGACGTCCAGTCGAGCATCACCTCGGATGCCGGAGCGGGGCGACCCGACATGGTGGTGCACCTGCCCGGCGGCAAGAGCATCGCGGTTGATGCGAAGGTGCCGTTCAACGCCTTCCTGGAGGCCAGCCGGATCCCAGCCACGGCAACCGGAGCCGACGGTGCGCAGCGCCATGCCTACCTCAAGCAGCACGTCAAGGCGGTGCGCGACCACATCACCACCCTCGGCAGCAAGGCGTATTGGGAGGGGCTGGAGGCCTCCCCCGAGCTGGTGATCGCGTTCATTCCCAGCGAATCCTTGGTCTCGTCTGCGATGGAGGCAGATCCCTCGATCATGGAGTTTGCCTTCGGAAAGCGGGTCGCGCTGGCATCGCCGGTGACCTTGTGGTCGGTGCTGAAGACGGTGGCCTTCAGCTGGCAGCAGGACGTGCTCACCCAGGACGCGAAGGTCCTGTTCGATCTCAGCCGCGAGCTCTACTCCCGGATCGCGACCACCGCGGCGCACGTCGACAAGCTTGGCCGTTCGATTAAGGGCACGGTCAACGATTACAACAAGTTCGTCGGCTCGCTGGAACGCCAAGTACTGCCATCGGCGCGAAAGCTCAACGCACTCGACGAGTCAAAGGTGATCGGGCCGTTGACCGGCATCGAAGAGTCGCCACGGCAGCTCACCGCGTTCGAGCTCGTCGGAGAGCTCGACCTGGAGCTTCAGGCGCCGGCGCGCAGCGCCTGAGGTAAACCGCGTCCCGTGACGCACGGCCTGAGGAAGGGGCTCAGCGCCTAGGAAGGGGCTCAGCGCCACTTTTCAACGAGATGGTCTGCAATCACCCGTCGGATGGTACCGGACTTCGACCGGAGGATGACCGACTCGGTGCGAATGACCGGACCCTTCCTCTCGACGCCACGGACAAGCTCCCCGTTCGTGACGCCGGTAGCGACAAAGTAGGTGTTGTCTCCCTTGACCAGGTCGTCTGCCTCGAGCACGCGGTCCAGGTCGTGACCGGCGTCGATCGCCCGTTGCCTTTCATCGTCGTCCTTGGGCATGAGTTGTCCCTGAATCAACCCGCCGAGTGCCTTGATGGCACAGGCTGTGAGGATCCCCTCCGGGGTGCCGCCGACCCCGACGCACATGTCGATGTACGACTCGTACCTGGCCGCGTTGATCCCGCCGGCAACGTCGCCGTCCAGCAGCAGCCTGGTGCCGGCGCCGGCGGCGTGGATCTCTTCGATCAGTTTCTCGTGCCTCGGCCGGTCGAGCACGGCGATTCTGAGGTCGCCGACATCCTTGCCCTTCGCTTTGGCCAGCGCCCGAAGGTTTTCGGCCATCGGCTGACGCAAGTCGACGACGCCGATGCCCTCTGGTCCGCACACGATCTTGTTCATGTAGAACACCGCGGACGGATCGTACATGCTGCCGCGGTCGGAGACCGCGATCACCGATAGCGCGTTCTGCCGGCCGGCCGCGGTCAATGATGTTCCGTCGATCGGATCGACCGCGATGTCGCAGGCGGGGCCGCGGCCATTGCCGACGTTCTCGCCATTGAACAGCATCGGCGCGCTGTCCTTCTCGCCCTCACCGATCACCACGACGCCCTCAAAATTGACCGTGCCGAGGAATGCCCGCATGGCATCAACGGCCGCGCCATCGGCTGCGTTTTTATCGCCATGGCCGATGTATGGCGCAGCACGAATCGCAGCCGCCTCGGTGGCGCGGACCAACTCCATCGCCAGGTTGCGGTCGGGGTGCAAGAAGTGGGTGTTCGCGTCGTCTGGGATCACACACCCAGCTTAGGCGAGCGATCGGGTCTAGCTAGACTGGGGCCGAGACTCAGCAACGATTTCAAGGAGACGCCATGCCCGTCGCAACCCCAGATCAGTACGCCGAGATGCTGGATAAGGCGAAGAAAGGCGGCTTCGCCTATCCGGCGGTGAATACCTCCTCCTCCCAGACCATCAACGCCGTGCTGCAAGGACTGACCGAGGCCAACTCCGACGGCATCATCCAGGTGACCACCGGCGGCGCGGACTACTTCGCCGGGCAGAGCGTGAAGGCCAGGGCCTCCGGCGCGCTCGCCTTCGCGAAATTTGCGACCGAGGTCGCTAAGAACTATCCGATCACGATTGCGCTGCACACCGATCACTGCCCGAAGCCGGCGCTTGATGACTTCGTGCTGCCTCTGATCGAGGCCAGCGAGGAAGAGGTCAAGGCCGGGCGTAATCCGATCTTCCAGTCGCACATGTGGGATGGCTCGGCCGTTCCCTTGGCCGAAAACCTTGAGATCGCCCAGGAGATGCTGCGGCGCACCAAGGCGATCAATGCCGTTCTCGAGGTCGAGATCGGCGTCGTCGGCGGTGAGGAGGACGGCGTCAGCCACGGCATTAGCGATCATCTGTACACCACCCTGGACGACGCGACCAAGATGGTCGAGGCCCTCGGCTTGGGAGAGGCCGGCCGGTATATGGCGGCGCTCACCTTCGGCAACGTGCACGGCGTCTATAAGCCGGGCAACGTCAAACTTCGCCCGGCACTGCTCAAGGAGATCCAGGACGGCCTGGCCGCCAAATTCGGCAACGGTCCGCTCCCGCTTGATCTGGTCTTCCACGGTGGGTCCGGCTCCAGCGACGCGGATATCGCCGAGGCGGTCGCTAACGGGGTGATCAAGATGAACATTGACACCGACACCCAGTACGCGTTCACCCGATCCATCGCCGACAGCATCTTCACTAATTACGACGGGGTGCTCAAGGTCGACGGCGACGTCGGGAATAAGAAGGTCTACGACCCGCGCTCCTGGGGCAAGCGCGCGGAAGCCGCGATGGCCGCTCGGGTGGTCGAGGCGACCAAGCAATTGGGCTCCGCCGGCCACTCCGGCGCCTAGGTCAGCCGTGCCCGAATCCGACACTGGTCCCGAACGCGACGGCGCCCGACCCGACTCGCGCCCTCGTCCGCAATACGGCGAGTTGGCGCCGGAGGGCTGGAAATGGGTGCCGCCATCGGACGCGCCCAACCCCGACGGAGTTCATCCGGGCGACAACGCGCCTGCGGTGCATAAGACGCATGTCTCTCGAGCGTCACACCCGCCCCAGACGCTGAGGCAGCAGCGTCCTGGCGTCGGCGCGGCAGGGCGGACGCCTCCGCCCTGGGATCGTCTCGTAACGCTGTTGCTGCTCGTGCTCGGTGTGCTCGGATTGGTCGTGGGCTTCGGCATCTTGGCGGCGTTGCCGGAATCGATCCAGCTGCTTTATACCCAAAACAATCTCGGTGAGTACACTCCCGCCGCGTCGGTCTCCGGCATAATTACGATCGGCCAGGTCTGCCTCGCGCTGATCCTGGTCGGCGCAGCGGCCTGGTCGATCCTTCGCCTGCGCGCCAAACGGGTCGCCTTCGTGATCCCGCTGGCTGCAGGAGTCCTTGCCGCAGTGGTTCTGTTCGGCCTCCTAGCGATCGTGCTTTACCAGGACACCACGCTGCTGAACTTCTACGGTGCGGGCTGAATCCGAACGGCACCGGCCGGATTTCGGCCACGCGCGCTACCGCGCACTTGTTTAGGAAGCGCGAATACCACGTCCTCATGTGCGGTGGTGATCTGCTGCACGTCGCGGTATCCGGCATCCGCGAGGTCCTCCAGGACCTGCTGAACCAGTACCTCAGGCACGGATGCGCCACTGGTCACCCCGACGCTCGTCACGCCATCCAGCCACTCCTGCTCGATCTCATCTGCGTAGTCCACCCGGTAGGCGCGCGGCGCGCCGTTTTCGCAAGCGACCTCGGCCAGCCGCACCGAATTCGATGAATTGGCCGAGCCCACGACAATCACCAACTCGGCTTCGCGAGCGAGCTCCTTGACCGCGTTTTGGCGGTTCTGGGTGGCATAACAGATGTCATCGGTCGGTGGGTCTTGCAGTCTCGGAAAGCGCTTGCGTAGCAGCTGCACGATCGCCATCGTCTCGTCCACACTCAGGGTCGTCTGCGACAGCCAGGCCACCCGGTCTGGATTGCGAACCGTGACTGTCGCCGCCTCCTCCGGACCGTGCACAAGCGTCACGTGTTCCGGAGCCTCCCCAGCGGTACCTTCCACCTCTTCGTGCCCACGATGCCCGATCAGAAGGATCTCGACATCGTCCCTGGCGAATCGGACCGCCTCCCGATGCACCTTGGTGACCAGAGGGCAGGTCGCATCGATCGCCTGCAGTCCGCGCTCGGCGGCGGCGGCGACCACGTCGGGAGCGACGCCGTGGGCGCTGAACACGACATGGGCCCCCGGCGGGATCTCATCGACCTCGTCGACGAAAATCGCCCCCCGGCTCTCCAGCGTGGCGACGACGTGCACGTTGTGAACGATCTGCTTGCGCACATACACCGGAGCGCCGAACTGCTTCAGCGCCTCCTCGACGGCGACGATTGCGCGGTCCACGCCGGCGCAGTAACCACGGGGCGCTGCCAGCAGAACTCTCTTGTGTCCGGGGGCCACGCTATCCTTGAGCCTGCCACGGCGAGCCGGAATTCCGGGCATCGGCAGGCTGATCGTCGGGTCACTCACGGATCAATTCTAAGCGGCCGGCAACTGAGACAGCTGGGAGGAGAGTTTTCAGATGGCGGATGCCGCACCTACCCTGGAACAGCCGTGGCCGGTCGCGCTGCTCTCGAACAAGATCAAGGCGTATATCGACCGGCTCGGCACGGCCTGGGTCGAGGGCGAGATCACCCAGTGGGGCATCTCGGCCGGCAACGTCTACGGCAAGCTCAAGGACCTCAACGAGTCGGCGACCATCTCTTTCACGATCTGGTCGTCCAGCCGTGCCAGACTGCCCGACGATCTGAAACAGGGTGACCGGGTCGTCGCGCTGGTCAAACCGAACTACTGGGTCAAAGGCGGCACCCTGACCATGCAGGTGTTCCAGATGCGCCACGTCGGCCTCGGCGACATGCTGGAGCGCCTGGAACGGCTCCGCACCCAGCTGGCGAAGGAGGGATTGTTCGACGCCGCGCGCAAAAAGCCATTGCCCTTCCTGCCGCACTGCATCGGCCTGATCACCGGCAAAGACTCGGATGCGGAAAAGGATGTGCTGCGCAACGCACAGTTGCGTTGGCCTGCGGTCCGCTTCACCGTGAGGCATGCGGCGGTCCAGGGGGACCGGACCGCCTCCGAGGTCACTGCGGCCCTGCGAAGGCTGGATGCCGACCCCGAGGTTGACGTCATCGTCATCGCCCGAGGCGGCGGCGACTTTCAAAACCTGCTCGGTTTCAGCGATGAATCGCTGATCCGTGCGGCGGCGGCGTGTACCACCCCGCTGGTCAGCGCGATCGGTCATGAGGCGGACCGGCCGTTGCTGGACGAGGTCGCAGACCTGCGCGCCTCGACACCCACCGATGCCGCCAAACGCGTGGTGCCCGACGTGGCCGAGGAACTGGCCAGGGTCCAGCAAGCCCGCGCGCGCCTGGGACTGCGCCTCACCCGCTACCTCTCCCACGAGATCGACCGGCTGCAACAACTGCGTTCCCGGCCGGTGCTGGCCGGGTCGGACTGGATCATCCAATCTCGCGGCGAGGAACTGACTCGGTACGTCGCCCGGGGCACCGAACTGGTTGCCAGGTGCCTGCAACGGGCGACCGACCGGACCGGCGAGTTGGTGGCACAACTGCGCGCGCTCTCGCCGCAGGGCACCCTGGATCGAGGGTATGCGATCACGCAGCTCCAGGGCGGAGCCGTGCTTCGCTCCTCGGACCGGGCCCCGGACGGAACCCGTCTGCTGATCACCCTCGCTAACGGCGCCGTCGACGCCATCTCGGCTGGGCCGCGCCTAGCCGCTGAACCGGTCACCGACGACGTTTAGAATGGACCCTATGGCCAGCACCGACGACATCGCCTCGCTCAGCTACGAGCAGGCCCGTGACGAGCTCGTGCGGGTCGTCGCCGCGCTCGAGCAGGGTTCCTCGACGCTGGAGGAATCTCTGGCGCTGTGGGAACGCGGTGAGGCGCTGGCCAGGCGCTGCGAGCAGTGGCTGATCGGAGCCAAAGCCCGGCTCGACGCGGCCCGCCAGAACGTCGAGGGTGCGGCACCGGCCGGAACCGCATGAGAGCTCCCGCACGCCAGCCGGCCGTCGTTGCGGAACTGGGCCGCCCGGAAACCCCGGAGGAGACGGCGGCCCGCAAAGCGGATGACTCCCGTAAGCACCGCAGCCGGCAAACGGTGAACAATCTGGTGCTCTCCTTGCTGGCCATCCTCGGCGTCGTGCTGATCATCGTGATGGTGGTGCCGCGTGCGGATGCCCCGGTGGCGCCCAAGGTCGACTATGCGCAGCTCGCCGCGGCAGGTCAAGGATCGGAACCGGACCCGCTGGTCAGCCCCGTGCTGCCGAATTCCTGGCACGCGAACGCCGCAGAGCTGCGGACCGGAGCCGCGGACCGAATCGACTCCTGGTACATCGGGCTGATCACCCCGAAGCAGCAGTACATCGGTATCAGCCAGGGTTTCCACGCGAACGCGACGTGGCTTGCCGATCAGTTGCGCAGTTCGGAGCCGGACGGCTCAATCACCATCGATTCCGTGGTCTGGACCCGATACGACAACCGCGCTTCCGGCGGCGACTTCGGCAATGTGCAATACGCGCTGACTACGGCCTCCGGAGCAAGCACCTACGTGATCTTCGGCACCGCGGGTGATCAAGAATTCCGCACCGTTGCGCAAGCCATGGCCGGCGCGATCAGAGCTCAATAACGGCAACGAGAACAACGAGAACAGAAGGAGCACTGCGATTTCAAACGAAGCGGCAATTGCCAACGATTCCGAGGTTAACGATAGGGCGAGCATGTCCCCAGCCGAGGCCTGGGCACAACTGCAGCGTGGTAATGAGCGCTTCATCACCGGTGGCGCACAGCATCCACGCCAAGACGCAGACCGCCGTGCTGAACTCGCCCACACGCAACACCCGTTTGCGGCAGTCTTTTGCTGCAGCGACTCCCGGCTCGCGGTCGAGATCATCTTCGACCTGGGAATCGGGGACGCATTCGTAATCCGCAACGCCGGCCAGGTCGCAACCAGCTCCGCGATCGGCTCGATCGAGTATGCCGTGGGGATCCTGGCTGTGCCTGTGCTGATCGTCCTCAGCCACGACGAATGCGGGGCGGTGCACGCCGCGATTCAGTCTCAGCGGCCGGACGCCGCAGCCCTTCCGCCGCACATCGCAGATCTGATCGCGCCGATCATTCCTGCGGTGCGATCAGCGGCCAAGGTGCATGAGGGCGGCACGGTCGACGTCGACCTGATCGATCCGGCCGAGGCCGGCCGCGAGCACATGCGCAACACCATCGCGCAATTGCTTGAGCAATCCGAAATGATCAGCGCGGCTGTCGCTGCAGGTACATTGGCTATCGTAGGCGGCAATTACCGCCTTCAAGAGGGCAAAGTGGCCGCCGACGTCACCGTCGGCGTTCTCTGACCCGGCCACAACCCCGCACGCAGTCCCAACCCAGAACACGCAGTCCCAACCCAGAAGGAGCAAGGAACACATCGTGGTGGACAATTTGTCGAACGGCGACTTTCGCATCGAGCACGACACGATGGGTGAGGTGAGAGTACCGGCGTCAGCGCTGTACGGCGCACAAACCCAGCGCGCGGTGGAGAACTTCCCGATTTCCGGGTCGGTCCTCGAGCCCGCCCAAATCGCCGCTCTGGCCCGGATCAAGAAGTGCGCGGCGATCGCCAACGCGCGCCTCGGAGTCCTCGACGCGGCCATAGCCGATGCCATCGTCGCCGCCGCCGACGAGGTCGCCAGCGGCACATACGATGACCAGTTCCCGATCGATGTCTACCAGACCGGTAGCGGCACCTCGTCCAACATGAACATGAACGAGGTGCTTGCCACCTTGGCATCGCGCCAACTGGGTACCCCGGTGCACCCGAACGACCACGTAAACGCCTCTCAATCCTCCAACGACGTCTTTCCCACCTCGGTGCACCTGGCGGTGACCAACGCTCTGATCGACGAACTGATCCCGGCGCTGGACCACCTTGCCGTCTCCCTGGAGACCAAGGCCGAGGAATGGGCCGACGTGGTCAAGTCCGGCCGCACTCACCTGATGGACGCCACTCCGGTCACGCTCGGTCAGGAGTTCGGCGGTTATGCCGCCCAGATCCGCCTCGGCATCGAGCGGATCCAGGCTGCGTTGAACCGGGTCGCCGCGGTACCGCTGGGCGGCACTGCCGTCGGCACCGGGATCAACACGCCGGCCGGCTTCCCGCAGTTGGTAATCCAGCTACTCATTGAAGAGACCGAGCTTCCGATCATCGAGGCCAGAAATCACTTCGAGGCGCAAGCCAACCGAGACGCACTGGTTGAGACATCCGGTGCCCTCAAGGTGATCGCCGTCGGGCTGACCAAGATCTGCAACGACCTGCGCTGGATGGGTTCCGGCCCGAACACCGGCCTCGGCGAATTGCATCTGCCCGACCTGCAACCGGGTTCCTCCATCATGCCAGGCAAGGTGAATCCGGTGATTCCCGAAGCCGTGCTGATGGTGGCCTCACGAGTGATCGGCAACGATGCGACGATCGCCTGGTCCGGCGCGTCCGGTTCCTTCGAACTGAACGTCTCGATTCCGGTGATGGGCACCGCGCTGCTGGAGTCGATCAGGCTGCTGACCAACGCGACCCGGGTGCTGGCAGATAAGACGATTGACGATCTTCAGGCCAATGTGGACCGCGCCCGCGAGCTCGCCGAGTCTTCGCCGTCGATCGTCACGCCGCTGAACCGGGTGATCGGGTACGAGGCCGCGGCGAAAGTGGTCAAGCATTCCATCGCGAACGGCTCGACGGTACGCGAATCAGTCATCGCCCTCGGCTTCGTCGAGCGCGGCGAGCTCAGCCTTGAGCAGCTGGATCGGGCGCTGGACGTCCTGTCCATGACCAAGCCGCCGACCGCCTAGAGCTCAGGCGCTCAGCCGAGCGAACACAACAGTCGCCCAAAAGCCCAAGAGCAGGTACGGGCCGAATGGGATCCGGTGCAGGGTACTGCCACCGGGCACCAGCAGGGCGACCAGGCCGCCGATGCCGCCGGTCACGAAGGCGAGTACCGGCCCGGCGACGGCGGCGGTCAGGCCGAGCGAGCCGAGTCCGATCCCCAACAGTCCGGCGAGCTTCACGTCGCCCATGCCGACGCCGCCGGCGAGGTTCATCACAAGCAGAAAGCTCAAGAACCCGGCGCCGGCAGCCAACGGCACGACCACAGCCTCGGCAGCCAGCATCGCCAGCCAGACCAGGGCGACCGCCGCGAGCGCGTAGCCGGGGAGCAGGATCGCGTTGGGCAGCCGGTGCTCGGCGACATCGACCCGACAGAGCTCGCCGGTAACCGCTGCCAGGTAGAGGAACACCAGCAGCACGGGTTGAACACCCGTGGCCCAGACCGCGACCGCACCGAGGGTCGCAGCCAGCGGAAGCTGCGCCGCGAGGCGCACCCGCACCGACGGTCGCGGCCGGATCGTGAACGTCATGCGTGCACGGTAGCTGAATCCCTTTGGTGCCCACAGGATCCATCCACAGGCTGCCAGGCCTGAGCCGAGCGACGGGCTCAGGGCAGGTCGTTGCCCTCCAGCATCTCGGTGACCAGCGCAGCGATCGCCGAGCGCTCTGAGCGGGTCAGCGTGATATGAGCGAACAGCGGATGCCCCTTGAGCGTTTCGATGACCGAGGCGACCCCATCGTGCCGGCCAACCCTCAGATTGTCCCGCTGCGCCACATCGTGGGTCAGAACCACCCTCGAGTTCTGGCCGATCCGGCTGAGCACCGTCAGCAGCACGTTACGTTCCAGGGACTGCGCCTCGTCCACGATCACGAACGCGTCGTGCAGTGACCGCCCACGGATATGCGTCAGCGGCAGAACCTCGAGGATGCCCCGCTCAAGAACTTCGTCCAGCACATTCTGTGACACCAGTGCACCGAGCGTGTCGAACACCGCCTGGCCCCACGGGTTCATCTTCTCGCCCTGATCCCCCGGCAGGTAGCCGAGTTCTTGACCGCCGACGGCATACAGCGGTCGGAACACCATGATCTTCCTGTGCTGCTGGCGTTCCAGCACCGCTTCCAGCCCGGCGCACAGCGCCAGCGCGGATTTCCCGGTCCCGGCCCGGCCGCCCAAAGAAAGAATGCCGATCTCCGGATCCAGCAGCAGGTCGATGGCCAGCCGCTGCTCCGCGGAACGCCCGTGCAGGCCGAAAACGTCGCGGTCACCGCGCACCAGCTTCACGGTTCCAGTTCCGGTGACCCGGCCCAGTGCTGAGCCTCGGTCGGAGTGGATCACCAAGCCGGTGTTGACCGGAAAGTCGGAGACCAGCCGGGTCTGCAGCGACTCGGCCTCGTACAGCTGAGCCATCTGGTCGGAGCCGAGGGTGACCTCGTCCATCCCGGACCAGCCGGAATCCACCGCTAGTTCGGCCCGATACTCCTCTGCCGCTATGCCGATGGAGGCGGCTTTGACCCGCAGCGGCATGTCTTTGGAGACAACAGTGACGGCGAGACCGTCATTGGAAAGGTTCTGCGCCACCGCGAGAATCCTGGAGTCGTTGTCCCCCAGCTGAAGGCCGGAGGGGAGTACCGACATATTCGAATGGTTCAGCTCAACCCGTAGCGAGCCGCCCTGGCCGACCGGAATGGGAAAGTCCAATCGCTCGTGCTTCGTTCGCAGGTCGTCCAGGTAGCGCAGCGATTGCCGCGCGAAATACCCGATCTCCGGGTCGTTGCGTTTTGCCTCCAGTTCACTGATCACGATCACCGGAATGACGATGTCGTGCTCGGCGAAGCGAAAGATCGCCTTGGGGTCGGACAGCAACACCGACGTGTCCAGCACGTAGGTCCGCTCGGCTTGTCGACCGGCGCGCGGCCTGCTACCGGCCTCCGCTTGGATTGTCGACTGCCGGGTTTTTTGAATAGCCACAACCACTCCCACCCCGTGCGCTGGATGCGCTAACGGTCCTATCGGCGAGTCGGCCAGGAGGCTTCTCGAAACGTTCCTTAGGTGGCCGTCTCGACCGGGCGCGGTGCCCGATACCCTGACGCTACGGCCAGATGCCCGGTGCGGCAATGGCGACACGCCACGATCAGCGGACGGCTGTCGAGTATGCCACCAACGCGGCCCGGAGCATGCCGATGCTTTCCGGCCCGGTCGAGGTGTGCACGCTCAGCCGGATGGAATCGGACCAGTGCGTCGCCGAGACGCCGTGATTGTGCATAGCCGCGGCCAGCAGCGTGTGCGCTGCGGATGCCAGCTGGAGCACGACGATGCCGGCCCGCTCCCCCGCGGCTCGAGACGACACCACCGGAACGGCGAACTCGTCAAGGGTTTCGATCACGTGGTCGACCCGGCTGGCGATATCCTGCTGAAGCCCGCGTACCCCGGCCGCAGCCACTCCTTCAACCGCTGCGGCCAATCTGGCCTGGGCGACCGAATCGGGCTGGCTGACCGCATAGGCCTGCGCATCACGAGCCGGTTCGCCGACCCTGTCCCACGGGTCGGCCGTTCCCGACCCGAGGTATCCGCTGAACACCGGGACGATCTCGCCCAGGGCGCGATCGCTGAGCGCCATGAAGGCCGTCCCCCAGCCCGCGCACAGCCAGGTGTGCCCGCCGGCAAGCAGAACGTCGACGACCGAATATGGGGCGTCCACAATGCCGATGCCGTTGGTTGCGTCAACGATCAAAAGGCGGTCACCGATCACCTGGCGAATTCCATCGATATCGGCGAGGTATCCGCTGCGAGGATCCACCAGGCTCACCGCCACGGCCGCCGTCCGGGCGGTCAGCTGCCGTTTGATCTGCCCAGGGGTGACCCGGCCATGGTCGGTGTCCAGCCAGGCCGGCTGCAGCACATGCAGCGCTTCCGCGGCCCGCACCGCCCCATAGGTCAGCCCGGGAAATTCCGCGGCGGACAACAACACCTCGCCGGTCAACCCGAAGAACGCCTGCATCAAGCCGGTTCCGGTGTTGGGCTGCAGGAGGATGTCAGCCGGATCGAAGCCGGTCAGCTTCGAGATGGCGAGCCGGGCCCGCTGGTCTTCGGCCGGTAGGTCATTCAGGGTACCGAATCGGGCGGTGCTCAGCCGCCTGTTCTGTGCGTGCACCTCCTCCAGCACGGGTTGCGAGAGCGGCCCGACGCGGGCGAAATCGAAGTATCCCGGCTCGTGGACGAAGCCGGCACGGAAATCGTCCATTGTCGTCATCTGCGTTCCTGTCTGCCGGGGCTATCCGCCGAATCGCCGCTGCCGGCGGGAGTAGTCCCGTACCGCTCGCAGGAAATCCACTTGGCGCAAATCCGGGCCGAGCGCCTCAACGAAGTAGAACTCGCTGTGCGCGCTCTGCCACAGCATGAAGTCACTGAGCCGCTGTTCTCCGGAGGTCCGGATCACCAGGTCGGGATCGGGCTGACCTCCGGTGTACAAGTGCGCCCCGATCAGTTCCGGGCTGAGGATGTCAGCGAGGGTCTCCAGGCTTCCGCCGCCCGCGGAATGATCCGCGACGATGCTGCGCATGGCATCCGTGATTTCTTTGCGACCGCCATATCCGACGGCGAGATTGACGTGCATGCCCGATTTGGTCGCGGTGCGCGTTTCCGCGGCGGCGAGGGAGCTCAGCAACGGCTCGGACAGCCCGGCCGGCGAGCCCACATGCTGTACCCGCCAGTCCCGAAATCGGGATAGGTCATCGGCCAGCTGCGCGATGATCTCGATCAGCGCGTCGATCTCCTCGCTCTGCCGGTTCTTCAGGTTGTCGGCCGAGAGCAGATACAGCGTGACGACGGCGATGCCCAGATCGTCGCACCACTGCAGAAATTCATGCATCTTCGCGGCACCGGCGCGGTGTCCGTGCGCCGCGGACTCCAGCCCCAGGTGACGGGCCCACCGACGGTTGCCGTCGATGATCATCGCCACATGCCGGGGCATGGTCTCCACCAGCAGATCACGCTTCAGCCGCGATTGGTACAGCCCATAGAGGAAGCCGAATCCCGGGGGGAACTGCCGCGTGCTCACATCGTTACGTTAGTGCACCGGTCACGTATCCTGTCAGTGTGAGCGCAGAGACCCCGCCAGACGAACCAGCGCTGCCGCACCTCCCGCTGGTCGAGTCCGCGCCCCGGCCCGACGTCAAACCACGTTGGCGCGGCTGGATCCACGCCGGGATGCTCCCGGTGGCGGTCGCCGCCGGGATCCTCCTGATCAGCGTCGCCCACGGCGGCCCAGCCAGGTGGGCGTCCGCGGTCTTCATGATCACCTCCGTGCTGTTGTTCGGAAACTCCGCGCTCTACCATCGGTTCGACTGGCAGCCCAGGACCAGGCTGATCCTGAAGCGGATCGACCACGCGAACATCTTTCTGCTGATCGCCGGAACCTACACTCCGCTTGCCGTCTGCGGTCTGCCGCCGGCCAAGGGTGCGTTGCTGCTGACCCTGGTCTGGGCCGGAGCGGCGCTGGGGATCGCCTTCCGAGTGTTCTGGATCGGCGCGCCACGTCGGCTATATGTGCTGCTCTACCTCGCGCTGGGCTGGGGAGCGGTGATGTATCTGGCCGACCTCTTTGTCGCAAATCCCGCGATGATGATCCTGGTCGTGGTCGGCGGCCTTTTCTATACCGTCGGGGCGATCATCTACGCGATGAAGCGGCCTAATCCGGTGCCCGGCGTGTTCGAATTCCACGAACTCTTCCACGCGCTAACGGCACTAGCTTTCTTATGCCACTGGACCGCCGCGCTGCTGATCGTGACCGCTCCCGTGTTCAATGTCGGATTCTGAGCCGGCCCGCTCCTCGGCATCCAGCTGCGCCGTGATGTCGGCGCGATAGCGGGTACGGCGGATCCGTCTATTCATGTCGACGATCAGCAGGATGGTGGCCACCGCGATCACGAAGATGACCAGGAAGCCGACCAGTCCCGGGGTGACCGTGTCCGGGTTGAAGCCCGGGGCGGGGCTCGGCGTCGGCGTCGCGCTCAGAAAGTGGGGGAACCGGCCGATCACCAGCAGGGCGGAATCCGGAATCACGATTCGTCCCGAATGCCGGCAAAGAGGTCGGTCTCAGGCATCGTGGTCTCCACTTTCGATTCGATCAGCTGGTAGTCCTCGTAGGGCCAGGCACGTTGCTGCAACGCGTTCGGCCAGAAGAAGAAGGAACTCTTCGGTGAGACCTGACTGGCGTGCGCGCGCAGAGCCGCATCTCTGGCCTCAAAAAATTTGCCGACGTTGATCTGGGTGGTGCTGAGGTAGGGCCGCTCCCGCAGCCAGCCGTGCATTTCCGCCAGTTGAGCCAGGAGCGGGGAATTCGGCTCCTCCGCCTCCAGCAGGTCGCGCATTTTCTTGATCCGCTCCGAATTGAAGATCCGCTCGTAATACAGCTTCTGAACCTGCCACGGCGCGCCGGTCTCTGGGTATCGTTCCGGGTCAGCGGCCGCGGCAAATGCCTCGAGTGCGACCTCATGAGATCGAATATGGTCGGGATGCGGATAACCGCCTGACTCGTCGTAGGCAATCAGCACGTGAGGGCGAAACCGGCGGATCACGGCGACCAGCGGCTCGGCGGAAATCTGAACCGGAATGTCCGCGAACGAACCTGGTGGAACGGAGCCGTCTTCGCGCGCCATGCCGGAATCCACATAACCCAGCCACCGATGTTCGATCCCCAGCACCGCTTGTGCCGCGGCCATCTCCCGCCGCCGGAGACCGGCCAGGTCGCGCTCGGCTCGAGCCCGGTCCGGCAATTCCTCGTTGAGGATGTCGCCGCGCTCGCCACCGGTGCAGCTGACCACGAGCACCTGCGCCCCGGTGCTTGCGTAGTACGCATAACTGGCGGCGCCCTTGCTCGATTCGTCGTCTGGATGGGCATGAACCGCCATCAATCGTCGTGTCATCCGCGCGTCATCATCTTTCAGGAAATCCTCGTAGTCTGGTATCTCAAGACTAATCTGTCGTGACGAGTTGAGTTGTTCTGGAGTAACTGTGGGAGACGGCGTCGAGTCAACCGACCTGGCGCAACGATACGGCACAGGACCGCATGACCAGACCCGCCGACGGTGGTGGATCGCCGGCACCGCCGCCGCGCTGCTGGCTCTTTTCATCGGCTGGCTGGCCTGGTCCGGCTCTGCCACGTCCCCCGGCAACCTCTTGGCGACCGACACCGCACACACCATCATCGACGCCCACCGGATCAGTGTCAGCTTTGAGGTGAACGTCGATCCTGGCCACCCGGTTAGTTGCGCTCTGCAGGCGTTAAGTCCGCAGTTCGCGGTGGTCGGCTGGAAGGTCGTCTCGTTGCCGGCATCCGAGCACCGGACCCGTACCGTGACCGAAGACCTCCGTACGACCCAGCGCAGCACCACCGGTTTGATTTCCCGGTGTTGGCTGACCTAAGCTTCTTCGATACGCCCTGACGGATTCGTCGGGGCGTCGATCATATTGCCGGCAGCGCCGGCACCGAGGAGTGAACCATGTCTCAGGACGCACAGGTCAGCTTTTTGACCAAGGACGCTTTCGATCGTCTGTCTGCGGAGTTGGACACCCTCAGTACCGTGGGCCGCGAGGAGATCGCGAAAAAGATCGAAGCGGCCAGGGAAGAGGGCGACCTCAAGGAGAACGGTGGCTATCATGCCGCCAAAGACGAGCAGGGCAAACAAGAAGCGCGGATCGTGCAGTTGACTCAACTGCTGCGCAACGCGACCGTCGGAGTGGCGCCGACCAGCCGCGGCGTCGTCGAGCCAGGGACCGTGGTCACGGCGACCATCGCCGGCGACGAATCAGTCTTCATGATCGGCAACCGGGAAATCGCCGGCAACAGCGAACTCTCCGTCTACAGCGAGCAGAGTCCGCTCGGCGAGGCGATCCTCGGCCTGAAGGTCGGCGAGAAGACCTCCTACACGGCGCCGAACGGCAAAGCGATTCAGGTCGCCGTCAGCAAGGTCGACACGTACGCCGGCCAGTAACGACCGGCCGTAGCGGCCGCTCAGAACTGGTGGCCGTCGTCTTCGAAGCGGGGATCGTACCCGGCGGCCCGGAGTACCTCGACGACTTGGCGACGGTGCTCCGGCCCGCGGGTCTCCACGCTGAGTTCGAGTTCGACCTCACTGATTTGCAAGCCATGCCCGTGACGGGTGTGTAGCACTTCGATCACGTTCGCGTTCGCCTCGGCAACGAGTTCCGCGGTGCGGGCCAGCTGACCAGGGCGATCCGGAAGCATCACCGTGAACCGCAGATACCGGTCGGAGGCCTCCAGCCCGTGGCTGATCACCCTCTGCATGAGCAGCGGGTCGATGTTCCCTCCGGACAGGATGGCGACGGTGGTGCCGACCGCCTGAACCTTTCCGGCGAGAATGGCTGCCACCGCTACCGCGCCGGCTGGTTCAACCACAAGCTTGGCACGCTCAAGCAACACCAGAATGGCTCGGGCGATATCGTCCTCGGTGACCGTCACGATCTCGTCGACGGCATCCTTGATGATCTCGAAGTTCAAGACGCCCGGCTTGCTCACCGCGATGCCATCGGCAATGGTGGGCGACATGGTGATCTCGACGGGCCGGCCTGCGGCCATCGAGATCGGATACGCCGCGGCGTTCTCGGACTGCACCCCGATCACCCGCACCGTGCGCCCATCGATGGCGGCGCGGCGCTTCAGCGCGGTGGCAACGCCTGAAATCAGGCCGCCACCTCCGATCGGAACAATCACGGTTTCCAGCTCAGGCACCTGGTCCAAAATGTCCAGCCCCAGGGTCGCCTGACCGGTCACGATGTCCAGATGGTCAAACGGCGGGATCAGCACCGCGCCGGTACGGTCGGCGAACTCGGCGGCGGCCCGAAGCGGCTCGTCGACGGTGTTACCGCCCAGGACGACATTGGCGCCGTAGTTGCGGGTGGCCTGCAACTTCGGCAAGGCCACGCCCAGCGGCATGAAGATGGTCGCGGCGATGCCCAGTTCGCGGGCCGCGAGCGCGACGCCTTGCGCGTGGTTTCCTGCGGATGCCGCCACGACACCGCGGGCGCGTTCGCCGGCATCAAGCCGGGCGAGCAGGTTATAGGCGCCGCGCACCTTATACGAGCCGGTGCGCTGCAGATTCTCGCACTTGAGATACACCGGAACCCCGAGTACTTCGGCGAGGTAGCGCGAGCTCTCCATCGGTGTGACTTCGGCCACCCGAGAGACCAGGTCCCTGGCCGCTTCGATCTGCTCGAGGGTCGGACCGGCGAAAACGGATTCGATGATTCCTGTCAACTCTGTCACCGGCTCAGTCTATTAGCGCGTCTATGCCCGACGCGGCATGCGTCGATACGTCCGCCGGGGCCTGGGCTCGGTTCTCCAAAGATCACTTTGGGGTTCGGCGAGGCCAGGACTCGGCTCCGAACGCCACACGCCGCTTGAGATGTACTTGAACATCACGTTGAGGACCGCCATCAGCGGTACGGAGAATAGGGCGCCTGGAATCCCGGCAAGCATGGTCCCGGCGGCGACGACCAGCACCACCGCGAGGGGATGGATCCGCACTGCGGTGCCCATGATCAATGGTTGCAGCACGTGGCCCTCTACCTCGTGAACCAGCAACACGACCGCCAGCAGAATCAGCGCAACCAACCAGCCGTTGTACACCAACGCTACGAACACGGCCAGCACCCCGGTCGCGACCGCGCCGACGATCGGAATGAACGAGCCGAGGAACACCAGGACCGCGATCGGAATGGCCAACGGTACGTTGAGCACGAGGGCACCGAGGCCGATCCCGATCGCATCAACGGTCGCCACCAGGATCTGCACTCTGACGAAGTTCCGCAGCGTGTGCCATCCCGCGATGCCCGCCCCGGCCACGGCAGGCCGGGCACGGCGCGGGAACACCCTGACGATCCAGGCCCAGATGCCTTTGCCGTCGATCAGGATGAACAGCGTGCTGAACAGCGTGATCAGAGCGCCGGCGACGAAGTGGCCGATGCTGGTGCCGAATCGGAACGCTCCGCTGAGGATCACTTGGCTGTCTTGCTGGATCACCCTGCCCAGGTCTGCGAGATATCCGTCGAGTTGACGCTCGGTCATCGGGAATTGGCCGTTCACCAACCAGGCGCGGAAATTTTCGTACGCATCGATGCTCTGCTGCCGCAGGACATCGAACTGGCCGCTGATTTGGCTGACCGCCAGGTACACCAATCCGGAGATGACCAGAACCAACCCGGTCAGCGCGGCGAGGATGGCCAGCCAGCGTGGCCAGCGATGCCGATGCAGCAGGTCCACCAGCGGCAACAGGAGCGCGGCGACGAGCACCGAGACCAATACCGGGATCACGATCAGCCGCAGCTGGACGACCAGGAATCCGATCAACGCGATCAGCGCGGCGATCAGCAGAATCCGCCAGGACCAAGCCGATGCGATTCGGACGCCGACGGGTATCGAATCGCCGATCGGATCAGGCGGCACGCTCACGGCGGCGGGGTCATCGACGCGTCTGCGCCGCCACCGGCGGCGAGAATCCTGAGAGGAACGACCCACCGGGACAGTCTAAGCGCGTCAGTTCGAATGTCGCTTGCCGCAGGTAATGTCAAGAGCGATGACCTCGACCATTTCTGCAGCGCTAGCCCGTCGCGTAGCCCTGGCTGCGCAAGGTTTCGGGCGAGCCAGCCCTGCCGCGATCGGCGTTCGCCAGGTCCGCGGACTGATCAGGCGGATCAACCTGTTGCAAATCGACTCGGTCAATGTTTTTGAGCGCAGCCACTATCTGCCGGCGTTCGCGCGACTTGGCAGCTATGACAAGACGCTCCTCGACCGCCTTGCCTTCGCGCCGGGCGGCGACTACCTCGAGTACTGGGCGCATGAGGCGGCCATCATTCCGCGCGAGGACTGGCCGCTGCTGCGCTGGCGGATGGAGCAGCATCGGCGCAGTGCCGCCGCCGACCCTGATTCGTGGTCGGCCAATCACGCACCGATGCTGCGGTGGCTGCGCGCCGAGCTGGCGGCGAACGGGCCGCTTGCCGCCAGCCAGATCGAACATGACGCAAACGTGCGCACCGGCCCGTGGTGGGGTTGGTCCGAGGTGAAGACCGGGCTTGAGGTGCTGTTCCGCTGGGGCGAGGTGGTTTCGGCCGGTCGCAGCCGGTTCGAACGCACCTACGCGCTGGCTGAAACGGTACTGCCCGACCGGCTGCTCAGCCAGCGGATCGAGACACGGGAGGCCGTCCGAGAGCTGATCCGTCGCTCGGCGCGCGCCCACGGTGTGGGTACCCTGGGCGACCTCGCCGACTACTACCGGATCAAGCAGGCACCAGCGCGCACTGCGGTCCAGGAGTTGGTCGACGACGGCGAGCTGGTGCCGGTTGTCGTACACGGTTGGGACCGGTCCGGGAAGCCGGAACCCGCCTGGTTGCATCGGGACGCCCGATTACCCAGGCGAGTCGAGGCGACCGCACTGCTGTCGCCATTCGACCCGATGGTCTGGTTCAGGGCCCGCGCACAGCGGATGTTCGACTTCCATTACCGGATCGAGATCTACACGCCGCAGCCGAAGCGGATCTTCGGCTATTACGTGCTCCCGGTTCTGCTGGACGAGCGCATCGTCGGGCGGGTAGATCTCAAGAGCGACCGGCAGGCCGGCGTGCTACGCGTTCAGGCTGCCTGGGCAGAGCCGGATGCTCCGGCAGAAACCGCCACCCGCTTGGTGCCCCTGTTGCGGGAGACGGCATCCTGGCAGGGATTAGCCGATGTCGTGATCGCCGACCGGGGAAACCTGGCCGCAGAGCTGAAGGCCGCTGCCGGTTAGAAGGTGCCGCCCATGGCGTGCAAGCGGGCGACCCGGTCTTCGATCGGCGGGTGGGTGCTGAACATGCGGGCCATCATGCTCGGCTTCAGCGGGTCGGCAATCCACAGGTGCGACATGGAGGAGTTCTGGCGGCGCATCGGGCGCGCGTAAGCACCGAGCTTCGCCAGGGCGCTGGCCAGGGCATCCGGATGCCTCGTGGTCATCGCACCGGTGGCATCCGCGAGGTACTCGCGTTGCCGGGAGACGGCCATTTGCACCATTCCGGCAACCAACGGCGCCACAATCATGGCGATCAGGCCGAACACCATCACCACAGGGTTGCCGCCATTGTTGCTGTTATTGCGATTGCCGCCGAAGAACGCCATCCGCAGAAACAGATCCGCGATGAATCCGACCGCGACCACAAGACCGAAGACGATCATCGACACCCGGATGTCGTAGTTCTGCACGTGGCCCATTTCGTGGGCCATCACGCCTTCCAGCTCTGCGTCGGTCATGATGTCGAGTAAGCCGGTGGTCGCCGCGACCACCGCATGCTGTGGGTCCCGGCCGGTCGCGAAGGCGTTGGGAGCCGGGTCGTTGACGATATAGACCCGGGGCATCGGGTTGCCGGTGGCAATCGAGAGGTTCTCAACGATGTTCCACAGCCGCGGGTTATCAGACTTTTGAATTTCCACCGCGCCGGCCATCGCGGTGGCCTGGCTGCCCGCACTGTAGTACTGAAACCAGGCGTACGCGATCGACACGATCAGGGTGATGATCACGATGGTCCAGTTGCCATAAATGTAGCTGGCCAGAGCACCAAGCCCACCGATGATCGCCAAGAACAGCACGATGATGAAGACGGTGTTCCGCTTATTCCTGGCAATTGCGCTATACATTGCCGCCTACCAACGGGGACGTGCGGTCATCAAAACTGCACACGCGGCGGCTCGGCAATAGCCGCGATGTCGGCGACCTCGAAGAAGTCCCGGGAACTGAACCCCAGCCGCTTGGCGAACATGTTGTTCGGGAAGACCTTGATCTTCGTATTCAACTCCCGTACTCCTCCGTTGTAGAAGCGACGGGATGCCTGAATCTTGTCTTCGGTGTCGACGAGGTCGGCCTGCAGCCGCAAGAAGTTCTGGCTGGCCTGCAACTGCGGATACGCCTCGGCGACGGCGAAAATGCTCTTCAGCGCGGACTGCATATGATTTTCCGCCACGGAGGCATCGGCCGGGCCCTGGGCGCTGAGGGTCTCTGCCCGCGCCGTGGTGACCGCCTCGAACACACCACGCTCATGGGCCGCATATCCCTTGACCGTGTCGATCAGGTTCGGGATCAGATCGGCGCGGCGCTTGAGCTGCACGGTGATATCGCTCCACGCCTCATCGACCCGGACATTCAGCGTCACCAGCGAGTTGTACGTCGACCAGAAGTAGATGCCGATGATCAACAGGATGACGACGATGACGATGACGGGAATGAGCCATTCCATGGCGAGGACTCCTTGTGCTGTGTTGCGAGGTCTTTTAAGACTTTGGGCAATTCGTGTCGTGCGCGGACGCAGATGGACGCGGATTTATCCTAACCGCGACCCCTGGAAGTCTCACCTGCTTCCCACCACACTCAAAGCAATCTCAGCGTGCTCATCGGGAAGTCGGACCGGGCTAGGCTCGCCTCGTGAGCGAAGCTGACAGCGGTTCCGGCACCGGGCGCGGCAGAAAGCGACAGCGCGGGCGGCCCCGCGCCGACGCGGCGGTGGACACCAAGAAGCGAATCACCCGTGCCGCAGCTGCGGAGTTCGCCGACCGGGGCTACGAGGCGGCGTCGCTACGATCGATTGCGCGCCGCGCCGGGGTCGATCCAGCGCTGGTGCATCACTATTTCGAGGATAAGGCCGATTTGTTCACTACGACCGTCGGCGCCCCAATCCGTCCGGACCGACTGCTGTCGGTCATCCTGGCCGGTCCGCACGAGCAGATCGGCGAAGGCCTGGTACGTTACCTGCTCGGCTCCCTGGTCGACCCCACGGCACAAACCCGGATCGTCGCGCTGTTGCGTACGGCGATCGGCCACAATCCAGCCAGCGGCCTGCTCAAAGAGTTCCTGATCCGCGAGGTCATGCTCCGTTTGGCGTCGGCGACCACCGATGAGAACGCCGAGCTTCGAGCCAACCTGGCGGCGAGCCAGGTCGCCGGCCTGTTGATGCTGCGTTACGTGCTCAGGGTCGAGCCGCTCGCCTCCGCGCCGATCGACGAGGTGGCCGCGCGGGTCGGGCCGGTGATCCAATGGCAATTGTTCGGTACTGCTCTCATCAGACCCGACGCCGACACCAGGCCTCTTGACAGCGAAGGATTAGTCGGAGAATAATTCTCCGCATGATGAATTCCGCGCCCGCGGTGCAAATCGACCGGTTGCGGGTACGCCGAGGTGGCCGGGACGTGCTGGAAAACATCAGCCTGACGATCCCATCCGGCCAGGTCGTCGGACTGCTCGGGCCAAGCGGATGCGGCAAGACCACCCTGATGCGGGCCATCGTCGGTGTACAGATCGTCGCGGGCGGTGACCTGAGCGTGCTGGCAAGCCCCGCCGGCAGCGCCACGCTGCGCAACCGAGTGGGCTACGTCACCCAGGCGCCGAGTGTGTATGACGATCTGACGGTCAAGCAGAATCTCATCTTCTTCCGCCGAATCCTCGGCGCGGACCGCGGTAGCATCGACCGCGTCATAGCCGCGACCGACCTGGGCGCACACGCCGGTGAACTGGTCGGCAACCTGTCCGGAGGAGAGCGCAGCCGCGTCTCTCTGGCGATCGCGTTACTGATCACCCCTGAACTCCTGGTACTCGACGAGCCGACCGTGGGCCTGGACCCGGTGCTCCGGGCAGAGCTGTGGGCACTGTTCCACTCGCTCGCCGCGGCCGGAACCAGTCTTCTGGTTTCCAGTCATGTCATGGACGAGGCCACCCGCTGCGACCGGCTGCTGCTGATGCGCGATGGCAGAATTCTGGCCGACGACACCCCGGACGGCCTGTTGGCTGCAACCGGCGCGGACACGATCGAAGGGGCCTTCCTTGAACTGATCCGCAGGCATCCGAAGCACGCGGTCTCGGGGGGCGAGGCGTGAATCCGACCCGAACCATCGCGATGACCGCGCGAGTACTCACCCAGATACGGCACGACCCGCGCACGCTCGCGTTGCTGATCCTGGTACCGAGCCTGCTGATCGGCCTGGTGGCCTGGATGTTCACCAACACCAACGTTTTCGCCCAGATCGGACCGGCGATGATCGCGCTGTTTCCGTTCGTGGTGATGTTCCTGGTCACCAGTATCACGACCCTGCGTGAGCGGCGCACCGGAACGCTCGAACGGTTGCTGTCTATGCCGCTTGGCAAGGGTGACTTCATTCTGGGCTACACGCTCGCGTTCGGGCTGCTGGCCATCGTTCAGACGGTGATCGCGGTCGGCTTCGCGGTCTGGGTGTGCGGGCTGAGTGTGAAGGGGTCGGTGTGGCTGCTGCTGGTGGTAGCGGTGGCCGACGCGGTGCTCGGCACCACCCTAGGCGTGCTGGCCAGCGCCTTCGCACGCACCGAGTTCCAGGTAGTTCAGTTCATGCCGGCGCTGGTGTTCCCGCAGATTCTGCTGGGCGGGATCTTCTTGCCCAGGGACCAGCTGCCCGACGCCCTACGAATCATCAGCGACTGGCTGCCGCTGTCGCATGCGATCGACGCGTTCAACGCGGTAGCCAGCAACGCGAAGGATGCCCAGTACATCGGCGGTGAGCTCCTGATTGTCGCCGCGTATGCGGTCGGTTGCGTGGTGCTTGGTTCGATCACGCTGCGCCGGCGGACCCCGTAGCGGCCCAGCGTTCCGTTACGGGGTATCGGCCGGTGGCACCGCGCGGGTCAGCTCGGCGAACCAGCGGAACGAATCTTTTGGAGTTCGGGTGAAATCGTGGAAGTCCACGTGCACCAGACCGAACCGTTGGGTGAACCCGGCGGCCCATTCGAAATTATCCAGCAGGCTCCAGACAAAGTAACCGCGCAGGTCGACTCCGTCGGCGATGGCGGTTGCTGCGGCATCCAGGTGGGCAGCCAGGTAGTCGATCCGGCGGCGGTCCTCGACCCTGCCACGGGCGGGAGCGGGATCAGGAAAGCTGACCCCGCCTTCGGTGATGTAGATGGGCGGCAACGCGTCACCATACCGCTTGCGGAGGTCGCGTAACACCGTGCCGAGGAACTCGGGCGCGATAGGCCAGCCGAAGCCGGTTGTTTCGTGATCTGGCAGCGTGGCGAAGGAGAACGGCAGCGACCGCATCGCCGGCGCCTGCCCGTCAGGCGAGGCGCCCGATGCCGACGCCCCGGCACGAACCACCGACGGGAAGTAGTAATTCAGCCCGTAGAAGTCCAGCGGCGCGCCGATCACCTCGAGGTCGCCGGCCGGTGTCGCGTGCAGCGGCGAGAGGATGTCGCCGAGCCCGTCTGCGATCACCTCCGGTGTGTCCGGATAACGGCCAAGCAGCACCGGATCGGCGAAAATCCGATTGTGGATCAGGTCGAAAAGTTCGGCCATGGCGACGTCCGCATCCGAACTGGACGCCGGCAAAGACGGCGAGTGCACATTGGTGATGCCGATCTGACCTGCCACTCCCGTCTCGCGCAACGCTCGCACCGCCAGCCCGTGCGCCAGCAGCTGGTGATGAACCGTCGGCAGCGCGTCGAATAGCAGCGCCTTGCCCGGCGCATGCAGGCCGAGCGCGTATCCATTGAGGGTGACCGTCGCCGGTTCGTTCATGGTGACCCACATCGCGACACGGTCGCCGATGGCATCCGCCATTATCTGGCTGTAGTCGCCGAAGTGCTTGGCGGTCTCCCGGTTCAGCCAGCCGCCGGCGCGCTCCAGCGGCAGCGGTGTGTCCCAGTGGAACAGCGTGGCCACCGGATCGATGCCGGCCTCAAGCAGGCTGTCCACCAGACGGTCGTAATACGCGATGCCGCGCGAGTTGACCCCGCCGGCCAGAGTCCCCTCCGGCAGGATGCGTGCCCAGGCGATGGAGAATCGGGAGGCCGCAACACCGAGTTCCTGCATCAGCTCGATGTCTTGCCGGTACCGGTGGTAACTGTCGGCTGCGGTGTCGCCGGTCGAGCCGTCGCGAATTCGACCTCGAGTGTGTGCGAAGGCATCCCAGGAGGACGATCCGCGACCGCCCTCATCGACGCCGCCCTCGATTTGATAGGCGGAGCTGGCCACCCCGAGGACGAATCCGGCTGCCAGCCGGGCCCCGAGCGCTCGCGCGTTTGCGGCCTGCCCGCTCTCCAACGCGCTCATCCGCCGAGCACCGTGCTCAGGTAGCGATTCGAGAAGACTCGGTTTGGATCCAGCCGGTCCCGCACGGCCAGAAAATCGTCGAAGCGGGGATACGCCGCGCGCAGCGACACCGCGTCACGATAGTGCATTTTGCCCCAGTGCGGTCTGCCGTCGTGTGTCATCATGATCTCCTCAACCGCTCGAAAATAATCTTCCGGGTCTTCCCGAAAGTAACGGTGCACGGCGATATAGCCGGTATCGCGACCATACGCGGTGGAGAGCCAGTTGTCGTCTGCTGCGGCTGAGCGCACTTCGACCGGGAAGGAGATCTGCCAGCCGCGCGTGGTGATCAGGGCTTTCACCGCCCGCAGCGCTTCCGGTACCGCGGCGCGGGGCAACGCGTACTCCATTTCGCGGAATCGCACTGCGCGATGGCTGGTGAAGACTCGGGCGGAGTCGTCGGTAAACTCCCGATTTCCGGTGAGTTTGTCGGCATACCTACTGAACGCCGGGATCACCACGGGAGCGAGCGTACCGAGTCCGCAGAGGGCCCGAAACAGACCGTTCGCGATCAGTTCATCATCGACCAAGCGACTCAGCCGGCCAAGCGGATGCCGCTCGGCGCCAGCCGGCAAGCGGGTGTTCGTCTTCGTCAACGCGGTCTCGGTGTGCGGGAACCAGTAGAACTCGAAATGGTCCTCCCGAGCGGAACGCTCTACATACGAGTCGATGACCTCTTCTAACGGGGCGGGCCGTTCCAGCGCGTGCAGCGTGAACGCCGGGACGCACTGCAAGGTGATGTCCACCACAACGCCCAATGCGCCCAGGCCCAGTCGTGCGGCTGGCAGCAGTTCGGCGTTTTCGACGTCGCTGATCGTGAGCAGTTCGCCGGTGGCGGTGACCAGGGTCAGCGCGGTGATCTGGGTGGCCAACCCGCCGAAGTGACCACCGGTGCCGTGGGTTCCAGTGGACGTCGCCCCGGCGATACTCTGCCGGTCCACGTCGCCCAGGTTGGTCATCGCCAGTCCGGCCGCACCGAGCATGGCCGGCAGCTGATGCAGTCTGGTTCCGGCGGCCAGGCGCACCCTGCCGCGCTCGGCGTCGACCGAGATGACTCCGGATAGCTCGGACAGGTCCAGCTGGAGGCCCGGAGCCACCGCGATGCCGGTGAAGCTGTGACCGGCCCCCACTGCCTTGACCCGCAGGCCGCCGGAGGCGGCCGCGGTGACGGCCCGCTGCACCGCAGCGACACTGTTCGGCCGCTCTACACGAACCGGACGCACGGACTGGGTCCTCCCCCAGTTACGCCAGGTGCCTGATCTCCATTGCCCGGGATCGGGGGAACCCGCTGCCGCGTTCACAGGAACGCCTTGCCCGCGCCGCGGTATGTCGTCAGCACGTCCACCACCCGGTCGCCATCCACAACCTGGAACTCGTTGACGTGTTCACTGAGTTCGCCAGACTTGGTGTGCCGGAACCAGACCCGGTCGCCCGGCACGAGGGCTGCGGCGGCCGTGCCGGTGACCGGGGTCTGCACCTCGCCAGCCATCTCCCGCGACACCATCGCCAGGCCCTGCGGCCAGACCGGCTGCGGCAGCCGGTCGCCGCCTGGCGGGCCGGATGCCACCCAGCCGCCACCGAGAATGGTCGCCATCTGCGACGTCGGCTTGCGCACGACCGACAGCGCAAACGCCGCGGCCGGAGCCGGCCGGAACGAGGCGTAACCGTCGAAGAGATGACCGGCCAGCAGGCCGCTGCCCGCCGCTATCTCGGTGGTCGACGCATCCGCCGCGGTGAACTCCAGCGAGCCGGTTCCGCCGCCGTTGACGAACTCCAGGTCGGCGATTTGGCGAACCGCCGCCACCGCCCGGCCACGCCGCTCGATCAGCTCCGCCGCGGAGGACCGCTGCATCCAGCGCACCGTGGCACCCCACGCCGGTCGGCCCGGCGGACGGTCAACCTGACCGGCGATTTGCGCCTCGTAGGACATCATCCCGACCAGAAAGAAGCCGGGGCGCTTGAGGATGGCTGCCGCGAGCGCCCGGGCAGAACCGGCGGTGGCGACCGGGGAACGCCACACGCCGATGTGACCAAGCGGCCGGGTGATCCAGGATGCGTCAAGTTCCAGGCAGACCCGGATTGGCTCGCGGCGCCCGGGCGGCAGGACGGCGTCGATGACATCGAGCTGGGCAAGCGAGTCGACCATGACCGTGATCCGGGCGGCGTGCTCCGCGGAGGTCGCCAGGCTCAAGATCGCCGCACGATCGACGGTGGGATAGGCCACGACGATATCCTCAATAGCCGGGTGCTCCGCGGATTCGGACGCCAGCCAGAGGGCCTCTGGGAGCGTGTACGCCAGTACACCGTGATATCCCGGCAGCGCCAGCACGGCATCCAGGATCGACCGGACCCTGACCGATTTAGAGGCGACCCGAATGGGTTTGCCGGCGGCCCGCACCAGCATGTCCTGCGCGTTGTGCCGGAGCGCACCCAGATAGACGGCAGCGATCGGAGGGTCCAGCGCCGCAGTGGCGTGAGTCATCGCCGACCAGTATCGGGCCGGCGCCCGCCAGGGCATGCCCTCTCGCGAGTCTGCTGCGGATAAATCAAGAACCATCAGCGTACCGATCTCACTCGAGCCACGGCGAGGGCGCCGGCGAAGGCGACGACACCGGCCATGATGAACAATCCCTGGAACCCGCTCAGCGCCGCCACAATCAATGCGCCCAGGAGCGGGGCCAGAGCCTGCGGCACCGCGGTGGCGATGTTCATGATGCCCAGGTCCTTGCCTCGGGAGGTCGGGTCCGGCAGTACCTGGGTGGCGAGCGCCTGGTCGACGCTGAGAAAGCACCCGTAGCCGAGCCCAAGCAGTCCCGCGGCGACCATGGTGACGCTCAGTTCCGGCACGAAGGCCAGTAGCAGCGCCGCGATGGCCTGCAGGGTCGCGGCGACGAAGACGAATACCTTGCGCCGGCCGATCCGATCTGACCAGCGGCCGGTGCCGATCGAAGCGATGATCACGAAAACCATGTAGATCAGGGTCAGCAGGAGCAGATCATCCTCGGCGGAGGCATCGTGCAACCCGAATTCGAGAAAGTAGAGCAGCAGCGTGGTGCCGAACGCGTTGCCGAAATTCACCAGAACGCGGCTGAGCAGGGTCCAGCCGAAGTCCGGGTATTGCCTGGGGCTGATCCACATGCTCTCTAGAATCCCGCGAAAGCTCAACTGCTTTTTCAGCTCGGGCGACAGCACCGCGTCGGGCAGGAACAGGAACGGGAGCACGAGCAGGAGCAGCAGTACGGCCATCACCGCGTAGCCGAGAAACTGCCCGGTGAACAACATCGTCACCAAGGCCAGGCCGAGGATGATGCCGATCGCTTGCGGAGCAGACAGCCAGCCAGAGACATAGCCGCGTTGGTTGACCGGAACCTGATCGCTGATCGTCGCGGTCAGCGCGGAACTGAGCATGCAAAAGCCGATGATGGCCAGCGACCAAAACACCCCGATTCCTGCCATGGTCGTTTGGATCCCGAGCAGCAGCAGGGCGAACGCGAAGACGATGGCGCCACCGGCGATCCAGGGACGTCTGCGACCGAATCTACTGGTGGTGCGATCGGAGAGCGCCCCCGTTAGCGGATAGGCCACGACGGCACACACCCCGGAGATTCCCGAGATCACCCCGAACACCAGCACATTGTCGACCCAGAAGTCGGTGTTCAGCTGCGCCTGGATCTGGGCCGGAAGCAGCAACTGAATGGGGGTGAGCTGCGCCATCCAGATACCCAGCCACGCCATGGCAAAAAAGCCGACCCAGCGCCCGGTGACCTTTCTGGTCGGCTCGGCGAAGACAGCCGGGCTCTGGTCGATGGTCACGATGCTCCGTCCCCCGCTGCCGAAATTGGTCAGCCAGGCGAGGGCCAGCTTAGTATGCCTCATTCCGCGGGTCACGTTGACTTCTCCAACCGATTCACCTGGAATAGAAACACGGTGCAGGAGTCGGTTCGAGGGATAACTACGCGGGTTCGGTCGAGAATTTCGACGGGGCACCGTTCGTCGCCCCCGAAGTCCACCGTGGGTTTCCTGGCGTTCGTTGCGGCGGTCATTCTGATCGCACTGCCGACCGACTCCGCGGCCGCGGCTTCGCCTGCGTCGGCGCCGATCACCCCGACACAGTCCGCTGCCGATGCACACTCTGCCGCCCAGCCAGCCGCTTCCGGCCGTCCGATCCAACCGCCCACCATCACCAACCCTGCGGCTGGCGCTTTTATCGGCAGCGGGTCGGTCACCGTGAGCGGAACTCGGGATGCCGCGGGCGAGATCCAGGTCTTCTCACCCGGGGGCACCGATCCGGACTGCGTCATTTCGGCCGAACGTGGCACTCGGTGGAGTTGCGCGAAAGTTGCGCTGCCGAGCGGGACCGGGGTCGTCATCCGTATCGCCCAACTTGTGCCAGGTGCGCCGACTCAATATGCCAGCATCCGCGTCGACTCGCTGACACCGCCAGCGATCAGCACCGGACCCGAGAGCACACTCCTGACTAACGGCCCGATTCACGGAACCGGCCTCCCAGGAGCCAGGATCATGGTCACTACTGCCGCCGGCTCCCACTGCGCATTCGATGCGGATGCCACGGGCGCGTGGGCATGCGTACTCGGCCCGGTTGTCAGCGGCTCGACCACCGCGACCGCGGTGCAATCCGCCGTGCTCGGCGGCCAACCACGCACCTCGGATCCGAGCGCTGCCGCGCGGCTGACCATCGACGTCGAGCCGCCAGGGCCGCCGACCATGACGTCGCCGGAAAAGTCGACGACCGTGCCGACCGGCCAGCGCGTCACCTTTGCCGGAGGCGGCGACGACGGGAATCTCGTCACGGTATACGCCGGTGCAGCCACCGGATCGTTCCTGTTGTGCCAGGCGACGGTCGCGGCGGGCAGCTGGTCGTGCCTGGGGGCGGCCGTAGCCGATGGCACCTATCACGTGGTCGCCCTGCAGCGGGATGCCGCCGGGAACGTGAGCGGCCCGACCAACGGCGTGTCCCTGCTCTTCGCGGGGCCGAACTCTGTCACCGTGCCGCCGGCTACCAGCTCGGCGACACCAGCGCCTGGCGCATCGGCGCCTGTGGTCCCGCCTGATCGTGCTCCCGGCAACCTACCTCCGCCCGCACGCGACGCGCCGGGTCCGGCTGCCGGTGCACCAGGTGCCCCCGGCGCCCCGGCCTGGACAGGTTCCACCCCATTCACGACGGCCGTGCAATCCGGGTTCGGTGCCGAGTCCCTTCCGGGCTGGTTGCGCTCGGGGATCCTCGCGTTCGCCTGCCTCCTGTTATTGCTCCTGCCGGCGCGCCTGCTCGGCGATTCCATTGCCGCCGTACGAGCGGCCGCCGGTCATCGGGGTGCCGGCCTGGTCCTCGGCCGTAACCGTCACGGCCCCGAATTTGAAACTTCTCCGGTGCTCCCAATCCCCTCGCGCCTGGTCTCGGGCGGCGCAGGCCTAGTGGTGGCCGCGGCGGTGATTGCCCTCGCGGTGCCGGTGGGGAGTTACTGGTCCTACCTCCGGCTGTTTGCGGCGGTGGTCGTCGGCCTCGTTCTGGTCAACACGGCGGCGACCGTCGTGCCGCTCCTGACAGCGTCCCGGACTCCCCTGCTGCGCAGGACCATCACCTTCGCCCCGCGCTGCCTGCTTGTGGTCGCGGTGGCGACGCTCGCCTCGCGATTGTTGGGGCTCCAGCCGGCGTTGCTGTTTGCGCTGATCTTCGTGCTCGGCGCGCCGGCCGGAGCCCGGGTGGCCGACCGAGGTCGGCTAGCCGCGATCCAGGTCGCATGCCTGCTCGGACTCGGCACGACCGCCTGGCTTCTCCTTGGGCTCCAGAGCACCCCGGCAGGTGCCGTGGCAGCCTTCTGGGGTGAGCTCGGCAATATCGTCGTGTTGGCATCCGTTGGCTCGGCGGCCCTGTCGCTGATTCCGATCGGCCGCACTCCGGGCCGCGCGATTTACGCATGGTCGCGCTCGTTGTGGCTGGGGATCTCGGCAGCAGTCTTCACGGTGCTGTTCGCCGTGTTGATTCCCGTTACCTCTGCCTGGCAGCGCGGCCCGGCAGCGGAGGCGACCGGCGCGGTCATCGGAGCCATCGTCGGCGGCTTTGCGATAGTCAGTTTCAGCGTCTGGCTCTGGCAGCGATTTGTCGCCCCCGCACTGCGCTGAGCTGCTAGCTCGCCGGAACGAGCGTGGATGCTGTTGCCGGGCTACCGTGGAGCGCATGAGTGATGCAACCGACACCGAGTACATCGTCGAATACCTGGACGGGCCGTTGGCCGGACAGACCGAGCGCCGGTTTCTGATCGGCGGCCGCTTCGACGAGTACGTCGACGCCATGGTCGCGGTGGAGGGGATGGAGACCCTGCTGCGATACATAGCGGTCGCCGATCGGGAGGTGCAGGGCGAGCAGCACGTCCAGTATCGTTTCGACTCGACCGACAGCGATCCAATCGTCGAGGACCGCGAGGACGGTAGCGGCACGCTCTCCGAACCGATCTGATCGACGCGACGACCTGAATGATCCGAGTCTCGTTGTGCACCGGCGTTGTGCACCGGCGTTGAGCCCAGGTCGGGAACCCGCTCCACAACCTCCACAACAGCAGTACCGCAGCGTACCCCCAGTGGGACTCGAACCCACACTTGGGCGATTTTAAGTCGCCTGCCTCTGCCAATTGGGCTATGGGGGCGCCCGCATCAATGCTATAGAACAGCCGACCCAGCCGTGCGAGGGACCTGGATCGCAAAGACTCAGCGCGACTGCCTAGACGCGCGAGTTGACCGTTTTCTCCACCGGCGCCTTCACGGCCCGCTTTCGCGCGGTAACGGCCTTGGGCGCCACCTTTGCCTCGGCCGGTTGTTTGGGCCGCGCGGCGAATTCTTGGAAGTAGGAGCGCGGATGCTGCAACGCCGCCAGAGAATCGATATCACGCCCCAGGAAGAAGTTCAGTACCCAGCCCCAAATGATCCGCCACTTGCGCTCCCAGGTCGGAATAGCCAACCCGTGGTAAGTGCGGTGCGCGAGCCAGGCGATCAGACCCTTCAACGCGAGCTTGCCGGACTGGAACACGCCGATGCCGAGCCCTAAGCTCGCCACCGCACCCAGGTTCTGGTGCCGGTACACACGTGGGGTCTCTCCGCGAAGGTCCGCAACGATGTTCTTGGCCAGCAACTTTCCCTGGCGCACTGCGTGCTGCGCATTCGGCACGCAGTACCCGCCGACCCCGCCGCCGGTGACGTCGGGAACAGCCGCCACGTCGCCAGCGCCCCAGGCGTTCGGGATGAACTCCTCCGGGGTTCCGACTCGCAGATCCGAGCGAACACGCAACCTGCCACGCTCCTCGACCGGCAGATCGGTGTTCCGGACCACCGTTGGGTTTGCCATCACCCCGGCAGTCCAGACGATCAAATCGGATTCGAAGCCCTCGCCGTTGGACATCTCAACGACGCCGTCGACCGCGCTGGTCAGCTGGGTGTCCAAGTGCACCGTCGCGCCGCGTTCGGCGAGGTTCTTCAACACCCAGTAGCTCGTCTTCAGCGAGACCTCAGGCATGATCCGGCCCATGGCCTCGATCAGGTGGAAATGAGTGTCTTCGAAGGTCAGTTCGGGATGGCTCTTCAGCAGCGCGGTGGCCAGAGAGCGCATTTCACCGAAGATCTCGATCCCGGCGAAGCCGCCGCCGACCACCACGAATGTCAGCAATCGGTCCCGCTCAGAGCCGGGAGCCATATTTGCCGCCAGATCGAAGTTCGTCATGATGGTGTCTCGAATCGAGACCGCCTCTTCGATGCTCTTGAGACCGATGGCTTCGTCTGCCACACCCGGAATCGGGAACGTTCGCGACACCGATCCCGCCGTGATCACGACAACGTCATAGTCGATTTGATACGGCTCGCCGATCGGTGGGGTTATCGTTGCCGTCTTGTTCGCGTGGTCGACGTAGGTGACCTTGGCACTTATCACCGTGGTCTTCTTCAGGTGACGACGAAGAGTCACCACGGCGTGCCGCGGCTCGATAGACCCGGCAGCCACTTCGGGCAAGAATGGCTGATACGTCATGTACGGAAGCGGATCGACGACAATGACCTCTGCCTCACCGGACCGAAGCCACTTCTCCAGTTTCCACGCCGTATAGAATCCGGCGTAGCCGCCGCCGACAATCAGGATTTTGGGCACAGTACGAGGTTCTCCTCAATCAAAGTATGGATGTAATCTACTACCTGCGATGCGCGCGCCTGAAATGCCCCCTAGCCCCGGCAGCCCCCAGCGCTACCACCGCGACGCACCCGGCGAGCAGTATCACCGGGATGCCTGCGGCCATCGCAAAGCGTCGATCATACGCCGTGAGCATGCCAAGCACATCGACAGCTTCCGGCGGGACGGTGCTCGGTTTAGGAACGGAGGCCTTCGGCGCCGAGCTCGGCTCCGGTGTTGCCGCCGCCCGACGATGCAGCCGGATCCAGGCGCCGAGATCACCCATCGGGTTGGTCGTAACCGGGGCGACCGTTGCGTTGACGGCAGCCGCGGCATCCACCAGTCCGTACCCGTAGACCGGGCTTGGACCGGCACCAGCCCCGGCTCCCGGAACGGGGCGCGCGGTCGCGATCACCCGATTGATCACGTTCGCAGCATCAAGCCCGGGGTAGGCGGCTCTGACCAGTGCGACAACTCCCGCAACTAACGGGGTCGCCCCGCTCGTGCCCCGCCAGGTGACATAGCCGCCACCCGGGTTGGCTCCGACCAACTCCTCGCTTGGTGCCGATACTCCGATGGTGATGCCCTGCGACGAGGCGTCGAAGCTTGCCACGCCGCTCCGGTCGACCCCCGCAACGGTGAGCACTCCGGGGATGGTCGCCGGGGCCCCGACCTCGGCGGTTCCGCTGCCGCGGTTCCCGGCGGCCGCCACGATCACGACGTCGTGTTCAAAGGCGTACTGGAACACGGCATCCCAACTCTGCGGCCAAGCAAGCGTGTTCCTGGTCAACGACATGTTGATCACCGTGGCACCGTGGTCGACTGCCCAGCGCACGGCATCCGCGATCTGGTCGTCTGCGCTCACCGTTGAGGCAGTCGAACCGAATGCGGTCGAGATTGACAGAATGGATGCCCCCGGGGCGACACCGATGACGCCCTCACCATCACCGGTGCCGCGGCCGGCCAGAAGCGACGCCACCCAGGTCCCGTGCGCGCTTTCGGGACCGATCGGCTGTTGTCCGTCCGGCGCACCGATCCCGGAGACATCGGTACCGCCGGTGACGGACCCGGCCAATTCGGCGGTGCGGCCATCGACTCCCGTGTCGATCACCGCGACCGTGACACCGGCGCCGCGGGTAGTTTCCCACGCCGCGGAGACACCGTAATCACTCAGCCAGTACTCAAGGCTGCGCGCTTGGTCTGCCCTGGCCGGCGCCGCCACACCGGCCAGCAGCAACACCACAACAGCGACCACGGCAAAGCCACAGCCACGAACGGCGCCTCTCACTCCGGCGGGTATGGAACGCACTGGCAGACCGCCGCTGACCAATCAGCCCGGGCCAGGGCAAGATCGCCGATCGGGTTCCGGCCGGGCCCCACGGCGAGCGCATGCGCCGCCAGCGCATGCAGGCACTTCACCCGGTGCGGCATGCCTCCGGCAGAGACACCGGCTATCTCTGGGACGACGCGAAATCGTTCCCGATCACGCAAATACTCCTGATGGGCGGCCAGGTAGGCGTTGGCGAGCGCGTCATCCGCGGCCAAGAGCGCGGTGAACTCGGCCATCACCCCGGTGGCCTCCAGCTGTGAGATCGCTGCAGTTGCCGCGGGGTGGCTGAGGTAGTACAGGGTGGGGAACGGGGTCCCGTCGGAGAGCCGCGGTGCGGTTGCCACCACCGTCGGGGCGCCGCAAACGCAGCGGGCGGCGATGCCGATCACGTCGCGTGCCGGGCGACCGAGTTGCCGGCTGACCAGCCGGATGTCCCGGACGGTGGCCGGACTCATCACTGCTTTCCCTCCGGGGCCGGGCTGGTGCTCAAACCGGCGGTCATGGCCGAGGCGAACAGCGAACTCACCCAATCGGTCTGCGTCTTCTGGATGCTGCGGCTGGTCGGTTCGGTCTGTTTCCCGGCCGGCTCGGCACGATCGTCGATGATGAGATAGCTCACCTCACCGGGCATCACATAGTAGAGCCGTTCCCGAGCCTGCGCCCTGATGTAGCTGGGATCATCCCACCGTGCCCGATCCTGGGTGAGGTCGGCGACCGCGGTCTTCTGCTTCGCAACGGCCGCCTGCAAATCGGCGATCTGCTGGCGCTGGGTGAGATAAGTCTGCAGGGTGGGCGAAAGCACCACGACGCCCAGGATGATCACCCCCATCATCGTGAGGGAGAAACCCGAGAAACGGATCCCGCGCAGCCAACCCCCCGGGCCGCCGCGGTCTCGCTGCGGGGAGGCCGTGACCTCGTTGCCGCGAAGCTTCGCCATGGCGTCTCCGATTCTGTGCATCCGCTCCCTAGGCGGTGAACCTCGGGAACGCGCTGCGGCCGGCGTAGACGGCCGAGTCGCCGAGCTCTTCCTCTATCCTCAGCAACTGATTGTACTTGGCAACCCGCTCACCGCGCGCAGGCGCTCCCGTCTTGATCTGACCGGAATTCGTGGCAACCGCGAAGTCGGCGATGCTGGTGTCCTCGGTCTCGCCGGAGCGGTGCGAGAGCACCGTGCTGTAACCGGAGCGTTGCGCGAGGAATACCGCATCCAGCGTCTCGGTCAAGGTGCCGATCTGGTTGACCTTGATCAGGATCGAGTTGGCGGCACCCTGTTGCAGGCCCTTGGTCAGCCGAACCGGGTTGGTGACGAACAGGTCGTCTCCGACGATCTGGACGGTGCGCCCCACCTCGGCCGTGAAGCTGCTCCAGCCTTCCCAGTCGTCCTCAGCCAGCGGGTCCTCGATCGTGACCAGTGGGTAGTTGGCGACGAGTTCACGGTAGTAGCCGGAAAGCTCGGATGAGGTCAGGCTTTTGCCCTCGAAGGCGTAACGATTGTCCGCGAAGAATTCGGTTGCCGCGGCGTCCATCCCCAGGGCGATGTCCGTGCCCGGCGTGAACCCGGCGGCGCTGATCGCCTCGGTGATCAGGTCAAGTGCCGCGCGGTTGTTCTCCAGCTCCGGTGCGAAACCGCCCTCATCACCCAGTCCGGTGCTCAGGCCCCGCTTCTTCAGCAACGATTTGAGGCTGTGGTAGGTTTCGACGCCCCAGCGCAGCCCCTCGGCGAAGCTCGACGCGCCAAGCGGGAGCACCATGAACTCCTGAATGTCCACGCCGTTGTCCGCGTGCGCTCCCCCGTTGATGATGTTCATCATCGGCACCGGCAGGACGTGCGCATTGACGCCGCCGATGTACTGGTACAGCGGAAGGTCGACCGAATCCGCGGCGGCCTTCGCCACGGCCAGGCTCACACCGAGAATCGCGTTGGCGCCCAGGCGCTTCTTGTTGTCGGTACCGTCGAGTGCGATCATGGTGCCATCCACCAGGCGCTGGTCGTTCGCGTCGAAGTCTTCGATCGCCGGCCCGATCTCGTCGATTACCGCCGCGACCGCCTTCTGCACGCCCTTGCCCTGGTAACGGGCCGCGTCGCCGTCGTGCAACTCATACGCCTCGAAGGCGCCGGTGGACGCTCCGGACGGGACGGCTGCGCGGGAGACCACTCCGTCGTCGAGCAAGACCTCGACCTCGACGGTCGGGTTGCCCCGCGAGTCCAGAATCTCTCGTGCGCCTACAGCCTCGATTAGAGCCACAGCTATCTCCTCGGTGTCAGTCTAGGTATTGGTGGGGTGGTGGGACCGTGGGCCAGTCTAGCCGGGCGACTGTTTAGTCGACCGAGATCACCTCAGCGCGCGGAGCTCAAGGTCGGCAATGGTCTGCGTTGCGGAGGTGACGAGCCCGAAGTTTTGGTAGCCGGATGCTGCGGCCCGCTCCAGTAGCGCTTTCAGATTCTTACTGCGCGGCTCAAGCCGAACCCGAGCCCCCTGCCGAATCAACGCGGTCTTCAGCGGGAGGAGACGGGATGCCGGCAGGTCGCGATCGTGTACCAGCACTACCGAATCCACTCGAGTGTCCTCGGTCTCGCCCAGCAGGTCGACGAGCCGCTCGAAGCCGATCGAGAAACCGCACGCGGGCACCTCGGTGCCCAGGAACCGACCGATCATGCCGTCATAGCGTCCCCCTCCACCCAGCGAGTAACCCAGCGACGGGTGCACGATCTCGAAGATGGTGCCGGTGTAGTAACCCATGCCGCGCACCAGGAACGGGTCGAAGACGACTAGGCCGGCGGAACCCGCCGCGGTGGTTGCGGCGAGGCCGATTTCGGCGACCTGGGCGATCACCTCCCGATCCACCCCGGTCGGCAGTGCCGAACGGATCCCGGCAACACCAAACGGAACCGGAGTGGAGTCGACCTGACGGTGAAAGAACGCCCGCAACGCGTCGACCGCCGCGGCGTCCGCACCCTTGTCGCGCAATTCGGCGAGCACACCGTCCTGACCAACCTTGTCGAGTTTGTCAATGGTGATCAGCACGGATTCGTGCTCGGCGGCGGGAAACCCGAACAGGTCGAGCATGCCGATCAGCAAGCGCCGGTCATTGATCCGGATGGTGCAGCCGGGCAGGCCAAGCGCATCAAGGGTTGCTGCGGTCGCGGTGATCAACTCAACCTCGGCGAGCATCCCGGCTTCGCCGATGATGTCGATGTCGCACTGCATGAACTGGCGGTACCGGCCCTTCTGTGGCCGCTCCGCGCGCCAGACCGGTGCGATCTGAATCGCTTTGAAGACGGCGCCGAGCTCCGACCGGTGCGTGGCGTAGAACCGGGCCAGCGGCACAGTCAGGTCGTAGCGCAGGCCGAGATCCGTCAGCGCGCCGAGGTCGCCGGATGCCGCGATCTCGGCGACATCGTGCGGCGCAAGGCCACGACGAAGCACTCCGAACGCGAGCTTCTCGTTGTCCCCGCCCAGGCCAGCGTGCAGCCGGGCGGCATCTTCCATCACCGGCGTCTCGATCTCGTCGAAGCCATGGGCTGCGAAGACGCGCCGAATCACCCCGAGCGAATATTCCCGGCGCCGCTTCTCGGCAGGCAGGAAGTCGCGCATACCACGGGGAGGGTGGGCCCGCGAAGCGCCGCGAGCGGGGTTATCTGAGGCCATGCTCACAATTCTTTCATCCCCGCGGCCTTCAGCTGCGCCGCTCTCGTCCCGGCAGTATGTACCAATGATTGCGGCCGGGGCGTAGACTGAGTCCGTTGTCACCCTTAGAACGCGACCCCCGCGTTTCGGTGATGTCCCTCTGGGGACCTGACAAGAGCAGCGCGATGGTCCGGCACAATCGAATCTGAAGGCTCGCCGTCAGATACAGGCCGACGCTGGATAGCATGCATGCGCGGGATGGCCGGGCGACCTCGTCCGGACCCCGCGAAGGCCATGCGAATGATCCCGGCGCCGGCCGCGTGTGAGGACGAGAGCGCTTAGCCTCCCGAGGCTTCCGACTCTGCGATCCGGATCTCGGTCTGCACCTCGCGTAGTGCCGTTCGCAGTGCCCGTTCCGCGTCGAACCCGCGTTCCTTGGCCGCGGCGACAATACCGAGCAGTATTTGCCCGAGTTCGGCCTCGCTCTGCGCGACATGCGGGGTTCCGAGGTTTTCGATGCCGACCTTCGCGGCTCGGCCGACGAGCTTGTCGGCAAGGGCCAGCGCCGGCATCGCTTGCGGAATCCCGTCCAGTACGCTGGTGCGTTGCGGCTTCTCGGTGCGCTTGAGTTCGTCCCAGAATTGCATCACCGCCTCTGGAGTCTCGGCAACCCGGTCGCCGAAGACATGCGGATGCCGGCCCACCATCTTGGCAGTCATCTGGGCCGCGACATCCTGAATGTCAAAGTCTTCCCCTGGGGTGTGCGAGGCGAGATCTGCGTGGAACAGCACCTGGTAGAGCACGTCGCCGAGCTCCTCGATCAGGTCTTCCCTGCTGCCCACTTCGATCGCGTCGACGAGTTCGTATGTCTCTTCGATAAGGTATTGCACCAGGGATTCGTGAGTCTGCGCCCCGTCCCACGGGCATCCTCCCGGAGCGCGCAACCGCGCCATCACGGCGATCAGCTCATTGAGGCGATCCGGCCAGCCTGCCTGAAACTCAACCCGATCCAGATCAGCCCGGTCCAGATCAGCCCGGTCGTCGGTCATACGAACCTCCCGTCCATGCCCCCATCCTCTCACCCGCGGTCGGTGGCCCGCCGGAGAATCGTCGGGTCTCGCGCGCATCGCGTAACCCGGATTAGACTGCACACCGAACAACCGCACGGAGCCTGCATCGTCACCCCGACCAACGGTTGCGGACTCTGTGAGGAGACGCGCATGTCGACACCACCCATCTCGCGGCCAACAACGCCAAAGGTCAAACTCAAAAGACATATCGGTCCAATCGGACTGCTGTTCGCCGCAGTCGGATCGATCATCGGGTCCGGCTGGCTGTTCGGGGCCTACAACGCCTCGTTGATTGCCGGGCCGATCGCCATCTTCTCCTGGATCATCGCCGGCGCGATGGTGCTGCTGATCGGGTTGTGCTATGCCGAGCTGGGCCCGATGTTTCCCATCTCGGGGGGCGTTGTCCGGTATCCTCACCTGGTCTGGGGATCGTTCGGCAGCTACTCGCTCGGATTCATCACCTGGATCGCCACCGCCGCCCTTCCGGCAATCGAAACAGAAGGAGCGCTGACGTACGCCACGCGATTCTTCCCGTTCACCACCCGGGCCTCCGCGAACGGTGTGACCACCCACGTGCTGACTCCGATCGGAATCGTCGTGGCCATCATCCTGCTCGCCGCGTTCGTGCTGATCAACTACTACGGGGTGCGGCTCTTCGCGCAGATCAACAATGTGCTGGTGTGGTGGAAGCTTTTCGTCATCATTCTGGTGATAGTGGTCTTCTTGATCATGGCGTTGGCCACGTCGCAGATGGGCTCGATGGCGAACTTCACCTCACACGGTTTCGCACCGAAAGGGTGGGCGGCAGTCTTCACCTGCATCTCCACCGCGGGAATCACTTTTTCGTTCCTCGGCTTCCGGCAGAGCATCGAGTTGGCTGGGGAGACCTCCAACCCGAAGCGCAACATCCCCTTCGCGGTGATCGGTTCCATCGGAATCACCACGGTGATCTACGCCCTGCTCCAGGTCGCGTTCACGCTTGCGGTCCCCGGCGACATCCTCGCCAAATCCGGAAGCTGGCAAGATCTCGTCTTCAAGAACGATGCCGGCCCGCTGGCGGCTCTGGCCTCAATCGGCGGGATGGCCTGGCTGGCCTACATCCTGTACTTCGACGCGGTGATATCTCCTGCTGACACCGGCCTTATTTACACGGCTACCGCATCCAGGGTCTCCTATGCAATGGGACGCAACGCCAACGCACCGCGCTGGTTGGCGACCAACAACAAGCATGGCGTGCCGTACTGGAGCCTGGTCGTAACGTTCTTCGTCGGCGTCTTCCTGTTGCTGCCGTTCCCTAGCTGGCAGCAGTTCGTCGGGTTCGTCACCAGTGCCACCGTGCTCTCGTTCGGCTCTGGGCCGCTCGTGCTGGCTCTGCTGCGTCGGCAGTTCCCGGAAATGAAACGCGCGTTCAAGCTTCCCGGTGGTGACATCATCCCGTGGCTGGCCTTTTACAGCGCGAACATGATCATTTTCTGGGCCGGTTGGGATACCAACAACAAGCTGTTCATCACGGTTCTGATCGGATATGTCCTACTGGTGATCTTCCAACTCACCGGCGACCGCACGATCAAGCCGCCGCTGGATTTCCGGGTCAGTGCGCCGTGGGTTCTCATCTACCTGGCGGCCATGGCGCTTTTCAGTTGGCTGATGGATCCGATCACGCATCCGGACCTGTTCGCCTGGGCGTTCGTCGTCAATATTGTCATCACCGGAGGGGTGTACTGGCTCGCCATCCGATCACACCTTCCCAAGGACAGAATGATGGCATACATTCGCGATGCCGAACACGAGTCGGAAGAAGAAGCGCGGACTCTCGGCGAGCCGTGAGGCGCCTC
>JBDTDV010000010.1:0-56476 GCA_039922875.1 Microbacteriaceae bacterium
CATCAGGCACCACAGTTAGCGATCACAGACCACCGTCACCGATCCAGCGAGCCGACCGCAGACTGGGCGAAGCACTCTGATGCGCTGATCCACGATCTTGGCATCGACCGGCTCGCCCTGCGGCTACTGGATCAAACGTCCCTAGGCGAGCAGCAGCGAGGTGCCGTCGCCTGCGTCCTCGATCACTGCTGGCCGACGAGCCGACGCGTTGCCACGGTCGGCCTTCACAAACGCCATCTCAAGTTATGTCTTCGGGGTGAGCGCACCGGTCCGCTCGCCGTCCGCCAGTGAATGCTATGGCATGCGTCGTCCAAGCGACGGCGTCGGCGAGCAGTGGCTCCGCGAGCTCGCGACCGCCCTCGATTCGGCCGGCCTGCCACCGATGACCATCCACGACCTGCGCCACACGACGGCAAGCCTCGCGATCTCGGCCGGCGCCAATGTCAAGGCGGTCCAGAAGATGCTTGGACACGCGTCCGCGGCCATGACCCTGGACATCTACGCCGACCTGTTCGACGACGACCCGAACGACGTAGCGCAACGTTTAGACGATGCAGCCCATCATTCGATGGTGTCCATTTTGTGTCCAAAACCGGAAATCGAGACACTCTCTGAGACATGACGAAGGCCCCGGAATGGCGAGATTCCGGGGCCAGTAGCGGGGGCGGGACTTGAACCCGCGACACCACGATTATGAGCCGTGTGCTCTAACCACCTGAGCTACCCCGCCGCGGCTGGCCACACTTCAACCAGTCCGGAGCCCCCTGTGGGAATCGGACCCACTACCTCTTCCTTACCAAGGAAGTGCTCTACCAATGAGCTAAGGGGGCGAAGCCGCGCGGCCGTGCCGACCCACGTTCTTGGCAACCGTATGAGGATATCATCTTGGCGCCCTAGCCCCCACCACGCCCACGAGTCCCGGGTGGGTAGGCCGAACCTAGTTCGCGTTGGCCTTCAGCCATGCGTACGGGTCGACAGGCTCGGTGCCGTTCAAATGGATCTCGAAATGCAAGTGCGGGCCCGTCGAGACGCCGGTGGAGCCCACCAGCCCGACGATATCGGTGACCTTGACCGCCTGACCCTCGGTGACCCTGACCGAACCGACCTGCATGTGACCGTACACGCTTGAGACGAGCTTGCCGTTGATCATGTGGTCAATGATCACGTGCACACCGTATCCGCTGTTGTCCAGGAGATCAACCGTGCGCACCACGCCGTCCGCAATTGCTTGAATCGGAGTCCCGTTGCCGGGGGCGAAGTCAACGCCCTCGTGGAAGGTGGTTGCGCCGGCCGTGGGCGCCGAACGTGCCCCGAACCAGTCGCTGATCGGGACACCGACCGGGAACGGCCACTGAATGGTGCCGCGAGGGTCATTGGTGAACGTGCCGGCGCGCTGGATGTGTCCGAGCGAATAGACCTGCTCCTGCGACTTCACGTCGACGTTGTCCCGCGTGACGACGCCGGCTGAAGCATGGTCGTCGCCGAGCATCGACTGCCCGGCACCGTGGGCTGTCGTCGAGAATCCGGCGCCCGAGGCCAGGCTTGCCGAGGACAGCATCGCGTTGGCGGGAACGCTCGTGGCGACCGCCATCGCCACCGCGAAGGCCATCGCTAACAGACTGAATAGCGGCTTGCCGAACCGGTGGAGGTGCTTGGAGGCATGCTCCGGCTGACGCCCGCGCACCGCGACCAGCGGCGGCGCCGGTCGTGACTCGTGCGCCAGGATCAAAACGGGCAGCGGAATCGGGTTTGTGCGCTCCGGAGCCCCGTCGGCCGCACCGGCCGCCTGGCTCGCCTCCTCCGTCGCACCGGCGGATACCACGGTGGGCATGCTCGCGGCTTCTGCCATCCGTTCACGCTCGCGACGCTCGCGGCGGGTCAGAATCGTCTCAGTGACCCCAGCCGCATGCGCCGGCTTGCCGGGAATCGGAGTCGTCGACGCCTCTGGTTCGGACAGGGCAGGATCCGGATTCCAGGCGTGACGTGACAAAAGGCGGCGACTCTCGGGGTAGCTTACGGGGGCAAGACCGCCAGCCGGTGGGTAACCCAGGTAACGGATTGGTAAAGCCTAACGGGTGGCTGGCAAAATCGCGAGTCGAAGTCCGCTCATCTATACGCGCACCGAATCAACAAGCAAGCCGATGAGTTCACCGAACAATTCCGGGTCTGCCGCGACAATCAGCCCGCTACCAGCCGCTGCACCGTCGAGGCCGGCCACACGTGCGCCCGCTTCGGTGGCGATCAGCGCGCCCGCAGCATAATCCCAGGGCATCAGTCCAATCTCGTAATACGCGTCGAGCCGGCCCGCGGCGACATTGCACAGGTCAAGCGCTGCCGATCCGATTCTGCGGATGTCGCGCACCCGCCCGATCAGCGTCTGCAACAGCGCGGTCTGACGAACCCGCTTGTCAGCGTCGTACCCGAATCCGGTGCCGACCAAGGCCAGTGGCAGCTCGACCGGGCTGTTCACGCCGAGGCGGCGGTCACCGAGGAAAGCGCCGCCGCCTGCGGTGGCGGTATAGACCTCCGCGTTCACCGGGTTGGTGACCACGCCAGCCAGCGCTCGCCAGGTTGCCGGGTCCGGTTCCCCCTCGACCACGGCGATGCTGACCGCGTAGGCGGGAATGTCGTAGAGGTAATTGACGGTGCCGTCGATGGGATCGACGACCCAGGTGAGCCCGCTGGTGCCGGACTGCGCGGCGGACTCTTCGCCGAAGAAGCCGTCGTCGGGGCGAGCGTCGGCCAGCATCGACCGGATCAACGTCTCGGACTCCCGGTCGGCGTACGTCACAATATCCTCCGGAGACGACTTGGCCTGCGCGATGGACACCCCTTCGGCGCGGCGCTGCGCGATCAGGGCACCCGCACGCAGCGCGGCCCGTTTGGCGATCTCGAGAAGTTGTGCGTTCCCAATTGTCATGTTCTCAGCCTGCCATGGCCGGCACGACCCGCGTACCGGCGATTCGGATGGGTCGGATGCCGCGCTGCAGATTTCACCGGACCGCCCGATTTGAGTATCCTTATCTAGCGCCTTCGGTCAGATGAGTACATGTGGTCGGAGCGCTTGGCGAGTTACCCAAGTGGCCAAAGGGATCTGACTGTAAATCAGCCGTCTTAGACTTCGCAGGTTCGAATCCTGCACTCGCCACAATCGTCGTCACTGGGCGCAGCCCAGGCACGCCGGTACCTGCTGCCGGTGCCTGGCCAGGAGCACTAACTGAGGCTCATGCTGCGGGCGGGCGCCGGCCAACTACACTGGCTGGCATGGCTGATTCAACGTTTGACATCGTGAGCAAGGTCGACAAGATGGAGGTCGACAACGCCCTCAACCAGGCGCAGAAAGAGGTCGCTCAGCGCTACGACTTCAAGAACGTCGGCGCGTCGATCGAGTACAGCGGCGAGAAGGTACTGCTGAAGGCATCCAGCGAAGAGCGGGTGAAGGCCATCCTTGATGTCTTCGAGTCGAAGCTGATCAAGAGGGGCATCTCGCTGCGCAGTCTGGAGGCCGGTACTCCGTTCGCCAGTGGCAAGGAATACCGCATTGAGGCATCCATTAAAGAGGGTATCGACCAGGAGCAGGCGAAAAAGGTCAGCAAGCTGATCCGTGACGAGGGGCCGAAGAGCGTGAAGGCTCGCATTCAGGGCGACGAGCTACGCGTCTCGTCGAAGAGTCGCGACGACCTCCAGGCCACAATGGCCATGCTCAAGGCTGCAGAGCTGGATGTCGCGTTGCAGTTCGTTAACTTCCGCTAGCCCAGCGAACGCGCTCCCCCAGCGAACGCGCTCCCCCAGCGAACGCGCTCTCCCAGCGAATGCGTTAAGCTCAGCGGCCGGAGTCGGCGTTGGAGATGGCGACCATCTCCTCGCGTGGGACGACCTTGATCCGGGTGCGGCCGACCGCCTCGCCGAGTGCGACCTCGTGCTGGTCAAGGTTGTGCCAGCCGGTGAGGTCGGTGTACCGCGTGCCGCGCTCGCGTAGCAGCGCGAGAATCGCTGACGGGTCAGGATCGGCCGGAGTCCACCAATCGCGCTGGTCGTTGATGAGGTGTTTGACCGTCTCCATGGCATCCGATTTGGTATGCCCGATCAGACCGACCGGGCCGCGCTTGATCCAGCCGGTCGCGTAGACGCCGTACATCCGCTCGTTGCCGCGCTTATGCAGCACCTGACCTTCGAGGTTCGGAATCACCCCATGTTTTTTGTCGAACGGGATGCCGGGAAGCGGTGACCCCAGGTAGCCGATCGCCCGGTACACCGCCTGAACCTCAAGTTCGCGGATTTCTCCGGTGCCACGCACACCGCCGGCGCCATCGGGTTCGGTGCGCTCATATCGGAATGCGCTGACCCGGCCATCCTGGCCGACAACCTCAACAGGTCTGGCGTAAAAGTGCAGATGAAGCCGCCGCGATGCCTGTCCGGTCTCGCGCTGTCGCCACTTCTGCAGCACCCGGTCAATCACCATGACCTGCTTATTGCTGGCGATGGCCTGCCTGGACGCCTCGTCATAGTCAAAATCCTCGTCGTCGAGGATCATGTCCACGTCGCGCAGCTCACCGAGTTCGCGCAGTTCCAGGGGGGTGAACTTCACCTGGGCCGGGCCGCGGCGACCAAAAATGTGCACATCGGTGATCGGGGATGACTGCAGCACCTCATAGACGTTGGCCGGCACATCGGTCGGCAGCAGATCCTCGGCGTGCTTGGCCAGCATCCGGGAGACGTCCAACGCCACATTCCCGTTGCCGATCACGGCGGCGGATCGCGCCGTCAGCGGCCAACTGCGTGGCACATCGGGGTGCCCGTCGTACCAGGACACGAACTCCCCCGCACCATAGGAGCCGTCCAGTTCGATACCCGGGATCGCCAGCTCCGCGTCGCCGACCGCACCAGTAGCGAAGATGACCGCGTTGTAGTGCCGCCTGAGGTCCTCCAGGGTCAGGTCCACCCCGTAATCCACGTTGCCGAAGTAACGGATGTCGCCGCGGTCAAGCACACCCCGTAACGCGGTGACAATCCCCTTGATCCGGGGATGATCGGGAGCCACGCCATAACGCACCAGGCCGTACGGGGCGGGCAGCCGATCGAACAGGTCGATGGACACCTCGAAGCTGCGCTCGGCCTTCAGCAGAATATCAGCCGCGTAGATTCCGGCCGGCCCAGCGCCGACGATAGCAAGTCTCAGGGTGGTCATACAATCAAGTTGACCGCTCGACGATGCTGTTCGCAAATCGGGTCAGCGCCTTCTTCACCGGACCGGTTCGCAACGGCTGGATCGCGGCAATCGCCTCGTTAGCCCAGCGGTACGCCTCGTTCAGGGTCTGCGCCGTCACCGGGTGATCGCGCAACTGTGCGATGGCCGCCGCCGCGTCGGCTGAATCGACACCCTGTTGGCCGGTAACGGGCCGACCGGCATCGGCAACAGCATCCGTAGCAACCGCTGCGGCGTCCGGACGGCCAGAACTGCCGATGACGTCGCGCTCCAGCCTGGCGAGCAGCGCTGCGGCTGCCGGATCGGTCGGCGCCAACATCTGCAGGTTGAGCAGCGGCATGGTCGCCACGCCGGCTCGGAGGTCGGTTCCGGGGGTCTTGCCGGTATCCGCACCGCCGGCGGACAGGTCGATGACGTCATCGACCAGCTGGAACGCAACACCGATCTTCTCACCGAAGGTGACCAGCGGTTGCTCGTACTCGGCGGGCGCACCGGAAAACACCACGCCCATCTGGGCGGCCACCGCGATCAACGACCCGGTCTTGTCCGCCAGTACCTGCAGATAGTGCCGGATCGGATCCTCGTCGGGCCGCGGGCCGACCGTCTCATGCAGCTGGCCGAGGCAGAGCCGCTCGAACATATCGGCCTGAAGCTTGATGGCGCGTTCACCCAACCGCGAGATCAGCTTGCTCGCGCGGGCGAACAGCAGGTCCCCGGTCAGCACGGCGACCGAGTTGCCCCAGACGATGTGGGCACTTGGTACCCCCCGCCGCATCAGCGCTTCGTCCATCACGTCGTCGTGATAAAGCGAGGCCAGATGGGTGATCTCGATGGCCCGGGCCGCCAGGATCACCTCGGGAGTGTTCCCTGCTCCGAGTTGAGCGGTCAGCAAAGTCAGCAGTGGCCGCACCCGCTTGCCGCCGGCTTCCCACAGGTAGCGCGCCGTGACATCCGCCAGCACATCGGCGAACTCAAGTTCGGCGCGCAGACCGCCTTCAACCTCTTCCAGACCAGCCTCGATCACGCCGGCGAAGGCCTTGTCCTGTTTCGATGCGAAAATTCGCTCGCCGACCCCCAGTTGGCTCAGCCAGGAAGGCGCGCGGGTCACGGCTGGAATCTGTGCTGCCACTACTCTCCCTCGGCCCCTGCTCCAGCGGGCTTGATACCGCGATGCAGTGCAACGATACCCGCGGTCAGATCGCGATGCGCCACACCGGCGAACCCGGCTGCCCGCATCCACCCGGCAAGGGTGCTCTGGTCGGGCCAGGCTTCGATCGACTCAGAGAGATAACTATAAGCCGCATCGTTCGAGCTGGCCAGCTTCGCCAACAACGGCATGACCTGTTCCAGGTAAACCCGGTATGCGCCGCGAACGATTGCGGTCGACGGAGTCGAGAACTCGCAGATCACCAGGCGGCCGCCGGGTTTGAGCACCCGAAAGAACTCCGCGAGCGCCTGCTTCGGCTGAGACACGTTGCGCAAGCCGAAGGCGATGGTAACCGCGTCGAACTCGCGGACTTCGAAGGGGAGCCGGGTGGCATCCGCCTGCACGAATTCGAGATTGGCCAGCCCCGCCCGTCGAACCCTGCCGACCTCGATCATCCCGGGCGAAAAGTCTGCAGCGACCACCTCGGCCCCTGATTCAGCCAGCGCGGCGCTGGAGGTCCCGGTTCCCGCTGCGATATCCAGGATGCGTTCGCCTGGTTTAGGGTCAACCGCTCGGGTGGTTGCGACCCGCCACAACACGCAATTGCCCATCGACAGAATCACGTTCATCCGGTCGTAATTCCGGGCGACCTCATCGAACATGGCGGCAACCTGTTCGGGCCGCTTGTCGAGGTCCGCTCTACTCACGTATCCATGCTACTGGGCGGCGGCGTAGGCTTGCTTGGTGCCTGCCTCCGCGACTACCGTTCCGGTGCTCCCAGCGATCGCGCTGAATGTCGAAACCATCCCGCTGCCGAACCCCGGTCGGCTGATCCCGTTCCTGGACGCCGCGGCCCCGCTGCTCTGGATGCGAAACGGTGACGGAATCGCCGGTATCGGCACGGCGTTGCGCATGGAGTTCACCGGCGAATCGCGGATTCTGGACGCGGCAGCTGCCTGGCGCGATGTGGTTGCCGGCGCAACTGTGCACGATCCGATCGGCCTGCCGGGTAGCGGGCTCGCCGCATTCGGAGCGTTCTCGTTCTCCGCGTCGTCCGCAGCCTCCAGCGTGCTGATCGTACCGAAGACGATCATCGGCCGGCGCGGCGGCACGAGCTGGTTGACCCGGATCACCGTCGCGGACCGGGCCGCGGAACGGGCCGCGAACAACGAAACTGTTCCTACCGGCCCCGGGCGCGGTGCCGGTAAGACGTCGCGCCCAGAGGCAGCGATGCCCCGGCCGCGACCACTCGGCGACGAATACCGGATCCACCTGCGCCCCGGCGCGCTCGACCCAGCCGGGTACCGCAGTATCGTCGCGCGTGCCATCGACCGAATCGACTCCGGCCAGGTGAGCAAGGTGGTGCTCGCGCGTGACCTGGTCGGACACCTGCCGCGGGAGTGCGATCTGCGCCGAGTCCTTGCCGACCTCGCCGTGGGCTACCCGGCATGCTGGACGTACTCCGTGGACGGCCTCATCGGCGCCAGCCCGGAGACGCTGGTGCGGGTGGCGCACGGAAGCATGGATGCGCGTGTGCTCGCCGGCACAATTTCCCGAGGTTCGGATGCCGGCGACGACCACGACGCGGCCAACACCCTGCTGAACAGCGGTAAGGACCAACAAGAACACCACTTCGCCGTGCAGAGCGTGCTTGATGCGCTGCGCCCGCACTGCGCAAAGCTGACGGCGAGCCCCGCACCGTTCACCCTGAAGCTCCCTAACCTCTGGCACCTGGCGACCGATGTCGCCGGCACCCTCGACGACGGATCCACCTCGCTCGACCTGGTCAACGCGCTGCACCCGACCGCGGCTGTCGCCGGCACCCCCACGCCGGAGGCCATCGCCCTCATCGAGGAGCTGGAACCGTTCGACCGGGGTCGCTATGCCGGTCCGGTCGGCTGGATCGGCGCGGACGGCGACGGGGAATGGGCGGTCGCCCTGCGCAGCGCTCAGGTCTGCGGCAATGGCGACATCGGTGCCTTCGCCGGATGCGGCATCGTCGCCGGCTCGGACCCGGAGCGGGAACTTACCGAGACCGCGATGAAATTCCGCCCCGTTGTTGAAGCGTTCGGCTAACAGTCAGCCCTTCCATCATCAGCCCATAGCCCTTCCATCACCGGCCCATAGTCAAGTCACGAATAGCGATCGTTTTGGGCTCACTTTGACAAACCCCTCCGGCGACCCGACATAATAATTATTGACCGACTGTTCGGTCAATAATTCCAATGGAGGAGAGATTTCAATGAAGCAGTCTCGTAAACGGATTTTAGCCCCGTTAGTTCTCGTGGCGTCCCTGGCGATGGTCCTCACCGGATGCGGTACCAGTAACCTGGGCGGCAAAAAAGCTGACTCTGGTGCTGGCAACGATGGTCCGATCAAGATTGGTGCCGTTCTGGACATCACCGGAGTCGGTGCAAGCCTGGGAGTCCCAGAGCAGAACACCCTGAATATGCTCGCCAAGCAGCTCAAGGACAGCGGTGGGATCGACGGCAGGCAGGTGCAGCTGATCATCGAGGACGACCAGTCCACGGAGGATGGCGCCGCGAAGGCGACCACCAAGCTGATCCAGGGTGACAATGTCGATTTGGTCATCGGCGCCTCCCGTACCGGCCCCAGCGTCGCAATGCGACCGATCGCCGAAGCCGCCAAGATCCCGATGATCTCGATCGCGGCCAACGCCGTCATCGTCGAGGGTTCCAAGTGGGTGTTCAAGACCGCACAGAACGATCTCGTCGTGATCCAGCGGATCCTGGACGACGCCAAGACCAAGGGATACACCAAGCTCGCCCTGATCCGTGACGCGACCGGCTTCGGTGAAGGAGTCGCCGACACCATCACCAAACTCGGCGCCGAACGCGGCATCAGCCTGGTGATGACCGAGGCGTTCGAACCGAGCGCCACCGATTTCACGCCGCAAATGACGAACGTGCGCGGCTCCAACGCCGACGCGGTGGTCATCTGGGGAATCACCCCTTCGGCCGGACTCGCGCAGAAAGCCTACGTCCAACTCGGCGTGAACAAACCGGTTTACCAGTCCCACGGCGTCGCCAACGCGGCGTTCTTCGATGCCGCGGGTGAAGCCGCCACCGGCGCGATCGCCCCGATGGGACGGCTGCTGGTGGTGGACCAGCTGCCAAAGGACAACCCGCAGCGCGATGTCATCGAGAAGTTCAAGGCCGACTACAGCGGCGCATTCGGCGATCAGCCCTCAAGCTTCGCCGGGCACGCCTATGACGCATGGCACATCGCAGTGGCGGCTATGAAGAAGGCGGGCACGGAGCCTGCAGCTTTGCGAGACGCGATCGAGCAGACGAAGGACTACGTGGGAATTTCGGGTATCTTCACGATGACCGCGGATAACCACTCCGGACTGGATTCGTCGGCATTGATCCTCGCCGATGCCAAGGACGGTCGCTGGAACCTCTACAAGGACTAGTCGGGTGCTCACCGACTTCCTGCAACTGACGGTGGCAGGGCTGTCACAGGGAACTGTGTACGCCCTGCTCGCCGTCGGCCTCATCGCCGTATACACCGTGCGGAATGTGATCAACATCGCGCAGGGCGACTACGCCACTCTCGCCGGATTCGGCGCAATCTGGCTGGTGACCGCCGGGATGCCGTTGTTGCTGGCTATCCTGGTGGCCATCCTGTCGGTGACCCTGGTCTCAATCCTGGTGGAACGCGTGATCATCGCGCGGGTCAAGAACATGACGGTGCTGGTATCCCTCATCGTCACCCTTGGAGTGTCGATTCTGCTCGAGGCGGCGATGCTGATCCTGTGGGGGCCGGAGGCGCGGTCGCTGCCGAAGCTGCCGGGTGAGGATCTTTTCATCGGCGGGGTGAGCATCCGCTCCCAGGAACTCTGGATGCTCGGTGCACTCGTCGTCGTCGGCGGCGGGATCGTGTTCTTCTACGAGAAGACGAAATGGGGCAAGGCACTTCGGGCCTGCGCCGAGCAGCCAGTGGCAGCCAGGATCGTGGGTATCTCCCCGGTGATGGCCTCGGTGGTCGCCTTCGGAATAGCCGGACTGGTCGGGGCCGTCGCCGGTGTCGTCTACTCACCGATCTACCTCACGATCTGGTCCGGAGGCCTGCTGCTCGGGCTCAAGGGCTTCGTTGCCGCAGTGCTTGGCGGGTTGACCTCATTCCGCGCGGCGATCGTCGGCGCGCTGTTGCTGGGAATGCTCGAATCGTACGTCTCGGCGTACGTGGCTTCCGGTTTGCGGGATGCCGTGGCATTCTTCATCCTCATCGCGGTGCTGATCTTCCGCACTCAGGGGCTCGTCCTCACCCCACGACAAGGCAGGGCCTGAACCATGGTGCTCCCCACTCGCTTCCCGGTAGACAAAGCCACCGGCTCGAACACGTTCTGGGTCAACAATCGACAGACGGTGATCGGCTGCCTGATCTTCGTCGCGATCGTCATCGTGATCCCGTTCACCGCATCCACCTCGATGATGAACATCGCGGTGTTCGCGATGATCTTCGCGTTGCCGGCCATCGGGCTGAACCTACTGATGGGGCTCGGCGGCCAGGTCAGCCTCGGCCAGGCGGCGTTCTTCGCGGTCGGCGGCTACACCCACGCGATTCTGCTCACCAAATTCCATCTGCCGGGGTTGGTCGCCGCTTCGGCCGCGGTGCTTGCCGCGATGCTGGTCGCGCTACTGGTGGGGTTGCCCCTGATGCGCCTGCACGGCCACTACCTCGCGCTGGCCACCCTCGGCCTCGGATTCATCGTCACCATCGCCGTGCGGGAATGGGACTTCACCGGGCGCACCACCGGGATCTACGGCATCGCTCGGCCGGTCATCTTCGGCATCACGATCAGCAACAACGGATTCTTCTTCTGGTTCGTCGCGCCGTTCGTGATCGTCGGCATCATCCTCGCCCTGAATCTCACCAGAAGTCGGGCGGGCCGCGCGCTTTCGGCGATCAACGACTCCGAACTCGCTGCCGAAAGCCTCGGGGTGAGCACCTACGCACTGCGGCTGAAAGTCTTCGTTCTGTCTGCCGCCTTCGCCGGGATCGGCGGCGTCTTCTACGCCTACCAGGTTGCCATCGTCAGCCCGGAAACCGCAGGCTTCGAGGTATCCGTCGAGTTGCTGCTGATGGTGGTCATCGGCGGACTCGGCTCGGTCTGGGGTGCTCTCGCGGGTGCATTCCTGATCGTTCTGCTCGGCGACGGCATGCGAGATGTGATCCCGGCGATCATCCCCGGCGCTACCGGCGAAGTGCAGTTGCTCGGCTACGGCATCGTGCTCATTCTGGCAATTCTGCTGCTGCCCGGCGGCCTGCATCAAGCGGCAACCGTACTCTGGCGAAAGCTTCTGTCCCGGACCCGCCGAGCCCCCGTGGTCGAGCCGGAGGACGAGAACGCGCAGTTCCCGCTGCCGCAGGTAAGCACCCCGGTGGAAACCGGCGAGCCGATCCTGACGGTGTCACACCTGACAAAACGCTACGGCGGCGTGGTCGCGGTCAATGACGTGACCTTCACGGTGCCGGCCGGGAAAATCCTCGGCCTGATCGGACCGAACGGTGCCGGAAAGACCACCTGCTTCAACATCATCTCCGGCGCGCTGGCACCCACCTCCGGTACCGTCACCTTCCTCGGCCGTAACATCGAGGGCCGTAAACCCCACGTCGCCGCCGAACACGGCCTGACCCGGACCTTCCAGAACCTTCAGGTGTTCACCTCGACGGATGTCGTGGGGAACGTCTACATGGGCAGATATCGGCAGGGCCGGGCCGGTATCCTGCGCGGCATGCTCGGTCTGCAGGGCGCTGAGCAGAAGCGCAACCGTGCGGTGGCGCGCGAGATTCTGCGTTCGATGCGACTCACCGACGTGGCAGACGAATTGGCGGCATCGCTGCCATTCGGCAGGCAACGAATGATGGAAGTCTGTCGGGCGCTGGCCAGCCAACCGGCGCTGCTGCTGCTGGATGAGCCGATGGCAGGGCTCAGCGGCGGGGAACGCGACGCATTGGCGCACCTGCTGCGCCGACTGCGCACGGCCGGCTTGACCATCGTGCTCGTCGAACACGACGTGGCTCAGGTGATGTCTCTCGCCGATCAGGTCGCGGTTCTCGACGATGGCGTGCTCATCGCCAACGGCGATCCGGAATCGGTGCGAAATGACCCGGCCGTCGTCGTGGCGTATCTCGGTACCGACCGCGACGAAGCCGAGTCCGAACTCGTCGAGCTGGAGGAGAACCAATGAGCCTCGTCGTCTCGGGACTGGATGCCGGTTACGGGCAACTCGGTGTGCTGCACGAGGTCAGCCTCAGTGTGGCCGCCGGTGAGATTCTCGCCGTGGTCGGGGCCAACGGGGCCGGAAAGACCACGCTGCTTCGCGCGGTGAGCGGGCTGATTCAGCCCACCGCGGGCACCGTGATGCTGGACGATCGGAACATCACCGGCAAGCCGGCTGAGAAGATGGCCGCTCTCGGGCTGACTCACGTTCCGGAGAACCGGCTGTGTTTCCCGACCCTCTCGGTGCGCGACAACCTCGCACTCGGTGCATGGTCCAGGAAGCACGGTGGCGATCTGGATCCGGTATTGGAACTGTTTCCCCGGCTGAAAACCAGGCTGGGTCAGCTGGCGGGTACCCTCTCGGGAGGCGAACAGCAGATGGTGGCCATCGGCCGTGGACTGATGGCCCAGCCGAATGCGATCATGCTCGACGAGCCCTCGATCGGTCTCGCCCCCCGGGTGGTCGGGGAGATCATGGACGTGCTCGCGCGGCTCCGGAGTGAGAAGAACCTCGCGGTGCTGCTGGTCGAGCAGAATGTACGGGCATCGTTCAAGATCGCAGACCGCGCGGTCGTGATGAATCGTGGACGCGTGGCGCTGACCGGCACACCGGCCGAACTCGTGGAGTTACCCGAGGTGCGTGGCGCCTACCTGGGTCACGCGGCTACCTAGCCGCCGGCCCCTGAACGCAACGGCGGCGCCGTCCATCGGAACCGCAGCTCAGGATGCCGCCAGGCGCGCCTTCTCCGCTTCGACGTCGTAGCTGGCAGAAGGCCACCGCGGGTCCAGCCGACGCAGCGCGTCGATCAGAAGCCATTGCACGGCCAATCGCGCGTACCACTTCTTGTCGGCCGGGATCACATACCAGGGTGCGGCCTCGGTGTTCGTCAACTCGAACACGGTGGCATAGGCATCCTGATAGGCGTCCCAGTTCAGCCGCTCGTCCACGTCGCCGGGGGTGTATTTCCAGTACTTGTCCGGACGGTCCAGGCGTTTAGCCAACCTGGCCTTCTGCTCGGCGTTGCCCAGGTGCAGCATGACCTTGATGACGGTGGTGCCGGTTTCGACAAGCTCGCTTTCAAAGTTGTTGATCGCCCGATAGCGCCGGTGCAGTTCGGTCTCGTCGGCGAGGGCACGAACTCGGGCGATCAACACGTCTTCGTAATGTGAGCGGTCGAACACGCCCAGCTGACCGGCCTCGGGCAGCTCCCGTCGAACCCGCCAAAGAAAATCGTGCGCCAGCTCTTCCTCGGAGGGCTTCTTGAACGCGTGATGGTGCACTCCCTGTGGGTCCACGGCACCCACCACGTGACGGACGATGCCGCCCTTGCCAGCCGTATCCATGGCCTGGAGGACGAGCAGCACTGAGCGGCGGTCACCGAACAGACTGCCTGCGAAGAACCTCTCCTGCAGTCCGGAGAGGATGCCGGCACCCTCGGTCAGCGCGGTGGCACCCGCCTTCTTGCCGCCGTCGAAGCCCGGCGAGGCATCCGTCGGCTGCTCTGCGAGCACGAATTGCGGGTTGACCCGCAGCAGCTCGGCCGGGTCACCGATCCAGTGTTGTTCTAACGGCATAGTCACATCTCTTCCGTAATTCGTGCGTGGGAGCTCCCGCCATGATCAGCGAGCGAGCGGCACCTCGAGAAGCGAGGGCCCGGTGATCGGGGTGGTCAAGGCCGCGTCGAGCTCGCCGCGGGTGGCGGCGTGGGCATACTGCCACCCGTAGGTCACCGCCAACGAATGAAGATCGGCATCCTGTGGCGTGTAGAGCACCCGGTCGATCGCGTGGGCGGATGCGGTGGATGCGACCTCGAGGCCATCGAAAATCGTCCCGCCGCCGTCGTTGCCGACGATCAACTGAATCCGCGGCCTTGGCTCGCCCGGGGCGAACAGCATCGCTCCGGCGTCGTGCAGCAGGGCAAGATCGCCCAGCAGCACGCGAGTGACTCCGGCTGCCGCCGATCTCGTCTTCGCAGATTCATTGGCAGCGCGGTACCCATCTTGACTCACCCGTGCGATCCCGATTGCGGTCGCGACCGTGCCGTCGATCCCAGAAAGCCCGCGGTTGGCATGCACCGAAATCTTCTTGCCTGGCACCAGCCCATCCGCCTCACGGATCAACCGGGAGGCGCCGAAGACGAGCCGGTCGTGGGGCCAGGTCGCCCGCCACACGGCAGTGGCCAGCATCCGCCTGGTCACCGGCCGGCGCACCGCGGCAAGCTCTGCGCGGATGAACGCGTTACGGGCGGCGAGGTTGCCGGTACGGGATGAGGCGATGTCGGGTGGCTGGTCCGGCTCCGCCTGCCGAGCCGCATCGAGGATACCTCGGCTGGCGAAGACCCAGCTGCCCAACCAGTCCCGTGCCAGCCGGTCGCCCGGGTCAAGCTCCGGGTCGGGGACGACGGCACCTGCGACGCGCGACACGTGATGCCCGGGGTTGTAGAACTCGGTGTTCGGCGGGTTGACCACGATGGCGTCGGCGCCGGTGCGAGAGATCAGCAGCGGGACCTCGCGGCTGAGGGTGGGATGGCCGAACACGATAACGCGCTGAACGCGGCCACCGAACTCGGGCTCGTTCAGGAGCTCTCGGTAGGCGACGACGAGGTTCGGCCCGAAATGCGAGCCGCTGGAGACTTCGGCGATCAACGGCCAGCCTCCGGCGCGGGCAAACTCTTCGGCGGCAGGGCCGGCGCCGTGCCCGGCCACGACCACGGTGCGCGGGCCCGCGCTGACCCGCACCAGCGGTTGCCAGGATCCACCACCGGATACCGAGCGTGCGGTTACCGAGCGTGCGGTTATCGGGGTTGCAGCCACCGAGCTCGCCGAAGTGACCGGCGACACGGACTCCCCTACCGATAGGGCCTCGACCGCCGCGGCCAGGGCGGTGAGGTCGGGTACCGGAGCGGACAGCGGTTTGCGGAACGCGAGGTTGAGATGCACCGGGCCGGGTAGCTCCGTGCTCACGCCGATGGCGGCCGCGAAGGCACGCCGGGCAAGGCTCACCGCGGCATCCGCTTCATCTTCCGCACCCACGGGAGCCGAAATATCCTCGGCGAGCCGAGGGGCTGCGCCGTAGATCCCGAATTGCCTGGTCGTCTGGTTGGCGCGGATGCCCTGCAACTCGGCCGGCCGGTCGGCGGTGAGGACGAGCATGGGCAGCCGGCCCTGGTCGGCCTCAAGCACGGCGGGATGCAGGTTGGCGATTGCGGTGCCGCTGGTGGTGATCACGATGGCCGGCAGGCCGGACTCGATGGCCAAACCGAGGGCGAGGAACCCGGCGACCCGCTCGTCGATGCGCACGTGCAGGCTCGCCGCGTCAACCCGCTCCAACTCTGCGGCAACCAGGGCGAGCGCCTGTGACCGCGAGCCGGGGCTGACCACGATATCGTGCACCCCCAACCGCACAAACTCGCTAAGCAGCGCGATGGAGAAATCTGTGGCCGGGCTGGTCGTATCAGGCCAGGTCGACCGAAGACAGGCCGCGCGGGAAGTGACCGGATGAGCATCAGCCGAAGTGCCATCCGCCGTCCCGGCACCAGCGGAAGCGGGCAACCCCGATGCCGGCTCAGGCATCCTTACGGCCGGGGTGGTCCTGGTCTCCCTTGTCGTCGAGGCGAGACAGGTCCTCCTCAATCCGACGGATGCGTTCTTGTTCGCGCCGATCACGGCCCAGCTTGTTCAGGAAGTCCGGATCATCGTCCGGCGCCAAACCGCGCACGCGCGCCGAGCCACGACGCGGCCCGCGGCCGATCATGAACCACAGCACGCCGCCGATCACGGGAAGCAGCAGGATGACCAGGATCCAGGCCGGCTTCTGCAGGCCCCGCACCCGGCGCGGATCGAACGAGGCACAGTCCACCACCGAGTAGATGTAGAAGACTGCCCCGACGACACCGAGCAGGAACAATACGCGGACCATACATCCATCTTAACGCCCCAACCGGTGCCTGGGCTGAGAGCAATCTCAGACGCTTAGACTGGGTGGGTGAAAGCCCTTCCCGCGTGGGTATCGTATTCGGTTCTCCGCCTCCTGTTCTTCGCGATTCCACTGGCGATCCTGCTTCTTTTACAGATCACCTGGTGGATCGCGCTGGTGGCCGCGGCGCTGATCGGACTGTGCCTGTCGTACATCTTCCTGCGCAGCCCTCGGGACCGGGTCGCGCAGAGCATCTACCTGGCCACGCACCGCGACGCGCCGGTTACCAACGTCGACGATGAGACCGAGGATGCGGCCGTCGATGCGGCAGCTGGAGCCGGCCGGCCGGCTGAATCGGAACCGACGGCGCCCGAACGGGCGGGCTCAGCGCGGTCAGAAGGCGAGCGCGACTCCGAGCAGGATGCCATAGGCCAGCCCGGAGAAGCTGGCCAGCTGCAGCGCAAGGACGAGCTCTCGTGACGTTTTCGCGGTCACGGTGATGATGCACGCGGGGATCGCCAGGAGCAGCACGAAGTAGACCAGCGTCACGGCCGGGTAGAAGATGTTCAGCAGCGCGGCTATCGCGAACGGAAACAGCAACAGCACGCAGAACACTACCCGGGATGGTCGGTCGCCGATCAACACCGCCAGGGTGCGCTTGCCCGCGGTGCGATCCGCATCGATGTCGCGGATGTTGTTCACCATCAACACGGCGCAGGCGATCAGGCCGGCGCCGGTTCCGCCATACCAGGCCTCCTGGGTCACCGTGCCGGCGAGCAGATAGGTCGTGCCGGCCGTGGCGACCAGCCCGAAAAACGCGAACACGAAGACCTCGCCGAGCCCGTAATACCCGTACGGGTGCTTGCCACCGGTGTAGAACCAGCCGGCGGCAATCGCGGCGACCCCGACGATCAGCAGCCACCAGTACTGGGTCCGGATGATCAGGGCCAGCCCGACCAAGGCCGCCAAGGCGAAGAAGACCAACGCGACCACCAGCACCGTGCGCGGGGCGGCCCGGCCGGATCCGGTCAGCCGGCTCGGACCGACCCGGCGAGCATCGGTACCGCGGATGCCGTCGGAATAGTCATTCGCGAAGTTCACCGCAACCTGCAAGAACACCGCGACGAAGAGGCAGAGCACCCCGCGAATCGGATGCCACACCCCTGCGCCGTCTGCGGCCGCCGCGGCCCCGACGCCGATCGCGACCGGGCCGACCGACATGGGCAAAGTGCGCAGCCGGGCGCCGCCGATCCAGTCTCGCGCCGTTGCCGGTGCAACCGCACCGGGCCGGCCTCCTGGATGCCGCCTGCTCGTGTTCTTGGTCGAGCGGGTGCCGGATTTCTTGCCCGAACCGTTGCGCGAGGGATTCTTTCGCTGCGCTCGTGCGCGGTTCTGGGCGGCCACGAAGAAATTCTACCGGCGGGCCAGGTCCGCCAGCCGCAGCCGATCCGGCTTGCCTGAGGCCAGCAACGGCATCCGCTCGATCTGGACGATCCGATCTGGCGCCGCAGCCCGGCCCAGCCGCGCCGCAATCCGAGCCCGGACGAATTCCAGCGAAACCGACGGATCGTGATCCAGCAGGATGACCGGGACCTGCCCCCAGACCTCGTGCTCGGCGACCACGACAACCGCCTCGGCCATGCCGGGCAGCGCCCGCACGGCGTCCTCCACCGCGTCGAGGAGGACCTTCTCTCCTCCGGAGATGATGACGTGATCGGCTCGGCCGGTGACCGCGACCGTGCCATCTGCTATCGAAGCGAGGTCTCCGGTGCGATACCAGCGCCCGGCCGCGTCGCTCCGGAAGGCTGCGGCGGTGCGCCCCGGGTCGCGCAGGTACCCCTCCGCCAGCACCGACCCGGCCAGTTCGAGCACGCCGTCCTCGGCTATCCGGGCGCGAGTGTCGCCGATCGGCACCCCGTCATAGACACAGCCGCCGCAGGTCTCGCTGGAACCGTAAGTTCGCCGAACGTGAAGGTCGGCCGCTCTGGCGCGCGCGACGAGCGCGCCGGGCATCGCCTGACCGCCGACGAGGATGCCGTCGAAGCGCCGTAGCGCCGGCAGGATGCCCGCGTCCGCCGGCGCGGCATCCAACAATCGGGTCAGCTGGGCCGGCACCAGGGAGACGAAGCGCAGGTCCGCGGTCATGACGCCGGCCAGCGTCGCGAAGGCCGCCGGGTCGAAGTGCCCGCCGGGGAGGATGACCGGCTCAGTTGCGGCGGCGATGGATCGGACCAGCACCTGCGTGCCGGCGATGTAGTGCGCGGGCAGGGCGAGCAACCACTGGCCCTGGCCGCCGAGAGCGCCTGCGGATGCCGCGGCGCTGGCCAGCAGCGCATCCGTGGAGATCGCGACACGTTTAGGCGATCCGGTCGACCCGGACGTCTCGATGACCACCGCAACCCGCTGCGGTAGCTCGCCACCGACCGCGCCGGCCGGGTGGGTTGTGCCGGCGGGAACGGCCGGCATCGGGAGCACCGCCGGGCCGTCGCCGGTCAGAGCTACCCGTAGCGCGGCCATCAGCGCGACTGGGTCCGCGGCGTCGACGCGGTGCAGCGATCGAGTCATCCGTGACCGCTTCGGGCGGCGATCAGAACTGCCACGGGTACGGCGACCAGTCGGGGTCGCGCTTCTGAAGGAAGGCGTCTCGGCCCTCGACCGCCTCATCGGTGCCGTACGCCAGCCGGGTCGCCTCGCCGGCGAAGACCTGCTGCCCCATCAGGCCATCATCGACCGCGTTGAACGCGAACTTCAGCATCCGGATCGCGGTGGGCGACTTGGTCAGGATCGACCGCGCCCACTCCAACGCGGTCGGCTCCAGTGCTACGTGCGGCACCACGGCGTTGATCGCACCCATTTCGTAGGCCCGCTCCGCGTCGTATTCCCTGGCCAGGAAGAACACCTCACGGGCGACTTTTTGACCGACCTGTCGGGCGAAGTACGCGCTGCCGTAGCCGGCGTCGAAGGATCCGACGTTGGCGTCTGTCTGTTTGAACCTGCCGTGCTCGCGACTGGCGATCGAGAGGTCGCACACGACGTGCAGCGAGTGCCCCCCGCCGGCAGCCCAGCCGGGGATCACCGCGATGACGACCTTGGGCATGAAACGGATTAGCCGCTGCACCTCAAGAATGTGCAGCCTCCCGGCACGGTGCGGGAGCGCATCGGCCTCCTCCGGCTCATAACGGTAGCCGTCGCGACCGCGGATGCGCTGATCGCCACCGGAGCAGAAGGCCCAGCCGCCGTCCTTGGCGCTCGGACCGTTACCGGTCAGCAGCACGACCCCGATCTGCGAATTCGTGCGGGCGTCCTCCAGCGTCGAGAACAACTCGTCAACCGTGCGCGGTCGGAAGGCGTTGCGCACCTCCGGACGATCGATAGCGACCCGCGCAATCCGCCCGGTGAGATCGTGGTGGTAGGTCACGTCGGTGAGGTCCTCGAAGCCAGGCACCGGATGCCATTGGCTCGCGTCGAAGATCTCCGATACCGGCTGCGTCATGCGTTCAGTCTATTCAGCCAGCCCCGAACCGATCTGCGCCGCGAGCTGCCGCGGGTGGAAGACTGAGGGGATGCTGCCATCGCTGCCGGAGCTCCTGGACACCGCACACGTCGTCTCGCTGAGGCTGGTCACCACCTTCCGCGGCATCGATACCAGGGAAGCCGTGCTGTTCCAAGGCCCCAACGGCTGGAGCGAGTTTTCGCCGTTCACCGAATATGCGGATGCCGAGGCCGCGACGTGGCTGCGCGCCGCGATCGACTACGGCTGGGAGCCGAACCTGCCCGTCCCGCTGCGCAACCGGATTACCGTCAATGCCACGGTGCCTGCGGTGCAGCCTGGCGCCGTGGCCGGCGTGCTCGCCCGGTTCCCCGGCTGCCGCACCGCGAAAGTCAAGGTAGCCGAAGCCGGTCAGCCGCAGGCCGATGACGTGGCGAGAGTGCGCGCCGTGCGCGAGGTGCTCGGGCCGGAGGGCCGCATCCGCGTCGACGCGAACGGAAACTGGAATGTCGATGAGGCAGAGCACGCCATCCGGGCGTTGGCCGAGTTCGATCTCGAATACGTCGAGCAGCCCTGCGCGACCGTCGGCGAGCTCTTCGAAATCCGCCGCCGGGTGAAGTACATGGGCGTACCGATTGCCGCCGATGAAAGCGTGCGCAAGGCCGAAGACCCGCTGGCCGTCGCCGCCGCCCGGGCGGCGAACATCCTGATCATCAAGGCACAACCACTCGGCGGAATCACCCAGGCGCTGGCCATAGTTCGCCAAGCCGGGCTTCCTGTCGTCGTCTCCAGTGCGCTGGACACCTCGGTCGGTCTGGCCATGGGTGCGCACCTTGCCGGCAGCATTCCTGAACTGGAATATGACTGCGGCCTCGGCACGGCCTCGCTCCTGGCTGCTGATGTTACCGCATCACCGCTGATCCCGGTCGGCGGCAGCATCCCGGTTCACCGCGTGGAGGTCGATCCCGTGCTCCTGCACCAGCACGCGGCCGCACAGCCGCGCCGGGACTGGTGGCTTGCCCGGCTGACCCGCTGTCACGCGCTGCTGGCGGCGGGCCAGCCCCGGTAGCCGGTGTCTACAGGCCGCTGTAGGAGTGCAGACCCTTGAAGAAAATATTGACGATACCGAAGTTGAACATCACAGCGCTGAAGCCGATGATGGCCAGCCACGCGGAGCGCGAACCGCGCCATCCCCGGGTAGCTCTGGCGTGGATGTAGCCGGCGTAGACCACCCAGATGATGAAGGTCCAGACCTCTTTGGTGTCCCAGCCCCAGTATTTACCCCACGCCTTCTCGGCCCAGATCGCGCCTGCGATCAGGGTGAAAGTCCACAGGATGAAGCCGACGATGTTGGCGCGATAGGAGAGATTCTCCAGGGTCGCGGAGGTTGGCAGGGTCGCCAGGAAGCGGAGCTTTACGGCCTTCGCCTCGGCCAGCAGGCTCTCTCGTCTGGCCTGCAGCAATTGCACCACCGAAAGGGCAAAACCGATCGCGAACATGCCGGTGGCAAGGCTGGCCACCAGCACGTGGATCACCAGCCAATAGGACTGCAGCGCCGGCGGCAACGGCACCACGTCGACGTAGTAGCGCACCGTCGAAACCCCCAGCAACACCAGCACCAGACCGCTGATGAAGGCGCCGAGGAACTTGACGTCGTAACGCAGACTGACCAGCAAGAAGACGCCGACAATGATCAGGGTTCCGGTCATCGAGAACTCGAACATGTTGGCCCAGGGCACCCGGGCCGCCGCGATCCCGCGGAGGATGTCCGCAGCCAGATGCAGCACGAAACCGAAGGTGAGCAGCGTGATGCCGACCTTGAGGCTGGCGGACCGGGCGATGCTGCGCTGCACCTCGTCGTGTTCCATCCCTCGCCCAGCCGGTCCGCCCGGGGTCAGGGTCGCCGTGGCCACCCGTGTCGACGACGCACCATCTGGGCCGCGCCGACCGACAGCTGAGGCGGCTGTGGCGCTCTGCGCTCGACGCGCGGTCGCGCTGGGCAGGGCGGCGGATGCCTCGGCCACGGTGGCCAAGGCGCCCCGCCTGGCCAGATCCATTGCGAAGGCGATGAACGCGAGCGCATACACACCCATAGCGGAATAAAGGCACAGTATCGAGAACTGCGACAAGACAGTGGTCACGAGGTAAGCCTACGTCTCTTTCTTCTCGGGAATCTTCTCGGAGACAGGATGAATTTCGAGATCCGAATCGTCCTGCTGGGCCGCATCGTCGTGCTGAACTGCGCCGCACTGCGCGGCGTGCTCGTCGGCAATCGCCGCAACGGCGGCATCCAGGCCGGGGTCATCCCCCCTTGCCAATCCCGCATACTCCACCAACAACGACCCGTCGGCCTGCGCGGCGACCTTGACCCAGACCCGACGACGCGGCACGAACAGCGAGGTCAGCAGGCCGGCCACGATGCACACCGAGAAGAACAACACCCAACCGATGGTGGGGTCGTGGTGTACCGAGAGGGAGACGTATCGTTTGACCCCGTCCAGGCTGATGGTGCCCATCCCGTTCGGCAAGGCTGCGGTCGCACCGGGAACCAGCTCGATCGGCTTGACGGCGGTCTTTCCCCCGGTGAGCTGGGTCATGGTGCTGATGTCCAGCGAGTACACCGATCTGGGCACTCCCGCGTCCAGCCCGAGGTCGCCGGAATAGACGTTCAGGCTCAGCATCGGATCGTTGAATCCGGGGAAGCTCGAGGTGAAGGTCTTGTTGGGCAGTTCATGCTTGGTCGGGTAGAAGAAGCCGATCATTCCGATCTGCGAGCTCAGACCGTCCGGAACCTTGACCACGCCCAGGGAGGTGAGGTTGGAGTCCTGCGGGACAAATGGCACCGAGTCGTGGAATACGACGGTGCCCTTGGCGTTGCGCACCGTGATGGTGGGTGCAACGCCGTTTCCCAGGAGATAGACCTGGCTACCGCCGATGCTCAGCGGTTCGTTCACCTTGATCGTGGCCTTCTGCACGGAAGCATCGTTGCCCTGGCGCGTGGTGACGTGCGCTGTGTAGTCCAGCGGCTGGCCGACCGCGTGCTTGTTCTGCGTTTCGTAATCGACATCCAGCTTCTGTACACCGATCGAGTACGGTGCGAGGGTGTTGCCGCCCTTGACGAAGCGCCCGGGGTTGAAGGTGTCGTAGTTGACCAACGCGTTGACGAAGGTCTGCCCCTCGACCACGACTCGTTGACCGTCGTAGCCGAACCCGCTGCCGAAGCCGACCGCGAAGAGTATGCCCAGCAAAGCGATATGAAAGACCAGGTTTCCGGTTTCGCGTAGGTAGCCGCGTTCGGCCGAGACCGACACTCCGTCGGGGTGGGTGAAGATGGCGACCCGGTAACGCAGCTTGCGCAGCATCGCCCGGGCCGACTCGATGGCGGCGCCGGATGCATCCGTCCCGGCTTGCGCGCGTGCCGCCTGCGCCGAGCCCCGCCGAGGCGACAGCGGCTCAGCGGCCGCAATGGTGCGAGTCGTATAGCCGGCCATCCGGTTCAGCCGGATCGGGGTCTTGGGCGGCTTGGCCCGCAACGCCCTGAGATGGTGCGCGGTCCGCGGGATCACGCATCCGATCAGCGAAGCGAACAGCAGCAGGTAGATCGCCGAGAACCACACGGAGGTATAAACGTCGAACAGCTGGAACGAGTCAAGGATCGGCGCGAGCTTCGGATTCGCCTCAAAAAACTGGGTGACACCGTTGGGGTCCGCCCCGCGCTGCGGAACCAGCGAACCGGGAACTGCCGCGATGGCCAGCAGCAACAGCAGGAACAAGGCGGTGCGCATGCTGGTCAGCTGTCGCCAGAACCAGCGGAGCCAGCCGGTGAAGCTCAGCTTCACCTGCTCTGGTCCGGCCGGTCGTGCCGGAGCGGAATCGTAATGGTCAGATGGCCGTGACAAAGCTCGGAATCACCCCTTGAAGTCCCCGCATCCAATCGTTCCACACACCGGTGACCATCAGCAGACCGATCGCCACGAGGAGAGCACCGCCGATCATGTTGATCGTGCGAACATTCCGCTTGAGGAAGGTGACCGCGCTCGTCGCCCAGCCCAGCCCGAGAGCGATCAGCACGAACGGAACGCCAAGCCCCAGCGCGTAGCCCAGCGCCAGCAGGGAGCCCTGCCAGGCGGATCCGCCGCCAAGACTCAACGTGGTGATGGCGGCGATTGCGGGACCGGTACACGGGCTCCAGCCGATCGCGAAGACCGCCCCGAGGATCGGTGCGCCGGCCAGCCCCATCCGTGGTCGCCACGCCGGCTTGAGGGTGCGCTGCAAGAAGGAGAACTGGCCGACGAAGACCAGGCCGAGCACGATCACGATAACGCCGGCTACGCGGGTGACCAGCTCTTGCCAGCGGATCAGCCAGAACCCGACAGAGCCGAACAGGAACCCCGCCACGACAAAGACGACCGAGAACCCCAACACGAAGAGCGCGACCCCGAGCACCAGTCGGGAGCGCCCGGCGCGATCGCCGCGGACCGCAGACGATCGACCGTCGGTGAATCCGCCGATATAGGCCAGGTAGCCCGGCACCAACGGCAGAATGCACGGCGAAGCGAACGACACCAGGCCGGCGAGGATCGCCACCGGGATCGCGAGAAAGAGTTGACCAGAGCCGATGATTTCGCCCACGCTAGCCACCCTCGGCCATCGTGTCGCGGACGATCGTGTCAAGCGTCGACGGTTGGTCGGTGATCGGGCCTTCGATCCGCGCGGCGATCCGGCCCTGAGTATCGAGCACCAGCGTGGTGGGGGTTGCGTTGGGCCGGATGGATCCGGTGAAAGCCAGCTGCACCGCGCCGCTGTTCGCATCCATGATCGACGGGTAGGTCACCGCGTAGCTCTTCGCAAACGAGCGCGCGGTGGCGGCCTGATCGTGGGTGTTCACGCCGAGGAAGCTCGCCCCTTTATCCTGATATTTCTGGCTCAGCTTCTGGAGGTCGGCGGCCTCCAGACGGCACGGCGCGCAGGCGGCGTACCAGAAGTTCAGCACCAGTACCTGACCGCGGAAGTCAGCCGAGGAGACGTGCCGGCCGTCTTCGGTGGTCCCGGAGAAGGCGACGGCGGCATCCCGCTTGGCGGCGGCGATCTCGGTGACGCCGCTGCCGGCGATGTAATTCTTGCCCGTCCCGGCACGATACTGGTCGGCGAGAGCGTCGTTGGCGCAGCCGGTGAGAACGCTCCCTGCGATGAGGATCGCCGCCAGCAGCGCGGCGGCTCGCCGCCCCGATTGCAACCCGCGGCGGTGTTGGCTCATACGGCACCCACATCGGTCGCCTCTGCCGCCAGCGCGGCGGCGGGATCGGTGTATCCGGTCTCCACGACGATCTTCTGCCCGGTCCGCTCCGATCGCGGGTCCGGGATCAGGCTCAGGGTGGTGATGCTGGACAGCGCGCACCGGCGACGACGGGGATCGTGCATGAATGGTCTGCGCTCCAGGGACAGGTGTGCGACCCAAATGGGTAGTTGATGGCTTACCAGTACCACGTCACCGGTGTCGACCGCGTTGAAGGCATCTGCAATGGCGGCGCGCATCCGATCGGCGATCGAACGATAGGCCTCGCCCCAGCTTGGCCGCATCGGGTTGACCATGAACGGCCAGTTCGCCGGACTGCGCAGGGCGACCCGCATCACCATTCCCTCGAAATGGTTGGTCGGCTCGATCAGCCGGTCGTCAATAGCGGTCGGGATCTCGAACGCTGCGGCGATCGGCTGCGCGGATTCCCGGGTCCGCTGCAGCGGCGACGCGAAAAGGGCCGCGACAGACCGGTGCCGCGCGACAAGGTCGTCGGCAGCGGCCTGCGCCATCCGCTTGCCGAGCTCGGAGAGCCCGAAGCCGGACCGCCTGCCGTAAAGGACACCGTCTGGGTTGAACACTTCGCCATGGCGGACGAGGTGAACCTGGCTTGCTACCACGGGGTCCAGTCTACGGAGCAGTTCCCGATGAATTTGCCGTGAACGCTCCGCGTCTGCGCATCTCCTGGCCACAGCGCCGGTGCCCTCTCGCGCCGACCGCTAAGCTTGAGGGCTGTGACTGCACGAGACGTTATCAAAGATCTTCCGACCCGAGACGACGGCCCGGTGACGGTGGCCGGCTGGGTGGAAACCGTTCGCGATCAGAAGAAGGTACAGTTCGTCGTGCTCCGGGACGAAACCGGCGACGTGCAGCTCGTGCACCCTCGAATTCCAGCTGGTCTGGACCCGCTCGCCGACACCATCTCCGCACTGTCGGTTGGCTCGTTCCTGACGGCCAGCGGCACGCTCAAGCACGACGAGCGAGTGAAACTGGGCGGCATCGAAATCAAGCTGGATGCCATCGATGTCGCAACCCACGCCATCGCCGAGACCCCGATCGCCGCCGACAGCGCGCCGGAGAAGCGGATGGACTGGCGGTTCATCGACCTGCGTCAACCGCGCAACATGCTGATCTTCCGCGTGCAGACCACCCTCGAGCATGCGTTCCGTAGCTACTGGATCGAGCACGACTTTCTCGAACTGCACACCCCGAAGCTGATGTCCAGCGCCTCGGAGTCCAACGCCGAGCTCTTCGAGCTGGACTATTTCGAGGACACCGCCTATCTGGCGCAGAGCCCGCAATTGTTCAAACAGATGGCCCAAGCCGCCGGCTTTGGGAAGATCTTCGAGGTCGGTCCGGCCTTCCGCGCCGACCCGTCGTTCACCAGCCGGCATGCCACCGAATACACCAGCGTCGACGCCGAGATCAGTTGGATCGATGGCCACGAGGACGTGATGCGGATGCAGGAGGAGTTGCTGGTCGCCGGGCTGACCGCGGTCAAGGAACGGCACGGCGACCAGATCAAGGCGATGTTCGATGTGGATGTCGTGGTTCCCACGACGCCGTTCCCCCGTATCCCGCTGACAGAAGCCAAGCAGATCGTGGCCGATCACGGTTACGTGATTCCCCGCGACGACGATGACATGGATCCAGAGGGCGAGCGCCGGATCGCCGCGTACGTCCAGGAGACCTACGGGCACGAATTCGTGTTCTTGACCGACTACCCGGCTTCGATCAGGCCGTATTACCACATGCGGGATGCGGTCACCGGGCTCACTAAGAGCTATGACTTGATCTGGCGCGGTGTGGAGATCACCACCGGAGCCCAACGCGAACACCGCATCGAGGTGCTGGAAGCGCAGGCCGTGGAGAAGGGCCTGGACCTGGCCGGCATCAGCGGCTACCTCGACTTCTTCCGGTATGGAATGCCGCCGCACGGCGGCTTCGGAATGGGGTTGGCCCGAGTGTTGATGTTGATGCTGCACCTGCCTTCGATCCGCGAGGTCACCTACCTGTTCCGCGGCCCCACCCGGCTGGAACCGTAGCCACCGCTCCCGCGTTCAACGAGGGCGAATCACCGCACGGACGCGGCAATCCGCGCGGCGACGGCCGCCGCTTCTGCGTCGCCGGGGTATGGATGCCGCGGGCCCAGCCAGAACCGCAAGCCGTCGCCCTTCGTACGCGGGATGACGTGCAGGTGCAGGTGTGGCACGGACTGGCTGACGACGTTGTTCATAATGAGCAGCGACCCCTGCGAAGCCATGGCCTCCTCGACCGCTCGCTGCAGACTCTGGGAGACCTCCAGCCAGTGCGCGGCGAGCGCGCCGGGGAGCTGGTCGTAGGTGCGGAGGTGCCGGGTAGGGATCAGGAGAACGTGCCCCGGAAACACCGGCTTCGTGTCGAGGAAGCCGACCAGATCGTCGTCGCGATACACCTCATGCGCAGACTGATCACCCGCGACGATCCCGCAGAAAGCACACGGCGCAGCCGCGCGGTCTTGGCCGTCTCGGGTACCGTGCCCGCCTTGTCCCTGCGCTACCGTCACCGGAAGACCTCGCGGAGAAAGCTGACCAGCGCGCGCCAACTTCGGGCATCGGTTAGTGGGCGATATCGGTCACTACCTGGCACGGTGAAAGCGTGCGGCGCACCGCCGTAGGCGATCAGCTGCCAGTCGACGTCGGGCGCGGCACGCAGCTCGTCCATGAATGCGGTGACGACGTGGTCAGGCACGACGGGGTCGGATCCGCCGGTCAGTACCAGCAGCGGCGAGCGGATCTGAGCCGCGTCGCTTGGATCATGCACGATCAGCGCGCCGTGGAAGGAGACGATTCCGCTGGCGGCAACCGAGGTGCGCGCGAACTCGAGGGCAGCAGCGCCACCAAAGCAATAGCCGATCACGGCGATGTGGTCCGGATCCACCCGCGGATCGGCCGAGAGCCGCCGGTAACCGGCCTCAACGCGGCCCCGCAGCAGTGTCAGGTCGTCGTAGTACTTCTTGGCCTCGCTGGATGCGGCGGCTCCTGTCGGACGCACGCCTTTGCCATAGAGGTCGGCCGCGAACGCGACATAGCCGAGTCGGGCCAGCATCGTGGCACGCATCCGCACGTTCGGTCCGACTCCAGACCAATCATGCAAGATCAGAACGCCGGGTCGAACACGTCGCTCGGTGGTATCCCCCACGAGAAGGCCTTCGAGCTCCGTGCCGCCGTGGCGGTAGAGCACGTTCTCCGACTCGATCCGCGCGTCCACTTTGACAGGCACAGACTCGATGAGCTGCTGGTGGATGGGGGCGAGTTCGACCATGGCTTCTCCGATCGTAGACCGGTGTCAGCTCAGGTGGTCAACCGGCGCGAAGGCATCGGGTGGGTAGTAGTTGATGGTCGAGGACCAACCATCCGGCAACAGCAGCGGCAGGAACTCGGTTTCGGCCTCATCGGTGTCGAAGGTGACGTCGATGACCTCGCGCCAGCGGCCGTCGGCCATCCGTTGCACGGTCGCCTCCCAGGTCACTCCCAAGCTCTCTTTCGCCTGCAGCCGAAAATGAATGCCGATGGCGCGGCGGCGCTTCAGCAACGACAGCAGGCCCCGGTACACGGCCCGACGCTCGATCGCGAGGAACCACGGCTCCAGGCTGTTGACCAGCACGTCCGCGTTCCACAGGATCGTTGACGGCAGACCGGTCCGAGACTGATAGACATCCACGGCTATCACTCCGGGCACCCGACGCAGTGTGGTGCGCAGCACACCGCGGGTGACCCCCTCGACCACCGTACTGTGCAGATACAGCGGAACGGCCGGCCGCGCGATGCTGAACCCGACCCGGGTGGCGGCGTAGTCGCGCAGCTCCTGATCCGGTCCGAAAAACTCCAGGGCTCCGGCAACCCGCTTGTCGCCCTCCAGGAATCGGAGTATTTCGGTGTCGGGCGGGCGCCGCTCCAGTAGTCCCGCGGTCTCGGCGTAGCTGGGAGAATGATGCGTGGCCGACAGGTGGTAGCCCCGTGCCATCGGCGGCCCGGCCGCCACGCTGATCCATTCCGGGGCCCCGGGCCGGGTCGATGGCCAGGCTGGGTTGTCCCGTCCATCGATGTGCGGGATGGGGTCGAGCAGATGCTCGATTGACAGCGCCCGAACGGTCGGTGGGATATCGTATCGGCCGATCGGTGCGCCCGCCGTGACCAGATGGGTCACCGTGAAGCCGCGTTCGACGCATCGCTGTACCAGCTGGGCCGAGACCATCCCGCCGAGGCTGAAACCGCCAAGCAGTACCAGGTCCTCGCGGCGCACCCCGGCAAGCTCCATGGCATCCAGAACCGCTCGAGTCAGAGTGATCTCCCGCATCGCCAGAGCCGCGATAGCGGCAGTGACGTCGTTGGGCGCCGCGCCGGCACGCGGATGCCAGGTCTGCGTGCTCGGGGATTGCACGATCCATCTGCGACGGCCGTCCGATCCGATCCGGGTGACGATCCGAATGGTCGCCACCTCCGACCGGTCGTCGAGATCCGGATCGCTCTTGTCATCGATTTCGCGTTGGCTGATGAACAATTCGCGCAAGCCGCGGATCTCTTTGCGTTGGATAGCGGCCGCCGCAAGGCCGGGGAAGCCGAGCGGGTCCGGATACGGCCCGAGAGTGACCCCACCGAAATCGGCGTCCACCGCCGGTGCCGCCTGCGCCGCGGGGTGCGGCGGGCGATACGGGTCAGACGCGTCCGGATCGCGCCACCAGATCAGAAATTCCGCCAGCTGCGGTAGCTGGCGGGACAGGAATTCGCCGTAGGTCACGACGTCGGCGGCATCACCATCATGAAAGTAGCCCCGTCGGGCGCCCAGGCCGAGTAGTTTGGTTTCGAGGTCGACCATCGATCCCGGAAAATAGGGCCGGGCACGCCATCTGGGCAGCAGTACGCCAATCAGGCTGATCAGAAGCGCCAGCGGACCGAACAGCCACAGTGCGGTGCGCGCGACGACGCCGAACACACCCGGCAGTGCGCTCAGATACGCGTCATTCAGCGCCAGTCGGCGCGACGCCCGCGTCCTCGGGCGTCGCAGCTGGAAGGGGTAGTCCCGGCCACGCCAGCGCCGAATTCCATACCACAGCCATGCCAAGCCGGACTTCACAAGCCAGCCAACTCCGCGGATCACCCAGGCAACCGCGGCGAACGCGGCAAGGATCAGGCCGATCGCGAGCCCGATGATCGACGCGATCACGATGCCCGCGACGAAGAGGGTTTGCCCCCAGCGGCTCCGCTCCCCGAGAACATACGGGGGGATCTGCGGCATCATGGCGCCAGCCTACCCATGCGCTGCGTCGCGATCGGGATCGCGGCGCGCGATTTTGCCGGGTGAAGTCCACGGACTTACCGGGTGAAGTCCACGGACTTACAGGGTGAAGTCGACGGCGGAACGCTGGGACACCACGGAACGAACCAACGTGGCTACCTTTTGGTGCTCGGGATGCTGCGCGTAGCGGCGCATGGCGTCCTCGTCGTCGTAATCGGCAATCAGAACGAGATCCCAATTGCCCGGCACCACATTGCTGCCGACGGTCATCGAGCGGATCTCGGGAATCACCGCGGGAAGAGCCAATAGGCCTGCTCTGATCCGGGCGACCTGCTCGGTCCGGATCTGCTCGTCTTCCTCGGCGAGCTTCCATGAGACGACGTGCCGAATGGTCATTTGCCCTCCAAAATCGCGGTGCGCAACCTGATCGGGTCGACACGCCAGAACGTGTGCACTTTCCCGCCGATCAGTACAACCGGGATGTCTTCCAGATACTCCTGGCGCAACCGGGCATCGTCCAGGATCGAACGTTCCGTCAGGAGCACCGACCGCTCGCCGCTCTGGTTGATTCCGTCGATCACATGGGTCAACACGTCCCGGGCGTCATCGCACAGATGACAGCCAGGCTTGCCAATCAGCGTAAGTTCAACGGTTCCCGTGCGAAGCACCGGAGGTCTGTCTACTTCTTATTGCGGCGCTGGTGACGAGTCTTACGAAGCAGTTTGCGATGCTTCTTCTTCGCCATCCGCTTGCGGCGCTTCTTGATAACCGAACCCACACAAACCTCACAAGAATAGGAGTTGGCCGCGACTATCTCGGGCCACACGAAGTAGCCAGTCTATCGCATCGTGAAGTGCGGCTAGCGCGGTCGGTCAGGCACTGGCCGCGGCGTCGTTGCCCAGCGCCGCGACGACCGCCGATTCCGGTACCCGAAACGAACGGCCGAATCGGATCGCAGGCAGGTCGCCGGAATGCACCAGACGGTAGACCGTCATCCGGGATACCCGCATCATGTCGGCCACCTCAGCCACGGTGAGAAAGCGTACGGAACTCAGATCGGCCATCGTACGGTCACTGATCCTTGCGCCACTTCCGCGGGGTCACCCGCAGCGCCGCGGAGGTCACGGTGTGACTGGTGTCAGCGATCACCTTGCCGACCGAGCTGGCGAACTCCCTGACCTCGTCGTTCAAACCGGCCGCCAACGAGCCCGCACTGTGCGATACTGTCGCCGCCGCCGACCCAAGGAACGGAATCAGCCAGTCCTCCAGCCCCTCCAGCGGGATCGAATCCAACTGGTAGTAGCGATGCTGGCCTTCCTCGCGCACCCGGACCAGGCCGGTATCCCGCAGCACTTTGAGGTGCTTGGACACCGTAGGCTGGCTCAGTTCGAGTTTGGCGACGATCTCTGAAACGCTGATCTCACCACGCGCGCCAGACTCGGCATCCTGGCTGTCAAGCAGGACCCGGAGAATGTCGCGTCTGGTGGGATCAGCCACAACGTCAAAGATGTCTGCCATGGCTCCAGGGTAGCGATTCGCGCCTCGGAGTACCATGACTTGTCTGAGAGCGGATGCCGGCGGCGGAGGGGCGGACGAAGGCCGATGCGCATAACACAACCGTCGCGCCTGACCCCGACGACACCGTGGGGCCGATTCAGCGAGTGGATCAACCGGTTCGCGGGCCGTAGCCCATCGCGGTTCGCAATCATCGTGTTCGCCGGGCTGATCCTGATCTTCACGCTGCTATTGTCCATGCCGATCTCCACGGCGAACCGCAGCACCACTCCGCTTTCCGACGCGGTGTTCACCGCCGTCTCGGTGATCTGCGTGACCGGGCTGTCCACGGTAGACATGGCCACTCATTGGTCGGGGTTCGGGCACGTGATCATCTATATCGGCGTGCAGATCGGCGGCATCGGGGTGCTGACCCTGGCATCCATTCTGGGCATGATAATTTCCCGACGGCTCGGCCTGCGGGCCAAGCTGATCGCGGCCAGCGACAGCAACCCGTTGCGGATCCACAGCGGCCCGGTCGCCGAAGGCCAAGCCGTGCGGTTGGGCGAGATCGGCAGCCTTCTGGTCACCGTCGCGGCCAGCGCGGTGATGATCGAGACCGCCGTCGCCATTTTGATGTTCCCGCGGATCCTCGCGCACGGCACCCCGGTGATCGACTCCATTTTGAACAGCTTCTACTACTCGGCGATGGCGTTCACCAACACCGGATTCGCGCCGAACGCCGAGGGGCTGACGCCGTTCGCCGGCGACTACTGGTTCCTGACCGCGCTGATGATCGGGGTCTTCCTCGGCGCCATCGGGTTCCCGGTGATCTATGCCCTGGCGAAGAACCTCGGTCGCAAGAAGCGGCGCTGGTCGGTGCACGTCAAGATGACCCTGCTGATGTTCGTCATTCTGCTCGCCGCCGGCGCGATCGTCTACTACGTCCTGGAGCACGACAATCCGAAGACATTCGGCACCCTCTCACCGTGGGATGCCCTGTACCAGTCCCTCTTTCTGTCGTCGATGACTCGATCCGGTGGCTTCTCCACGATCGATATCAGCCAACTGCACAGTTCTAGCCTGCTGGTCACCGATATGTTGATGTTCATCGGCGGCGGGTCCGCCTCCACCGCGGGGGGTATCAAGGTGACGACCCTCGCTGTGCTATTTCTCGCCGCGGTCGCCGAGGCCAAGGGCGTCGAGACCATGGACGCATTCGGCCGGAAGATCCCCAACGACGTGCTTCGTCTGGCGGTCAGCGTGGTGCTCTGGGGCGCGACCACGGTGGCGGTCTCGACAATCCTGCTGCTGAATATCTCCAAAGAGCCGCTGGACCATGTGCTGTTCGATGTGATCAGCGCCTTTGCCACCTGCGGCCTCTCCAGCGGGCTGACCAACCATCTGCCGGACATCGGGGAATATGTGCTGGCCGTGACCATGTTCATGGGCCGCATTGGTACAGTGACACTCGCCGCTGCTTTGGCGCAGAGCCAACGCAGACAATTGTTCCAGCGCCCGGAGGAGAGGCCCATCGTTGGCTGATCGGATCAAAAACGACGCACCGGTGTTGGTGATCGGCCTGGGGAGATTCGGCTCCGGCACCGCCGGGCAGCTCGAGCGACTCGACCGTGAAGTACTCGCGGTCGACAGCGATGCGCTGCTGGTGCAGAAGTGGGCGGACCGGGTCACGCACGCCGTCCAGGCGGATGCCCGCAACGCCGACGCGTTGCGGCAGATCGGCGCGCAGGACTTCTCGGTCGCGGTGGTCGCCGTCGGATCCTCGATCGAGGCCAGCGTTCTGATCACCGCGAACCTCGTCGATATGAAGCTTCCGCAAATCTGGGCGAAGGCGATCTCACAATCCCACGGCAAGATCTTGGAGCGGATAGGGGCAAACCACGTCATCTATCCCGAGGTCGAGGCCGGCGAGCGGGTCGCACACCTGGTCTCGGGCCGGATGCTGGACTTCATCGAATTCGACGACGACTTCGCCCTGGTGAAGATGTACCCGCCCAAGCCGATCCGGGGGATGACACTCGGCGACGCCGGGGTACGCCGCAAGTACCACATCACCGTCGTCGGCGTGAAGTCGCCCGGCAAACCGTTCACTTATGCGACGGCAGATACGATCGTCACCAATCGCGATCTCATCATCGTCTCCGGCTCGTCCAACGACATCGAGCGTTTCGCCGCGATCGAGCGCTGACCGCGGGAACAGGCTGCCGCGTCGAAAATGGCGCAATCCAGCCTGTTGGGCCGGACGCTGGCGCAATCCAGCCTGCTTGGCGCGACGCTGCTACGACAGCACGGAGGCCAACGCCCGGCCGAAACGCTCCAGGGCCGTGTCGACTTCCTCGGAACTGGCGATCAGCGGCGGGATGATCCGCACCACGTTACCGAACGGACCGCAGGTCAACAGAAGCAGGTCCTGGTCGATCGCGGCATGGTGCACCGCGACCGCCGTGGCGGTATCCGGCTCGCCACCGGCGGTGCCGAACTCCAGCGCTTGCATCAGGCCGATGCCGCGCACGTCGATGATTTCAGGATGCGGCGCAGCCAGCTGCGTGAGGCCGGCCTGAAGCTGCTCGCCGCGAGCGCGAGCGTTCTCGACCAGGCCCTCGTCCTTGATTACATCGAGGGTTGCCACCGCCGCAGCCGCCGCCACCGCGTTCCCGCCGTACGTGCCGCCCTGAGAGCCGGCCCACGCCTTCTGCATCAGCTCGGTCGGCGCGGCGATTGCCGAAATTGGGAACCCACTGGCAATTCCCTTGGCCATGATCAGGATGTCTGGCGAGATGCCCGCATACTGGTGCGCCCAGAACTTGCCACTGCGCCCGACCCCGGATTGGATCTCGTCCGCGATGAAAAGGATGCCGTGCCGGTCGGCCCGCTCACGAAGCCCCTGCAGGAACCGCGGCGGCACCGGAATATACCCGCCCTCGCCGAGAACGGGTTCAATGATGAACGCGGCGGTCTCGGCTGGGCTGGTCTCGGTGACCAGGAGGTAGTCGAGCTCCCGCAGCGCGAAGTCGACCGTGGTGTCTTCATCCCAGCCGTAACGCAGTGCATACGGGAATGGCGCCACATGCACGCCGGCCATCAGCGGGGCAAATCCGGAGCGGTACTTTGTGCCGGAGGTGGTCATCGACGCCGTGGCCACCGTGCGGCCGTGGAAGCCGCCACGGAAGACGACGATGTTGGGCCGCCGGGTCGCCATCCGCGCCAGACGCAGGGCTGCCTCGACGGCTTCGGCTCCGGAATTGGCGTAGAAGACGCTATCGAGCCTCGATGGCAGGACCTCACCGAGCTTCTCGGTGAGCTCCAGCAAGGGCTGGTGCATCACGGTGGTGAACTGAGCGTGGATGATGGTGCCGACCTGCTTTTGCGCGGCGGCCACAACGCGCGGGTGGCAGTGACCGGTGCTGGTCACACCGATTCCTGCGGTGAAGTCGAGGTATTTGCGACCGTCGGTTCCGAAGATCCAGCTCCCCTGGGCGTGGTCAACGACGACGGGTGTGGCTTGCTTGAGGAGGGGGCTGAGTGAAGTCATAGAACAATACTTATGTTCTACAATCTTCTTGTCAACTATCCACTGGTAGAACGTGCCCGCAGTATTGCGCTCAGCCGTTGCGAATTCGATTCGATGTGTTCGGCGACGGCGTCGGCAGCGGCAGCAGGGTCGCCGGATTCGATCTTGTCCATGATCGCGAAATGCTCGCCGATCAGATCCGTCGGCCTGGCATATTCCTGGTCTTCGAAGGACAAGACCTGCAGGTAGAACTGCAACTCCACCATGAGCTGGGCGAAGAACGCATTCAGTCGGTTACTGCCGAGGATGGCGACGATGGAAGCGTGGAAAGCCAGGTCTTTCGCGACAATTTCCCGCGCGTCACCGCCGCGGGCTTCGGCGCGCAACGCGTCAAACGCCGCGCGCACCGCGGCCAGCTGCTCGGCGGACGGCACCGTCGCCGCCGCAGCTCGTTCCAGCTGCAGCCGCGCCCGATATAGATCCGTCAAGTCCTCGATCGTCGGTTCAATCACGACGGCGCCGTAGTTGAACTCGTGACGTACCAGCCCGCCCTGCTCGAGCAGCCGCATCGCCTCGCGCACGGTATTGCGTGAGACGCCCAGCGAGGTGACCAGGGCATTCTCCCGCAGGTGTTCTCCGGCTTTGATCTTGCCACTGAGGATCAGGCCGGTCATCGCCTCGGCGACCTGTGATGCCGTGCTGACTCGGCGGATCGAGATGCTGTCGAATACACTCATGTGAATGATTGTAGGGCAATAGATCAACCTCTATCCGAGCTGTACCGCCGCCCACGCCAGTACGGCGATCAGCGTCCAGGAGGCGAGCGCGACCACGAGTGCGCGCCATCCGGTCGTGACCAGTTCTCCCAGCCGCACCGCGGTGCCCAGGCCGAAAAGTGCCATCGCCAGCAACGCGGTCTGCGCGGTATCGGCCAGATCGGTGATCGGGGCCGGCAGCGGCACGAAGGTCCGGATCAGCACGGCGGCGATGAAGCCGGCCACGAACAATGGCAGGATCGGCGGGCGCGTGCCGCCGACTGCCGGCACACCCTCGCGACGGCGCACCACGACAGAGGTGATCGCCACCATGGGTGCGAGCATCAGCACCCGGGTGAGCTTGACGACGATGGCGACAGCCAGCGCGGCCGACCCGGCCACCTGGGCGGTCGCGACCACCTGCCCGACGTCGTGCACGCTGGCACCCACCCAGTGCCCGAATTGCACGGCATCCAAGCCGAGCGGATGCCACAGCAGCGGCAGCACGGCGATCGCCAAGGTTCCGCAGAGGGTGACCAGCGCGACCGGGGTCGCGGTCTCCCGATCCTTCGCCCTGACCACCCCGCTCATCGCGCCGATAGCCGATGCGCCGCAGATCGAGAATCCGGTGGCGATCAGCAGCGGCTGGTGCCCCGGCAGCCGCAGCAGCCGCCCAAGCGACAGCGTCACCACGAAGGTGATCACCAGGACCACGATCACCGTGAGAATCGACACCCACCCCAGCCGCGCGATGTCGATCAGACTCAGCTTGAGGCCGAGCAGAACGATGCCCGCTCGCATCAGCTTCTTGGCAGAAAATGACAGTCCAGGGGCAAGACCGCCGGTGAGCGCGCGCGTCGCGAACGGCAGTTGGGCCACCAAGATCCCCAGCCCAACCGCGGCAGTCAGCAGCGGCACGGCCGGGATCAGAAGGTGGATGCCCCAGGCCAGCAGCGCCGCCGCGCCGCTAACCATTACCCCGGGCAGCCACGGCGGGATCCGGTGGCGAAGCGTCGTTCGAAGAGAGGAAGTCGATGTCACGGCATCCACTCTTGCGCCAATCGCGGCCGGTGAGTAGATGCCGTACTGTTGTCGGGTCACAACTGCTGCTTGTGAAAGGAGGAGCGAATGCTCGGACCACACGTGCCGGACCTCTCCGCGCTGCAGATGCTGGTCGCGGTGAGCGAGCTCGGCAGCCTCACCCGGGCCGGCTCCCGGCTCGGCGTTTCGCAGCAAGCGGTCTCATCCCGAATGCGCGCGCTGGAGGGTCAGGTCGGAGCGTCCCTGATCGTCCGGTCTTCTCGCGGGTCGCGGCTGACCCCGACCGGATTGGTCGTGGCCGGGTGGGCCGCGGAGGTACTGTCGGCAGCCGAGCGGCTGGATGCTGGAATCGACACGATCCGGTTCGAGACGCTGCGTCGGCTCGATGTCGCGGCCAGCCTCACTATTGCCGAATACCTCTTACCGCGCTGGCTGGTGACGCTACGTGATCGACAGGAGTCGACCGGGCGGGTGGCAACCCGGATCCGCCTGACCGCCGCCAACAGCGAGCAGGTGATCGCCCTGGTGCGTGCCGGTACGGTGCCGCTCGGCTTCATCGAGACCCCGGAGCTCCCGCCCGATCTGCGAACGGAACCAATCGGGCAGGACGTGTTGCGGGTCGCAGTCGCGCCTGGCCATCCGTGGGCACGCCGCCGCACGCCGCTGACCGTGGCCGAGCTGGCCGGCACCGCGCTGATCACCCGGGAGGAGGGGTCCGGCACCCGAAAAGCGATGGAATACCTGATCGAGCGGGCGCTGCCGAACGGTACTCTGGCGCCGCCCCGGTTGGAGCATTCCAGCACCGCCGCCGTCCGTACGGCGATCGCTTCGGGGCTGGCACCCGGTGTGCTCAGTTCGCTTGCGATCGCGGATGATCTGGCGCTGGGCCGTCTGGTCGCGGTCGAGGTGACCGGGATCACACTGCGGCGGACGCTGACGGCGGTCTGGTCGAGCGGCCAGCCGTCCCCGGTGCCCGCGCAGGAGCTGATCGCAATCGCGCGCCAGCCCGCGCTGAGGTGAGCAGCCCGGCGAGCAGACGGGTACCCAGCGAAAACAGCCGGGCGTGGTGGCGACGGCGAACAGTGAGCCCTAGCCGGCCGCCAGCTCGCGGGCTCTGGCCAGCGCGGCATCGGTCGCCCTGGTGAAGAGGTCATGCAACCCGGCGGTTTCCAGCACCTGCACCGCGCGCTCGGTCGTGCCATGCGGACTGGTCACCTGACGGCGCAACTCCGCAGGCGCTGCATCGGATGCTGCCAGCAGCTCGGCTGCCCCGCGGAACGTGCCATTGACCAACAGCGCCGCTTGCTCCGCGGTGAAGCCCTTGTCAAGCGCGGCAGCGGTGAGCTGCTCGATCAGATAGAAGACGTAAGCGGGGCCGGACCCCGAAATCGTGCTGAGGGCATCCAGCTGGCTCTCGGGCACCTCGACCACTTCGCCGACCGTTTCGAAGAGGCTGCGCGCGACGGCCAGGTCATCCGCACTGGATCGGCTCCCGGCACTGATGCCGGTGACGGCCAGGCCCACCACGGCCGGGGTGTTCGGCATCGAGCGGATCACCGAAACCCGCTCGGGCAGGAGCCGTTCGAAGGTCGCGGCCGGTACCCCGGCGGCGACACTGATCACCAGTGTGCCCGGCTCCAACGCATCGGCGATCTCGGCGAGCAAGTCCGGCACCAGGTGCGGTTTGACCGCCACCAGCACGATTCCCGCGTGAGCGACGGCCCGCCGATTTGCGTCCCTATCGTCTTCGGTGGCGAACGACAGCACCCCCTCGGTGTCGGCCAGTTCCTCGGCGCGTGTCCGGGAACGATTGGTGGCCCGGATGCCGCCGGCCACCTCGACGCCCGGCTTCAGCAGCCCGTTGAGGATGGCCCGCCCCATCGATCCCGCACCGAGGATGGCGATGGCTGGCAAGTGGACGCGGATGCTGTCGGTCGGCGTGGTCATGCTCTTAGCCTAAGCACCTGGGATCCTCCGCTCTCACCGTAACTGGCATCTGCGGCTCAGTGGTCCTTGCCCTTGTTTCCCTTGTCGTTGTTCCCCTTATCGTTGTTCCCCTTGTCGTTATTCCCCTTGTCGTTGTTCCCCTTATCACCCTGGTTACCGGGCTGCTGCGTAGCTGGCACCGACTCATCGGGCACGGTCTGCGGGGCAGGGCTTGGGGCGGGTAATGCCGAAACCAGATCAGCTCGCACCAAATCGATGGACGCCTGAATTCGTGCGGAGCGCGCAGCGTCCACCGAGCCGGATGCCGTCGCCTCGTTCAACTGAGCTTGCAGGGCATCAAGTTCGGCGATCGCCTGTTCCACCTGCCCGGCCGCGGCGGAGCCGGTGACTGCAGCCACGGACTGCTGTAGCTGCCCAGCGGCCCCTGGTGAGAAGTCCGGTTCGGCCTGCACGCAGCCGGTCAAGGCCGCGACGATCAAAAGGCCGGTCCAACACAATCCCGCACCGCGCATTGCTGCGGTACCCCACCTGCGCGACGGGCTGGCAGAGTGTTCCGGATCCACGATCACTTGGGTGTCTTCCTTTGCACTGGCTTGCGCCCGGGGCACGGGCCCTGGCCTGGCCTCGGATCGGCCTCCACCATGGTAACCACCGATGTCTGGAACCCCGCCGGGCACGTTTCGCTACCCGGTACGGGACCCGATCCCCGTTCCATCCACGACACCGCCCGCTGCCGGGTCGCCCGCGGGTGGGGTTGCCGGCGGGGTTACCGGCGGCTCGACGGGGGGCATGGTCGGCTCGGTGCTGGGTGCCGGCGAGCTGGGAGCCGTGCGGGTCGGCGCGGGCGTCGGCACCGTGGACGGTGCCGCGCTCGGTGGCGCGGAAGGAGCGGGCGTTGCCGGCGGCGCAGACGTGTCTGAGCCGCCTGACCCGCCTGTGGTTGGTGTTCCGGTTACCGGCATAGCCGCGACCAGGTCTGCCCGAACGAGGTCGATCGATGCTTGGATTCGCGCGGAACGAGCTGCCGATACCGAGCCGGATGCCGCTAACTCCTTCAACTGGGTCTGCAGCCGGTCCAGCGCGGTCAGAGCGACTTGAACCTGGTTCGCGGCGGCTGCTTTCGTGACCGCGGCCACCGAGCTCTGCAGCTGGGTCGCTGCGGCAACCTCAATTGCCGGAGCGGCGGTTGTGCAGGCGGTAAGCGTCGCAGCCGAGAGCAGCACCGCGGCGCAGAACGCCGCGATCCGCACCGCCCAGGCCGTTGCGCCGGTTCGGGCCGCGTTGTGGCCAATCATGGTGTCACGCTCCCCTGTAGCTGCTTGAGATGCGTGCCGAGTGTGCCGGGAACAGGGGGGTACGAGGGCGAGGAGGTTGGCGCCGGCGCAGGGGCGGTCGCCCAGGCCAGCGCCCCACCGGCCGCGGCGACAACGATTGCAGCGCCGGCAATCCACGCCCAGAGCCGGCCACGACTGCGCTTACCCTGTCGCCCGTGCCGGGCGGCGGGACCATTCCGCGTCTCACTGGGCGCACCGGGTGCCGTCATCACCTGCGTCAGGAATTCAGAGTCGGTTCCACTGGCCGAGGCCTGCCCCAGCACCGCGGTTGGAGCGGTTGGAATGGCTGGGTCGAGATATCCGGTCGACGCAGTCGCAGCAGAGTTCCCGGTCGCAGCAGAGTTTTCGGTCGCAGCAGAGTTTTCGGTCAGGTCACCGTTCTGGGCAGACTCGGTTTGCCTGGTCGATCCGACCCACTCGGCTGAGGTCGCCGGGGACGCCCCAGGCACGCCGGAATCCGATGTCCGGGACCGATTCCGGGCGTTGACGGCGACCGCCATCGGCAGCGGCCGCTCTGCCGGATCCATCGCCGTCATCCGGGTCAAGAGTTCACGCCACCCCGGGTCGATGGTCTCCGGCAGTGCCGGAGCATGGAGCAGACGAGCGCTGAGCGCCTCAACGTGCGGACCGGGGAAAGCCACCTTACCCGTCAACGCCTCCAGGAGCACAAGGCCAAGCGAATACACATCCGTCGCCGGGCCCACGGCGCTGCCGCGAGCCTGCTCCGGACTGAGATAATGGGCTGTGCCCAGAACGATGCCGGTTGAGGTGAGCCTGGCCCCGTCGACGAGCCGGGCAATGCCCAGATCGGCGAGCTTGGCATGAAACATCCGGTCTGGCAGATCTGAGTGCGCCAGCAGAATGTTGGCCGGTTTGATATCGCGATGCACGATGCCTTTGCCGTGCATGTAATGCAGTGCCTCGGCGATGTCGGCACCGATGTGGGCGACCTCCTCGGCCGGAAGCGGTGACGGCCGCACGTCACGCAACGTCGGGCCGTCGACCAACTCCATCACGAGGAAGGCTCGCTCACCGGTTGACGAGCGTTCCACGCCGGCATCGATCAGGCCGACCAGCGCGTAGTGCTGCAGCGCGGCGAGGGTGTCAATCTCATTGCGCTGACGGCTCAGTTCATCGGCATCCGTAGATCCCGGGGCCATCAGCTTGACCGCTACCTCGCGTGGCAACCGGGTGTCCTCGGCCCGGTAGACGACCGCCATCCCGCCGCGACCGATCGCAGACACGGCACGGTAGCGCCCGCCGATGAGGCTTCCGATGACGTCATCGCCTGCTTCGGCGGGTCGAGTCTTCCCGCTGTTGGGCACACGGCCTCCCTTGCGCTGACGTTCGTGCGGCCACCCCTATGCTAACCGCCGATTCCGATCCGCGCCTGGCCCGAGAGCGCCGACGAACCGCAGACAAGCCGCAGACAAGCCGCAGACGAGGCGCGCGTGCGCTCAGATGGGCGCAACCTCGGCCGCTCCGCGCCCAGTTCAGCGCACCGGCGGCCACTGGGCGCACCGGCGGATATACCGGACAGCTGGCCGGGTCAGCCGGCCGCGGGCAACGCGGCGGCGATCGCGGCAGCGGCGCGCAGACCCTGATCGAAGGCGACCACGGCGTTGGTCCCGGATGCCGCGAGCGCGCCGCCGATGACCGTGTGCGCGATCCCTGCGGCAGCCAGCCCACCGGCCAGCGCGTCATTGCTCTCCTGGCCGGCTGCGACCACGACAGTGTCGGCCTCGATGTGTTCCCGGATGCCGTCGCGCTCGACCCAGACCCCGCCGGAGTCGATAGCCTGGTAGGTCACGTCGGTCACGGTACGCACTCCCGCCCTGCGGATGGCCGAGACGACGGCCCATCGGGTGGTGGCGCCCATGCCTGCGCCGATCGCCCCGGCGCGGCGCATCAGGGTGACCCGCCGCGCCGACGGGCCAAGGGTTCCGTCGGCAAGCCCGTTGGCGATGAGGAAGGATTCGCGCCCATTGGTGATCGGGGCGGGGCACCCGAAGACCGACCCGGCACGGACCGCACAGAGCAGGTGTGCGAGATCGACACCGATACCGCCGGCGCCGATGATCGCGACGGCGTCGCCGACGGCATCCGGGTTGCGGAATGCGTGCGCATAGTCCAACACCAGCGGGAGGCCGGCGCCGGGAACCGCGATGCCACGCGGATGCACCCCGGTGGATACCACGACGTGGTCGAACCCGGCCAATTTCGCGGCATTAGCGATCGACACGCCGAGCTTTACTCGCACCCCGAGCCGAGCGAGTTCGTGCTCGAAGTACCGCACAGTCTCCAGGAAGTCGGACTTGCCCGGCACCATCCCGGCCATCAAGAACTGGCCTCCGATCCGCTGGCCGGCTTCGAAGAGGCTGACCAGCGCGCCGGCGTCCGCCAGCGCCCTGGCTGCCTCCATTCCGGCCGGCCCTGCGCCGACGACGGCCACGCGCGCCGAGGTCCGCGGCAGCACGGAGAACTCGAGTTCCCGGCCTGCGGTCGGATTGACCAAGCAGGACACCGGTTCCCGGCCAAGCGAACGGTCGATGCACGCCTCATTGCAGCCGATACAGGTGTTTACCAGGGTCGGATGCCCGGCGAACGATTTCGACAGGATTCGCGGGTCGGCCAGGAACGGGCGCGCCAGGGAGACCAGGTCAACGACCCCTGAGCCGAGAATCCTCTCGGCCTGGTCGAGGGACACGATCCGATTGGCGGCGATCACCGGAACGGCAGCCGCGGCCTCGACCAACGCGGTCTTCACCCGGGCGGCCACCGGCACCCAGGCACCGTGCGGCACCAGGGACTGCACGGTCGGCACTCTGGACTCGTGCCAGCCGATACCCACGTCGATGGCATCGGCGCCGGCCCGCACGCAGGCGATGGCCAGCGCATCCGCCTCCTCTGGTGTCGAGGAGCCGGGCACAAGGTCGGCTCCGGACAGGCGCATCAGCATCGGCGTCGAGCCAAGCGCGTGGCGCACCGCGCGCGCCACCGCCACCGGGAACTCCCGACGGCGCGCCGGATCCCCACCCCAGGCGTCGTCTCGCAGGTTGGTGACCGGGGAGGCGAATTGATTCAGCAGATAGCCCTCCGAGCCCATCACCTCGACGGCATCGAAACCGAGCGCCACGGCGACCTCGGCAGCCGCCTGGAAGTCGGCGATCGTCGCCGCGATCTGCGCATCCGTCATTGCGTCCGGCGTGTCCCTGGAGTAGCCGCTGTACACCGCGGACGGTGCAACCGGGGAGAGCCCGAACGCCGAGCGCGAGGCGTATCGGCCGGCGTGGAACAGTTGCAGCCCGATCAAGCCGCCGGCGTCATGCACCGCGGTGACCACCTTGCGCCAGCGGTCCTGGTGCGCTGTCTCCCTGATCAGCGTGTAGCCGGCGCCGCCGGCGCCCTCCTGGTTCACCGCCGCTGCGCCGGTGATGATCAGCCCGGCACCACCGCGAACCCGCTCAACATAGAACGCAGCCAGCGCCCGGGGGTCGGCTAGCTCTCGGTTCAGGTGCATCGAGCCCATCATGATCCGGTGCGGCAGGCGCAAGCTGCCCAGGCGAACCGGCGACTGCAGCATCGGGTAACGCTGCGCCGGCGAGCCAAATGCCGCAATGCCCTGCGGCGCTGCTGGCGGCATCTCAGCCCCTGGTCGGTCGCGGCGGCAGGCTGATCGGCTCGGTGGTGTCGTGGTAATACGGCGGCCCGGCGACGGTCATCCCGCCATCAACGACGATCGTCTGCCCGGTAATGTAAGCGGATTTCGGCGAGAGCAGAAACTCGATCGCATTCGCCATGTCGTCCACGGTTCCCGGCCGCCCGAGCGGGATCTTCTCCAGCACCGTCTGCATCGGCGCCATCCCCGGGATGGTGTAAAAGTACTCCAGCGAGTCGGAGTCGATCAGGCCGCCGTTGACCGCGTTGACATTGATCCCGTAGCCGGCGAACTCCACCGCCATGAACCGGACGAACGACTCGATCGCCGCCTTGTACGAGCCGAGCGCCGCGTAGGTTGGGAAACCGCGCATGCTGCCGTAGCTGGAGACCGCAACGATGCGGCCGCCGGCATCCATCAGCGTGATCGCCTCCTGCGCACCCAGCACGAACGGCCGCAGATTCGTCGCATAGGAGCGGTCGAGATGATGCACCTTGAGATCGACGATCTTTTTGAATGCGGATGCCGCCGCGTTGTTGACGAAGAAATCGAGCCGACCATAATGCTGGGCTACGGTATCAAACAGCCGGGTGATCGCCTCAGGGTCCTCCACGTCAGCCTGTACGGCCAATGCGTCCCCTCCGGCCTCCCGCGCCGCCGCGACCACCTGGTCGGCAAGGTCGGCGTTCTTGCGGTAGTTGACCACGACGCTGGCCCCCTCTGCCGCTAGTTTCAACGCCAGGCACTTGCCGATGCCGCGCGAGGAGCCGGTGATCAGGGCGACCGTGCCTGAGTACGCGCCGCTCACTTTGATGCGGCTTTCGCTGCTCGGGCGAACACGTCTCGAGCGATCACCGTCTTCTGGATTTCGTTGGTGCCCTCCTCGAAACGCTGCGCCCTGGCATCCCGATACACCCGTTCGATCGTCTCCGACTTCCAGTAGCCGCGTCCGCCGTGCACCTGCAACGCTTTGTCGGTCACCCGGGTGAGCATATCCACGGCGGTCAGCTTCGCCATCGATGACAACGCGGATGCCTGGTCCGAGTCGCACTCCCATTCCCGCGCGGCGTGCAGGACCAGTGCCCTGGCCGCTTGGATGTCCGCCTCGTTCTCGGCGATCATGAACGCGATCGCCTGGCGATCGGAGATCGGTTTGCCGAACGTCACCCGGGTTCTGGCGTAGTCCACGGCGAGCTGCTGGGCGCGCTCGGCCAACCCGACGCAGCTCATCGCGACCGAAATCCTGCTGGGGGTCAGAAAGCCGCCAAGGGCGATGGCGAGGCCGTCTCCCTCCTCACCGAGGCGCTGTGCGACCGGCACCGGGGTGTCGTGGAAGGTGAGGCTGGCATGGTCGGTACCCCGGACGCCCATGGTGGTCGAAGTGTCTTCGACGACGGCTCCGGCGGCGTTGCGGTCGACCAAGAGGCCGACCGTGCCGGCCTTGCCGTGCGAACCGGCCAACCGCGCGAACAGCAGCCAGTAGTCACAGCGGACCCCGAAGGTGATCAGGTGTTTCTTACCGTTCAGGAGATAGACCTCCCCCTCACGCCGGACCGTGCAGGTGAGATCGGCCCCGGTGCCGTTGTCCGGTTCGGTGAGGGTGAAGGCCACCAGCAGGTCCCCCGCAACCGACGGTTTCACGAACTCCTCGCGCTGCCGGTCATCCGCGTACGGGTTCATCGACCGCCAGGTGCCGTTGATCACATGCACCAGCATCCGGATCGAGGCATGTGAGCGGGAGAAGACCTCCATCAGCCCCATCCACTGGCCGAAACTCACACCGCGACCGCCGAGTTCGGTCGGCGCGGCGATGCCGAGAAACCCTAGCGCCTTCAACTCATCGAACAATTCGTCGGGAACAACGCCGTCCGTCTCGATCCGCTGCGCCCAGCGTTCGCCTGGGCCTTCGACCCACGCGGTCACCTCGCTCAGGAGATCCTGATACTCCCGCTCGCCGACCTGGACGCCTCTGCCGTCTGCGGTCGGGTGAGATATCGTCATCGGTCAGTTGCTCCTTTTTCGAGATGATAGTGCACGGCATGGCGCTGCGGCCCGAGGCTGGACGCCTGCTGCCTGAGCAGGAACTTCTGGATCTTGCCGACGGCATTGCGTGGGATGGTTTCGATGATCTCCAACCGCTCCGGCCAGTACTGTTTCGAGACCCCGCGTTCGGCCAGGAAGCGCTGCACGCCGCGGAAGGTCAGCTGGCTGCCGGCGGCTACGGTGACGAACGCACACGCCCGCTCCCCGAGCCGCGGGTCGGGCATTGCAACGATAGCGACGTCGTCGATGGCCTCGTGTGCGAACAGCAACTGCTCGATCTCCGAGACCGGGATCTTCTCCCCGCCCCGATTGATCACGTCGCGCACCCGACCGGTAATCCGCAGATAACCCTGCTCGTCGATGGCGGCCAGGTCACCGGTTCGGTACCAGCCATCATCGGTAAACGCTTCCCTGGTGAGGTCCGGCCGGTCGAGGTAGCCGTCGAAGATGGTCGGGCCGGTCAGTTCGAAGTTCCCTTCGGTGCCGCTGGGCACCGGAACTCCGGCGTCATCCACTATTCGCAACGAAACTCCTGGCATCGCGCGGCCATCGGTGCCCCACATCTTCTGAATCGGATCGGCCGGCGAGGCGAGCGTGGCGAGCCCGGTCTCGGTGGTGCCGAATGCGCCGCAGACGTGGGTGCCCAGAACCGTGGTCGCCCGTTCGGCGAGGGTCCGCGGCACCGCCGCGCCGGTCGCGACGAAGATCCGCAGGTTTTCCGGCGCCGGGGCGCCGGACTCGACGGCGCGCACCAGATCGGTCAGGAACGGCGTCGCGGCCTGCACGAAGGTGCCCTCCCATTCTCTGAGCACCTCGAGGGCTCGCGGCGCGTCCCAGACCGCCTGGACGATTTGCGGGACGCCAAGGCTCAGCGCCAGCCACATCCCGTAGAGGAATCCGGTCTGATGGGCCAGTGGCGATGGGATGTACACGACGTCCGAGGAGGCCAGTCCGAGTTGTTCCACTTCCATCTGGGTCGCCCGGCTCAGATTGTGATGGGTGTGCGTGACCCCCTTCGGCTCCCCCGACGTGCCAGAGGTGAACAGCAGTTGCGCGATATCGTCAGGCCGCGGTGCCCTGGCATCGATGGCATCCCGGTCGACCACGGCGGCGCCGAGGGCTCGGTGCCAAGCCTGCCAACGGATGGTCGGGTGTGTGCACGCGGGCAGGATGTGCGCGGTACCGGGTGTGTCGTGCAGCACCAGAACGTGTTGCAGTGCGAGCTCGTCGCCATCGCGTGCGGCGGCATCCAGGATCTCCGCCACGTCGTTCGCGTGGGCTCTGGCTCGGAAGTTGTCCACCACGACGAACACCCGGGCCCGCGACCGCTTCAGTGCGAACGCCACCTCGCGTTGGCGGAAAATGGGCATGATCGGGCACACCACCGCTCCGATTCGCATTGCCGCGAGCGCGATGACGATGAAATCACTGCCGTTGGGCAGCTGCACGGCGACCCGGTCGCCTGGTTGCACTCCCAGGTCGAGGAACAGTGCGCCGGCCTGGTCGACGGCGGCGTCGAGTTGCCCCCAGGTCAGGTGCCCGGTGCGGTCCGGCCGGGCGTCGACCACGGCCAAGGCGTGCGGCTTCTCCCCCGCCCACAGCCGCAGCCAAGCCGGCCCGGTCACCCCTTCCGCGGTCGCTGCGGACTTGACCGGCCCGTGCACGATACCCGGCCGGGTGGCCGGCGTCGCAGGCCCCTCTTCGACCTCCATGTGCGCACCGAGCGTTTGCATAGCATCCATGAAGCGCGGATACGAGATCCGATACGCATGCGGATAGGTCAGCGTGGATCGTCCCCTGGCTGCCGTCGCCGCCACCGCCAGTGACATCAGCACCCGATGGTCATTGAACGTCGACATGTGTGCGGCAGTCAGCGACGGCACACCGTCCACCCGCAGGCTGTGGCCGTCGAATTCGAGCCGGGCGCCCATGTGATTCAGCTGCAGCATTGCGACCACCCGGTCGGACTCTTTCAGCCGCACGTGCTCCACATGGCTGAGGGTGCTCTCGCCGTCGGCGAGGCTGGCCAGGGTGGAGAGAATCGGCAGCATGTCTGGCACCTTGCGACAATCCACCTCGATCGGGCGCAGCCGGATGCCGTCGTGCCGCACGCGCACGCCACCGGCCGCGGCGTCGTACTCCATCGGCAAGCCCATCCCACCGAGGATGTCGAGCAGGTCGGCCTCCGGATGGTCGGAACCGGCCGAACTGGTCTGAGTCAGACCGGTCAGCAGCACGTCGGCAGGGTGGATGGCGGCAACGGCCAGGCCGAACGCTGCGGAGCCGATGTCCGGCGGCAATGTCAGATCAGCGGGCCGCGCGGTCTGGTTCGGCTCGACGTCGTACCGGCGCCCGTCATCGCTGACGGTGACGGCCAGGCCGAACTCACGCATCATCCGCACGGTCAACTGGACATAGCTCTGCTCGTTCAGCTCGCCGTCGACGACAATCGTGGTGTGATTGCGCGCGAACGGCGCCAGGAGCAGCAGCCCGGATATCCACTGCGAGAGGGTGCCGGCGATGTGCACCTCACCACCTCTAGGCGGCCGTGCGCGCACCTGGATCGGCGGGCGGTCGTTCGGCGAGGTGACTTGCACTCCCATTTGGCGCAGCGCCGTCAGCAACGGCCCGATCGGGCGTCGCTGGAAGTAGCGCTGACCGGTGATGCTGACGTCGCGGTCGGCCAGGGCGGCGAGGCCCACCATGAAATACATGGTGGTCCCGGAACTGCCGACCGACAGTACGTCCTTCTGCGGATGGTACCGGCCACCGTGCACCACGAAGGTGTCCCGGACGATGTCGATTTCGATGCCGAGGGAGCGCAACAACGCGACGGTGTATTGCACATGGGTGGCATCGGTCAGGCCCGAGATCCGACTGAGCCCTGGAGCAAGCGAGGCGAGTACCAAGGCCCGGTGTGCATGATATTTCGAATTAGGTACCAGAACCTCGCCCTGAAGGCGGTCTCCGCTTCCCACAACCGACAAATGCATAGGATCACCCTTCGACTAAAAAGAGCTTGTTATTAAGCACCATACTCATCCCCTCCCGGTCTGATCGGGGGCAAAAACCGAGCTGTTTCGTCCTTCGTGGGCTGATGATCGCCCACAGAACCTGCCCCCGGCCCGGTAACCTATTCGTCATGACATCGATGATGGTTGGGGCGAGTACGGCTGACACCGCTGTGGAGCGGGAAGTGCTCAGCTGGTCAGATTTCGCAGACGCCTCCAGGTACTTGGCTACCGAAGTGCTCCAGCGCGGATTCGAACCCGACTTCGTCATCGCAATAGCACGCGGTGGGCTGCTCCTGGCCGGCGCGATCTCTTACGCTCTGGGCACCAAGGCGTGCGGCGCACTCAACGTCGAGTTCTACACGGGTGTGAACCAGCGGCTCCCCGAGCCCGTGCTGCTCCCTCCCATGCTTGACGGCACTGCGATCGCCCGGAAGCGCGTTCTGCTGGTCGATGACGTGTCCGATTCGGGCAGAACCCTCGACCTGGTGGTCGGCCTGTTGGAGAAATCCGGTGCCCAGGTGCGAACGGTCTGCCTGTACAGCAAGCCCCGCACCCGGCGCGAACCGGATTTCGTCTGGCGCACCACAGACCGCTGGATCACCTTTCCCTGGTCAGCCCTTCCCCCGGTCACAGCGAGTCAGTGAGTCTGGCCTTCGTCGCCGCGGCGCGTCTGCGAAACGCCCGCCAACCCGAAGCTGTGACGATCGTAGGATGAGGCTATGAGCGCATCCGGCGGAAACAAAGCGATTATCGCGGCGTTCTCCGCCAACCTCGGAATCGCCATCACCAAACTGATCGCCTGGGTCTTCTCGGGATCCTCCGCCATGCTCGCCGAGGGCGTGCACTCCATCGCCGACTCCGGAAACCAGCTGCTGCTGCTGCTGGGCGGCCGGATGGCGAAGCGGAAGGCCGACCGGGAGCATCCGTTTGGCTACGGCCGGGAACGGTTTGTCTACGCATTCGTGGTCTCGATCATTCTGTTCTCGGTCGGAGGCGTGTTCTCGCTCTACGAGGGGGTCCAGAAGCTCACCGATCCGCATCCCATTGAGGTGTGGTGGCTGCCGCTGACCGTGCTCGTGATCGCGATCATTCTGGAGAGCTTCTCACTGCGTACCGCGGTACGCGAGTCCAGGCCCCATAAGGGCAGCGCGTCCTGGGTGACTTTCGTGCGTCGTGCTAAAGCCCCCGAGCTACCGGTCGTGCTGCTGGAGGATGTCGCGGCCTTGATCGGCCTGATGTTCGCGCTGATCGGAGTTTCGATCTCCATCGTGAGCGGCGACGGGATCTGGGACGCCATCGGCACTCTCGCTATCGGCTTGCTGCTGATCGCGGTCGCCGTTGTGCTGGGGATCGAGACTAAGAGCCTGCTGGTCGGGGAGGGCGCCAGCAACGAAGACCGCCTGGCCATCGAAGCGGCCATCCGCTCTGGCGGAGAGACGGAACGAATCATCCACGTGAAGACCCTCTATCTGGGCCCGGACGAGCTGATGGTCGCAGCGAAGCTTGCGGTGTCTGGTCAGAACAGACTGGTGGATGTCGCCACAGCGATCAATTCGATCGAGGCCAGGGTACGGGAGGCCGTTCCGGCCGCACGGGTCATCTACATCGAACCCGACGTGTGGGTCGATCCGAACGCGATCGACCCGCCCACCGACACGATAGTGATCCGCGGGCGCGAATAGTGCCAGACGGCGGCGCGTTCACGGGTCGGTGAAGTCGAAGTCAGCTCCCGGGAAGGGATCCTTATACTTCGAAGATGGAAGACGGCGCGCGCGTCCTTGTGGTGGAGGACGATGCCCGGCTGTCGAGAATGTTGCGTGATCTGCTGCAAAGCGAGGGTTACGAGGTGGTGTTGGCGGGGGATGGTCAGCGCGCATTGCACGAGGGATTGACGCAAAGTTTCGACGTGATGGTGTTGGACCGTGGGCTTCCGGTCACGGACGGGCTGGAAGTGCTGACCCGGTTGCGCGGGCGCGGGGTGGTCACCCCGGTGCTTATTCTTTCCGCGCTGGGCAACCCGGCCGACCGGGTCGAAGGGCTTGACCGGGGCGCCGAGGACTATCTGTCGAAGCCGTTCGACATCGACGAATTGCTGGCGAGGTTGCGGGCGTTGCGTCGGCGGCTCCTCTCGACGGTGCCGATGTTGAGTATTCCGGGCGGCCGGCTGGATACCGGCAGCCGATCGGTCACCTTGGACGATGGCGCGGTCGTTGGCCTGTCCGAGCGTGAGGGGGACCTGATCGAGAAGTTGGCGCGGAGGCCACAGCAGGTGTTTTCGCGGGATGATCTGCTGGCGACGGTATTCGCGGAGGCGGAGGACGCCGGCGTAGTCGACACCTACGTGCACTACGTACGCAGAAAACTGGGGCGCGACAGTGTGCTCACGGTGCGTGGAGTCGGCTACCGGTTGGGTCGCATCCCGTGAGTTCACCCGACAATATCGAGTTGCGGCGTGCGTCGCGGCGCCTGGCTGCACAGTTCGCCCTGCTCATCATTCTGCTGTTCGCGCTTCTCGGTGGGGTGGTCTTCGCCGTCGTCAGCGCGAGCCAGTCCGAGTCGGCCCAACGCACCCTCATCGACGCGTCGATGGTTGATTCACCCCACGACGCGCCTCCTGGCGTGTTCGTCGTCATAGTGGGTGAAGACGGGACACAGGCCTCCGAGCACATGCCGGATGGGCTGCCTGAGATGAGCGCGCTGCAGGATGTCGCCACGACCGGACGCGCCGTGCAGCAGACCAGAATCCTCGACGGGCGCACCTATGCGATTCGTACCTCTGCAGATCACGGTCGGATCACCCAGGTCGCCCTGGACCGCCATGAGAGTTTTGAAGAATTGCAGCGGCTGGGCGTGGCGCTGGCCATCTCGGCAATCGTTGCCGCTGTCGCCGCTGGCCTGATCGCGGCATGGATGGGGCGGCGCGCGATGAAGCCGCTGGCTACGGCGCTGGCTCTGCAGCGTCGTTTCGTAACGGATGCCAGCCACGAGCTACGCACTCCACTGACCTTGCTCAGTACGCGCGCGCAACTGGTGCGCCGGAACCTTCCTCGGGATGCCGGCGCGGTCTCCGCCGGCGACATCGGCGACGGACTGGATGAGATCGTGCAGGACTCGCGCGTGCTCACCGAGATTCTCGAGGATCTGTTGATCGCCGCCGATCCGCGCGAGGTTGCCGAGCGACACAGCCAAGACCTCACTGCGCTTGCCGAGGAGGCCACCGGTTCCATGCAGCCGGACGCGTCGGCCCGCGGGATAGTGTTGCGGCGCACCGGCGCCGCCGGGCCCGTCGTTGCGACGGTGGCGCGGGTGTCTATCCAGCGACTTTTCACCGCCTTGATCGCGAACGCACTCGATCATGCCGCAGCCGAGATCGATGTCGAGGTGACGCTGCGCGGCCGGGAAGCGATCATCCGCGTGATCGATGATGGTCCCGGCTTCCCGCACGGCATGGACGAGCGCGCCTTCGAGCGATTCGCCTCCGTGCGCCAACCTGGCGACGAGCCCGGACGGCCACGACATTACGGCCTGGGTCTCGCCCTCGTCGCCGAGGTCGCGGTGCGGCACGGCGGCGGTGTCAGCGTGGAGGCGAGATCATCCGACGGCGGCGCGGTGGTCATCGTGCGCATCCCGACACATGCATAGTGTGCTCCCAGCCGCTTGCCAGCCCAAATAAGAAAGTTGGAAGAAAGCTGCCGGATGCTGATCTGCAGGATCGTTTAAGGATCGAAAGGCATTCAGATGAGCACACGAAACGCCGGTCAACGCGCGGCCGGGGGCTTGACAACAGTGGTCGGTCTGCTCAGCGTCGCCACCACGATTGTTGCCTCAGCGGTGCTCTGGATGGACACACCGGCTAAGGCAACGGCCACAACCACCTCGAACCAGAGCACGACGACCACGACACCTCAGCAACAGTCCTCGACGCAGCCCGCCCAGGGAAAAGGAGACGACCAGAGCGGCGGCGACGATCAGAGCCAATCATCGCATGACGGTGCTCAGTCCAACACCACTCCGGTCGCGCCCGCTCCGCAGCTCGTTGCCCCGAGCCAGGGGGGCGCCTCCCAGGCACAGTCGTCGGGTTCCTAGGATGTGTACCGCACACAGAGACTGGTGCGTGTGGAGCACCACAGCATCCGTCGTGGTGACAGATGCCCTGGCGCTTGACACTGCGGAAGCAATCACTCGAGACACCATCCAGGCTGTGGACGAGGCGTGCAGCCGCTTCCGCGACGACTCCGAACTCTCCCTCCTACGGGGCGAGCTCGCAACCGGCGCGCGCGTCAGTCCCCTGCTAGGCGACCTGATCGGCAAAGCTCTCCTGGCCGCCACCTGGACCGGCGGCAGCGTCGACCCCACTCTCGGCAACGACCTGGCGGCGCTGGGGTACGATCGCGATTTCACGCAGCTCGCCACCGGTGATGCCGTGAGGAGGATCCCGATAACCGTCAGTCGGAAGCGAAAGGCAGGCTGGACGCGCATCGCGCTCGACGGTGACCTGTTGACCGTGCCGGCCGACATCCGACTCGACCTGGGCGCCACCGCGAAAGCCGCCGCCGCGGACCTTGCCGCCGCTCGCATCGTCGAGGAGATCGACGGTGGCGTCCTGGTCTGTCTTGGCGGTGACATCGCCGCCATGGGCGCCGCCGCGGCATGGGAGGTCCTCGTGCAGGACACCAGCGCAGACCCGGCGCAGCAGGTAGCTCTCAGCTCCGGTTCTGGCCTGGCGACATCGAGTACACAGAAGAGGCGCTGGCAGGTCGGGGGACAGCCTATGCACCACATCCTCGACCCGCGTTTTGGTCTGCCTGCCGACCCGGTCTGGCGCAGCGTGAGCGTTGCGGCGGATTCCTGCCTGCGAGCCAACGCGCTGAGCACTGCCGCGGTCGTGCGCGGCATCGCCGCCGTCGGTTGGTTACGTAGCATCGACGCGAGTGCCCGACTGATCGACAGAAGCGGCCGCATAGTCCTGACCGGCGCCTGGCCGACTCCTGCCGAAGAACCGGCGCGGAGGGTCCTGACATGAACGAGGCGATGTGGGCATTCGGCCGGGTCAGCGGGATCGTCGCCCTGCTCCTGTTCACCGGATCGCTGCTGCTGGGAATCATGACCCGGTCGGGTCGCCCGCTGCCGGGTCTGCCGCGGTTTTCCATCACGCTCGTGCATCGCAACGTTGCGCTGCTGGGCTCCGTCTTCCTCATCCTGCATGTGGGCACGCTCACGCTTGACTCGTACGCGCACCTGAACCTCATCGACATCGTCGTACCGTTCCTCGGCGCTTATCGACCGTTTTGGCAGGGACTTGGCACGGTGGCTTTCGACCTGCTTGTCGCCATCACCGCCACCAGCCTGCTGCGCCGCTGGCTCGGCGTGCGCGTCTTCAAGACACTGCACTGGCTGACCTACGCGATGTGGCCGATCGCACTCTTACACGCGACCGGTAACGGCACCAACGGCACAAGCGGCTGGTTCCTCACCCTGGCAGGCTTATCGTGCGCGAGTGTGCTCGCCGCGATCATCTGGCGCACATCGGCCCGTTTCGTGGAAACGGCACGGGCGCGAGAGGGACATGCATCGTGACAATCATTCACGACCCGTCGTATACCCCGCCCCCGATGCTGCACCAGCACGGGCTCAACCGTCTCTTCGCCGCCGGTGCGGATGCCGACTACCGCAACCACACTCTCAAATACGGGCGGTTTGATCCGGCTTCGGCGGGAACTGAGCTGATCACCCTGCTCAAGCAAGCCGGCCTCACCGGTCGTGGCGGAGCCGGCTTTGAAACCTGGCGGAAGCTCGCCGCGACCCAGGACGCCCGTTCGGGGCGATTGTTCGGTGCCGGTCCGGTTGTCATCGCAAACGGTGCCGAAGGCGAACCACGCAGCATCAAAGATGCTATGTTGCTACGCCACGCGCCACATCTGATCATCGACGGGATCCTCGCGGTGGCCGCCGCGCTCAAAGCCTCCCAAATCCACCTCTTCCTCGAGCGGGCCAGCATGCCAGGGGTATCCGCCGCCCTCGCCCAACGCGCCGACGCCAAGCACATCGTGCTCACCGAGGCCGCTGAGACATTCATCTCCGGGGAAGCCAGCGCGGTGATCAACGCCATCGAAAACGGCATCGCGCTTCCAGAGGATCGCATCCGCCGCCTGAGCGAATCGGGACTGAAACGCCGACCCACGCTCGTACAGAACGTGGAAACTTGTGCCCACATCGCACTCATCGCTCGCTTCGGCGCCCCCTGGTTCCGCTCAATCGGCACGTCGCGTGACCCCGGCACACGACTGGTCACCGTGTCCGGTGACGCGCGTGAGACGGTCCTGGAAGTCGCCGGAGACACCCCCTTGCGTGAGATCCTGCACCGCTGCGGCACGGAGCCGGCTGCGACGACCGCGGTCCTGGTCGGCGGCTACCACGGGACCTGGATTCCCGCCGATCAGCTCGAGCTGCCGCTATCGGGGGAAGGACTCGCACCGGTCGGCGGCAACCCCGGGGCAGGTGTCATCTTCGTACTGGGACGACACCGCTGCGGCCTACAGACCACGGCGGAGATCCTCGAGTATCTCGCGCACGAGTCCGCTCAGCAGTGTGGGCCGTGTATGTTCGGCCTGCCGGCCATGGCGGGCCTCCTCACCAGAATTGCGGCAGGCAGCACAGATCCAAGACTGGTCTCCGAACTGCGCCGGCTCAGCGACTCGGTCGCCGGCCGTGGATCCTGCCACCACCCGGACGGAACCTCCCGACTCGTCCTCAGTGCCCTCTGGGCATTCTCAGCGGATGTCACCCAACACCTGTCCGGTCGCTGTCTGCGTGCGGCCAGAGGGTAGCGGCACCATGGACACTGACTTCAACGTCGATACCCCTTCGGCGCGGCTCCACATCGACTGGACCCGTTGCGACGGGCGCGGGCTGTGCACCGAGCTCCTTCCCGACATCCTCACGCGCGACGACTGGGGTTATCCGCAACCGAACGCAGCAAATATTGCCAACCGCTCCGACGTGCCCATCCCGCCGAAGCGTCTCGATGCCGCCGAAGAAGCCGTCAAACTATGCCCGCTACTGGCTCTCACACTCCG
>JBDTDV010000011.1:0-11286 GCA_039922875.1 Microbacteriaceae bacterium
ACGAGATCTACCGCACCGGCGCCGGATTGAAGGACGGCGACGACGTGGTGGCATATTGCCGGATCGGCGAACGCTCCAGCCACACCTGGTTCGTGCTGACCCACCTGCTCGGTTTCAAAAACGTGCGTAACTACGACGGATCGTGGACCGAATGGGGTAGCGCGGTTCGGGCACCGATCGCCACCGGATCCGAGCCCGGTGCCGTCCCAACGCGCTAATCGGCTGATGGTGAGATAATTCACCTATCATGACCAGCGAAATACCAGAACAACTCGCGTCGATCCGTGACGAGTTCCTCGAACTCGAGCAGCACGACAGGCTACTGCTGCTGCTCGAGTTCGCCAACGAACTCCCGGAGCTCCCGGCCCGCTATCAAGACCATCCTGACCTTTTCGAGCGGGTCGCGGAGTGTCAGTCGCCGGTGTATCTCTTCGTCGAGGTCGACGAAGACGAGACCGTGCATCTGCACGCGACAGCCCCGAAAGAGGCGCCGACCACGCGCGGTTTCGCCTCGATTCTGTCGCAGGGACTGGGTGGGCTCAGTGCCAAGGAGGTTTTGGCCGTGCCCGATGACTACCCGATGACCCTCGGCCTGACGAAGGCGGTATCCCCACTACGGATTCGCGGCATGGCCGGTCTGCTGGGCCGGACGAAGCGGCAGGTCAGGGCGAAGCTCGCGGTCAGCGCGAAGTAGCCCCAGCCAGTCGGTGATCGAGGCCATCCAGCGATCGGGGTCGTAGTTCCAAAGTTTCGTGTGCCGTGCCACGCCGAACGGTACGAATGTGACGATGTCCGGCCGCGCACGGCTCAGCGCCCTGGATGCCGTCGACGGAACAAAGCGGTCATCGTCGCTGTGCATCAGCAAGATCGGTACGTCGAGTTCATCGGCGTGCGTGACGAAATTCAGGGTATCCAAGTCGATCGGGCTGCCTTGTCCGGTGAACCGCCCGGCCCACGGTTCGGCGATCATCCACATCACCGATCTGGCGAACCACCGGGGAATCTTCAACAGTCGAGCGTGGAAATGCAGGGTGTCAACCCAGTCCACCACGGGCGAGTCCAGGATGACCCCGCTGACCAGGTCATGCAGCGCGGTACGGGCGACCGTCTGCAGCACGATGGCCCCGCCCATCGACCACCCCATCAGTACGATCTCCCGGGCTCCGTGCTCAACCGCAAAACTCATTCCGGCCTCGATATCGCGCCATTCTGCCGTGCCGAGCGCGTACCTGCGGTCGGCACTGTACGGAGCTTCACCGTCGTTGCGGTAGGACACCAGCAGCGAGCAATACCCGGCCGCCCTGAACACCGGGATCGCCCGGAGTGCACCCTGACGTTGGGCGGCCCTGCCATGCACCATAATCACCCAGCGCGCGTTCCCGTCACACTCGTCGGCCGGCAGATACCAGGCCGGAGCGGGACCGAGATCGGTCTCAATCGCAACATTCTGATAGGGGAATCCCAGTTCATCCGGGTGCAGAAAATACCAGGAACCATACCGGCCACGCTTGGCAAGGTGCAGCTCGCCGTAATCGACGGCCTCGACGGCCCGCGTGACGGTGCGCGGTCCCCTGGTCAGGATCCGGCCGATCCGGGCGTACCCGGTGTCACCGGAGAACCACAGACTGTACCGGCCGGGTACCAGCGAGTCACGCGTGGCGTGCAGGGTGATCTCGGTACGGTTCTGGCTGACCGAGAGAATCCGAGCATCCTCCACCTGGCGTGTCGGCGGGGTGACGACCAGCCTGGCCACAAGCACGGTACTGGCGGCGGTGCCCGCGGCTGCGGCCAGGCCAGCAGCGCCGGCCAGTACGACGATCCGCATGGCCAGCATGCCCGGTGTAGCCGTCATCACGCCGTGCCCCCTCGGTCCGGTGCTCAGCCGGCTCGCCTCACAACAGCCGACAGTTCCGATCTACACCAGGGCGACAATATGCCGCAAGCGGAATTTTGTCTCATGCACGCGCACCGTCGGCGTGGCTCCACAATTGCGCCGCGAAGAAACTCTAGTCTGCAGGCGTGTCTTCAATGCCCTCGGCAACGTCCGTACCCGCTGAGTTCGGCACCGCACTCGATGCCATCCGCAAAGCGTCAACCCGCGCAGATCTTGTTGTCACCGAGATCGCAGCGCCGGCCAAACTGGCGCCGTTCTCCATCGCGCTCGCGGCCGACGTGGAACCGTCGCCGCACGGCCAGGACTCAGACCTCGGCACCGGGAGATTCATCCTGTTGTACGATCCCGAAGGTCAGGAGGCGTGGCGCGGACGGTTTCGAGTGGTTTGTTTCGCCCAGGCGCCGCTGGAAACGGAAATCGGGATGGACCCGTTCTTGGCGGACGTCGCGTGGTCCTGGCTGGTCGACGCCCTCGACGCGCACAATGCGAAGTACACCGCGGCATCCGGCACCGCCACCAAGATCCTCTCTACCGGATTCGGGGAGCTGGCCAAGCAGGGCGACGGCGCCCAGATCGAGCTCAGAGCGTCCTGGACTCCGGAGGAGACCGAAATCGACCACCACGTGCAGGCATGGGGCGACCTGCTCTGCATGCTCGCGGGCCTGCCTCCTACCCCGGAGGGAGTGAGCACGATTGCCGGACGTCGGAGCCATCGTGGCTGATCGCCGCGTCATCGATTCCGAACCCGCCTATCGCCAGTCCCTGGAATTGATTGCGGGCGGAACCGGACCCATCGCCGTAGACGCCGAACGGGCATCCGGATTCCGGTATTCGCAGCGAGCCTACCTGATCCAGATGTATCGGCGCGATGCCGGCACCTTCCTGTTCGATCCGCCGGCGATCGGCCGATTCGACGAACTCAGCCGTGTCATCGCCGACGACGAATGGGTGCTGCACGCAGCCAGCCAAGACCTGAGCTGCTTGCACGAGGTCGGGCTGTTCCCCACCAAGGTCTTCGACACAGAGCTCGCCGCACGACTGCTGGGCCTGCCGAAGGTCGGGCTGGGCACGGTGGTGGAGGATTTGCTTGGAATACACCTGGCCAAGGAGCACTCGGCAGCTGACTGGTCCACCCGCCCGTTGCCGCAATCCTGGCTGACCTACGCGGCGCTCGATGTCGAGCTGCTGATCGATCTTCGCGACACACTTGCGAAAATGCTGCAGGATGCCGACAAGTCCGAGATCGCCCAGCAGGAGTTCGAGGCCGAGCGGCTCTGCCCGGAGCGCACGCCGCGAGCCGAACCGTGGCGCCGGCTTTCCGGCATCCATTCTCTGAAGGGGCTGCGCGCCCTGGCCATCGCCCGGGAGCTGTGGAACGCGCGCGACGCGCTCGCTCGGGAGACCGACATTGCGCCGGGCCGCCTGGTCCCGGACGCGTCGCTGACCGCTGCGGTGAAAGCCATGCCGCAGTCCAAAGCAGAGTTGGCTGCGCTGCGCGAGTTCAACGGCCGGGCCAGCCACACCGAAATCGACCGCTGGTGGGCCGCATTCCAAGCGGGACGCAGCACAGAGGATCTACCAAAACTGCGCAGCAGCGACGATGTCATTCCCGCTGCCCGGGCCTGGGCCGACCGCAATCCAGAAGCGGACGCCCGGCTCAAAGCATCGCGGACGGCCATGGCCGTCGTGTCAGAGAAGTTGTCAATCCCGGTCGAGAACCTGCTCACACCCAAGTTGCTGCGCCAGCTGGCCTGGGCCCCGCCGGACCCGGCCGACCGCGACGGCATCGCGGCGGCACTGGCCGCACTGGGAGCGCGCCGGTGGCAGATCGAGGTCACATCAGGCCTGATCGCCCAGGCATTTGTGGATGCCAGCCAACCGAAGACCGAGCCGCCCGAGTCGACTTCGTAGGTTCAGTCAAACGATTCCCGACACACCGCGGCCGCCCGTAGGATCGGAAACAGACCTGAGTGTTGGAGGAATTGTGTCCGAGAAAACTGAAGTCGTCTTCGTCGATGGCGTCCGAACCCCGTTCGGCCGGGCCGGCGAAAAAGGCATGTACTGGAACACCCGCGCCGACGATCTGGTGGTCAAGGCCATGATCGGCTTGCTCGAGCGAAACCCCCAGGTACCGAAGGAACGCGTCGACGACGTGGCGATCGCCGCCACCACTCAGCAGGGCGATCAGGGTCTGACCCTTGGCCGCACCGCCGCGCTCCTGGCTGGGTTGCCAAAATCTGTGCCCGGGTTCGCCATCGACCGGATGTGCGCCGGTGCGATGACCTCGGTGACCACGCTCGGATCCGGAATCGGATTCGGCGCATATGACGTGGTGATCGCCGGCGGTGTCGAGCACATGGGCCGGCATCCGATGGGATTCGGCGCCGACCCGAACCCGCGGTTCCTCTCCGAGAAGCTGGTCGGCGAAGAGGCGCTGAATATGGGCTCCACCGCCGAGCGGATCCACGACCGGTTCCCGCACCTGACCAAGGAACGCGCCGATCGATTCGGGATGCGCAGCCAGCAGAAGGTCGCCGCGGCGTACGAGGCTGGCAAGATCCAACCCGATCTGATCCCGGTGGCACTGCGTAGCCCGGCCGGCTGGGGGCTCGCCGACAAGGACGAGGGGATGCGCCCGGAGACCACCATGGAGGCCCTGGCGGGATTGAAGACACCGTTCCGGCCGCACGGCCGGGTGACGGCGGGCAATTCATCCCCGCTGACCGACGGCGCAACGGTCAGCCTGCTGGCCAGCGGCGCCGCAGCAAAGGAGCTCGGGCTGCAGCCCAAGATGCGCATGGTGACCTTCGCGTTCGCCGGCGTCGACCCGGAGATCATGGGCCTTGGCCCGGTGCCATCCACCGAGAAGGCGTTGCGCAAGGCCGGTTTGCAGATTTCGGACATCGGCCTGTTCGAACTCAACGAGGCGTTCTCCATTCAGGTGCTCTCGTTCCTGGACCATTTCGGCATTGATGACGAGGATCCACGGGTGAACAAGTGGGGCGGCGCCATCGCGATCGGGCATCCGCTGGCCGCCTCCGGCGTGCGATTGATGATCCAGCTCGCCCGCCAGTTCTCCGAGCATCCCGAGGTCCGCTACGGGCTGACGGCGATGTGTGTCGGGCTGGGTCAGGGCGGCAGTGTGATCTGGGAGAATCCCAACTGGAACCGGAAGGCAGCCAAGAAATGACCGACTACGCGAGCATCGACTACAGCGACCTGCTGGCATTGGCCGACGACGAGGTGGTCACCCACGCTTTCGTACGCGATGTGAACCTCTCCGATGGCAAGACCCTCGCCCTGGTGACCCTGGACAACGGCCGCGACCACACCAGGCCGAACACTCTCGGGCCGGCCACGCTGACCGAACTCGGCCAGGTGTATGACGGGCTCCGGGAGCGTGCCGCGCGCGGCGAGATCGCCGGTGTGGCCATCACCGGCAAGCCGTTCATCCTGGCCGCCGGCGCCGACCTGAGCAAAATAAGCCAGATCCCCAGCCGAGCCATCGCGAAGAAGATGGCTCAGTTGGGGCACTACGTGCTCGGCAAGGAGGCGGAGTTCGGTGTGCCATCCTTCGTGTTCATCAACGGCCTCGCCCTCGGTGGCGGGCTCGAGATCGCGCTCAACGCAGACTACCGAACCGTCGATTCTTCGGTGCCGGCGCTTGGACTGCCCGAGGTGTTCCTCGGCCTGATCCCCGGATGGGGCGGCTCGTACCTGCTGCCGAACCTGATCGGCATCGAGAACGCGCTGAAGGTGATGGTCGAGAACCCGCTGAAGAATAATCGGATGTTGAAGGGCGCGGATGCGCTCAGCCTCGGTATCGCAGACGCCATGTTCGGCCCGGCGAATTTTCTGGAGGAGTCGATCCGCTGGGCGGATGGCGTCATTTCCGGCTCCATCACGCCCAAGCGCCCGAATCAGCCGGGCAAGGTGGAGCGAATGGTCAAGTGGGATGCCGCGATCGGCATCGCACGCAAAATGCTGCAGAGCCGGATCGGCACCGTCGCCAAATCCCCGTACCTCGCCCTCGACCTGCTTAAGGCGGCCAAGTCCGGCAGTAAGGCCGAGGGCTTCGAGCGTGAGGATGATGCGCTGTCCACGCTGATCGCCGGCGACCAGCTGCAGGCGAGCATTTACGCGTTCAATCTGGTGCAAAAGCGCGCGAAGAACCCGGCCGGCACGCCGGACCGGGCGTTGGCGCGCCCGGTGACCAAAGTCGGTGTCATCGGTGCGGGGCTGATGGCCAGCCAGTTCGCGCTGCTCTTCGTGCGCCGGCTGCGGGTTCCGGTGGTGATCACCGACCTCGACCAGGCCAGGGTGGACAAGGGCGTCGGGTACATTCATGACGAAATCGCGAAGCTGAAGGACAAAGGCCGGATCTCCCCCGACGAGGCCAACCGGCTGCAAGCCCTGGTCACCGGAACCACCGACAAGGCGCTGTTCGCAGACGCTGACTGGGTGATCGAGGCCGTCTTCGAAGAGCTCGAGGTCAAGCAGAGCGTATTCGCCGAGATCGAGCAGTACCTCTCCGCCGAGGCGATCCTGGCCACCAACACCTCATCTTTGTCGGTGCAGAAGATCGGCGCCCGCCTGATCCACCCGGAACGGCTGGTCGGCTTCCACTTCTTCAACCCGGTCGCCGTGATGCCGCTGATCGAGGTGGTTCGGACACCAGACACCAACGACCAGAGCTTGTCCACCGCGATGGTGACTGCGGCGAAGCTGCGCAAGACGGCCGTGATCACCACAGACACGCCCGGCTTCGTGGTGAACCGGATCCTGGCAAAACTGCTCGGCGAGGCCATGCATGCCGTAGAGACCGGTACTCCGTTCGAGGTCGTGGACGCGGCGCTGGACCCGTTCGGGCTGCCGATGTCGCCGTTCGAGCTGCTCGAACTGGTCGGGCTGAAGGTCGGGGCGCATGTGCTGGACACACATCACGCCGCGTTCCCGGACCGGTTCTTCGCCAGCGATACCCTGCACAAGCTCGCGGAGTACGGTTCGCTGCTGGAGCGCGACGGCAAGGGCAAGATCAAGGGCTTCGACAAGAAGGCGGTCGCCATCGTCGACCGCGCGCGGGTAAGCGAGCCCCGGCGGGGGAAGTCCGACGCGAGTCCAGACCTGGGTGAGGAGCTCCTGCACCGGGTAGAAGACGGGTTGGCCGACGAGATCCACCGGATGCTGGAGGACGACGTCGTACACGCCGCCGAGGACATCGACCTTTGTCTGATCCTCGGGGCGGGCTGGCCGTTCCAGATGGGCGGCGTCACCCCCTACCTCGACCGGGTCGGCGCCAGCCGTCGGGTCTTCGGCGACACGTTCCACCACCCCGAGATCAAAGGCGTGCAGTAGCCAGCGCTGCACAACCGGCACACCAAGGCCGGCAGTCGGGGCAGCTCTACCGATTCACCTGACTCATGTCGGCGTAACGATCCCCGACCGGCGGCGTGATTCGGGTCAGCGCCGAGAGTTGTGAGTCGGAAAGAACCACCTCGAGCGCCGCGATGTTCTCCTCGAGTCGAGTGACGTGCTTCGTCCCCGGGATCGGCGCGATGTCCTCGCCCTGGGCAAGCAGCCAGGCCAGGGCGACCTGAGCGGCGCTCGCGCCGGCGTCCTTCGCCACCGCATCCACCTGCTGAACGATTCGGATGTTCCGCTGTAGGTTCTCGCCAGCGAAGCGAGGGATGCCGCGGCGCGAATCCGACTCGTCCAGCTGGTCAAGCGAACGGATCGCGCCGGTCAAGAAGCCTCGACCGAGCGGAGAGAACGGCACAAAGCCGATTCCGAGCTCACGCAACACCGGCAGCACCTCCGCCTCCGGATCCCGCGTCCACAGCGAATATTCGGATTGCACGGCCGTCACTGGGTGCACGGCATGCGCCCGACGGATCGTGGCCGCGGCCGCTTCTGACAGCCCGTAGTGCCGCAGCTTGCCGGCCGCGATGAGCTCCGCAAGCGCCCCGACGGTGTCCTCGATGGGAACCTCCGGGTCAATCCGGTGCTGGTAGTACAAATCGATATAGTCGGTGCCCAGTCTGGTAAGTGAACCTTCGACCGAGATGCGCACGTTTTCGGCGCTGCCGTCGAGACCTCGGCTGTCATCGTGGCTGTGTCTGATCAGTCCGAATTTCGACGCCAAAACGACGCGGTCGCGGCGACCGGCAAGGGCGCGGCCGACCAGTTCTTCGTTGCGATACGGTCCATAGACCTCGGCGGTGTCGAAGAACGTAACGCCGAGATCGATGGCCCGGTGAATCGTGCGGATCGACTGCGCATCGTCGGTTCCGGCCCCGGAATAGTTCGCCGACATGCCCATGCAGCCCAGGCCGAGCCGGGACACCTGGAGTGCGCTGGCTTCGGTTGCCGTCCCGCGCGATTTCCCGCCAAGAATGATCTGTTCCATCTGAACATTCTCCTCTTCGGAGGCCGTGACGTCGCCGCTCGTGGGGCGTTCGGATCCGGCGCCGTAACCAATCGTCACACTCGCTCAGAGAATTGCAGACGAACGGGGGCGCAGGTAACGTCGAAGGCGTGAACCCGCTTGCTATTCTCGCCGCTCTGGCGGCGCTGGTGGCGGTGGCGACCCTGCTCGGCTTGATCTGGCGAGTGCGCCAGGGGAAGGTGACAGCCGGATCCGGAGAGACGATCACGGCAGCCGACCTTGCCAGCGACGCGCCACTGGGCGCCAGCGCAACACTGGTGCAATTTTCTGCAGAACTCTGCTCCCGCTGCCCCGGTACCCGCCGGATGCTGAGCACACTCGCTGCCGATCGACCCGGAGTTGAATTCCTCGACGTCGACCTCACCCACCGCGCGGATATGGCCAACCGGTTCAACATCATGCAGACGCCGACGACGTTCATCCTGGACCGGTCTGGCCGGATCCGGGCCCGTATCGGCGGGGTGCCAAATCGAGACAGCATCACCGAGCAGTTGAATGACCTCACCGGGAGAAACAATGTCAGAATCGCCGCGTAGCACCGGTATCGATCCGCGCAGTCCACGTTTCGGCGCCTCGATCACCGGAATCCTCTTGCTGGTGGTGCTGTTTCTCGCGCTAGCCGGGGCGGCAACCGCGGCACTGACTCTGCTCACCGCCATCGCGGCGCTATTCGGCTGGGGTGCGTTTGCCGGAGTCCGCCGGCACCCGTACGGGCTGTTGTTCAAGGCGGCGATTCGGCCGCGGCTGGCACCGCCGGCAGAGATCGAAGCCGCCGGGCCGCCGACCTTCGCGCAGGGCGTCGGCTTCGCGGTCACCGCTGCCGGTGTCATCCTCGGTCTGTTCGGCGTGCCATACGCCGTCGGGATCGCCGCCGCACTGGCATTCGTCGCGGCCTTCCTGAACTCGGTCTTCGGCTACTGCATCGGCTGCCAGCTGTACGTTCTGCTGGTTCGCGTCGGGTTCGTGCACGTCCCGGAGGCCGCCCGCGCCCAGTAGTCCCGCGGGGCTGTCAGCGCTGCCGCTGGCCGGGGGTCGTCGCTGGCGGGGGGCCGTCGCTGGCCGGGGGCCGTCGCTGGCGGGGTCGCCGCCCAACACTGTGCGTGCGCTCAAAACGGCGGTACCCGCGAGAGCATCCACCGATGAGAGCGCACGCGCCGAGGATGGCGGCTCGATCCCGCCGATTCCGCCGGTCCCGCCGATTCCGCCGGGCCCGCCAGTCCCGATTAGTCGGCGCGGTCGGCGGGTGCCTGGTCGGCATCGGCGGCTGCGGAGAACCACGGGTCGTCCTCACCGGGGAGGGGCCGGGCGACCGGGATCTTGCTGCCGAGGACTTGCGCGACAACGTTCCGGGCAATTCGCTGCGAGGTCAAGCCGGTACTTTCCAGAATCTGCTCCCGGCTGGCGTGACCGAGGAACTGGTCGGGTAGCCCCAGCTCGGTGACCGCGGTGTCGATTCCGGCATCGCGCAGGTCCTGCCGCACCCGGGTGCCCACGCCGCCGACCCGGATGCCGTCTTCGATCGTGACCACCAGCCGATGCGCCGCGGCCAGCTCCAGGACGCTCTGCGGCACCGGGACCACCCAACGCGGATCCACTACGCTGGCGCCGATGCCCTGCGCCGCAAGACGCTCCGCGACATCCAGTCCCATGCTCGCCAGCGGGCCGACGGTGACGATCAGCACATCCTTATGCGGCGCCTCGCGGAGCACGTCCACCCCGTCCGGGCAGCGGCGCGCCGCAGGGATGTCATCACCGACACCGCCCTTGGGGAAGCGCAGCACGGTCGGGCCGTCATCCACCTCGACCGCTTCGGCGAGTTCCTCGCCGAGCCGGGTGCCGTCTCGCGGCGCAGCCAAGCGGATGTTCGGCACCAGTTGCAGCATCGCAAGATCCCACATTCCGTGGTGCGTCGGCCCATCCGGGCCGGTCACCCCGGCCCGGTCGAGAACGAAGGTGACCCCGGCTCGGTGTAGTGCGACATCCATCAGCATCTGATCGAAGGCGCGGTTCATGAACGTGGAGTACATCGCAACAACCGGGTGCAGGCCACCGAAGGCCAGCCCGGCTGCGCTAGCCACGGCATGCTGCTCGGCGATCCCAACGTCGTGCACCCGGGCCGGATATTTCTCGGCCAACCGGTGCAGCCCGGTCGGGCGCAGCATCGCCGCGGTGATGCCGACGATTCGCTCGTTCGCATCAGCTAGTCGCACGATCTCATCGGCGAAGACGCTGGTCCAGGATGGCTTGCTCGGGCCGCCGAGGGACTCGCCGGTCTCCGGGTCGATCTGGCCGACGGCATGGAACTGGTCGGCACTATCCTGCATCGCCGGCGCGTACCCGCGGCCCTTCTGAGTAATGGCGTGCACGATCACCGGTGCGCCGTAGCCCTTGGCCTGACGCAACGCCTCCTGCATGGCCTCCACATCGTGGCCGTCGATCGGCCCGATGTATTTGATGTCGAGATTGGAGTAGAGCGCCTCGTTGTTGGTGAACCGACTCAGGAATCCGTGCAGTCCGCCGCGGATACCGCGATAAAGGGCTCGGCCGGGGCCGCCGAGCCGGCCGAATGCCTTCTGGCTGGTCAAATACAGGGTGTGGTAGCTGCGCCGCATGCGGACGGTGTTCAGGAACCGGGCGATGCCGCCGATGGTCGGAGCGTAGGAGCGGCCGTTGTCGTTGACGACGATGACCAGGCGCCGGGTGTTGTCATCGCTGATGTTGTTCAGCGCTTCCCAGGTCATACCACCGGTCAGGGCGCCGTCGCCGACCACCACGACCACCGATCTGTCATCCTGCCCGGTCACCGCGAACGCACGGGAGATGCCGTCGGCCCAAGACAGCGAGCTCGATGCGTGCGAGTTCTCAAGAATGTCGTGCTGTGACTCGGAACGCTGCGGATAGCCGGCCAGTCCACCCCGTCGCCGGAGGCCGGTAAAATCCTGCCGCC
>JBDTDV010000012.1:0-10582 GCA_039922875.1 Microbacteriaceae bacterium
TGTCTTCCCAGGGCACGCAATCCGAAATACCCGACGGGCACCAGCAGGCAGGCAGCCATGACATTGATGGCCAGGAAGCCCCCGAAGGCCAGTACCGGTCCGGCCAACGCGGCCAACGCAGCCGCGCCGACGTTCATCAGCGAATCGACGGCGCCTTGTAACGGAATCCGGATGTCACTGGTGACGGATTGGTTGAGCAGCGTCGAACCACCGATGACGCAGGCCGACCAGCCGAGCCCGACCAGAAACAACGAAATGGTCAGCCGAATCATTTCGGAGTGCGCAGCGATCGAGTCGATGGCGCCGAGGATGAAAGCCGCCACAAAGATAGCAACGCCGATGAAGACGACCGATCGGGCGCCGAGTTTGTCGGCCAGCCAACCGAAGAGCGGGCTGACGGCGTACATGCCCATGATGTGCACGCTGATGATGACCCCGACGAATTCTAGAGTCATCCCGTCGTGGACCATGCTGACCGGGGTCATCACCATCACGGCCACCATCATCGTCTGAGCGGTGACGATGGCGATCACGGCGAACAGCGCATTGGCCTGATGCGAGGCTTGGCCAAGTGCCGCCATCGACCCGGTCGTGCGTGGCTTGCCTTCCCTGCCTGCGGAGGGTGCGCCCATCCGCAGGGTCAGGGTAAACAGTGCGGCCAGGGCGAACGCGATGATCGAGAATATATACGGGCCGGATAACGGCTCGATCCCCAGCGCCGTGCCGAGACGGCTACCGGGATCGGTGAGGTTGGGGCCGGCAACCGAACCCACCGTGGTTGCCCACAGCACGATCGACATCGCCCTGGCTTGATTCTTGACGTCGACGAGCTCGGTGGCGGCATAACGCGACTGAAGGTTGGTTGCGGTGCCGGAGCCGAAGAGCATCATGCCCAAAAGCAGCAACCAGAACTGTACGCTGGCGACCGCGAGCATGATCAGCACGGCGCCCGCCGCGCCTACGCTGAATCCGACGGTCAACGACCATCTGCGCCCGCGTTTTGCTGCCAACTGTGCAAGCGGCACCGACAGGATGCCGGCGCCCAGCACGACAGCGGTTTGAGCAAACCCCGCCGCGGCGGTCGAGCCGGCGATCTCCTCGGCCAGAAGACCGCCAACGGCCACGCCGGAGGCAATCCCGACGCCGCACATCACCTGTGCACCGATGAGGAGGGTTTGGTTCTTGAAAGCGATCTCCATCACAAGCCGTTCCGTGCGTTGCGGTGATGTCCCCAGAAGTTAACCCTAACCCTCCGCATGCTGCGCTAGACCGACTTTATAGGCGAAGGCGGGGCATAATCGCGTGAGGAAGAAAGTGAGTAAAAAGGAAGCTATGCCAGGCCGTCCGGTTGTCCTATTCGTCTGCGTTCACAATGCGGGTCGCTCGCAGATGGCCGCCGGGTACCTGAACGCCCTCGCCGGCGCCGCGGTCGAAGTGCGCTCCGGCGGCTCCGAACCGGGTGACCAGATCAACCCGGTCGCCGTCCAGGCCATGGCTGAGGACGGTATCGACATCTCGCGGGCGATACCGCAGCTGATCACCACAGAGTCCGTCAGAGATTCCGACGTGGTGATCACCATGGGCTGCGGTGATGCCTGTCCGTTCTTTCCGGGCAAGCGCTATCAGGATTGGGAACTGACCGACCCGGCCGGCAAGAACCTCGATGACGTGCGCTTGATCCGCGACGAGATCAAGACCCGCGTCCAGGCGCTGCTGGCTGAGATCATCCCCGCACCGCCGACACCGGACGTCGCTGGATAAGTTCACCGGCGCCCGGTCGGAGATCCAGTCTCCGCAGCAGCTGCGCGTTCAGCGCGACGACGATCGTCGAGGCGGACATCAGCATGGCCCCGACTGCCATCGGGAGGATGAAGCCGATCGGCGCAAGTACTCCGGCGGCCAACGGGACCGCGATGAGGTTGTATCCGGCGGCCCACCACAGATTCTGTTTCATCTTGCGGAAGCTGGCCCTGGACAGTTCGATCACCGAAAGGACCGAGCGCGGGTCGTCGCTTGCCAGGATGACGCCGGCGGATGCGATGGCCACATCCGTTCCGGCCCCGATCGCCAGGCCCACGTCGGCCTGCGCGAGGGCGGGTGCGTCGTTTACGCCGTCACCCACCATCGCCACGCTGCGACCCTCACCCTGAAGCTGGACGACTTTTGCCGCCTTGTCCTCCGGGCGGACGCCGGAAAAGACCCGGTCGATGCCAAGCTGCGCGGCAACGGACTGGGCCACAGCGTCGGCATCCCCGGTGATCATGACGACCTGGATGCCCAACGCGTGCAGCGCATCGATCGCCTGCCGGGATTCCCCGCGGACCTCATCGCTGAGCCGCAATGCGCCGATCACCTGGCCCGCGGCGAGCACGTGCAGGATTATGGCGCCCTCGTCTGCCCACGCTCCGGTGCCGCTCAACGCTTCCACACCGTGGCGCGTTAGGAGGTATGGGCCACCGACGCTGATCTGCTGCCCGTCGACGGTTCCGACCACCCCAACGGCCGGTGAGGACTGGAAGTCGGAGGCACTGGGCACCGTAAGCTCCCGGGAGCGTGCCGCGGCCAGGATCGCTTTGGCAAGAGGGTGCTCGCTGTCGCCTTCCGCCGCGGCGGCCAGGGCAAGCACCTCATCCTCGGTGTGACCGTCGACGGCCTTGACAGCCGACACGGTCGGTTCGCCCTTGGTCAGCGTCCCGGTTTTGTCGAACAGCACCGTGTCGACGGTGCGCATGCTCTCCAACGCCAGGCGGTCCTTGATCAGGACACCACCCTTCGCCGCGCGTTCGGTGGCGATCGAGACAACCAACGGGATGGCCAGTCCCAGCGCGTGCGGGCAGGCGATGACCAGCACGGTGATCGTGCGGATCACCGCATCATCCGGCGTGCCAAGTAGCGTCCAGATCAGGGCAGTCAGCACGCCCGATCCCAACGCAAACCAGAACAACCATCCGGCCGCCGTGTCGGCGATGCGTTGCGCGTGTGAGGACGAGGCCTGGGCCTCGGCAACCATTCGTCGGATTCCGGCCAGGGCGGTATCCTCACCCACGGCACTGACCCGCACCCGGATTCCCGAATCCGTGGCGACCGTTCCGGCAACCACTCGATCACCAGGGCCGCGGCTCACCGGCCTGGATTCTCCGGTGATCATCGACTCGTCCACATCCGCGATACCTTCGGTGACGGTGCCGTCCGCGGGGACCCGGCCGCCCGGCCGAACCACGAGGAGGTCGCCGACCTGCAGATCAGCTGGAGAGACCACGAGAATCTGATCCCCGTCGATTCGTTCGGCCTCGTCCGGGATCAGCTCGGCTAGGGATTCCAGGGCGGAGGAGGTCTGGGCCAGTGAGCGCATCTCAAGCCAGTGCCCAAGCAGCATGATCACGATCAGGAGTGCAAGCTCCCACCAGAAGTCCAGCTGGTGGTCGAGGACGCCCAGGCTGGCACCCCAGGATGCGACGAAGGCGACGGTGATCGCCAGCCCGATCAGCAGCATCATGCCGGGCTTTCGGGCTTTCAACTCGCTGACGGCGCCGACCAGGAAGGGGCGGCCGCCCCAGACATACATCACGGTACCCAAAAGCGGAGGGATCCACGCTAGCGCGACGATGTCTGGCAGCGTGTAGCCGAGAATCATCGCGAACATGTCGTTCAAGCCCACGACCGGGATCGCGGTGACCAACATGATCCAAAACAGCCTGCGGAACTGGCCGACATGGTCGGAATGGTCGGAATGGCCAGAGTGCCCGGCATGGTCGGCGTGGGCCTCATGCTCCGGATGCAGCGAGGCATCCGCATCAGGCATCCGGCTGCGTGGCTGTTGCTGCTGGGCGTCTTGCTGAATGTGTGGCTCGCTCATGCCGACACAATATACCCATTAGGGGTATATGACAATGTTTGCATCGGATACCGCTCCGGAGTATGTTTATTGGTACCCCCCACGGGTAACTTATGAGGAGTTTTCATGCCGGGTTATATGGAAGATAAGAGCGAACTGTTGAAGCGACTGCGACGTGCGGAGGGCCAAGTTCGGGGCCTGCAACGGATGGTCGAGGAAGATGCGTACTGCATCGACATCCTCACCCAGGTTTCTGCCGCCACTAAAGCGCTGGAAACCGTGGCGCTGCTGCTGCTGGATGACCACCTGGGACACTGCGTCGCCGAGGCCGTCCGCGAAGGAGGCGCGGTGGCCGACGATAAGATCAGCGAAGCGTCCGCGGCCATCGCCCGATTGGTCCGATCGTGACGGCGGGCGCAAATGGTGCGGTGCACAGTGCGGTGTCCTCGGCCGACCTGGTCACCACTGAGCTCGCTGTCCAGGGCATGACCTGCGGCCACTGCGTTGCCAGCGTCACCGAAGAGCTCAGCGCCCTGGACGGCGTGGAATCCGTTGACGTGCACTTGAACGCCGGCGGCGTCTCGCAGGTCTGCGTGACCAGCGCGTCCGAACTGGACCCGGCTGCCATCCGCGCCGCCGTCGATGAGGCCGGATACTCCCTGGTTGAGGCATGACGTGTCGGTGACTGAAGTAGAACTCGATATCGGTGGTATGACCTGCGCGTCGTGCGCCAACCGTGTCGAACGCAAGCTCAACCGGATGCCTGGCGTGACGGCCAGCGTGAACTACGCCACGGAGAAGGCCACCGCGCAGATCCCGGAGGGGATGGCCGCAGACGATCTGATCGCGACGGTGGAAGCCACCGGCTACACGGCACAGCTGCCGGCACCGGCGCGGCTCGAGACCGACGAGGGCCATCCGCACGCGTCTGAGGATGAAACTTCCCGGTTGCGCTTTCGGGTGATCGTGTCGGCGGCGCTGGCTTTGCCGGTGGTGGTGTTGTCGATGGTCCCCGCGTGGCAGTTCACCAACTGGCAGTGGCTAGCCTTGACCCTGGCCGCGCCGGTGACGGTGTGGGGTGCGTGGCCGTTCCACCGCGCCGCCTGGGTCAACGCGCGGCACGGCGCTGCGACCATGGACACCCTCGTCAGCGTCGGAGTCTTGGCTGCCTTCACGTGGTCGCTGTATGCGCTGTTCTTCGGCTCGGCCGGAATGCCGGGCATGCATATGACCTTCACCTTCATCTCCGCACCCGGAGACGGTTCCGGGCATATCTATCTTGAAGTCGCGGCGGCCGTGACGGTGTTCATCCTGTTCGGTCGTTACATCGAGGCACGGGCTAAGAAGCAGTCGGGTGCAGCTCTGCGGGCGCTTCTTGAGCTCGGCGCCAAGGATGCGACCATCCTGCGTGCCGGGGTGGAAAGCCGAGTTCCGGTCGGCTCCCTGATTCCCGGCGACATGTTCGTGGTGCGTCCGGGGGAGAAGATCGCGACCGACGGTTTGGTGGGCGAGGGGACATCCGCGGTGGATAGGAGCATGCTCACCGGCGAATCGATACCCGTGGAGGTCGGCCCCGGCTCTCGGGTCGTCGGCTCGACGGTCAACGTCGGCGGGCGTCTCGTCGTCGAAGTCACCCGGGTCGGCGCGGATACCGAATTGGCACGCCTGGGTCGTCTGGTCGAGGAGGCGCAGACCGGCAAGGCCCAGGTGCAGCGCCTGGCCGATCGGGTATCGGCGATCTTCGTCCCGGTGGTGATCGGCTTGGCGATTCTGACCTTTATCGGCTGGCTCGTCATCGGCGCCGCAATGGACATCGCGTTCACCGCGGCCGTTGCCACCCTGATCATTGCCTGCCCCTGCGCGCTGGGACTCGCGACGCCCACCGCACTGCTGGTGGGCACCGGGCGCGGGTCCCAACTGGGCATTTTGATCCGGGGCCCACAGGTGCTGGAATCGACCAGGCGGGTAGACACCATCGTTTTGGACAAGACCGGAACGATAACCACCGGGCGGATGGGCCTGCTGACCGTGACCCCGACCGCCGGTGAGAGCCGGGCAGAAGTCTTGCGCTTCGCGGCTGCCGCGGAGTACGGATCGGAACACCCCATCAGCCGAGCGATCGTGAACGCCGCAGATACGCAATTGTTGGATCTGCGGGGCGCGGAATCCTTCGCAGCGGTGCAAGGGCAGGGTGTGACCGCGACCGTCGACGGCTACGCGGTGATGGTCGGTCGCGCAGACTGGATCGAACATGAGTGGGCGCTGGCGCTGCCGGCCGAGATGACCCGAGCACTCGCCTCAGCAGAATCGGATGCCGCCACCGTCGTCGTGGTCGCCTGGGATGGGTCGGTCCGCGGAATCATCGCGGTCGGCGACACGGTCAAGCAAAGCAGCGCGGAGGCGATCGTGCGGTTCCGGCGCCTGGGGTTGACCCCGGTTCTCCTCACCGGCGACAACGCGGGTGCGGCGGCTGCCGTGGCCGCCCGGGTAGGAATCACCGACGTGCGGGCCGGGGTCACCCCAGCGGGCAAATTGGCTGCGATCCGTGAACTGCAGGCCCGCGGCAGCGTTGTGGCGATGGTGGGGGACGGGGTGAACGATGCCGCTGCGCTGGCCGCGGCAGATCTCGGTATCGCGATGGGTGCGGGCACGGATGCGGCGATCGCGGCCAGCGACCTCACCGTCGTCAGCGGCGACCTGCTCGTCGTCGGAGACGCGATCCGGCTCTCCCGCAGCACGCTACGCACCATCAAAGGCAACCTGTTCTGGGCGTTCGCGTACAACACGGCCGCCATTCCCATCGCGATGCTCGGCCTGTTGAATCCGCTGGTCGCCGGGGCGGCTATGGCGTTCTCGTCCGTGTTCGTGGTCACCAACAGTCTTCGGTTACGTCGGTTCCGCGCGGAGCCGGCGACTGGGCTGGTGAGTGAGCCGGTGAGTGAGCCGGTGCCAGTGCGCGCTGCCGCTGACTAATGCCGGCAATGAAGGACTAATGCCGGTGAAGAAGATCGCGGAGGTGGCGGGATTCATTCCAGCTGCCGTGACCGACTCGTTCGGCGCGTGTATCGGGGCTCCACCCCGGTAAAGTCGTGGGAGGACAAAAAGGAGGCGCGGCGCCGATGAGTGAAACCGATGACATCCCGGAACTGCATGAAATCCGGCAGAGCATCGACAATATCGATGCCGCGCTCATCCATCTGCTCGCCGAGCGGTTCAAGTTCACCCAGAAGGTCGGGCGGCTCAAGGCGGCCAAGGGGCTGCCGCCGGCGGATCTGGCGCGCGAGGCGACCCAGATCCAGCACCTCCGAGCGCTTGCCGAGGAATCGCACCTCGACCCGGCGTTCGCCGAGAAATTCTTGAACTTCATCGTCGCGGAGGTCATCCACCACCACCTGGAGATCGCCGAAGGGGAGCGGTAACCTCGATGGGCTGGGATCCGGCCGCGTTGCCGGATCAGTCCGGCAAGATCATGGTCGTCACCGGGGGAAACCGCGGCATCGGCTACTTCGCCGGCGAACAATTGGCCGGGGCCGGTGCGCGGGTCATCCTCGCCTGCCGCAATCCAGAGAACGCGGAGGCCGCCACCCGCGCCATCCGCGCCCGGGTGCCCGGTGCCGACGTGGCCACGATGATCCTGGACACCTCCGACCTCGGGTCGGTTCACAGCGCCGCGGAGCAGCTGCTCGCCCTTGACCGGCTTGACGTGCTGATCGAGAACGCGGGCACCGTGCATCCACCTCGCCGTCGCACGCTCACCGCGGACGGCAACGAACTCGTCCTCGCCACCAACGTGCTCGGCCATTTCGCGCTCGCCGCGCTCACCATGCCGGCCTTACGGCGCACCCCAGGCAGCCGCGTCGTCACCCTCGGCAGCATGGCCACCCGGCTGATCAACCCGCACCTGGACGATCTGCAGCTGGAGCGCGGCTACACCGCTTGGCGCGCCTACGCGCAGTCGAAGGTCGCCATGCAGGTCTTCGGCTTCGAGCTCGACCGGCGCCTGACCGCGGCCGGAGCTGACGTGTCGGCGCTGGTGGCGCATCCCGGCTACGCGATCGGCGGACGCTCCCCCGGCATCCGCGGGGTGAACGAGCCGAGCCGCGCCAAGCGCTTCCGGGACAACCTGCAGGCCGCCTTCGCGCAGGGCAAGGACGACGGTGCCTGGCCGATCGTGCGCGCCGCCATCGATCCGGATGCCGCGGGCTCCAGCTACTGGGGTCCCCGCTTTCTCAATTTCGGCGAACCCACCCAGCAGACCCCGACCCGGGTCAGCCTCGATCCGGATGCCGGCTCCCGCCTCTTCGAGGCCGCCGAGCGCTACACCCGACTTACGTTCCCGGTCTAGCGTCTGCGATTGCAGGGCTGAGCCTGACGAAGGCTTAGGCGAGCCTCGACGAGTCGGGGGAGTTGCCGGATACACGGCGCTCTCGGTTCAGCCGAGCTGTTGAGAGATGCCACGCGTAGTGGCCAGCAAATCGTCCAGGTGCAGCTTCAAGTCATCCAGGCTGTTGACCATCTTGATCGCCGTTATCGACAGCGCCCCGACAATGCTGCCGGTCGAATTTCTGATCGGCGCCGCGATGCAGTTGACGAAATCCTCGAACTCCCCGTTGTCGATTCCCCAGCCCTGATCTCTGATCGTGGCGAGTTCGGCGTCTAGGCTCTCTCGACTGGTATGCGTATTGGCGGTGAGTGCGCTCCACTGCGCATCGCGGAGCACGGCGTCGCGCCGGTCGGGCGGCAGTAGCGACAGGATCACCTTGCCCACCCCGGTGGAGTTCGGCCGGACCGGGCGGCCAATTCGGGAGTACATTCGCACGCTGTCGGTCCCTTCGACCTTGTCGATGTAGACGACGCTGTCATCCTCCATCAGCTGGGCGAGGTGCAGGGTATTTCCGACCCGTTGCTGCAGGGCGCGGATCTCTTCATGCGCGATCCGGCGCAAGTCCATATGGTCCAGGGCCTGCTGGGCGATCGAGATGATCCTGGTGCCGATGTTGTAGGTTCCGTCGGCGTGGTGCATCACGAAGCCGGCCTGCTCCAGCGTCTGCAGCTGGCGGAACACCGTGGAGCGATGCACTTGAAAGTGCCGGGCCGTTTCGCTCAGGCTGCGGGGGGCCTCGGCGATGAACTCGAGAATCTCGGTGGCTCGTTGCACGGTTTGGGTCATGGGGTCGCTCCCTTCCGTCTGGATTCGCCGCTGAACCGGTACCTCCTGGTCGCCCGTGTCCGTCAGTCGGGCGAAAAGAGATGGGGTATTCTTGGAGGTAGAGCAATTCTAGCAACAGATGTTGCAAGGAATGCAACAGCCGTCTTCCTCATCCATCGTCTTCCTCATCCATCGTCCTACCGCTTTTCGTATTGGAGTTCATCAGTGTCCACCACGACACCCTCTCCAGAGCCGGACAGCCTCCCGGTCGCCGAGGTGCTCTGCCTCGGTGAGACAATGGTGCTCCTCGCCTCCGCCACCAGCACTCCGCTGGAAAACGCCGCCGAGGTGAACCTGTATGTTGCCGGCGCCGAGTCGAACGTGGCGATCGGACTGAGTCATCTCGGCCATCGGGCGGAGTGGTACGGGCGCCTGGGCCACGACCCCTTCGGCGCGCGGATCCGGGACTTCTTGGCCGACACCGGCGTCGTGGTCTCGCGGGTCACTGTCGACGAGACCAGGCCCACCGGGGTCTACTTCAAGGACCAGGCCGACGGGCACAGCCAGGTGTATTACTACCGGGCCGGCTCAGCAGCATCCGCGCTGTCTGCGGCCGATCTCGACCGGCTATCGTTGGATCGGCGTCGGCTGTGCCATGTCTCCGGTATCACCGCCGCCCTGTCGCCGAGTTGTGACGACCTGCTGCAGCAGATCATCGTCGAGCGCCGCAGTGCCGCGGCCACGATCAGCTTCGATGTGAACTATCGACCGACCCTGTGGAGCGTTGCGGCCGCAGGCCCCCGTCTGCTGGAGTTGGCCCGCGCCGCCGATATCGTGGTCGTCGGCCGCGATGAGGCGGATGCCCTTTGGTCGACCGGCGATGCGGCCGGCGTTCGCGCGCTGTTGCCGGAGGTGCCCCAACTGGTGGTGAAAGACGCGCACCTGGGCGCCACCCAGTTCGACGCCGACGGGGAGACCTTCGTCCCTGCGCTGGCCATCGAGGTGGTCGAGCCGGTTGGGGCTGGTGACGCGTTCGCGGCCGGACTGTTGTCGGGCTGGCTGCGCGGCTGGAAGGCCGCGGCATCCCTTCGCCTGGGCCACATCATGGCCGGCTACACGCTGCAGGACGTCAGCGATATCCCCACCCTGCCCGAGCGGGCCGCCATTTTGGCCTTGGCACAGACTCCTGAGGCGGAGTGGGCCGGACTGCGGCTGACGTTGCCGGCGGTCGCCGCGGCGGCGGACGCCATCGTATCCCGTGAGGTCGCGGTATCGGCGGCCGCTGGGGCATCCACCATGACCGCTGGGGCATCCACTATGACCGCTGGGGCATCCACTATGAAAGGCACCACAATTGTCAACTGACCTGAATGCGCTGATGGGCGACCAATCCGTCATGGCCATCTTCCGGAACATGGCGGCCGGCCCCGCTGTCGAACTGGCCAACCGCGCCTGGGATCTCGGGATCTCCCTGGTCGAGGTCCCGATCCAGACTCCGGATGCCGTGCCTGCGTTGGAAGCGGTGGTTGCCGCCGGCCGCGAGCGTGGCAAGCAAGTGGGCTCCGGCACGGTCACCACGGTGGATCAGGTGCGGCTCA
>JBDTDV010000013.1:0-7902 GCA_039922875.1 Microbacteriaceae bacterium
GGGGGCACGGTCACCGCGCTGGACTACGCGGCCGCGCTCGACGAGGCGCTCTGCTTCGGTTGGATCGATGCCCAGGCCGGCCGGCGCGATGCCGAAACGAGCTTCCAAAGGTTCCAGCGGCGCGGTCCGCGCAGTATCTGGTCGCAGCGCAATGTCGGACATGTGCAGCGGCTTGAGGCCGAGGGGCGGATGCGTCCGGCCGGTCGGGCCGCGATCGATGCGGCCAAGGCTGACGGTCGTTGGGAGCGGGCATACGCGGGATCCGCGACGGCACAGCCGCCGGCAGACCTGCTCGAGGCGATAGCCGCAGTGCCAGAGGCGCAGGCGATGTACGACGTGCTGACGGCACAGAACCGGTACGCGCTCTATTTCCGGCTGAGTCAGCTCACCGCTCCGGCGGCCCGGCAGCGCAAGATCGCCGGTTTCGTGCAGCTGCTTGCCCGGCACGAAGCGCCCTACCCGCAAAGGCGGATGCCGCCCGTCCCCTGACCCGGGCGCTCTCGAACCCGCTCGGCTACGGGTTCCGCGGTGCTCGTCGAGGCGGCGGAGGCGGCACCTGTTTTGCCGCCACGATGGCGTTCAACGGCACTGTCTTCAACCCCCGTCTGGTCTCCACGGTGCATTCGGTCGCGGTGCAGCTGCGCAGGTATCCGAGGGCATCCGTGAAGCCGTTTTCGATGCGCCGTCGCACAACGACGCGCGTGCCCAGCGGCGCCGTGCTGATGAAGAGAACCGGATCGTCCATGTCGCTACCCTACGGCCGGCCGGTGCCGCCGTGCCGATGCCGCCGTGCCGATGCCGCCGTGCCAATGCCACCGATGGCGAGGTGCCGCCGAGGTGCCCCCGATGCCGATGCCGATACCGGGACCGATTGCGTCTGACCTACGCTTGAGGGATGCCTTCCTTCCGGGTGACCATGTCGGTCGGTGCCTTGCTGCCCGGCACCGACCCAGCCGGTCTGTTGCCCGTCGCCGCAGACGCGGCGCGCGAGCTGACGACGGTGGAGGCCGCAGACATCCGCCTGGTTCGCGGCGCCGCGCAACTCGTAGTCCGGTTCACCGCCGCAGACGACGCGGATGCCGCCCGGATCGCCCGGCACACGCGCACGGTGACCGGCGGCGCAGCACAGCTGTCCACGTGCTCGGTGACCCGCCGAGCCGGTGGCCGCTGGAATCCGCTCTAACGCCGACAGCGGGACAACCGGGTTATACCGGAGAAATCGCTGTGGGTCAAGATTCAAGTGGACACGGGGCGTCGAAAGACGTATAGTTGATCTTTGCGCTCCCAGACATATCTCTGCCTTCATATTGCGGTCGGCTTTGCGTGCCGGGCTTGGCTTCACACCAAAAGTGCGGTCAGGGTCTTCGGCTCCACCATACAGAGCCTGGTTGGCGCATGAAAGCATGACTCGTCCAAACAGTAAATCACTGACCGACAGTAATTGAGGCCCGACGGGGCCCACGGAGGTTATTTCCTTGGCTGCTGCGCGCAACGCATCCACCACGAATTCATCACAACCCAAGAACGGACGCGGCGCATCACGTCTGTCGTTCGCGAAGATCACAGATACCTTGACGGTTCCCGATCTGCTGGCCCTGCAGACGGAGAGCTTCGACTGGCTCGTCGGAAACGACGAGTGGAAGCAGCGACTCGCGGAAGGACAAGCCCAGGGTCGCCAGGATCTTGCCGCTCACACCGGTCTCGAGGAGATCTTCGAAGAGATCTCCCCGATCGAAGACCTCGGCGAGACCATGCAGCTCTCCTTCACGAACCCGTTCCTGGAGGAGAAGAAGTACACCATCGACGAGTGCAAGGAGAAGAGCAAGACCTACTCCGCCCCGCTCTACGTCGAAGCCGAGTTCATGAACCACCTCACCGGTGAGATCAAGACTCAGACCGTCTTCATGGGCGACTTTCCGTTGATGACGGAGAAGGGCACCTTCGTGATCAACGGCACCGAGCGTGTCGTGGTGTCTCAGCTGGTGCGTTCCCCCGGCGTGTATTTCGATCGCGCCCAGGAGAAGACCAGTGACAAGGACATCTACTCGGCTCGGATCATCCCCAGCCGCGGTGCCTGGCTCGAGTTTGAAATCGACAAGCGCGACCAGGTCGGTGTGCGCATCGACCGCAAGCGCAAGCAATCGGTCACGGTGTTCCTAAAGGCGCTCGGACTGACCAGTGAAGAGATCCTGGAGGAGTTCAAGGGTTTCCCCTCGATTGAACTCACTCTGGAGAAGGACTCGATCCTGACCAAGGAAGAGGCCCTCAAGGACATCTACCGCAAGCTCCGCCCGGGCGAGCAGGTGGCCGCCGAGGCTGCCCGCGCGTTGCTGGACAACTTCTATTTCAACCCGAAGCGCTATGACCTGGCCAAGGTGGGTCGCTACAAGATCGACCGCAAGCTGGGCCTCGACGCGCCGCTGGCCGACTCCGTGCTCAGCGTCAAAGACATTCTTGCCACGATCAAGTACCTGGTGTCGTTGCACGACAACCGCACCACGGTCGCCGGCGTCCGCGACGGCAAGAAGATCGACATCCGCCTGGACATCGACGACATCGACCACTTCGGCAACCGCCGGATCCGCGCGGTCGGCGAACTGATCCAGAACCAGGTGCGCACCGGGCTGTCTCGTATGGAGCGTGTCGTCCGCGAGCGGATGACCACACAGGACATCGAGGCGATCACGCCGCAGACGCTGATCAACGTCCGTCCGGTCGTCGCGGCGATCAAGGAGTTCTTCGGTACCAGCCAGTTGAGCCAGTTCATGGACCAGAACAACCCCCTGGCCGGGCTGACTCACAAGCGCCGACTCTCCGCGCTGGGCCCAGGTGGACTCTCCCGGGAGCGCGCTGGCGTCGAGGTGCGCGACGTGCACCCGAGCCACTACGGCCGGATGTGCCCGATCGAGACCCCGGAAGGCCCGAACATCGGCCTGATCGGCTCGCTCGCCTCGTTCGCCAGGATCAACTCGTTCGGCTTCATCGAGACCCCGTACCGCCGGATCATCGACGGCAAGGTCTCCACCACCATCGACTACCTGACCGCGAGCGAGGAAGACGAATTCGTCATCGCCCAGGCCAACGCACCGTTGACCGATGACTCGCGCTTCGCCGAGGAGCGCGTCCTGGCCAGGAAGAAGGGCGGCGAGGTCGACTTGATCCCCGCCGAGGACATCGGCTACATGGATGTCTCTCCGCGCCAGATGGTCTCGGTCGGCACCTCGCTGATCCCGTTCCTGGAGCACGACGACGCCAACCGCGCCCTGATGGGTGCGAACATGCAGCGCCAGGCGGTTCCGCTGGTTCGCAGCGAATCACCGCTGGTCGGCACCGGCATGGAAGGCTACGCGGCTATCGATGCCGGCGACGTGCTCACCGCGGATGCCGCCGGTGTGGTCTTGGAGGTTTCGGCAGACGTCGTCACCATCCAGTTGGATTCCGGCGGAACCCAGGACTACTACCTGCGCAAGTTCGACCGTTCCAACCAGGGCACCAGCTACAACAACCGCGTCATCGTGAATGAGGGCGACCGGATCGAGGTCGGCGAGGTCATCGCCGATGGCCCGGCCACCGAGAACGGCGAACTCGCCCTCGGCAAGAACCTGCTCGTCGCGTTCATGCCGTGGGAGGGATACAACTACGAAGACGCGATCATCCTGAACCAGAACCTGGTCAAGGACGACGTGCTCTCCTCGATCCACATCGAGCAGTACGAAGTGGATGCCCGCGACACCAAGCTGGGCAAGGAAGAGATCACCCGCGACCTGCCCAACGTGAGCCCGGACCTGCTGGCAGACCTCGACGAGCGCGGCATCATCCGGATCGGCGCCGAGGTTCACCCCGGTGACGTGCTGGTGGGCAAGGTGACCCCGAAGGGTGAAACCGAGCTCTCCGCGGAGGAGCGCCTGCTCCGTGCGATCTTCAACGAGAAGAGCCGCGAGGTCCGCGACACCAGCCTGAAGGTGCCGCACGGTGAAGAGGGCACCATCATCGGCGTCAAGGTGTTCGATGCGCAGGATGGCGACGACGAGCTCGGCTCTGGCGTCAACCAGCGCGTGGTCGTCTACATCGCCAAGAAGCGCAAGATCACCGAGGGCGACAAGCTCTCCGGTCGGCACGGCAACAAGGGCGTCATCTCCAAGATCCTTCCGGTCGAGGACATGCCGTTCCTGGCCGACGGAACTCCGGTCGACATCGTGCTGAACCCGCTGGGCATCCCGGGCCGGATGAACTTCGGTCAGGTGCTGGAAACCCACCTCGGTTGGGTTGCCAAGCAGGGTTGGGACGTCAAGGGCAAGCCGGCCTGGGCCAAGCGCCTGCCGGCCGAAGCGCACAGCGCAGCCCCGGACACCAAGGTCGCGACCCCCGTGTTCGATGGTGCGCTCGAGCAGGAGATCGAGGGTCTGCTGGACTCCACGACTCCTACCCGTGACGGCGACCGGCTGATCGGCTCCTCCGGCAAGACGCTGCTCTACGACGGCCGCAGTGGCGAGCCGTTCCCGAAGCCGGTTTCGGTCGGCTACATGTACATCCTGAAGCTGCACCACTTGGTCGACGACAAGATCCACGCCCGCTCGACCGGGCCGTACTCGATGATCACCCAGCAGCCGCTGGGCGGCAAGGCGCAGTTCGGTGGGCAGCGTTTCGGTGAGATGGAGGTGTGGGCGCTTGAGGCATACGGAGCCGCCTACGCTCTGCAGGAACTGCTCACCATCAAGTCGGATGACATCCTCGGCCGGGTCAAGGTGTACGAGGCAATCGTCAAGGGTGAGAACATCCAGGAGCCGGGTATCCCGGAATCCTTCAAGGTGCTCATCAAGGAGATGCAGTCGCTGTGCCTGAACGTTGAGGTGCTGTCGGCAGACGGTACCGCCGTCAGCCTGCGCGACACAGACGACGAGGCGTTCCGCGCCGCGGAAGAGCTCGGCATCAACATCTCCTCCCGCTTTGAATCTTCGTCTATTGACGAGATCTAAAGCCGGCCAGATCCTATTGACGATTTTTACCCAGGGAGATAAAAAAATTGCTTGACGTAACAACCTTTGATGAGTTGCGTATTGGACTGGCCACCGCTGACGACATCCGCCGTTGGTCACATGGTGAGGTCAAGAAGCCTGAGACAATCAACTACCGCACGCTGAAGCCGGAGAAAGACGGCCTGTTCGGCGAGCAGATCTTCGGACCCTCCCGCGATTGGGAGTGCTCCTGTGGCAAGTACAAGCGGGTGCGCTTCAAGGGCATCGTGTGTGAGCGTTGCGGTGTCGAGGTCACCAAGTCCTCGGTGCGCCGCGAGCGAATGGGCCACATCGAGCTGGCCGCACCGGTCACCCACATCTGGTACTTCAAGGGTGTGCCATCGCGCTTGGGCTACCTGCTCGACATGGCGCCGAAGGACCTGGAGAAGGTCATCTACTTCGCCGCCTACATGGTGATCTCGGTCGACGAGGACGGCCGTCACGCCGACCTGCCTGGCCTGGAGAACGAGTTGCGCTTGGAGATCAAGACACTCTCCGACCAGCGGGATTCCCGGGTCGCCGAGCGCATGCAGCGCTTGGAGACCGACCTGGCCGCCCTGGAGGCCGAGGGTGCCAAGGCCGATCAGAAGCGTCGCACCAAGGATGCCGCCGAGAAAGAGATGGGGCACATCCGCAAGGGCATCGACGAGGACATCTCGCGTCTGGAGCGGGTCTGGGACGAGTTCCGGACTCTGAAGGTCGGCGACCTCAAGCCTGAGGATGCCGTCTTCAACGAGCTCGTGGACCGCTTCGGAATCTACTTCGAGGCCTACATGGGCGCTGCGGCGATCAAGAAGCGGCTGGAGAGCTTCGATCTGGCCGCCGAGTCCGAGATCCTGCACGACCAGATCGCCAATGGCAAGGGCCAGAAGAAGATCCGTGCGATCAAGCGTCTGCGCGTGGTCAACTCGTTCCTGGTCACCGGGAACTCGCCGGCCGCCATGGTGCTGGATGTTGTCCCGGTGATTCCGCCGGAGCTGCGCCCGATGGTGCAGCTGGACGGCGGCCGCTTCGCGACATCCGACCTGAACGACCTCTACCGCCGGGTGATCAACCGCAACAACCGGCTGCGCCGCCTGCTTGACCTCGGAGCCCCCGAGATCATCGTGAACAACGAGAAGCGGATGCTGCAGGAGGCCGTCGACGCACTGTTCGACAACGGCCGCCGCGGCCGCCCGGTCACCGGTACCGGAAACCGCGCGCTGAAGTCCCTGTCCGACATGCTCAAGGGAAAGCAGGGCCGGTTCCGTCAGAACCTGCTCGGCAAGCGCGTCGACTACTCGGGACGTTCGGTGATCATCGTCGGCCCGCAGCTGAAGCTGCACCAGTGCGGTCTGCCCAAGCAGATGGCCTTGGAGCTGTTCAAGCCGTTCGTGATCAAGCGCCTGATCGATCTGAGCCACGCTCAGAACATCAAGGCAGCCAAGCGCATGGTCGAGCGTAGCCGTCCGCAGGTCTGGGACGTGCTGGAGGAGATCATCCGTGAGCGCCCGGTGCTGCTGAACCGCGCGCCGACCCTGCACCGTCTGGGGATTCAGGCCTTCGAGCCGCAACTGGTCGAGGGCAAGGCCATCCAGTTGCACCCGCTGGTCTGTGCCGCGTTCAACGCGGACTTCGACGGCGACCAGATGGCGGTGCATTTGCCGCTTTCGGTCGAGGCGCAGGCCGAGGCCCGCGTGCTGATGCTGGCATCCAACAACATCCTGAAGCCGTCAGACGGCCGCCCGGTGACCCTGCCCTCTCAGGACATGATCATCGGCCTGCACCACCTGACCACGCTGAAGGAGGGGGTGACCGGCGAGGGCCGCGCGTTCTCCTCGATCGCAGAGGCGATCCTGGCCTACGACCAGCACTCGCTGGATCTGAACGCCAAGGTGCGGATCCGGCTGGAGCACGTCGCATTCGCCGAGGGAACCGCGCCGGAGGGCGTCGAGCTCCTCAACGGCGCATCCGTCGCCCCGGTACTGGTCAACACCACCCTGGGCCGGGCGATCTTCAACGAGGCGCTGCCGGCCGACTACCCGTACGTCGAGGAAGTCGCCGACAAGGGCCTGCTCTCCGGAATCGTGAACAACCTGGCCGAGCGGTATCCGAAGGTTCAGGTTGCCGCGGCGTTGGACAACATCAAGGACGCCGGCTTCCACTGGGCCACCCGCTCGGGTGTCACGGTTGCGCTGTCCGACATCCTCACCCCGCCGAACAAGCCGCAGATCGTGGCGCAGTACGAGAAGAAGGCCGCGAAAGTCCAGGCCGAGTTCGACAAGGGCCTCACCACCGACACCGAGCGCCGTCAGGAACTGGTCAAGATCTGGACGGATGCCACGGCCGAGGTCGCGCAGGCCATGCAGGACAACTTCCCGGCCGACAACACCATCAACCGGATGGTCACCTCTGGTGCCCGTGGTAACTGGCTGCAGGTGCGCAACATCGCCGGCATGCGCGGTCTGGTGAACAACCCGAAGGGCGAGATCATCCCGCGCCCGATCATCTCCTCGTACCGCGAGGGCCTGTCGGTCGCCGAGTACTTCATCGCGACCCACGGTGCCCGAAAGGGTCTGGCCGACACGGCGCTGCGAACCGCAGACTCCGGCTACCTGACCCGTCGCCTCGTTGACGTCTCCCAAGACGTCATCATCCGCGAGGACGACTGCGGCACCAGCAAGGGTCTCGACCAGGTCATCGCCACCCCGGATTCCACCGGAGCCCTGGTCCGCGATGTCAACGTCGAGAACTCGGTCTACGCACGCAGCCTGGCTGCGGACGCGGTGGACGGCTCCGGCACCGTCATCGCGTCGGCCGGCGATGACATCGGCGACATCCTGATCGACAAGCTGGTCAGCGCTGGCGTCACCGAGATCAAGGTGCGCTCCGTGCTCACCTGCGAGTC
>JBDTDV010000014.1:0-51348 GCA_039922875.1 Microbacteriaceae bacterium
ACCGAGAACCAGAGCACGCCTCGCCAAACCTCGTCGCTCATTGTCTTCGCCTGGATGATCGACCCGGTCATGCCGAAGTCGCGCACGAGGTCGGCGACACCGGTGATCGCCGTCACCATCGCGAGCAGTCCAAAGTCCGACGGGGGGAGCAGGCGAGCCAGCACAATCGTCGATACCGCCTGCAGAACCGTCTGCGACCACAGTCCACCGACAGTGACCGCTATCCCGCGGGACGCTCGATGTCCGAGGCTGTCCACCGGTCTCGGTGCCGGGGAACTCATGCGCTCACTCTGGTGGTGTCGTCACGATTCCAACCGGGAGCTTGATTCACACTCTCAAGCCGGCGCGCACGGAGCCGCGGAATCGCGTATCCGCAGCAGTACGTTCCCAAAGCAAGCCAGAGCGAGGGCCGCACCGCCACGCGCTTGATCAGCGCGGTGAAGCGCGGGGTTGGGCTGCCGGCGGCAAGCGCCGGATAGGCAACGGCGAGTTGGCGGTTGCCGCTGGCGATCCGGGTAGCGCGGTTCAGCAGCGCACGAAAAGTACGCGGTGCCGGCACCGTGAACGAATATTCATCGACGGTGGCACGCTCCTCGGGTGCGAAAAGCTGTTGCACGAAACGGTCGTCGGCGATCACGTCGGGAAACTGGTCGAAGCGTGCCCTTCCCGACTTCGACAACACGTAGACGCCAGACCCGACGTGCCCGGACCCCCGATACCGGGAATACTCCCAGACGCGGTAGTACTGGCGCACCGGCAAACTGGCTCCCGCGGTGTCCACCCTCAGCTCAGGAGCACCAACGAAGGCGTTGGCCGCGTCGGGGCTGCCCGCACCGGCGAGCCGTGATGCGACCGCGAGGAGGGCGTCCGCGCAGACCTCCACATCAGCGTCGACATACGCGCGGGGAAAGACGCTCGCAGCAGCGTCGCCCGCATTGAGTGCGGCCACCTTCGATGTCGCCGCAATCTGGACCACGCGGATGCGCGGCGACACCGCAGCCGCTATCGCCGCGGTGTGGTCGTGACATCCGTTGGCGACCACCACGATCTCGAGACGGCCTTTTGCGTCGGAGGACACCAGCGAATGGAGCAGACGACCGATGATGGTCTCTTCGTCGTGCGCCGGTACGACCACGCTCATGACGGCAGTCATGGCACGGTGTCTGCCGCAAGCCGAGTTGGTCGCGCACCTGCGGCGGCCGATCGTCGTGCTTCGGTCAGAAGCCACGCGCCGACAGCCAGCAGCAGCATCAGGATCAGGAATGTCTGCATGAAGGAGAACGCGTCGTAGAAGAACATCGCCGCACCATAGCCGATGGTCGATATCGCGATAGCGACGGCGAGCGACGCATACTTCTGGCCCGGTTGACCACGAAATGCGAAGACGATCAGCATGATGATCGGAACAAGCAGAAATACCACGAGACCGGCCACGCCGAGTAGGCCGGCGTCGAGCAGTGTCCCCAACCATTGGTTATCGAGAATGTTTGAGTTCGAGCTCGGTCCGACGACGACCCGGCTGCCGATTCCGGTCCCGAAGAGTGGGTTCTGCCGAAAGGTGGCCAGGGCTGGGCCGAGATCCGCCAGGCGTCCCTGGCCGCGGTAACCAGGATTGGAGAATTGCGAAGCGATCAGCGTGTCGATGTTGAACAGGGTGCCGACGGTCGAATTCACCAGCTTGGGCACCACAGCGGCCACGATGAGCGCGATCGGGAAGGCGAAGGCGAAGATGACGGCGGCGAGCCGCGGACGCAAGGCGAGCACGACCAGGAACATGATGCCAAGCATGACGATGCCCGTGCGTGAGACCGTGCAAAGGATGCCGCCCAGCAGGATCGCGACGCCGAGAGCGTAGACGATGCGCCGACTGATCGGATTCCGAGGGCGCCCGCCATGAGCCGCCAGGTATAGAGCGATCGGAATGATGATGCCCAGTGCGACGGACAGGGCAATCGGGTGTTGCGCGGATGCGAATGAGCGGTTAGAACCGGCACGCAACGATACGGCGCTGGTGTCGTTGATCAGCGTCAGCGGCAGAAAATGGCCCAACAGAAGAAAGACGTTCACCCGCGTGAAACGTTCGATGATGGCGAAGAAGCCGACGAGCACGCCTGCCCAGGTGAGGAATACCAGCAGGAGTTGCACGATTTGTTCGCTGGTGAGCAGCTGGCGCGCGATGAAGAACACGGAGATGAGGAACAGGAGTTGCAGCAGGTTGCTCATCGCCGAGTTGTCGAGATGACCCTCCGTAAGACGTGGTCCATTCGCAACGATCGAGAAGGCTTGAGTGGCGAGGAAGATCCCGATCGGCCATCCGAACGCGACGTGACGCCAGGCGAACGTCGGGCTGAGCGATACGGCAACGATCACAGCGACGATCAGGATTGCAATTATTACCCGGTACGGCTCTAACGCGAACGACAGCGGGATCGGGAACTCATAACGCCGGATGGGGATGAACATGATGACGGCAGCCAACAGGATGAGCATCGTCGTCCAACTGAACAGTAACCGTCGAAAGACATAGAGCGCCGAGACCGCCAGAACAATCCCGCCGGCGACGATCGGCGGGAGCACGACAATCGCGGCCAGACAGACTGCAGCAAGAATGACGGCAGACGCAACGGAACGGATAGTGGGGCCGGTCGGCGGGGCATCAGGCGTGACCGCATCCTCGGCCGGCTCGATGCGCTCGGCTCGTGATGGCGACTCATCTTCTCGCGTGCTCATTGCGGATCTCCGAGCGCAGCGGCCGTCTACTCGTCCGCCGAAACGCGTATTCGCGTGTCTTCGTGCTCGCCAGCCAATTCGCGGTCGATCAATTCCGGGTCGTCGATGGCCGACTCCTCCAGTTCACCGCTCGACCCGCGGCGGCGGCGGCCGGCCCGGGTTTGAGCGCGCTTCTCATTTCTGGATGTCCGCGCACCATGGATGATGAAGATGAGTGCGATGAAAGCAAGAAAAACGCCTGCGCCGGCGACCACGACGGGGATTGCCGGGTTGCTGCCGGCGGCTTGCACCGGCGGCTTGACTTGAAGAGTGGCCAGGCTGACCCGATTGGCATCGGGAATGTTCGCCTTTTTCTGCTGCGCTGTGACATAGTCGCGGAACTGCACGTCGGCTGTGCGGGCGATCGCGCTCGCTCTGGCCGGAGTCGCCGCGGTCCCGACGATGTCGATGACCGGCAATTGCAGGCGCCCGGGAAACAGCTCGCTTCCAGCGGGCTGAGTGGTGCGACTGACGGCGGTCAATGCGTCGGTGTCCGAGAAGTTCCCGATCACGCTCTCGACCTGCTTCTTGATTTGATCGCTTGAGGCGAGATAGGCGTACAGAACGGCAGAGGCGCTGAGATTCTGCGCCTGTGGGGGCGCCGCCGTCGGGCTGAGTGCCTGCCCCGCGATCTCCGACTGGAACAGGGTCGGTTGTTGGCTCTCAAGCATCACGGTTGTCGCGGCGGAATACGTACCCTGCGCTCGACTGACGATTTGACCGTTGCTGATGGTGAACCCCGCGAGCAGCGCGGCCGCGGCGGCCACGACCACTCCGATCAGCACTAGCCATTTATAGGCCCAGAGAATTTGAAGGTAATGCGGGGTCTCCATGGTGGTCACCAGTACTTTCTGCGTGAGGGCTCGCCTTGTCCGTTAGGAATCGGCTTACGGCGAGCCCGCGCCGACGCGATAAATCGGACCTGGTCAGGTGCGAGAACACCGGTATACGGTTGGTCCATGAATGCCGCCGATCTAGCAAGGCATACTGCACTTCGTACGTTTGAACGGAGATGTTAGCCGGAGCCGCGCGGTCACGGGAGATCACTCTCGCTGTGCGTAACTCCGAAGGTTGGCTCGGTATATCGGCACGGCCCCGTATTCGGGCCGCACGTGCGTATTACCAAGACATGATAGGACGGGATGCCATGGATTGCACTGCCCCAAAAAAAGCGTCACCACGTCGCCTAGGGCACCCCGGTGGCAACGCCAGCTGACGTCACCGTCGTCATCTGCACTCGGGATCGCCCGGAAATGCTGGCGAACGCACTGTCCAAGACAGCTGCAGTGATAACGCCAGAGGTACGCGTGCTGGTCGTCGACTCCGCATCGTCCAGCGGCGCGACCCGAGAACGGGCCGTTTCATCCGGCGCCGACTACCTTCGGACGGACGTCAGGGGATTGTCGATCGCCCGCAATCTCGGCCTCGAAGGCGCTGAACGTGACATCATCATCTTCACCGATGACGATTGCGAGCCGGCAGAAGGCTGGCTCGCGCGACTGCTTGCGCCGTTTGCCGACCCGGAAGTCGCAGCCGTAACCGGGACACTCCTGGACTCCAGCAGGATCGATGAGAGGATCACTGGAGAGCGCATGACGTTCACGTCAATCCACCGCGGGCTGGACGCCGGGCACGGAGCGTTGATGGCATTCAGAAGCCAGGCACTCGCCGATCTCGGCGGCTTCGACGACGTGCTGGGAGCGGGACGGCACTTCGCGGGTGCCGAGGACCTCGACATGTTCTGCCGGCTCATTGCGGCAGGATGGAAGATCGTCAATGAGCCACAGGCGATCGTGCGCCACATGAACACCCGAGACACCGAGTCCTACCGAATCCTTCTCAACGGGTATGGTCTTGGCCTCGGCGCCCTCGCAAACAAATGGTTGCGAATCGCGCCGAAGACAGGCCTGATACTCGCTGGAATCGTCTACCTTCGCGCCTCGACTCGGCTGCTGCGCCAGGTGGGATCTGCGCGAGGACGAGGAGGCCAGCTGGCCCTGTTGCGTGGTGTTTCCGCCGGGCTTCTGGAAGCACGGCGGCTGGGTCTTGAGGGCTCCCGTTTCATCGATGACGACCGGCCTGCCCCGACTCCTCTCCTCGAAGACGGGCGATCTGACGCGGGAGCCCCACAATGAGTGCCGCGCGCAGCGTCACCCGATCGCTGCTCAATCCGTTGACCTATCTGCACGCCTTCCGACTCGCGCATTTTTCCGCCTACTCGCACGTTCAGCAAGTGCGCAAACTCACCAGGGGACGCAGTGTCTCCTTCGCCCCAAACGTCTCGTTTCGCAATGCGGAACGTATTGAAATCGGCGCATACAGCCACATCGGAGAGTTCAGCATTATCTGGGCCGGAGATTCGGTGGGACGCGTGATCCTCGGCCAGAAGTGCCTGTTCGCCCCGCATGTGACGATCACCGCCTCCAACTACGGGATCGAACAGGGCGAACCGGTGATGGATCAGCCCAAAGTTGAGCGGGATATCGTGATCGGCAACGACGTCTGGCTCGGGGCGAACGTCGTCGTGCTCGCTGGCGTCACCATCGGCGACGGTGCAGTTGTCGCGGCCGGCGCGGTGGTGACCAAGGACCTTCCGGCCCAATGCATCGCCGCCGGCGTGCCGGCAAAGGTCATCGGATGGCGGCCGCTTCCGCACGATCGGACGGCCTGACTCGTGCATCTCGGGATCGTCATCGTGAGTTTCAATACCCGTGATCAGACTCTGGCGTGCCTGAATAGCGTGTTCGAGAACGCGCCAACCGGGACCGAAGTGATCGTCGTCGACAATGGATCACGTGACGGCACGGGTGAAGCAATTCGGGACCGGCATCCCTCGGTGGTGGTCGACGAGGCGGGTGAGAACCTGGGATTTGCCAAGGGTGTGAATCGCGGTGTGTCGCAATCGAGCGCCAACTTTGTGCTGCTGCTCAATCCCGACACGATCGTGTTGCCTGGGTCACTGGCGGATTTGATGAGCTTCGCTACCGGGCATCCCCAATTCGGGGTTTTCGGTGGGCGGACGCTGCGCCCGGATGGGACAACGGACCCGAGTTCCTGCTGGGGGGAGGCAACCATGTGGTCGCTTACCTCTTTCGCACTGGGCCTGTCGACGGCGTTCAAGCGTTCTCCGATCTTCGATCCTGAATCTCTGGGCCACTGGGATCGCGACACCGTTCGAGTCGTGCCCATTGTCACCGGCTGCCTGCTGCTGATCCGGCGTGCCGACTGGGAACGGGTCGGCGGCATGGACGAGGATTTCTTCCTCTACGGCGAGGACGCCGAATTCGCCCTGCGCACCCGACGTGCGGGGCTGATATCTGTCGTGGTACCCGAGGCCGTGATCGTGCACGAAGTCGGCGGATCCACATCATCGAGCGGCCTGAAGATGAGCATGGTGATGGCGGGTAAATCCACTCTGCTGCAGCACGCCTGGTCGCCTATGAAGGCAGCACTGGGAGTGACTCTCCTCGTTGCGGGTTCTGGCCTGCGCGCCGCACTGGAGAAGGTGACCCACCGGGCCGGGGCGTGGACAACGGTGTGGCAGCGCCGCGCTGATTGGCGTCAGGGTTATCCAAAGGCCAAGTTCGCGCTTCTCGCCCCCGGCGCGGCAGAAGCCGAACCCCCTTTCGAACCCTGAGTCTGCCCACCGAAAGGGGGGTCAGCAAGTTATTTCGAGCCGTATCCTCGTCGCGGGATCAGGCGTAGAGTCTTCGGTGCCGTATCGCAATCCCCTTGGAGGAATCGTGACTGGCACGCTGATTGAAATGTTGCGTTCGACAGCTGACCGTGTCGGCGATGAGCACGGGATCCGCTTCTACGAAACGCGTGAGGAATCCGCGTTCTTGGGGTATGCGGAACTCGATCGAAGCAGCCGAACGATGGCTGCTGCACTCAGCCAGCGCGGTCTCGTTCCCGGCGATGTCGTGGTGCTCGCGTTGAATTCCGACCTCGAATTCATCCGGGCGGCCTACGGTGCCCTGTATGCAGGATTGGCGATCGCACCGGCTCCGGTCTCAGAAACGAACGCGCCGGACGTGATGAGAGCTCGAATCGCGGAAATCGCTGCCGCGTCGGGTGCCCGGCTGATCATTTCGCAGGAGGCTGTACTCGACAGATTCCGCCCGCTGCCCACAGCCGAATCATTCGGGAGCGTAGCGGTAACCACGGTCGCAGAGCTACGTAATGCCGGCGATGCAAAGGCTTGGACGGAACCGGCGATCGACGAGGGCGCTTTAGCCACGTTGATGTTCACCTCCGGCTCAACCGGCGACCCCAAAGGCGTGGTCTCCACGCACGGCACGCTGTTGTCGTCCATGGAGGCCCTAACGCCGAGCCTGAACGGCACCCCAGACTCGGTGATCGTCGGTTGGGCGCCGTTCCACCATGCGATGGGCTTTGCGGTGGCGGTGATACTCCCGGCGTATCTTGCCGCATCCGCGGTACTCACCACGGCGGTGCAATTCCAACGCCGACCGATTTTCTGGTTGCAATTGATCAGCAGGCACCGAGGGACTATGAGCGCCGCAGCCAATTTCGCCTTCGCACTTTGCACCCAGTTCGCAACCGATGAGCAAATCTCCGAACTCGACCTTTCCAGCCTGGACGTCATTGTTAACGGCGCCGAGCCGGTTCGAACCGAGACCATGCGTGCCTTCCTCGATCGATTCAGCTCAGCGGGAATCCGCGAGTCGATGATGGCACCGGGGTTCGGCGCAACCGAGACGATGCTCGTCACGATGAAGCAGCTAGGTCAGAAGATGGTCGTGCTCGACTTCGATGCCACGGCACTCGAGTCAGGAACCCTCAAGCCGGTGACAAAGAGTGAACGCTCGGTCGAACTGGTGTCCTGCGGTGTCGCCGGGCCGGGTTGCATCGTGGCCATCGCCGACCCGAGTACCGGAGAGCGGTTGGCGGACGGTCAGGTGGGTGAGATCTGGGCGGCGGGGCCAAACATCGCCCACGGCTACTGGAGAAGGCCGGACGCGACTGCCGAAGCCTTCGGCGCACACCTCGCCGACGACGAGCACGATTACTATCGCACCGGCGATCTGGGGGCACTGATCAATGGCGAGATGTTTGTAACCGGCCGGCTGAAGGACCTCATCATCGTGCGTGGACGGAATATCTATCCGCAAGACATCGAGGCCGCCGCAGCGCGCTTTCATCCCGCTGTAGGCATGGGGACTGCGTTTGAACTCACCGGCCACCCCGCCGATGTGGGAATCATCCTCGAGGTAGACGGTAATGAGACTCCGCTTGACAATGCCGAGCTGAACACGCTCGCGCTCAACTTGCGATCGGATCTCGTGCACCAGTTCTCGCTGCCGTCGCTTGCGATCGGGTTCCTCGTGGCGGGAGAACTCCCCAGAACTGCCCTCGGAAAGGTGAGGCGCGCATTCACCCGCTCCGCACTTGAGAATGGGCAGCTTCGCCTCGTCTACGCCGACGGGTTCTCCCCGCGCGTCCAGGACGCGGCGCGCTCCGTCGCCGCCGGCTAAGGAGGGAAACGTAATCCCTCCCAATTGGGGGATTCAAAGAGTGAATATTTCTCATATACTGACGGTGGTTCCGGGAGTTCACAACGAAGGAGCGTCTCATGTCGACTATCACCACCTCGGCGGAAATTTCCGACTGGATTGTGGGCCGGATCGTCTTCTACGGCAAGGTTGCCGAGGGTAGCTTCACCGTTGATACACCGCTCAGCGACGTCGGGCTTGACTCGATCTACGCGTTGTCGCTGTGCGCGGACATCGAGGACCTCTATGGGCTCGAGGTCGAACCGGAGATTTTCGAAGAGTTCCCGACGATTCAACAACTCGCCGATGGCCTCGCTGCCCGGCTTCAAACCCGGTGACGGCCTGCGCCCGGCACCGAACTGGCTGCAAACTGTGACTGTCGAACCACTGGCCATACCGACGATGTCGGCTCCCGACCGGCGCGCCCCTTTCGCCGAGTTCATGCGTATCTGGGAAGAGGGCTACCTTTCGAATCCCATCTCCTTCGAAATGATGCATACCCAGATGATCTGCGTTCTCGATGGAGAGCGACTCAGGCGGCCAGACGGCCGACTCGATCGTGAGCGGATCCTGCATTATCTCGAAAGCACATGCGGGAGCGTTGGGTTCTTTCGGCTGCGCCTCCAACGAAGTCTGCTCGGCCTCACTCCCCCGGCGTGGGTGCCAGATGACTCCTTCGACATCGGCAGGCATGTGCTGTTCTCGGAGACGAAGGGCAACCTCGAGAGTTCGCAGCTCTGGGAGCTCTCCGGCCATTCTGATGGGGTAATGTCGCCCAAACACCCTCTCTGGCGACTCCGGCTGACCGAGCTGAACAACGGGGATGTCGCGCTTGGGCTGATCTTCCACCATGCCAGCCTTGACGGGCTGTCGGCGTCGAAAATGCTCGGGGCGATGACCCAGAAATCTGCAGACGAACCGAACAGACCGCCAGAGAACCCCTTCGCATCGGCCCGTCCCGCTCGCAGAGCCGAGCTGCCATTACTCGCGATGCGATGGTGGCTTAGCGAACAACCCAGTTTCGCAGCCGGCTGGCGCGCCTACTGGAGCAAGCCGATTGGCCGACGCATCCGCCGTGTCGCCGCCCGCACGCTACGCCCGATCCGCAATCTGGCGTTGCGATCTGAGCGGGTTCGTGCCCAGCAGCTGCCCCCGAGACACTCTGACTTTCGCACCATGAACAGCCGGACCGTCACCCAACGCGCCTCGGATCTGGGTGGGACGATAAGTGACCTCCTTGTCGCGACCGTGATCCGTGCGTACGACGGCGAAGAGCACAATGTGAGCCTCCGGTTCCCGGTCTCACAGCGATCTGCAACGGGCGAAAAAGCTCGCAACCAGGTTCAGGATATGGAATTGTACGGCTGTTCGGATGACCCGCTGAATGAAATCCTGCATTCGGTACGATCACAGATTGCGAATCGACCCTCGAACGCCTTTGCGAACGCCGACGTGCCTGGCCGGCAGATCGGCTACGCGACCCTGATTCCCTGGGTATCGCGAGCGCGCTTCTTCTGCGGAGCAGAGCTTACCGAGGTCGTACCCTTTCCAGCCAGTCTGGGCCGGGACGAGTTATCGGCAGCTGCCATCTTGTACAACGGGATGCTGAGCGCCACCGCTACCATGCCGGCCTCCCGCGATGTGGAATCGGTGGCCTCGCGCATCGGGAGCCTCATGACCGGCGGAGCCGACGTGGCGGCGCACTGAGATGAGGTGCTGAGATGCTCCGCGCGAACCCCGGGGTCGTGGTTTCCTGGAGTGTTGTGAACTGGGTCACTGCGATGGGCGGGGCCGGGGAACCGACGGCCGCCGAGATCGCAGCTCTTTTCGGGAAAGCTGCGGAGCACTGGCATGCGGTCCACGCGATCGACCGCAGCCGAGCTGCCCGCCTTCTTGCCGGCCGACGCGTCGTGCGAGATCTTGTCACCGGAGGGCAACCCGTTCGGTGGGCGGGTTTCGAGCCAACGCCGCCGATGCGGAAACCGGCGCTAGCCGACAGTGACCTGGATTTCAGCATCGCGCACTCTGGAAAATGGTTGCTTGCCGCGATCGTCGCCGCCGGCCAGGTCGGCGTAGATATCGAGGTGCACAACACCGAGTTCGACCATCCCGGACTCATCCGACGGATGTGTACCGTGACAGAACTTGAAACCGCGCGATCCCTTTATGGAAGGCCGCGACGAGCGTGGCTCGCCCGATTGTGGACCGCAAAGGAAGCGGTCGCTAAACTCACCGGTCACGGCCTCCGCCAGGATTTCCGGCTCCTTGAGCTCGGCCAGCACGTTCGGGTTGACGATGCGACCGGCCCTATCGCCGCGTCGATCGCAACCAGAGCGACCGCCGACACCACGCAACTTACCGTGCGGCAGCCGGATATCCGGCAGCAGCAGGCAGTCGGGGTGGCGAGATGACCAGTCCCGAACTGCATTCACCGGCGGCACAGTCTGACGCTGCGCAACGACACGACGTCGTGTTCACCTTCTCATACGAGACCTGGAGCGACGCCCGTTGGCGCGGCATGATGCGGCCGCCCGAACGCATTCTGAATACGCTGATGACCAGCGCCGAAGTCAACAAATTGCTGGTCGCGAACCCCTGGCGCTGGTGGCCGACCGCTGTCGCGCGCGGCGTCAGTGGATTCACGCGACGTTTCCCGGGTAACCAGCGGCAACACCTGCACTCGCCATTACGGTCGCGCCGCTTCGACCCTGTCGACGTAGCCGGGCTCGACCGGGTCTATTCCGAGTACGACCTGTCGGTGCGCCAGGCCGCCGACCACCTCGGGCTGCGCTCACCGTCTGTCATCACCACGAGTCCGGTCGTTGCGGGATTCTCCCCACTGAAGTGGGCCGGCCCGGTAACGTATTTCGGTCGCGATGACTGGCTCAGTTCGCCCGGTCGCCGAGCCTCGTGGCCGGCCTATCGGGAGGCGTATCGGCGCATCGGGACCAGTGGCATGGGAGTGACTGCCGTTTCTGAACAAATCATCGACCGCATCGCACCGACCGGCCCGTACGCTGTCGTGCCGAACGGGATCGACCCGGCCGAATGGCTTGCCGCACCACACCCGGCACCGAGATGGTTCACCGCGCTACCGGGTCCTCGCGCCGTCTATGTCGGGACGATCGACTCACGGGTGGACATCCCGGGAGTCATCACCCTCGCGCGGCGGCGCCCCGACGTGTCAATAGTGTTGCTCGGACCGGCTGCGGATCGCTCCGCGATCGCATCCCTGCGTGATGTTCAGAACGTTCACGTGCACGGACCGGTGGGTCGCAAAACGGTTGTCTCGGTACTGCGCTCAGCCGAGCTGAGCTTGCTCGCACACCGCAGGACCGAGCTGACTTCGGCGATGAGTCCATTGAAGGTTTACGAATATCTCGCTGCGGGCCTGCCGGTGCTTGCGACCGACCTTCCGCCGGTACGCGGCCTCGGCGACCGCGTATTCCTGGTCGATGACGTTGCCAACTTCGCAGATGTGCTCGATTCGGCACTCGCCCTGGGTCGCTGCGACGAAATGGACCGGGTGCGCTTCGTCACGGAAAATTCGTGGGCATCGCGTCATCGAGCGATTCTCGCCATCGCCTTCTCCCCAGATTCCTGCTAGCCGTGCGAAAGGTCACCGTTATGGCAATCGGAATGCTTGGGTTAGTCATGCTCACTGGCTGCACCGATAATGGGCCCGCTCCGGCTAGCCCGACCGCCACCCCACCCGCCACGGTGGCATCCGGCGCCTTCGTTCCCGGCACCGGCAACCGGTCGGGGTTGGTCGACATCGGCGCCGGGCGTGAGCTGCATCTTGAGTGCAGTGGCGCCGGAGCTCCGACCGTCGTGCTCATCTCGGGTGTCGGAGACACCGGAGACAGTTGGCGCTACTCCCGGCCGGTTGGCGCTGCGGCCACGGCTCCGACCAAGAACGACTCTGCCGTGTACCAGAGGACCGCGGGATTCACTCGCGTGTGTACCTACGATCGTCCGGGAACGCGATTGGCGGACGGCACCGTGGGCAAGTCATCGGCCGTGACGCAGCCGACGACCGTCAAAGGCGATGCGGCGGATCTGCGGGCGCTGTTGTCGGCTGCCAAAATCCGCAAGCCCTATCTGCTCGTCGGTCACTCCTGGGGCGGGTTCATCGCGACCATGTACGCCAGAGCGTATCCCGACGACGTGGCAGGACTCGTCCTGGTCGACCCGGTCAGCCAGTATCTGCAGACCACCGTGCCCCCGGAAGCGTGGTCAGAGGAAATTGCGTCCGCGGCGAGAAAGTTGGGGCGGGATCCCGGCGCAGAAAACCCGGATTTTCCGACCAGCATCACTCAGATCGATGCCACGAAGCCGTTGCGACCGATGCCCGTCTCCGTGCTCACCTCTGACCACCCATGGGATTTCCTCGGCCGAGGCGACCCAGGCTCGGATTGGACCCAGTGGCTCGATGCCCAGACCCTTCTCTCGGCCTCGCTCCATGCGACCCACATCACGCAGACAAACAGTGGTCACGCCATCCAGGTGGAGAACCCTGCACTGGTGGCCGATCAGATCTGCGCGGTGGCGCGGCCAACCAAAGCGTGTTGATATCCAGCCGCTTCCGCTGAATTCCACCGCTGTGTCCGACACACCTTCCCAGCGTGAGCCGGGTTGCTAGCCTGTAGAGACGCCAGATCACTAGGAGCGCCGCGCCATGTTATACGTCGATATCCCCACATCATCCGACCTTCTCGCGCTAACCGAACAGCGCCACGAGATATCGGTTTCGCTCTACCTCCCCACCACTCCGGTCAGCCTGGATGCCGACGCGACCCGGATCGCGTTGAAGTCGATGGGCCGGGATGTCGTGCAGAGGCTTGAGCGTGATGGCAGCGACGCGCACCAGGTGGCCGCCCTGGAAGAACATATCCGCGGCCTGGTCGAAGACCACGATTTCTGGCGCTTCCAGGCGAACAGCCTGGCCGTCTTTGCGACGCCGGAGCACATCCGCAGCTATCGGTTGCCTAGCGCGCTGGAGACCCAACTTCAGATCTCAGACCGGTTCCAACTCGGGCAGCTGCTGCGCGCGGTGACCTTTCCGAACGCGGGATTCGTGCTCGTCCTGGCCGAGGGAGAGGCGCGACTGATCGAGGTCTCTGCGGATGCCTCCGCGACGACCCTCACGATCCCTGAACTGCCGGAAGACGTCGAGCCCTTCACCAGCGCGCCGGTGGCTGACCGCCTGCCGCGGCTACGGGCCCAGGGCACGTTGGGCGACCAGAGCGCGCAGCGTCAGTTCGCCCGCCGGATAAACAGTGTGGTCAGGGATCGCTTGCGCGGCAGCGGGCTTCCGCTGGTGTTGTCGGCGACGGAACCGATGGCATCCATCTACCGCACGATGAACACCTACCCGCGCCTCGCGCAGACGCTGATCGATCGGATGCCCGGTCTCAGCGACGCCGCCCTGGCCCAGCGCGCACGCACGGTGTTCGACGCCGTCTACCGCGACGAGCTGTCGGCCTGGCGACGCCAGTTCGATGAGCGCACGAGCCAGGGCCGATCGACGACCGATGTGGCCAGCGCGGCTCGGGCGGCGACTTTCGGGGCGATCGACTCGATCCTGATCGACATGACGGCCACGGTCGAGGGCTCGCTGAGCGAGGAGGATGGCACACTCAACTTGGCGGGCACGACAACGGTGGGGCGACCCGGCCAGTACAACGTCCTCGGTGAGATCGCCGCCCGGGTGATCCGGTCCAACGGCCAGGTGCTTGCGGTGCGGTCTGACGACATCCCCAACGGCGCACGCGTCGCCGCGATCCTCCGCTACGCCGTCTAAGCGAGGCACCGCTCGTAAGAGGCAACGATCGGTGAGGTGCACGCTTCTGCTAGTGCGGGGCGCCGGACACTAGCAGAAGCCTGCACCTCAGCGGTGTGGCTAGAACACGGTGTGGCTAGAACACGGTGTGGCTAGAACACCTTGCCGGGATTCAGGATTCCTTGCGGGTCGAAAGCCTGCTTGATCTGGCGTTGCAGCTCGAGTTGGTCGTCGCCGAGCTCCTGGCCCAGCCAACGGCGCTTGAGAATGCCGACTCCGTGTTCGCCGGTCAGGGTGCCGCCGAGCCGAAGCGCGGCGGCGAAGACCTCATCCGCGGCGAGCCAGATCTCCTCCGGCACGGTGTCACCGGTGTAGATGAAATTGGGGTGCAGGTTTCCGTCGCCGGCGTGCGCAACGGTCGGGATGCTGATCCCCCGGCCGGCCTCGATCTGCCGGATCGCGGCGAACATCTCCGGCAGCGCACTGCGCGGCACGGCGACATCCTCGATCAGCACCGTACCGGTTGCGGCGAGGGAGGGGTGGAACGCCCGCCGGACCGCCAGCAGGCGTTCCCCCTCAACCGGATCGGTGGTGAGTTCCGCGTCGCCGCCCAGCGAACGGATGATCCCCAGACACTCGGCCGCCTCGCTCTGACTCGCGGGACCGTCCAACTGCACCAGCAGGTAGGAATCGCCGCGGCTGACCAGGTCGAGCCCGGTGTAGCGTCCGATCAGCGCGAGCGACGCCGCATCGATCAGCTCCAGCGCCGCCGGCCGAATCCGGGCGGCGGTGATCGCCGCGGATGCCGCGGCGGCGGCCTCGACGTCGGTGAAATACGCCCCGATCGTCGCCACGGTTCCGACTGGGAGGGGTCGCAGCCGCACGGTGGCTTCGACGATGATGCCGAGGGTGCCCTCCGAGCCGATCATCAGCGCGGTCAGATCCAGGCCGGTGACCCCCTTGACCGTGCGGTGCCCCAGCCGGAGCAGACGCCCATCGGCACGCACCACAGTCAGAGCGAGGACCGCCTCGCGGGTGACCCCGTACTTCGCGCAAAGCAGGCCACCGGCGTTGGTTGCAATGTTGCCGCCGACAGTCGAGATGGCCTTGCTGGCCGGGTCCGGCGCGAACCAGAGCCCATGCGCAACCAGGGCGGCATTCAGATCGGCATTGATGATCCCGGGCTGGACGACGGCCAGTTCGTCTGCGGCCGAGATCTCGAGGATGCGATTCATCGCCAGGGTGCAGAGCACGATCTCTCCGCCGCCCCCGATGGCTCCGCCGGCGAGCCCCGTGCCGGCGCCGCGCGGGACAACCGGAACCCGGAACTCGCTCGCAATCCGCAGGGTGGCCTGCACGTCGGCGGTATTGCGAGCGTTGACCAAAGCCAGTGGAGCGGCCGCCGAGCGGTGGCCCGATTTGTCGCTGCGCATCAGATCCAGCTGAGCGGGCGAGGTCGACACGGCGTCGCCGAGCGCCTCCTGAAGGGACGCGATAACGGTTTCAGCCATGCATCGAGCCTATTCCCGGACGGGGACTGCCCGGCTACCGCTTCTTGGCCTTCATCGTCTTCTCGTCGACCGGGGCTGCGCCGGAGGCCCTCAGCCGCCGGTAGTACTCCCGCGCCTCATCCTGTCGCTCGGCCTCGACCCCGGTGGCGATGGTGGCGCGCACGTGATCCTGGGTGTAGCCGAATGCGGCCACCAGATCCGCCGCGAACGGACGCAGCCGGGCGACCAGCCGGTCGATGTATGCAGTGACCGCCTGAGCGCGTTGCGGGGACAACCTCCCGTGCATCAGGTACCAGGCCAGGTGCTTCTCGATCAGACCAAGGCCGAACAGGTCACGCAGCCAGGTGAGCACCCTGGTGGTGCCGGCATCCAGTCCGGCGGTCTCGACGGCCTCGGTGAACGCCTTCCACTGCAGCAGTTCGGCGTGCGCCTGGGCGGCCTCGACGAGCTCGTTCTGCTGGGCGTTGAACATGGCGGCGGCATCTGCCTTGGATGCCTTTCTGGCGCCCCGGAGAGCGTCCGCCGCACCGGCGACCATGGCCTCGACCCGGTCGGTCAGCAGAGCACGCTGCCCATTGGTGCCGCGCAATTGCTCCACCGAGCGGGCCGTGGAGCCGAAATCGGCGACGGTCTGAGCAAGGCTACGCAGCCCGATGCCGTGCACGGCCTTGCCCGCCGCACGTTTGACGACGTAGCGAGCCAGGGCACCGGCATCCGCATGCGCAAAGGTCCGACTGAAGTCGGTCAGCAGGCGCTTGGCGACCAATTGCAGCAGCACGGTGTTGTCGCCCTCAAAGGTGACGTACACGTCGAGGTCCGCGCGCAGGCTGGTCAGCCGGTTCTCGGTCATGTAACCGGCACCGCCGCACGCCTCGCGGGCCTCCTGCAGCGTGTCCAGCGCGTGCCAAGTGGAGAGCGCCTTGAACGCGGCGGCGAGCGTCTCCAGGTCCTGCCGGTCGGCATCTGAGTCGTCGCGGCCGCTGAACACGTCGTCGAGCTTGCGCAGCAGCTGCTCGTGCGCGAAGCTCGCCGCGTAGGTGGTGGCCAGCCTGGGGATCAGCCGGCGCTGGTGCCGCTGATAGTCCAGCAGCACCTCTTCCTCTGTGTCGCTGCCGGCGTTGAACTGCCGGCGCTCGTTGCCGTAGCTGACCGCGATCTGCAGTGCGATCTTGGCGGCGGCGACGGATGCCCCGTCAAGCGACACCCGCCCCTGCACCAGCGTTCCGAGCATGGTGAAGAAGCGCCTGCCTGGGCTGGAAATGGGGCTGGAATAGCTGCCGTCCTCGGACACATCGCCGTACCGGTTGAGCAGGTTCGTGCGGGGCACCCGCACCTGGTCGAAGCGCAGCCTGCCGTTGTCGATCCCGTTCAGTCCGCCCTTGAGCCCGTCGTCTTCGGCCGAAACCCCCGGCAGGGTCGCTCCGTCATCACCCCGTAGCGGCACATACAAAGCGTGCACGCCGTGGTTCACATTTCCGGTGATCAATTGGGCGAACACCACGGCGGCCTTGCCGTCGATCGCCGCGTTGCCGTTGTACTCCTTCCAGGCGGCACGGAACGGGGTGTTGATCACGAACTCGCGGGCTTGCGGGTCGTACGTCGCGGTGGTCGCGATGCTCGCGACATCCGAGCCGTGCCCGATCTCGGTCATCGCGAACGCGCCGGGAACCTCCAGACTCATGATCGCCGGCAGAAACTGGCGATGGTGCCGTTCGGTGCCCAGGTGCAGAACTGCCGCGCCGAACAGCCCCCACTGCACGCCGGCCTTGATCTGCAGGCTGGGATCGGCGGTGACCAGCTCCTCGAAACCGGCGATGTTGCCGCCATGGTCATCATGGCCGCCGAGATACTCTGGGAAGGCCCGGTGCACAGCGCCGGTGGCGACCAGGATTTTCAGCTGTTCCGAAACGCGGTTCCGGTGTTCGCTGAGGCTCAGCCCCTCAATCTTGTGCAGTTCCGGCCGGGCGCTCAGTTCCCGAGCGGCCAGGCGGACCTCGGCCCACCTGCCCAGCAGGAGACGCTCGAGTGCCTCGATGTCGACGGAAGCGTCGGGAGTCTGTGATCGGGTCGCCGCGTCGATGGTGGTCTCGCCGGGCGCCTCGCCAGTCGTCTCGCCGGTGGTCGTCTCATCGATGGTCGTCTCATCGATGATCGTCTCGTCGATGATCTCGGTGACGGCCGCCTCGACGGCATCCTGCGTCGCGGCATCCATCGCCGGAACGCGACCAGGCGCCGAGCCCGGGATCTCTGCCGGGCCGGGCGCGCTGTCCTGGGCTGCGGTACTTGTCATTGCTGCTCCTCGTTGCTCACGCCTCTTTGCTCACGCCTATTTACCACGGTAGGTCGCGTGAACCGGGTGCTGTCAATCGTCAGTGCCGCCTCTACAAATCGGATGCCGTCGACGCGCGCCGGCCTGTGGACAACCACAAGCACATCCGCCGCGATCGCCGGGTGAATGCAGTCTCAGCGCAGTTTTGCAACCGACAGCAGGAAGGTCGAGTCTTCGACGGCTTCGATCGAATGGCGTGCTTCCGGAACGATCAGCAGGTCGCCGGGGGCGCCGCTCCAGGAATTGTCGCCGGAGCTCAGGGTGATCCGGCCCTGCAGCACGAAGACGGTCGCCTCCCCGGGGTTCTCGTGCTCTTCGAGCACCGCGCCGGCGCGGACGGCAATCACCGTCTGCCGCAGCGTCCGCTCGTGGCCGCCGTACACGGTCTTCGCGCTGCGCCCGCTGGACGCCAGCCGGGCATGATCCAGTTCATGACGTGCGAGAGCGGTCAGCGATGACTTCATCATGGGGCACCTCTACTTTGCGGGTGGCCGCGGCACTGCAGTGTGCGGCGCAACGTAGGCTCAGCCTAGTGTTGTCGCGTACCCTCGACGCATGAATCGTTACGTCGCGCTGCTGCGCGGAGTCAATGTCGGCGGCATCAACCTGAAGATGGCGGATGTTGCCGCAGCCTTCTCTGACCTCGACGTGCAGAACGTGAAGACCGTGCTCGCCAGCGGCAACGTGCTATTCGACTCCGTCGACACCGCGGAGAAGACCAAACCACGCATCGAGGCGGCGCTGCGTGCCGCGTTCGGCTACGAGGCGTGGGTGCACATACTCGACCTGCCGTCGCTTGGCCAGATCGTGGCGGACTTCCCGTTCAACGCGGAACGGGAAGGATGGCATCCGTATGTCATCTTCGTCGCAGGAGACGAAAACGCAACGGAGCTCGCTCAAAACCTGGTCGCACTGCAACCCGAATTAGATCCGGCGCTGGAGAGCGTCGCCGGCGGCGACGGTGTCGTCTATTGGACCGTTGAGCGCGGGCACACCCTCGACAGTGTCATCGGCAAGGCCACCAGCCGTGCCCGCTACAAGTCCATGACCACGACCCGCAACCTGCGAACGCTGCAGAAGCTGCTGCGCTAGCGGCCCATCCCGCGAACCCGCAGTTGTGGTTCAGAAATCCGGGAATTTGGAACCACAACTGCGGGTTCGCGGGGAGTGTGGTGCGTTTTGTGGAGAATTTGCGCGCGGTAGGAGTGGGTGCGGCAGCATGTCGTGATGGCGCGACGCGTAATGCTCCCCGGTGAACTGAACGGCACCGCATTCTTGACCACCGACAGTCGGATCGCAGGCGTCAGCCGCGGCAGGCTCAGATCGGCTGATCTCGCACGACCGTTTCGCGGCGTTCGCGCGATCGGATTGCCCCAGGATGATCTGTTGGGTCGGTGCATCGCGTTCGAAGCGCGGATGTCCGCACAAGAGTTCTTCAGCCACGAAACCGCCGCGGCACTGTACGGGATGCCACTGCCTGCGTCGGGCGGCCCGCTGCACGTCTGCGTGCGGAGTGGGCAACAACCGCCCAGAGTGCGCGGGGTCATCAGCCACGAAGACGGCAGTCAGGGATTGGAGATCTGGCTCGTTCAGGCGCTCGCGGTCGCCTCCCCCGCCGACACCTGGTGCCAATTGGCGAATTCCCTCAGCAAAGAGGACGTCACCGCAGTTGGCGACTTCCTCATCTCGGGCCGTCGGCTTGGCGCGGAACGAGAACCGCCGTTGACCTCAATGGCTATCCTGAGCTCGGCGATTTGGCGCCGGGGTGGTGCACGAGGGATTCGCAAACTGCGCTGGGCTCTGCCTCGGCTGCGGACGGGAGTCGACTCTCGCCCCGAAACGTTGCTCAGGCTGCTGCTGGTCGCAGCTGGGTTTCCTGAGCCGTTGATCGGCGACCCGACGGCCGTGGACGGCGGATCTGCGGTGCTTCATCCAGATCTCAAGTACGCGCAATGGCGAGTCGTCTTCGAGTATGAGGGCGACGGCCACCGAACCGACAAACGCAGATTCCGCGCTGACATCGCCCGTCGAGAACGGTTTGAGGCAGCTGGTTGGCGCGTCATCCGGGTCACTGCTGACGATCTCTTCGTCGCGCCAGAAGCTTTTCTCCGGCGGGTACGAGCGATCATCCAGGCGCGCGAAGGCATCGCGAACCTGTAGTTGTGGTTCGAAAACTGGGTAATTTCGAACCACAAGTGCCGGTTCGGCGATGATGGTGGGCGGGTGCGTCAGGACGCCGCGGAGGCGAGGACCGCGAGCAGCTGCTCGCCGTAGGTGTCGAGCTTCTTCTGGCCGATGCCGGTGATCGCCGACAGATCGTCCAAGGTCGCGGGACCGGTGGTGGCGATTTCGCGCAGGGTGGCATCGGTGAAGACGATGTAGGCGGGCACACCCTGCTCGCGGGCTCGGGCGGAGCGCCAGGACCGCAGGGACTCGAAGACCGCGGCGTGACCTTCGGCAAGCTCGAGCGCAGGGCCAGAGGAACGGCGGCTCCGCGGCGCGCGGGTGGGTCGTTCCGGCTCGGCGCGCAGCATCACGCTACGGTCCCCGGTCAACACCGCGGCGCTCGCCTCGGTCGTCACGAGCGTTCCGTAGCCGTCATCGTGCACCGCGAGCATCCCCTGGGCCAGCAGTTGCCGGGTGACACCACGCCATTGGGTGTCGCTGAGCTCGGTGCCGATCCCCCAGGTGGCCAGTGACTCGTGCCGGTGTTGCTGGGTGCGCGGCGTCTCCTTGCCACGCAGGATGTCGATGATCTGGCCGGCACCGAACTTCTGGCCGCGCTCCCGCTTCAACCGCACGACCGTCGAGAGCAGCTTCTGCGCCGCTATGGTCCCATCCCAGCCGGCGACCGGCTGTAGACAGGTGTCGCAATTTCCGCACGGCTCGCTGTCCTGGCCGAAGTAGCGCAGCAGGTTCACCCGCCGGCATTGCACCGTCTCGCACAACCCCAGCATGGCGTCGAGGTGGGCTGACATGACCCGGCGATGGGCGGCATCCCCCGCCGACGAATCGATCATCCGGCGCTGTTGTACCACGTCCTGCAGGCCGTAGGCCAGCCACGCGGTTGACGGCAACCCGTCGCGACCGGCCCGGCCGGTCTCCTGGTAGTAACCCTCGACGGATTTGGGCAGATCAATGTGTGCGACGAACCGCACGTCGGGTTTGTCGATGCCCATCCCGAACGCGATGGTGGCCACCACGACGATGCCGTCTTCGCGAAGGAAGCGAGACTGGGTCGCCGCGCGGGTCGCGGCATCCAGTCCCGCGTGGTACGGCAACGCGGCGACCCCGTGCTGCTGGAGGAAGGCAGCGGTCTGCTCCACGGTCTTGCGGGACAGCGCATAGACGATACCGGCGTCACCGGGATGCTCGGTGCGGATCAATTCCAGCAGCTGAGTGCGCGCCTGGTTCTTCGGCACGATCCGATACTGGATGTTCGGCCGGTCGAAGTTCGACACGAAGTGCCGGGCGCCGCTCAGCTGCAACCGCTCGGTGAGTTCGCGATGGGTGGCATCGGTCGCGGTGGCGGTCAACGCGATCCGCGGCACATCCGGCCAGCGGTCGGCGAGGTCGGACAGCGCCAGATAATCGGGGCGGAAGTCGTGCCCCCACTGCGACACGCAGTGCGCCTCATCGATGGCAAAGAGCGCGATCCGGCCGCGCTCCAGGAACCGTTTGGTCGACTCGGCAGAGATCCGCTCGGGCGCGACGTAGAGCAGATCAAGCTCGCCGGCCAGGTACGCACGTTCGACGCTGGCTCTGGATGCCGCATCCTGCGTCGAATTGAGGAACGCGGCTCGGACTCCTACCGCGGTGAGCGCGTCGACCTGATCCTGCATCAGTGCGATCAGCGGCGAGATGACCACGCCGGTGCCGTCGCGCAGCAGCGCCGGGATCTGGTAGCACAGGCTCTTGCCGCCGCCGGTCGGCATCAGCACGACCGCGTCGCCACCTCCGACGACGTGTCGGATAATCTCGGCCTGCTCGCCGCGGAAAGAGTCGTAACCGAATATCGTGCTCAGCGCTTCGAGCGGAGTCTGCGGGGTGTTTTCACGCCCCGCGGATGTCGCGCCAGCCGGTGGCCGAGGGGCCGCACGCGGCTCGACAGTCGGGATCCGTTCGAACGTGTCGTCAGGCGGGGGTTCGAAGTCATCGGCCGGGGGCTCGAAGTCTTCGGGCGCCGGTCCGAAGTCGTCGGACGGGGGTTCGAACGCGCGTGGGTCCCAGGGGTCGGGGTCCGCATGCACAGTCACCTGCCGATTGTAGCCGCGACCGCTGACGACCTGGCTAACCGGCCGCCCGCTGTACAGACCCGCAGACGCCGAGGATTCCGACGGCTCGGATAGGCTGGCATCCAGAACCAGCCGACCACGCGAACCGTGCCGACGACGGGAGCAGAATGAGCACCAGATGGGCGCGAGTCGCTCGTGGGCTGCTCGCCGCGGGGTTCGCCACGCTCGTCGCCGCGTGCTTTCACACCGCAGCCGGCGGGTCAGCGCCCAGCGCGCTTGCTCTTTCGCTGTCGCTGTCGTTTTCCGGGATATTTTGTGTGGCGCTGGCCGGTAAGCGGCTCTCGCTGTGGCGCCAAGCAGCGTCGGTTGTGTCGAGTCAGCTGCTCTACCATGCGCTCTTCAGCCTCGGCCAAGCCGGCATCGTCGGCACCGCGTCTGGCGGTGCCGACGTCGACGCGGCAGGCCTCGGTGCGCACGGTGCTCATGCGCTGGACCTCGGCCTCGCGTCGGTATCGGCCGCTATCCCATCAGGGGTAGCCTCGCCGCAGCTGCACGGGGTGATCGGGATGTTCGGGGACGGTCCAGCGATGTGGGCCGGCCACGCCGCCGCCGCGCTGGTCACCATCGCACTGCTCAGGCATGGCGAAAAGACGTTCTGGGGTATGTACCGGACGGCGCTGCTTCATCTCGGACAGTTTTTCGACCGGGTGTTCACCGCACTGGCGCCACGGACTCGGCTGGTCCACCGGAGCCTGAACTCCCACGTGAGCGCGCTACACGATCTCAACGTGCGACGCGGCAGCCTCGGCCTCCGCGGGCCGCCGGTCGATTTCGTCTGCGCCTGATTTCGTCTGCGCCTGACATCGTCTGTGCCCGACATCGTCCGTGCCCGATTTCGTCTGCGCCTGACATCGTCTGTGCCCGAACCAGTCGAGAGACCGTCTGCGCGTGTGCATGCACGACAGCAATTGAATCTGACCTGCAATCGTGACCGGCGGCATCCGCCGGTCCCTAAGGAGCTTTTTGTGAAGAAATCAACATTTATCCACGCCGGGATGGCGCTTAGCGTGGGCGCGCTGCTCGCCGTTGCGGCGCCGCTAGCCGCAAGCGCCCATGTCACCGTCGACCCTGGCCAGGCGTCAGCTGGCAGCTATGCGACCTTGACCTTCAAGGTGCCCAACGAGTCGGAGACCGCTGGAACCGTCAAGCTGGCCGTCACCTTGCCCACGGACACGCCATTCACCGCGGTGTCGTACCAGCCGGTCCCCGGGTGGAGCACCGAGGTGGTCACTCAGAAGCTCGACAAGCCGGTGAAGATCAGTGGCGCGACGGTGACCGAGGCGCCGAGCTCGGTGGTGTGGACCGCGGAGCCGGGGACGCAGATCACAGCCGGCCAATTCCAGCGGTTCGCGATCTCCGTCGGGCCGGTGCCCTCGGTCGGACACCTCGCGCTGGCGGCCGTGCAGACCTATTCCGACGGCACCGTCGTGAACTGGGACCAGAAAGCGGCCGCTGACGGCACCGAACCGGAGCATCCGGCGCCTACGCTGTACATCAACGACGCGCCGCCCAGCGGTGCCCACGAGGCCGCATCCGCCGGCTCGGTGAACGCCACGACCGGCCCGGTGAACGCCGCGGCCGGCAATGCGGCAGGTGCAGCGACGGAGGCCTCGCACTCCGCAGCCGACGCGACCGCGATGGGCCTGGGTATCGGCGGGCTCGCCCTGGGCGCGATCGCCCTGGTCGTCGCGGCACTCGCATTGACCCGGCGCCGACAAACCCCGAAAGGCAACCAATCATGAGCCACAGTATTCTGGCGCGGGTGATATCCGCCCTTGGAGCGCTCGCGATCGCGACCGCCCTCGCGGTGGTCCCGGCGATGTCCGCGACCGCGCACGATTACCTCGTCGACAGCACCCCGGCCGCAGGGTCGGTGCAGTCGGCGCCGCTGAGCGAGATCTCGCTCACCTTCAACGACGTGGTGCTCGATCTTTCCGGCGATGGATCGTCGACGCTCATGCAGGTAACCGGCCCGGGCGCCGCTACGAATCATTTCGAGACCGGATGCCCGACCGCGGTCGATCGCACCGTCACCCAGCCGGTCGCGCTCGGCGGCCCGGGATCGTACACAATCACCTACCAAATCGTCTCCGCCGACGGGCACACCGTCTCCAGCTCGCTGCAGTTCTCCTACCAGCCGCCGGCGGGAACGACGGAGGCCGCCGGCACGGCATCCGGCCCCAATTGCGGAGCCAATTCGAGCGCGGGACCCTCGGCGGCACCGCAACCCGCCCAGACACCGCAGAACAATTCAGCGGATGCCGCCAATGATTCCGGCAACCTCGGCATCGTGATCGGCATCGGCGGCGTGATCGTCGGTCTCGCGGTTATCGGAGTGGTCGTGGTGCTGGTCAGCTCGCGGAAGAAGCGGGTCGGCTAGCGAGATCTCGGCCCGTGGGCTCCCCCGCCGCCCGCGGCTGAATCCCCGAAGCGGCCCGACCAGCGAAGCGTTGGTCCCCCGCGAGGTGCTCACCAGATGAACAGTGGGAACGGGCAAGAACTTGACGCGTTCACCGAGTCAGAACGGACATATTTCGCGGTGATCAGGTGAACCACGAAGCTGTCGGCCGTTGTCGCGAGCAGCGGCGTTTCGGCGGTCGGCCCGGCTAGGCTGGATGCCTATGCTCGCCGGTTCCGCAGTCGCCGCGCTGTTCGGCCTATCCGGCGCGCTCCTGTTCGGTGCTGCCGATTTCCTCGGCGGCCTCGCGGCGCGCCGGATCAGCCCGCTGCGGGTCACGGCGATCTCCGCTTTCGCCGGGCTCATCCTGCTCACCGTCGCCGTGCTCGTCTCCGGCGGCGAGTGGTCCGTTCCGGCGGTGCTCTGGGGGGCCGTGTCCGGTGTGGCCGGAGCCCTGGCGATCTCCCTGCTGTATGCCAGTCTGGCGATCGGGCCGATGAGCATCCTGTCGCCGCTGACCGCCGTGGTCTCGGCGATCGTGCCAATGACCTGGGGGCTGGCCGGGGGTGAGCGGCTCACCGTGATCGGCTACGGCGCACTCGGGCTGGCCCTGCTCGCGGTGGTTCTGGTGGGGTTCGTGCCGGAAAAGGGTGCGGTGCGGCCGCGGCCGCGCGGCATCGTGATGGCCATCGGATCGGGACTGATGATCGGCGTGTTCATGATCACCATCGATGCCACCCCGGCGCAGTCCGGGCTGATCCCACTGGTGCTGAACCGAAGCGTCAACGGTGTTCTAATGTCCGCCACGATCGGCGTGCTTTGGTGGTGGCAGCACCGACGGCGCCCGTCGATCCGACCGGTCTCGGCGCCTGAATTCTCAGCGCCTGAAGTCTCGGCGCCTGAAGTCTCAGCGCCTGGGTGCACCGGCAACGCCGTCGCGGCGCGGTCCAGAATCTGGACTCCCGGCATCCGGCTGGCCGTCGCATGCGGCCTTATCGACGCGACCGGCAACACCCTGCTGCTGATCGGCATGCGGTTGGGCGACCTGAGCGTCATCTCGGTGCTCACCGCGATGTACCCGGCCGGCACAATCGTGTTAGCCGCAGTGGTCCTCAGGGAACGGATCGCTCCGGTGCAGTGGGTCGGCCTGGTGCTCGCCCTGGTCGCGGCCGCCCTGCTCGCCCTCGCCTAGCCACTGTCTTGGGCCCCCAACGCCCGCGAGTCCGGGCTTCTTGTCGGTGTTGCGCAGGAACACCAACAAAAAGCCCGGACTGGCGGGAAGGGGGACGGCTTAGAGGGCGGCGAGTTCTTCGATGATGGCATCGCCCGGGGCAGCGTGCGTGATGGTCGCCTCGATCTCGGCGCGGACCAGCAGCTCGTCCATCCGGCGACGACGGCCCTTGGGGATCAGCGTGACGACGGTGCCGGGCTTTCCCGCGCGGCCGGTGCGGCCGGAGCGATGCAGGTACGACTTGTATTCGTCCGGCGCGTCGGCCTGAATGACCAGCGAAATATCGTCGACGTGGATGCCTCGGGCCGCGACATCCGTAGCCACCAGCACGTTGACCCGTCCACTGGTCAGCAGTTGCAGGTTCCGGGTGCGACGCGACTGGTTCAGGTCGCCGTGCAATGACGTGGCGGGGATGCCGGCGTCATCCAGCTGGTCGGCGAGTTGTTCAGCGAATGCCCTGGTGCGGGCGAAGATCAGCGTGCGACCTTCGCCGTGCGCAAGTTCCTCGATGATGGCGCGCTTGTCACGTTGTTCGATCAACAGCACTCGGTGGTCGATCGTCGAAGACGCCTGATTCTCTCCGGCTACCTCGTGCACGACCGGGTCGGTGAGGAACTCCTTGACCAGGGTGGCAACACCCTTGTCCAGGGTTGCCGAGAACATCAACCGCTGGCCGTGCGAGGCGGTCTGGCGCAGAATGCGCTGCACCGGCTCGAGGAAGCCCAGGTCGCACATGTGGTCCGCCTCGTCGATGACGGTGATGGTGACGGTGGAGAGGTCGAGGCGGCCCTGCTCGATCAGGTCTTCCAGGCGGCCCGGGGTAGCGATGACGATGTCGACGCCGCGCTGAAGCGCGCTGACCTGCTTGTACTGCGGCACGCCACCGAAAATCGTGGTGGTGAACAGGCCGACAGAACGGGCGATTGGCTGCACGGTGCGATCCAGCTGCATGGCGAGCTCGCGGGTCGGGGCCATGATCAGCGCGCGCGGGCTGCGCCCTGGCTTACGGCCCTTTCCACCGTTGTTCTCCATCAGTCGCTCGACGACCGGCGCTCCGAAGGCGATGGTCTTACCGGAACCGGTGCGGCCGCGGCCGAGGACGTCCTTGCCGGCGAGAACATCGGGGATGGTCGCCGCCTGGATCGGGAAGGGCGTCGGGGCGCCCATGCTGGCCAGCTGCCGGCAGATGTTGTCGCCTAGGCCGAGGTCACCGAAGCTGACGCCCTCCACGTCGGCGGCCTGGATGGCATCCGCTTCCAGGCGCTCAAGGACAACGTCTTCGTGCGGCGCGAAGTGTGCCTTCTCCTCGTGACGCGGGTAGAAGTCGCTCCCGCGAGCAGCGTTGTGGTGCTCCGGACGAGCGTAGCCCTCGGTGTGCGAGCGGCGGTCGGAATGACGATAGTCGGCTGCTGAGTCTGCCGAGTGGTGACGGTCGTAGTCGTTGCGTGCCGGACGCTCGGCCCGACGTTCCCGGGACGGCGCCGAATAGCGGCCGGCGGAATCGGACCGAGATGCCGGGCGGTAGTCGTGGTCGCGGCGGCTGTCGGCGCGGTCCTCGCCACGGTTACGGTCCTCGCCACGGTTGTAGCGGGGATGATCGCCGTGTCCGCGGGCGGGACGCGAGTCGCGCTCGCCATACCGCGTCGAACGGTCGCCGTAAGACGGGCGATCCGTGCGCGGAGCACGATCCCCATACGCCGGACGGTCACCACGCGCAGCACGATCCCCATACGCAGGACGATCACCACGCGCAGCACGATCCCCATACGCAGCACGATCCCCATACGCCGGGCGGTCCGAACGCGCAGCACGATCCCCATACGCCGGGCGATCCGAACGCGCAGCACGATCGCCATACGCAGGGCGGTCACCACGCGGAGCACGGTCGCCATACGTAGGGCGCTCGGCACGATGGCTGCGTTCGCCATAGGCGGGCCGCTCCTCGCGGCCGCGATAGCCGCGGTCGAACTCTCGCTGCTCGCGAGGCGCTTCGCTGCTGCGGGACGACTCGGTGTGGTTGGCCCGGGCGGCGCGCTCCGCGGCGTTCCAGCGCTGCTTCTTGACTCCTACGCCGGTCGGGGCAACGGCATCCGCCCGGTATCCGCGATGGTTCGGGCTGCGGCTGCCCGCCTTGCGCCCGGACTTCGCGGGGTCAAAGTTTTTCGTCGGGCGTGCGCCCATGGCCTTCTTATTCTTAGGCATACCAATATCTCTGGGTTGTTCTTAGTGCATGACCGCACGCACGGCGGCAGAGCCGAAACGCGCAAAGAACCCGAGCATTCAGTGGCCGGGACCGTTCACATACAGTGATCTTCACCAGCGGAGTAGCTGGGAAACCGGCCCACCTGACTTACAAACCCATCCGCGCACAGCGCGGTGTCAAGAGCCGACGTAGCAACGTTACCGGATGCCGCCGCAAATAGCACATTGAAGTCGGATGCCGTCGGCCCACGGTGTTCCCCTGGTTGCTTCACTTCGCGCGGATTGCGCCAGCCCGGCTGGCGCAATATGCGCGAGCCGGCGCAGTCTCGCGGGAGGGCCGCCACGCACGAACCGGTAGAAGCGCGGGCTACCTGACCACCGCTGGGCGAAGGAGCAACCAGGTGCCCGTCGAGGAGAGGGTGATCGCGACAACCGCCGCGACGGCAAGCCACCACAGCTGGAAGGCGGCGAAGATGCTGGCAGCATAGGGAATGAGGATGATCAGCGTGAGGACGATCGCCACCGCGAGCACAACCGCGATCAGCTGCGGGCCACGGGCACCGAATCGCACCCAGGACGCGCCGAATACCCCGCCGATTGTGAAGATAGTCAGGGCACCGAGAAACACGATCGGGATCAGCCGGGTGAGATCACCCGCGCCGAGGACGTACACGTCGAAGATGTAGAAACCGACGAACCAGTGCTCGGTCGCAATCTCGACCATCGTCAACACCGCGAAGACCGCCGTCAGGTACGCGGAGGCGATTGCCGCCCACAGCAGAGTTCCACCGGTGAACGCGCGCCGCGTTGCGCCCAGGGTCAGCGCGAACGGGAATGTCGTGGCGACGGACTGCACACCGAGGTAGGCCAGGAACCCGACCAGCGCATACAGGATCCCCGGGTTGGCCTGGGAACCTTCGATCCAGCCAGTCGTCCCGGGTTGGCTGCCCGAGCGCCAGAACACCAGCGAGATCAGAATCGACACCAGGGCGACGACCGCGGTGATGTACAGGGGCACGCCGAAAGTGGTTTCCCGCTTGTTCAGATGCAGCTTGACGGTGGGAATGATGGCGCTCATGCTCGTACTCCTGCTTTCTCCTGAACGATCTCGGGTTCGCTTTCTCCGTGCGCTGCGACCAGTTCCTGCAGCGACGCGGCGGCGAGCTGCACACCCCGTGCGGCGGCTTGGGCACGGATGCCGTCATCCGCGCCTCCCTCGACGGTGACCGATGCCAGCCCGCCGATTCTCTGCCGGCGCAACACCGGGCGTCCGGCGACAAGGCGATCGACGGCATCCGTCGTGCCGCTCATCACGAAGGCAAGCTGCCGGGCGTCATCACTGTCACTGTCGACGACGACCCGGCCGCGATCCATGATCACCACCCGGTCGAAGAGGGAAGCCGATTCCTCAATCAGATGGGTCGAGAGCAGCACAGTGCGCGGCTGGGATTCGACATCGCGGATCAGTGCCTGGTGGAAGAGGCCGCGGGCCGTCACGTCCAGCCCGAGGTAGGGCTCGTCGAGCAGTGTGACCGGGGCCCGGGACGCCAGGCCGAGCACGATCCCGACCGAGGACAGCTGCCCGCGGGAGAGCTTCTTGATTTGGGTTTTCGAGGGGATCCGAAACGCCGCGACGAGTTCGCCGGCGACCTCTGCGCTCCAATTCGGTGCGAAGTCCGGCGCAATCCGCAACACGTGGTGCAGCCGGTAGTCGTCCGGGTACCGCTGATTGTCTCGGACGAAGCTGATCTGCGAAAGGGTCGCTGCGTGCTCGAACGGCGTGTGCCCGAGTACCTCGACCCGGCCGGATGATTCCCGGTCCTGCCCGGCGATGATCGACATGATCGTGGTCTTCCCGGCGCCATTTCGGCCGAGCAGGCCGCAAATCGAATGTTCCGGAACCGCGAAGGTCACGTCGTCGAGCGCTCTGGTGCGCCCGTAGGTCCGGGTCGCGGAGCGAATCGTGATGGCGTTGGTCATGAGTTATCCTCCTGAAGCGTCAACTGGTCGTGGATCATGCGTGCGAGTTCGGCCGGCGCGATCCCGAGGACCGCCGCCTCATGCATGAGTGGTTCGATGTAGTTCGGGTAGAGCTCGGCCCGTCGCCGGGTCAGGAGCAACTCTCGTGCGCCGGCGGCGACGAACATCCCGATCCCCCGCTTCTTATACAGCACGCCCTGCTCCACCAGGACGTTGACGCCCTTGCTCACCGTGGCCGGGTTCATCGTGTGAAAGAGCGCGTACTCTGTTGCCGATGGAATGGCTGACTCCTCCGGATAGGCGCCGGTGACGATGTCGTCGGCGATCTGGGCAGCGAGTTGCAGAAAGATCGGGCTGTCATCCGGATGCATTCTGCCCCCTTGGTCCATTAGTACACTAATGAACCTATAGACCTGGGTGGGCGGTGTCAAGTTGGCCGCCGCGCGGTCTGCGCCATTTTGCGTGTACTGCGCCGTCCCGGCTGGCGCAATAGTGCCGAACTGGCGCAAAGGTGCCGAACTGCCGGGCGGCGCTGCCGGAGGGACTACCGGCCGGTGAAGCGGGGCGCGCGCTTGTGTTGGAAGGCGGAGAAGCCTTCGCGGTAGTCGGCCGTGTCGCACAGCGCGGCCTGGGCGGCGTTCTCGTGCGCCATGCTCTGCCAGAGCCCGAGGCGTTCGTCACGCAACTGGCGGATGAGTTCCTTGCTGGCCAGGAAGGCCGCGGTGGCGCCGCGGGCGGCGTGCGCCGCGGCATCCATTGTCGTGGTCAGCAGTTCCGCCGCCGGCACGACGCGACTGAACAGCCCGGATGTCACCGCTTCGGTTCCCGACATCATCCGGCCGGAATAGATCAGATCCAGGGTACGGTGGGCACCGAGCCGCTCGTAGAACAACGCATGCCCGCCGGAGTCCAGCGTGGCGCCGAGATTCGCGAACGGGGAGCCGATCTTCGCGGTGTCCGCGACGAAGACCACGTCGGTAGCGATCAAGAGGCCGAGGCCGACTCCGAGGCAGGCGCCATGCGCTGCCGCGAAAGTGGGAGCGGGGAAGGCACTCATCCGCTGCAGCAGCGGTGTCACCATTCCGTGAAGGAATCCGGATACGTCGTCAACGGCCGGGTCGATGTGGGAGATGTCGCGGCCGGCGCAGAACGCGCGCCCCTCACCGCGAAGGACGAGGGCGCGTACGCCGGCCGCCTCTGCGTCGCCGAAAGCGGTGTCGAGATCGTGGACGGCCGCCGCGTCAAGCGCATTCAATCGCTCCGGGGCGTTCAGGACGACGGTGGCAACGTCCTCCGCGATGCCCAGCTCGATCATGCTAGACGTCATAGGTGATGGTGACCTTCGGACTCGTGGGGTGGGACTGGCAGGTAAGGATGTAGCCGCGCTCGAGTTCCTCTGGCTCGAGCACCCAATTCTCGGTCATCTGCACGTTACCGCTGGTCAGCCTGGCGCGGCAAGTGCCACAGACCCCGCCGGTGCAGGCGAATGGCACGTCCGGACGAATCCGCAGCGCGGCGTTCAGCACTGTCTCACTGGCGTTCGCGGGCGAGGTCACCGAGGCGGTCTGTCCGTCGAGGGTGAACTCGATGAGCACCGTGTCCTCACCGGGATGGACCCTGACCGGGCGCCCGACGTCGCCGGCGAACCGCTCCGGCTCGTCGGTGGTGAACAGTTCGAACCGGATGCGCTCTGCGGCGACCCCGACATCGGCCAACGTGTCCCGGCACAACTGCACCAGTGCGAATGGACCGCACAGAAACCAGCGGTCGACGTCGCCAGGAGGGATGATGGTTTCCAGCATCCGGCGCAGTCGCGCCTCGTCGATGCGGCCGGACAGCAGCGCAGCGGAGCGCTGTTCCCGCGAGAACACGTGGTGCAGCGCAAGCCGGGCCGGGTATCGGTCCTTGAGGTCGGCCAGTTCGTCCAGGAACATCACGTCCAGCGCTGTGCGATTCGTGTAGACCAGGGTGAACCGCGAATCTTCGGCGCGGGCCAGGATGCTGGTGGCCAGCGAAATCACCGGGGTGATCCCCGAGCCGGCCGCGATCGCGACGAAGTGCCGGCCGGCGACCTCCTCGAGGCCGGTGGTGAAGGTGCCCTGTGGGCTCATCACGTCAATTTCTTGCCCGACGGTCAGCTCGGTATTCGCCCAGCTGGAGAAGACCCCGCCGAAATCCCGCTTGATGGCGATGCTGAGCTCACCCGGCACCGGCGCGCGGCAAATCGAGTAGCTCCGGCGCCGTTCATGCCCGGCGATCGTCGCCCGCAACGCGACGTGCTGGCCGGGCAGATAGTCGTAGTCCGCGGCGAGTTCCGATGGAACCCGGAAGGTGACCTCGACGCTCTCCGCGGTCAGCGGCCTGATCCGGGACACCGTGAGGGTATGGAACCGTGCCCGCTTGACGACCCGTTCCCGCTCCGGCGTGTGAACCGTCATTCAGAGCACCTTGAAATAGTCGAACGGCTCCAGGCACTCGCGGCACTCGTAGAGCGCCTTGCAGGAGGTTGATCCGAAGTGCGCCAGCTCACGGGTGTTCAGCGACGAGCAGTGCGGGCATTTCACCGCGAGAGACAGCCGGATCGGTCCGGATCGGCGACCCGCCGCCGCGGTGCCGGAGGGCGGCGCGATGCCGAACTTCTCCAGTTTCGCCTTGCCCGCCTCACTCATCCAATCACTGGTCCAGGCCGGGGTCAGCACGCGCTTCACCCGCACGTCGTGGTAGCCGGCATCGGTCAAGGCGGTGACCACGTCGGCAGCCATGGCCTCCAGAGCCGGACACCCGGAGTAGGTCGGGGTGATCGACACGGTCACCGCGTCGCCATCGAGCTCGACCTGGCGCAGCACGCCGAGGTCCTCAATGGTGAGCACCGGCAGCTCGGGGTCGGCGACCGTCGCGGCGACCCGCCAGGCGGCCGCCGTCGCCTGCTCGAGGGCGCTCTGACCGGCTGCATTCTGATCCACCATCGCGTTTACCATGTCGCTCCCGGGTGTTGCCGTGCGAGCACCTGCATCTCCGCCAGCAGGTACGCCAAATATTCGGAATGGATGCCGTCCCGCCCGCCGCCTCTGGCGACCGGCCCGGTCGGCGGCTCAAGATCCGCCTCGGCGAACAGCGCCGTGATTCCGGCGTCAAACCCGGTGCGCAACGCAGCCGGCGCGACGGCCGCATCGCCCAGCCGCCGGATCAGTGGGTCGTCTCGGAAGAGCTCGTCGACGTAGGGCCACAGATCGGCTAGCGCGGTGAGGGTTCTGGCGCGGGATTCATCGGTGCCAAGGGCAAGCCGCAGCGTCCACTGGGTGGCATGGTCGCGGTGGTAATCCACCTCTTTCACCGCTTTGGCGGCGATCGCGGCCAAAGTCGCATCGGTCGAGGCCTGCAGCCGGGAGTACAACTCGTAGAGGTAGTACGAGACCAGCAGCTGCCGAATGATCGTGTGCGCGAAATCGCCGTTGGGCTGCTCGACCAGGTGCACGCAGCGGAACTCTGGCTCCTCGCGCAGATACGCGAGGTCGTCCTCGGTGCGGTCGGATGCCGTGCCCGCGTAGCGCAGCAGCGATCTGGCGTGGCCGAGCAGGTCGAGGGCGATGTTGGCCAGCGCCACGTCCTCTTCGAGCTCCGGCGCGCGGGAGATCCACCAGCCCAGCTGCTGAGCGAGGATCAGCGCGTCATCGCCCAGGCGCAGCGCATACTCGGCCGCATCCGGTCCGGCGGGCGACTCGGCTTCGATCAGCTCCGGGTCGAGGAACAGTTTGTCCACCTCGACGTGCGCACTGGAGCGGGCAGAATCGCGAAGCGATTCCTGCACGCCAGCGCCGAGCGAGCCTTGGAGCTCGGAACCTTCGAGCTCGGGACCTTCGAGCTCGGAACCCTCGAGCGCGGAGCCTTCGGTGGAGGTGGTTCCGCTCACAGGTGCTTCACCCCCTCGGCCTTGGTGTAGTAGATCGCGTGCCGGTAATTCTTGCCGTGCGGCGACTCGAAGAACGCGCCGCGGGCATCCGGATCGCTCGTGGTGATCTCGGCGGCCGGCACCACCCAAATGGAGACGCCCTCATTGCGCCTGGTGTAGAGGTCACGCGCGTTGCGGATCGCCATGGTTTCGTCTGGTGCATGCAGGGAACCGACATGCACATGGGACAGACCGCGACTGGATCGCACGAAAACTTCCCACAACGGCCAGATCTCCGGTTCGATTTCGGCCATCACGCCACCGCTGTCAATTGACCGGCAGCCTGTTTCGCCGCATAAGCCGCCGCCGCCTCGCGCACCCAGCGGCCGTCCTCGTGTGCGTCTCGCCGGCGCTGCAGTCGCTGAGCATTGCACGGTCCACGGCCGGCCAGCACGTCGGCGAACTCGCTCCAGTCCAGGTCGCCGAAGTCATTGTGGCCACGCTCCTGGTTCCACTTCAGCTGGGGATCCGGCAGCACGATCCCGAGCACCTCGGCCTGCGGCACCAGCATGTCCACGAACCGCTGGCGCAATTCATCATTGGTGAACCGCTTGATGTTCCACTTCATCGACTGCGCCGAATTGGGCGATTCGGAATCCGGCGGGCCGAACATCATCAGCGACGGCGCGAACCACCTATTCACCGCGTCCTGCGCCATCTCGCGCTGCGCCGCACTGCCCTGCATCAGGGTGAGCAGGATCTCGAACCCCTGGCGCTGGTGGAACGACTCTTCCTTGCAAATGCGAACCATCGCGCGGGCGTACGGACCGTAGGAGGCTCGGCACAGCGGAATCTGGTTGCAGATCGCCGCGCCATCGACCAGCCAGCCGATCGCACCCATATCGGCCCAGGTGGGGGTCGGATAGTTGAAGATCGAGGAGTACCTGGCCTTACCGGCGATCAAGGCATCCGTCATGGCGTCGCGAGGCGTGCCCAGGGTTTGCGCGGCGGAATAGAGGTAGAGGCCGTGTCCGGCCTCATCCTGGACCTTGGACATCAGGATGGCCTTGCGCTTCAAACTCGGCGCGCGAGTGATCCAGTTCGCCTCCGGCTGCATCCCAATGATTTCCGAGTGGGCGTGTTGGGAGATCTGCCTGGTAAGCGCCTTACGGTAAGCCTGCGGCATCCAGTCGCGCGGCTCGACGCGCGAGTCCTCGGCAATCAGTTCGTCGAAGTACGCCTGCTCCGGCGTCGCCGGCTCTGGCGTCAATGTCTGTGTTTCTGGGGTCATCATCGGCTCCGATCTTCCCTTCCAGCATAACCGAACGTTCGGTTAGTATATAGAAGCCCGATGCAACGCGGCAGGGTGAATCGAGGAGAACCAGATGGACGACCAGGTGCCGGCCAATCAGGCCATGATGGCGCGCGACCGCGCATCGACTGGTCTAGGGATGGTGGTGCACGACGCGCCGGCAGGCCACGCCATCGTCTCCATGCTGATCCGTGAGGACATGCTCAACGGCTTCAACCTCACCCACGGCGGCTTCGTATTCGCGTTGGCCGACACCGCGTTCGCGATCGCCTGCAACGAGGACGAGCAGGTCACCCTCGCGGCCGGCGCCGAGATCAACTATCTGCGCTCCACCACGGCCGGACAGACGCTCACCGCGACCGCCGCGCGACGGACCCGCCTCGGGCGCAACGGCATTTACGATGTGCAGGTCACCTGCGAAACGGAAGTTGTCGCCGAGTTCCGCGGCCGCTCCCGCACTACGAATCGGCCGGTCACCCCGAACTGAAGAACCCAGAAACCCGGCAGAACAGCACTATCTCAACGAGGAGAACTCATGACAATCACCACACCGAACGCGGCGGCAGGCAACACCACGAAAGTACGTGCCGGAGCCCCGGCAGTGTCGGAGCTGGACCCGGAGGAGCGGATGTCCCGCGACGAGCTCGAGGCGTTGCAACTGACCCGCCTCAAGTGGACCGTGCGACATGCCTACGAGAACGTGCCGTTGTACCGCACGAAGTTCGACGCCGCCGGGGTGCATCCGGAGGACATCCGCGAGCTGAGCGACCTCGCAAAGCTGCCCTTCACCACCAAGGAAGACCTGCGCCAGACCTACCCGTTCGGCATGTTCGCTGTGCCGATGAACCAGGTGGCACGCATCCACGCCTCCTCCGGCACCACCGGCCGAGCCACCGTGGTCGGTTACACGAAAGACGATCTCGCGGTGTGGGCGAAGCTGATGGCCAGGTCGCTTCGGGCGTCTGGGGTACGGCCAGGGCAGCGGGTGCAGAACGCGTATGGGTACGGACTGTTCACCGGAGGGCTGGGCGCCCATGCCGGGATCGAGGAGCTGGGATGCACGGTGATCCCGATGTCGGGTGGGCAGACCGCCAAGCAGGTGCAGGTGATCCGCGATTTCGAACCGGACGTGATCATGTGCACGCCGACGTATTTGCTCACCATCGCCGATGCCATGGTCGCGGCAGGAGTCGATCCGCGCGGCACCTCTTTGAAAGTGGGGATCCTCGGGGCCGAACCGTGGACCAATGAACTGCGACTGGAGCTTGAGGAACGGCTGAACATCGATGCGCTGGATATCTACGGGCTCAGCGAGGTGATGGGCCCCGGCGTCGGCAACGAGTGCATCGAGTCCAAGGATGGCCCGCACATCTGGGAGGACCATTTCATTCCCGAGGTGATCGACCCCGCCAGCACCGATTCGAACCGGGACACACAGCTGCCAGACGGCGAGATCGGCGAGCTGGCCTTCACTTCCTTGACGAAGCAGGCATTCCCGGTCATCCGGTACCGCACACACGACCTCACCCGGCTGCTGCCTGGCACCGCGCGCCCGGCAATGCGCCGGATCGAGAAGATCACCGGACGCGACGACGACATGATCATCCTGCGCGGGGTCAACATGTTTCCCAGTCAGATCGAGGAGATCGTGCTGGGGATCGAGGCCCTGTCGCCGCACTTCGTGCTCGAGCTGTCCCGGCCGCACCAACTCGATGAGATGTGCATCAAGGTCGAACCACGAGACGGCGCCGCGGAATCGGAGCTCGAACTCGCGGCAACAATCCTGGCAACGCGGGTCAAAGGCCAAATCGGCAGTACCGTGCGCGTCGAGCTTGCGGCGTCCGGCTCGCTGGTCCGCAGCACCGGGAAACTGAAGCGGGTCTACGACAACCGCCCGACGAAAGCGGCCGATTCCGGCGACGTGGCACACTGAGAGATATGTCCGTCGAAGCTGCAGCAGTGTCGAGATCCTTGCCGACGCCTAAGCGCGGCCGACCGGGCTACGATCAGCGCGCAGTACTGGAGGTGGCGGTCGCCGCCTTCAACGAGCACGGCTATGACGCGACATCGATGGGGATGCTGGCGACCCGGCTCGGGCTGAGTAAATCAGCGATCTACCATCACGTGCCGTCGAAGGTCGATCTGTTGCGACTGGCCCTGGACGAGGCCCTTACCGGCCTGGAGTCGGTGCTGCACGAGGATGGCGCGCAATTCGGGACCGCCGCCGATCGGCTTGCTCATGTGGTTCGCGGCGCCATGCACGTGCTGGTGGAGCGCCTGCCGTTCGTGACCTTGCTGTTGCGACTGCGCGGGAACTCGGAGGTCGAGCGCGAGGCGCTGGTGCGCCGGCGCGCGTTTGACCGAACGGTATCCGAACTGGTCGTGCAGGCGCGCGATGAAGGATCCCTGCGCAGTGATATCGACGCGAGGGTGGCGACCCGGTTGCTGTTCGGCATGATCAACTCGGTCGTCGAGTGGTACCGACCGACCGGGCCCGAGGGCGCGAACCAGCTCGCGGAGGACGTCCTTACCGTCGCGCTCGACGGGCTGCGCACCACCCCAGCCGCCTGAACCCACTCGTCCCCGGGCGGCCTCCCGCCCCCGGGAAGCCCCCGCCCCCCGGGAAGCCCCCCGCCCGCCGCCGGGCGGTCGCCCGCCCCCGGGACGCCACCCGCCCCCCGGCGGCGGGGGCGGATACCCGCCTCCTCGCCGTTACCCGCACCGAATTCAGGACGGATGCACGGCCGACACAGCCCGCCGCCCCGACCTGCCGCTCAATCCTGAATTTGGAACGCGTTCGACTCGGTGCGGGAACGCCGCGCCTGACGCTCGGCCCGGCGGTGCTGCAGCCACGACCAGAACGCCATCAGCACACGCTTGAGCGCGTCGGAGACCCTTCGGGCGGAGGGGAATTCGGTGCCAAGGATGCCCAGGCCGACGAACACGATCAGCCATCCGGGTCCGGGCAGGGGCACCAGAATCAGCCCGAGCATGATGATCAGACCGCCGAAGAGGCCGACGAATAGACGATAACCCAGGCGGACCTTCGGATGCCGCTCAACCCAGGCTCGTAGCCGGCCAAGGAACACCCGGATTCCCCGGTGCGGAATTCGTCCGCGGTCGATCTCAGCGGCCAGGCCCGTGCTCATAGAGGTGACGATACCGACCGATCCTGAGTGCAACGGCGGAAAAACACATTCACGCCGATCGCGGCACGCCGCCTTTGGCACGCCGCGCTTTTGCTCACAGCTATTTGCACACCGCTATTTACACACCGGCTATTTGCACACCGCCTATTTGCTTACCAGGGTGAGCACGTCGTAGGTCGCCACCGGCTCGTCGCGCTGGTTGCTGAGCACGGCATCCCAGCGCACCTCGCCGTAGTCCTCGGTCTCACGCGGGGTGATCTGCTTCGCAGTCAGCGCCACCCGGATGGTGTCGCCCGGCGAGACCGGAGTCAGGAAGCGCAGGTGCTCCAACCCGTAGTTGGCCAGCACCGGCCCGGGAGGCGGGTCGACGAACAGCCCGGCGGCAAACGAGATGAGCAGGTAGCCGTGGGCGACTCGGCCGGGGAAGAACGGGTTGGCCGCGGCAGCCTCCTCATCCATGTGTGCGTAGAAGGTGTCGCCGGTGAAAGCGGCAAAATGCTCGATGTCGTCCAGGGTAACGACGCGGGAGTCAGAGATCACCTGATCACCGATGCGTAACTGGGAAAGCGCCTTGCGGAACGGATGCACACCGTCGTCCTTGACCCGCGCGCCCTGGTGCCAGACGCCGGTGATCGCCGTCAGCATCTCAGGGGTGCCCTGGATAGCGGTGCGCTGCATGTGCTGCAACACGGCCCGGATGCCGCCGAGTTCCTCTCCGCCGCCGGCCCGCCCGGGCCCACCGTGGATCAAATGCGGTACCGGCGAGCCGTGCCCCGTCGAACTGCGCGCGTCATCCCGGTTCAGGATCAGCACGCGACCGTTGTAGGCCGCCATGCCGCCCACCAATGCACGCACCTCCTCCGGGTCGTTGGAGGCGATGCTGGCAACCAGTGACCCGCCACCGGCCGCCACGAGCCCAACCACCTCGTCGATGGCGTCGTATCCGACAATGCTCGCGACGGGCCCGAACGCCTCGACAGTGTGCAACTCGGGGGTGGCTGAGTCTTCGAAGCGCAGCAGAATCGGATCGAGGAAGGCGCCGTGGACGGAAGGAGTGTCGGTAGACCCGATCACCGCTCGTCCCCCGGCCGCGACGAGTTTTCCGACCTGGCGCAGAACCTCGTCGCGCTGCTGCAGACTCACCAGCGGGCCCATCGTGGTGCCCTCGTGGCGAGGATCGCCGACGACGACCCGCTCCGAGATGCGCTCGCCGATCGCCGTGACGACGGCGTCAACGGATCCCTGCGGCACGATGATCCTGCGAATCGCCGTGCACTTCTGCCCGGCTTTCGCGGTCATTTCGGTAACAGCTTGCTTGACGAACGCGTCGAACTCCGCGGTGCCTGAAACCGCAGCGGCGCCGAGGACCGACGCGTTCAGCGAGTCTGTCTCACTGGTCAACCGAACCCCGCGGGTTTGCACCGCCGGGTGCAGCCGCAGCCCGGCGGCGGTTGATGCCGAGCCGGTGAAGGCGACCAGGTCGCCCAGCTGAAGGGCGTTCAGCAGCTCCCGGCCCGCGCCGGAGAGCAGTTGCAGCGAACCTTCCGGAAGCACCGCGGATTCGACCATGATCCGCACTAGGTGCTCGGCAATATAGCCGGTGGGGGTGGCGGGTTTGGCCAGCGTGGGCATTCCGGCTAGGAACGCCGGCGCGAACTTCTCCAGTAGACCCCAGACCGGGAAGTTGAAGGCGTTGATCTGCACCGCCACCCCCGGAAGACTGGTGTAGATATGCCTCCCGAGGAATGAACCATCTTTGGAGAGCGGCTCGATCGGCCCGTCCAGGTAGACCGTGGTGTTGGGCAATTCCCGGCGACCCTTGGAGGAGTAGGTGAAGAGCACGCCGATTCCACCGTCGATGTCGATCCAGGAATCGGTCTTCGTGGCGCCAGCCCGGGCGGAGAGCTCGTAGAGTTCCGCCTTGCGCTCGGTGAGCACCTGCGCCAGCTGCTTGAGGATGATCGCCCGCTGGTGAAAGGTGAGGGCGCTGAGCGAGCGTTGGCCCGCCATGCGGGCATACCGTAAGGCCTCGGGTAGATCGATACCCTCGGCACTGACCCGGGTGATCAACTCGCCGGTCGACGCGTCATGAACCGGGACCGCGGCGACGTCAGGGTTCGGCTGCCACCAGGATCCGGCAACGTAGCTGGGCAGGATGTCATTCATTCAGGCACTCTCCTTCATGATGTTCCGGACCGACCTCACGGGGTTGCTGCCGGCCAGGCGTAAAAGCCCTGCCCGGTCTTGCGGCCGAGCTCACCGGCTGCGACCTTCTTTCGAAGCAACTCCGGAGGGGTGAATCGTTCTCCGAGTTCGGCGTGCAGATACTCCGCGATACCCAGCCGGACATCCAGGCCGACCAGGTCGGTGAGCCGGAGCGGACCGACCGGATGCCGGTAGCCCAGCACCATCGCCGCGTCGATATCGGCCGCCGAAGCCACCCCGCTCTCCAGCATCCGGATCGCTTCCAGGCCAAGCGCAACACCGAGCCGCGAGGAGGCGAACCCGGGTGCGTCGCGCACCACGATCGGTGTCTTGCCGAGCGCGGCGACCCAGTCGCAGGCATCCGCGACCAGACCTGGTGCCGTGGCGGCACCGGTGACCACCTCGACCAGCGCGGACGCCGGGACCGGGTTGAAGAAGTGCAGGCCGAGAAAGCGCTGCGGTCGGATGAGCTGGCTGGCCAGCTCGGTAATCGAAATCGACGAGGTGTTACTGGCAAGACATGCTTCGTCGTCGAGCGCGGCTTCCACACGGCGCAACGAACTGCTCTTGAGCGCGCGATCTTCCGGTACCGCCTCGACAACGAGCGAGCAGTCGGCGAACTCCGCATAGTCGGTGCCGATCCTCACGCGTGCCTCCAGCACGTCGAGGGTTTCGGTCGTCGAACCTCGTTGCACGCTGGCGCGCAGTGCGTGTCGAATCCGTTCGGCGGCGAATTCGGCCTCGGCCGGGTTGCGCTCGATGACGCGGACCCGAGACCCGGAGACCAGAAAAGCGTGCGCGATGCCGGCGCCCATGCGGCCGCCGCCGAGCACCCCGACCTCGGCCGGGAGCGGCCCGCTCAACTGTGTCGCTCCAGGAACTCGGTCATCCTGCGTCGCTTCTCGTCCGATTCGAAGAGCACGGCCTGCGCCTTCTGATCGACTGTCGGATGCTCGGTGCGTGCGGCGTGCATCACTCGCTTCGCGTAGCGGGTAGCCAGCGGGTCGTTCTTGGCGATCCGGTCGGCCAAGGCGTTGGCCGCCTCGAGCAACTTCTCTGCCGGATGCACCTCGGTAACCAGTCGTACGGCCAGCGCCTCCTCCGCGGTGAGAATGCGTCCGGCCAGCAGGATCTCCTTGGCCAGCGGCTCGCCAACGAGCTCGACCAGCCGCCAGGACGCGCCGGCGGCGGCGATGATACCGAGACCGGTCTCGGGGTTTCCGATCCGCACTCGAGGGGTGGCGATCCGGAAGTCCGCGGCGTACGCGAGTTCGGCGCCACCACCGAGCGCGTAGCCATCGATGGCAGCGATGACCGGCATCGGCAGTTCGGCGATTCGGATGAACAGGGAGGCGTTGATGGCCTTCAGCGCGTCGGCAGCGCGACGCTCTCGCAGTTCGCCGATGTCGGCTCCCGAGGCGAAGGTGCCGCCTGCTCCGCAGACGATCAGGATGCGCGGAATGGCCTCGAGTTCGGCGCACACCGAGTGCAGCTCGTCGATCATTCTCTGATCGATCGCGTTGCGAACCTCCGGCCGGTTCAGCCGCACGATCGTCCGGTCGGCGCGCTCGACGACCTCAAGCGTTGTATAGGTGGTCTTACCGGTCATTGAGCCGCCTCCACGATGAGGGCGGCACCCTGGCCGACTCCCACGCACATGGTGGCCAAGCCTAGCGCGGCATTCTCGCGCTCCATCCTGCCCAGCAGGGTAACCAGGATGCGTGAGCCGCTGGAGCCGAGGGCGTGGCCGAGCGCAATCGCGCCGCCGTCACGGTTGACCCGATCGGGGTCGAGACCGAGCCTTCGGATGCAAGCCAGGGACTGCGTGGCGAATGCCTCGTTCAGTTCGACCGCTCCGATGGCATCCAAGCCGATGCCGGCCTTCGCGAGGGCTTTCTCGGTGGCCGGAACCGGGCCGAGCCCCATTATCTCCGGCGCGACACCGGCGCTGGCCCCGACGACGACGCGTGCCCGGGCAGTGAGACCGTAGCGCTTGACCGCCGCTGCGCTGGCGACCACGATCGCTGAGGCACCATCGTTCAGCGGGCTCGCGTTACCCGCCGTGACCACGCTGCCGCCGACAACGACCGGCCTAAGCCGGGCGAGCGCTTCCGCGCTGGTGTCCCGTCGTGGGCCCTCGTCGACCAGTACGTCGCCGGCCGCGGTGGGCACCGCGACCACCTCGCCGGCAAACCGTCCCGCGTCGATGGCGTCCAACGCCCGACGGTGGCTGTCCAGGGCGAATGCGTCGGCCTCCTCACGGGTGATCCGGTCGAGGCGAGCCACCTCTTCCGCAGTTTCCGGCATGGAGTATGTCGCCTTGTCCCGGGTACGGAACGCGGGATTGGTGAAGCGCCATCCGATTGCGGTGTCGGCGATCTCGCCCGGGCGGCCGTAGCCGCGGGCCGGTTTCGCAAGCACCCAGGGCGCGCGGGTCATCGACTCCACACCGCCGGCGATGATAAGTTCACTGTCTCCGGCGCGGATGGCCTGAGCGGCCATGGTGATGGCGGAAAGTCCGGATGCGCAGAGCCGGTTCACGGTGATGCCCGGCACACTGACCGGCAGCCCGGCCAGCAGCACCGCCATTCTGGCGACGTTGCGATTGTCTTCGCCCGCTTGATTGGCGCATCCGAGGATGACATCGTCGACGGCATCCATCGGAGCACCGGAGCGTTCGAGGGCCTCTCGGACAACCAGCGCGGCGAGATCATCGGGTCGCACGGATGCCAATACACCGCCATAGCGGCCGGTTGCGGTGCGCACCCCGCCGACGAGATAGGCCTCAGTCACACTGTCTCCTGACTGCACTGTCGTACGACCTGCACTGTCGTACGACCATGGGGCCGGAATTAGTTACCGACCGTTCATTCTGTAATCCTGCTCTGCAATGATCTCAGATCTTCGGCGGCCGGGTCAATCGAGCTAGCTGGCCGACCGGAGAAATCGGCCGAGGGAAGTGGCGGGCGCTACCCATGCGATCACTTCTTCTGTTCCTCTATTCCGGCAACGAATGCGCGGCGCGGATGCTCGGTCGCACTCATGGTGGTGATATCACGCGGGGTGAACATGTTGGTCAGCCAACCGGCAAACACCCGGAACTTGCGCGCATACGTCGGAACCGACATTCCGTGATAGCCCCGGTCGACCAGCCACGCCGGCAATCCGCGGAGCCGGACACCGAAGACCACGGCCGCCCCCTTGCCCACCCCATAGCTGGCCAACGCGCCCAGCGACTTGTGCCGGTACTGCTCCGGTTCCTCACCCTGCAGCACGGCCACAAGATTCTTGGCCAGGAGTTTCGCCTGCCGCACCGCGTGCTGCGCATTCGGAACGCAGTACGCCGGCTGGGATTCGGCGGTGAGATCGGGCACCTGGGCGTTGTCGCCGGCCGCCCATGCACCCTCGACAACCGTTCCGTCCTCGCGGACCACCTGCAAGCGGGCGTTCGCTGCGACATGACCCTTCGCCCCTCGCGGCACATTGGTATGGTCCAGAACGGGATTGGGTTTGACTCCCGCTGTCCAGACCACCGTGGCGGCGTCGAACTCGTCGCCGTCGCTGAGCACGACGTGGCCGTCGATGCACGATTTCACCGTCGTCTCCAGCCGCACATCGATGCCCCGCTTACGCAAGTGCGCCAGCGTCCACCGGGAGAGAGTCGGGCCGACCTCGGCCGCAATGCGGTCCGCGGCTTCGACGAGCACCCAATTCAGGTCAGTCGCGCTCAGCCCCGGATACGCCCTGACCGCGATCTTGGCCAGATCGCTCAGTTCCGCGATCGCCTCGACGCCCGTGTAACCACCGCCGATGAAGACAAAGGTCAGCGCCTTCCTGCGCTGCGTGAGATCGTTCGTGGATGCCGCGAGCGCTATGTTGTCAAGCAGCCGGTCGCGCAGGTACAGCGCCTCTTCGATCGACTTGAAGCCGATCGCATTCTCCTCAAGACCGGGGGTGGGAAAGGTGTGCGAGATGGCGCCGAGCGCGAAGACCACCTGGTCATAGTCGCGTTGAACCGTCTGGCCGTCGTAGGAGACGAGCGTTGCCGTTTTCGCCTGGCAGTCCAAGGAAATCAGCGAACCGCGGAACACCTCCACGTTGTGGTGAAGAGCTCTGCGCAATTGGACCATGAGATTGCGCGGTTCGACCTCCCCACCGCTGACCTCCGGCAGCAACGGCTGATACGTCATGTAGGCGTTGGGCTCGACCACGGTAATCCTCATCGCCGTCGCGGGGATCCGCTTCTGCAATCCCCACGCCGTGTAAAGCCCGACATACCCTCCACCGAGGATGAGTACCCGCGGATGTGCTGACGACATGGATTCGGCCTCCTGCTCGCGCTCCTGGTGGACATCGACATTAGACACCAGGTGCACAGCACCGACAAGGGATCAGCCTCAGCAGCCAGCCTTTGCCCAGTCTTTGCCGGATTGCGGTTGCGGGACTCAGCGCTTCGGCGGCTCCACAAGAGTCGCGTCGTCGTCGAGTTGGATGCCGTGGGTCGAGTTCGACGCCGCCGCCATCTCCTCCACGCGCTCTTTTTCGATCATCGGCTGGCGGCTACCGGAGTATTTGAAGTGCAGGTCGGTGCTCGGTGTAATCCATACCGTGCTGCGGCCATCACCGATCTCGGAATCGTCTCGCCACGATATGGCGAATGATTCGTGCCGCCGAAGTTTAGTAAGGGTAACCATTTGCAGGTGCGCCAGGGTACGATCGTCGATTTCGATCGCGGTGCGGCCAGCTCCGAAGAATAGTATACCGATGGCTCTGGCCTTTCCTACAGCAGTGCTCTCTGGGGTTAGACAGTTGCTGGCTTGAGCATAATACCCGCGTGGTCGCATAGTGTGAACGGGATTGTTGTCCGACACACTCGGACTTACTGTGTCGGCATGGATGGACAACCTGTCGGCCTTGAGGAGGCGTTCGCGCTTGACGCGACGCCCGCCTACCGGGTGGAGTTCTCCCCCGGAACCGACCCGGCCGTAATCGACCCGGCCGCGGAGATTCACCCTGACGCGGCGGCCGGACTGGGATCGGAATCTCCAGAGCGCTGGCGGCTGATCTCATCCTCGAATGTGCACGAAGCGCTGGTCTGGGCTGAGGACCACCGCGGCAAGCGCGGATACGTGCTCTACGCGGAGTGGCGAGATCTCGACGGATTGATGCTGCTCAGCCGGCTCGCCGAGGAGGAGCCGCGGTAGAGATCACCGTTCACAGCGTTCGGCGAAAATGCATGACCTGCGCGCGCGTGGGAATGGAGGGGACCGCTCCGACCAGCTGCACGGAGAGGGCCGCGGCGGCTGTGGCGAATTCGGCGGCACTGATCAGGCTGTCCAGGGCAAGGACACGCTCACTCGAGGATCCCCCGGTATCCAGCCCGCCGGTATCCAGCCCGCCGGTATCCAGCGCGGCTACCAGCGCTCCGCAGAACGTGTCGCCGGCACCGGTGGTGTCCACGGCGTCGACTCGAATACCTGCGACCACGGCCGGCGCCTCGCCACGCACGGCAACCAACGATCCCGCGGGGCCGAGCGTGATGACGACAGCGGGCACCAGCGACAGCAGAGAGTCGGCGGCCTGCCCCTTAGTCTGCACGGTAGTCTGCACGCTCCCCCCAGGCAGAACAGTTTCCTTGGCGCGCGCGGTTTCGCCGGACAACCGCTCGGCCTCGTGCTCGTTGACCACGAGCAGGTCGATGTTCTCCATCAGCTCGCCGGGCAAATCTCTAACCGGTGAGGCATTGAGCACAACGCGGGTGCCGGCCTTCCGAGCCGCAGCTGCGGCAGTCACGACGGTCGGCAGCGGGGTCTCCAACTGGAGTAACAGGTAATCGGCGCGGCGGATCATGGCCAGCTCACCCTCGCTCACCTCGCGTAGCGCCGCATTCGCGCCGGAGTTCACGACGATCGTGTTCTCGGCGTGAGCGTCGACGGTGATCAATGCCGTTCCGGTCGGCTGGTCAACGCGCCGAATGCCTTCGTGCACCCCGCTGGCGCGCAAACTGGCCAGGAGCACCTCACCGGCGGCATCCGTTCCGAGCGCAGCCACGAATGTCACCTCGGCCCCGGCACGTGCTACGGCGGTGACCTGATTGTTGCCCTTGCCGCCGGGATGTTGCTCAAATCCGTTGGCCAGCACCGTCTCTCCCGGCAATGGAATGGTGTCGACCTGATAAACCAGGTCGAGATTTGCGCTGCCGAGGACTACGACACTCATGGTGCCAATCTACGGGGTCAAAATCAGGTCGCATGGCAGCTGGCCTCGCACCCCAGGCGCGGCGACTAGCGGGAACTGATCGAGGCGAACTTCCGGACGCACAGCGGCACGAACGCGACCAGCATCAGCACGATGCCCAGCAGCACGGTGAGAATGGGGTGCTGCATCGGCCAAATATCTGGCACCGGAACCGTTCCCACGTTGCCGAACAATTCGCGCGCCGCCTGGACCAGCGCCGACACCGGGTTCCATTCGGCGAAGATCCGCAACGGCGTCGGCAGGGTGGCGCTCGGCACGAACGCGTTCGAGACGAAGGTCAGTGGGAACAGGATGATGAACGACGCGTTGTTGATCACCTCGGGACTCTGGACGCTCATCCCCAGCAACGCCATCACCCAACTGAACGCATAACTGAACAGGAGCAGCAGAGCGACACCGGCGAGGAACTCCGGCAGCGAGGAGTTCACTCGCCAACCCACTGCCAGCCCGGTACCCATCATGATCACCATGGAAATGGTGTTCAATACCAGATCACTGTTCGTGCGGCCGATCAGGACCGCAGAAGAGTTCATCGGCAAGCTACGAAACCGGTCGATGATGCCGGATTTGAGGTCCTGGGCCATGGCCGCCCCAGAGAAGGTCGACCCGAAGACCACGGTCTGAGCGAAAATACCCGCCATCAGGAATTGCACATAATCGGTGCCCTGCACCTTGATCGCTCCGGCGTAGACCTGACTGAACAGCAGCACAAACATGATCGGCTGGATCACGGCGAAGACCAGCATGTCCGGAGAGCGTTTGATTTTGATCAGGTTGCGCTTTGTGATCGTCCAACCGTCGGAATACCACAACGCCAGCGCACTCGTCGTGGTCATTTCACTGCCTCCACATCCACCGTTTCCGAATCCCCCTCGGAACCCACCGTCCGACGCCCGGTGAGCCGGAGGAACACGTCGTCCAGGGTGGGTCGGCGCATCCCGGCATCGTGCAGGCCGATCCCGGCCGCGCTCAATTCGGCCAAGGCGTGTTGCAGCGCGGTCGGGCCATCGGTAACGGCGACCTCGAGTCCGCGACCGTCGCCGGAGACCGCCGGATCCCCATCGCCGTGCCGGGCGAGGATGCCGCGGGCCGCGTCGCTGTCGGAGGCGTCGACGAGCGCGACCACCACCCGGTGCCCGCCAATCTGCGCCTTCAGCTGATCCGAGGTTCCTTCGGCGATGACTCGGCCGTCGTCGATCACCGCGATATCGTCGGCCAGCTGGTCGGCCTCTTCCAGATACTGCGTCGTGAGCAGCACCGTGGTGCCGTCGTTGACCAGGTTCTTGATCACCTCCCACAGCGCCAGGCGACTGCGCGGGTCCAGCCCGGTGGTCGGCTCGTCGAGAAAGAGGATCTTCGGATTGATCACCAGGGCACCGGCGAGGTCGATCCGACGACGCATGCCGCCGGAGAAGCCCTTCACCGGTCGGTTACCCGCCGCGGTGAGCTCGAACACGTCGATGAGTTCGACCGCCCGGCGCCTGGCGGCAGCCCGGCCGAGATGGTACAGCCGGCCCACCATATCCAGGTTCTCGAAGCCGGTCAGATTCTCGTCGACCGCCGCGTATTGCCCGGAGACTCCGATGACCTTGCGAACCGACTTCGGGTCGCGCGCGACATCGATCCCATCGACGAGCGCCGTACCGGCGTCCGGTTTGATCAGCGTGGTCAGTACCTTCACGGCTGTGGTCTTTCCCGCACCGTTGGGGCCAAGCAATGCCTTCACCGTGCCCTTGGGCACCGACAAGTCCAACCCGTCCAGCGCATGCACCGGGCCGCTTTTGGATCGATAGATTTTGGTCAAGCCCGTAGCCTGGATGATGGTCATCGGGGTTCCCTTGTAGGCGAGCGGCGGCACAACTCAGCGTGTGTCGTGGTCCTCGAAAATCAGCGCTGTCTTAGTGTCGCGGATGAACGGAATCGACTGCAACTCATCGAGCACAACCCGGCGCAGATCTTCGTTGTCACGGGCGCGGACCAGCAGTAGCACGTCGAAGTCGCCGCCGACCAGCGCGATGTGCTCGACCTCGGGGATCCGCTCCAGGGTCCCGCGCAACTGCAGCCAGGACGCCTGCTCCACCCGCAGGGTGACATAGGCGCTGGAGGCCTTGCCGAGTTTGACCGGGTCGGCCTTGGCCGTGAATCCGGTGATCACGCCGTCGGCGATCAACCGATTCAGCCGGGCATAGGCGTTGGCGCGTGAAATGTGCGCCGCCGCCGCGACCGCGCTGATCGACGCCCTCCCGTCGCGCAGCAGCTCGGCGACGATGCGCTCGTCAGCGGGATCTAACGGGGGTTCCATCCGTCCAGTTCTCCTCACGCCCAGTGGAATGCTTTCAGACAGTTTGACACAGCCTCCGCTGCTGATGCGCGGATCGTCTCAGAAGTGTGGCACTGCTGGCGCAGCCGGTCTCGAAGAGCCATCCTGGATGAGAAGTACCGTCTTGCTTCAGTGTGAATTCAGTTGGGCCCTAATTCAATGGAGAACAGATGAATCGCCCCGATCTCGCGCTGCTACCCGGCGAGACACCGGTGCAGTTGATCGACGCCGAAGGCGCCGTGCACGCCGATCCCCGATACCCGCTGCCGCAGCTGGAGGCGCTCACCGACGGCTATCGGCTCTTGGTCGCCGCCCGCCGGGTCAACGACGAGGCAAGCATGATCGTGCGGCAGGGCGGGCTCGCGGTGTACCCGTCGTCGCACGGTCAGGAGGCCTGCCAGGTCGCCGCCGCTCTCGCGCTCCGTGAGCAGGACTGGATGTTTCCCACCTACCGCGATTCGGCGGCGATTCTGGCCAGGGGAGTCGATCCTGTGCAGGCCTTCGTGTTGTTGCACGGCGATTGGCACTGCGGTTACGACCCGAACCAGTACCACGTCGCGCCGGCATCCACCCCGCTGGCCACCCAGCTGGTGCACGCGGCCGGCTTCGCTCACGCCGCCCGGTTGCGCGGCGAGGACACCGTGGTGCTGGCCATGTGCGGCGACGGTGCCACCAGCGAGGGCGACTTCCATGAGGCGATGAATTTCGCAGCGGTGTTCCATCTCCCGGTCGTCTTCCTGGTGCAGAACAACCGGTACGCCATCTCGGTGCCGCTGTCCCGGCAGAGCATCGCCCCGTCGCTGGCGCACAAGGCGATCGGATACGGGATGCCGGGCATCAGGGTGGACGGAAACGATTTCGCCGCGGTGCTGGCGGTGTTGCGGGATGCCGTGGCCGGCGCCCGCGACGGCGGCGGACCCACCCTGGTGGAGGCGCACACCTACCGGATGCAGGCCCACACCAACGCCGACGATGCCACCCGCTATCGGGACGCGGCCGAGGTGCAGGAGTGGGCGGGCCGGGATCCGCTGACCCGGCTGCGCGAGTATCTCGTCTCGGCCAGCGCGCTCTCCCCCGGCGACGAGGCGGAGTTCGCGGCACAGGCCGAGCGGATCGCCGAGCGACTGCGCGACTGGGTGAGCCGGGAAGTCGAGCCGACGGCATCCGACCTTTTCGATTACGTCTATGCGGCGCGCACGCCGCAATTGGATGCGCAACGTGCGATGCTGACCGACGAGCTGCGTCGCAGCGAGGATGCCGACGCGCACGAATCGGCCACGGAAGGAGCCTGAAATGACTCTCCTGCAACCACGACGCGCCGATACCCGGACGACTGCGCCCGCAGCATCGCGGGCCGCCGGCACCACCATGACCATGGCCGCAGCGCTCAATCGCGCCCTGGCCGACGCGCTGGCCGCCGACCCGGCGGTGGTGATCTTCGGCGAGGACGTCGGGACGCTTGGCGGGGTCTTTCGGATCACCGACGGCCTGACCGCACGCTTTGGTGAGGACCGGTGTTTTGATACCCCGCTGGCCGAGGCCGGCATCGTCGGCTCGGCGGTCGGCATGGCGATGAACGGCATGCGTCCGGTGGTCGAGTTGCAGTTCGATGCGTTCGCGCTGCCGGCCTTCGAGCAGATCGTGGACCACGTCGCGAAGATGGGCAACCGCACCAAGGGGGCGGTGCGCCTGCCGATGGTGATCAGGATTCCGTACGGCGGCGGGATCGGCGGCGTCGAGCACCACAGCGACTCGTCCGAAGCCTATTACGCACACACGCCCGGACTGACCGTTGTCGCGCCGGCCACGCCGCAGGATGCCTACGGCCTGCTCCGGGCCGCCATCGCGTTTGCCGATCCGGTCGTCTTCCTCGAGCCGAAGCGGTTGTACTGGGTCAAAGGCGTTGTGGATACTTCGGCTCCGCTGCCGCGGATCGGCTCGGCGCGCGTTGTGCGCGAGGGCAGCGACGTTACCCTGATCGCCTACGGGCCGAGCGTTCCCATTGCGCTTCAGTCCGCCGAGGCGGCCGAGGCCGAGGGGCGCAGCATCGGCGTGGTAGATCTGCGCAGCATCGTCCCGTTCGACGATGAGACCGTCTGCGCCGCCGTGCGGATGACCGGCCGCGCCGTGGTGGTGGCCGAGGCACCCGGCTTTGCCAGTGTCGCCTCGGAAATCGCCGCCCGGGTCTGCGAGCAGTGCTTC
>JBDTDV010000015.1:0-54079 GCA_039922875.1 Microbacteriaceae bacterium
CTGGCCGACGGCATGGAACTGGTCGGCACTATCCTGCATCGCCGGCGCGTACCCGCGGCCCTTCTGAGTAATGGCGTGCACGATCACCGGTGCGCCGTAGCCCTTGGCCTGACGCAGCGCCTCCTGCATGGCCTCCACATCGTGGCCGTCGATCGGCCCGATGTACTTGATGTCAAGATTGGAATAGAGCGCCTCGTTGTTGGTGAACCGACTCAAAAATCCGTGCAGTCCGCCGCGGATACCGCGATAAAGGGCTCGGCCGGGACCGCCGAGCCGGCCGAACGCCTTCTGGCTGGTCAAATACAGGGTGTGGTAGCTGCGCCGGGTGCGGACGGTGTTCAAGAATCGGGCGATGCCGCCGATGGTCGGAGCGTAGGAGCGGCCGTTGTCGTTGACGACGATGACCAGGCGGCGGGTGTTGTCATCGCTGATGTTGTTCAGTGCTTCCCAGGTCATACCACCGGTCAGGGCGCCGTCGCCGACCACCACGACCACCGATCTGTCATCCTGCCCGGTCACCGCGAACGCACGGGAGATGCCGTCGGCCCAGGACAGCGAGCTCGAGGCGTGCGAGTTCTCTAGAATGTCGTGCTGTGACTCGGAACGTTGCGGATAGCCGGCCAGTCCACCCTGTCGCCGGAGGCCGGTGAAATCCTGCCGCCCGGTCAACAGCTTGTGCACGTAGGCCTGGTGGCCGACATCGAACACCACGGCGTCGGTCGGCGAATCGAACACACGATGGATGGCTATGGTCAACTCCACCGCACCGAGGTTCGGCCCCAGGTGCCCACCGGTCTTGGCGACGTTGGCGACCAGGAACTCTCTGACCTCCGCAGCCAGCTGCTTCAATTGCACGTTCGAAAGCGCGTCCAGGTCTCGGGGACCGGAAATCGTCTCGAGTATCGTCATGCGTTCGAGTGTAGGCTCGCGGAGGTCAGATGGAAGCCACCGGCCTCTAGGCGGCGACCAGGGACCGCAGTACGTACTGCAGAATGCCGCCGTTGCGGTAGTAGTCGGCCTCACCGGGTGTGTCGATCCGGACCACCGCATCGAACTCGACCGGCTGCTTGCCCGCCGGGGAATGTTCGCTTGGTAGAGCCGTCACGTGCACGGTCTTGGGCGTCGTCCCGTTGTTCATTTCGGTCACCCCGGAGATGCTGATCACCTCGGTACCGTCCAGGCCGAGCGTCTCCCAGCTGGACCCCTCGGGGAACTGCAGCGGAAGGACACCCATCCCGATCAGATTGGAGCGGTGGATCCGCTCGAAGCTCTCGGTGATCACGGCGCGCACGCCCAACAGCGCGGTGCCCTTGGCCGCCCAGTCCCGCGAGGAACCGGACCCGTATTCCTTGCCGGCCAGGACCACCAGCGGCGTGCCCTGGGCCTGGTAGTGCTCCGACGCGTCGAAAATGAACGCCTGTGGCGCATCCGGGCTGGTGAAGTCGCGGGTGTAGCCGCCCTCAACATTGTCCAGCAGTTGGTTGCGCAGCCGGATGTTGGCGAACGTGCCGCGAATCATCACCTCGTGGTTGCCGCGGCGGGATCCGTAGGAGTTGTAGTTCTTACGGGTGATGCCGTGCTCTTCCAGATAGTGTCCGGCCGGGCTGTCGGATTTGATCGAACCGGCCGGGCTGATGTGGTCGGTGGTCACCGAGTCACCGAGTTTGGCCAGCACCCGCGCGTCGGCGATATCGGTCACCTCCGGAACATCGACCGTCATGCCGTCGAAGAACGGGGCCTTGCGCACATACGTCGAGTCCTGGTTCCACTCGAATGTGGCCCCGGTCGGGGTGGGCAGCGAACGCCAGCGCTCGTCGCCGTCGAAAACGCTGGCGTACTCACGGTTGAACATATTGGTGTCGATCGACGCATCGATGGTGCGCTGGACTTCATCGGCATCCGGCCAGATGTCCTTGAGGTAGACGTCGTTACCCTCGGTGTCCTGCCCCAGCGCGTCATTGTCGAAGTCGAAGTCCATCGAACCGGCCAGTGCGTAGGCGATCACCAGCGGCGGGCTGGCCAGATAGTTCATCTTGACATCAGGGTTGATCCGACCCTCGAAGTTGCGGTTGCCGGAAAGCACCGCCGTGACCGCCAGGTCGTTGGCGTTGACCGCCTGGGAGATTTCTTCGATCAGGGGTCCGGAGTTGCCGATGCAGGTGGTGCAGCCGTAGCCGACCAGATAGAACCCGAGGTCCTCCAGATAGGGGTTGAGGCCGGCCTTTTCGTAGTAGTCGGTGACGACCTTCGAGCCGGGAGCCAGAGTGGTCTTGACCCAGGGCTTGGATTTCAGCCCCTTCTTGCTGGCATTGCGAGCCAGGATGCCGGCGGCGAGCATCACCGACGGGTTCGAGGTGTTCGTGCAGGAACTGATCGCCGCAATCGCTACCGCGCCGTGGTCGATGGCGAACTTTGAACCGTCAGGCATCGCGACCTGAGCCGGGTTGGAGTCGTGCGAAGGACTGTGACTGGCGTGGATCGACTCGACGCTCTGGTGTGAGAGCTCGTGTGCGCTCGACTCGTCCTGGGCGGTGAAGCCGACGGGGTCGCTTGCCGGGAAGGTGCCCTCCACGGCAGCGTCGACCCGGGAGACCGGGACAGAGGTGTAGTTGTACAGGTCCTTCTCGAACTGAGCCTTGGCATGGCTCAGCTCGATCCGGTCCTGCGGGCGCTTCGGCCCGGCGATCGAAGGTACGACCTCGCTGAGGTCGAGTTCGAGGTATTCGCTGAAGGTCGGTTCAACCTCCGGATCGTGCCAGAGGCCCTGCTCCTTCGAATAGGCCTCGACCAAGGCGACCTGTTCGTCGCTTCGGCCGGTCAGGCGCAGGTACTCCAGGGTGACGTCGTCGATCGGGAAGATCGCCGCGGTAGAGCCGAACTCCGGGCTCATGTTGCCGATCGTAGCTCGGTTGGCCAGCGGCACCGAAGCCACGCCCGATCCGTAGAACTCGACAAACTTGCCCACCACGCCGTGCCGGCGCAGCATCTGCGTGATGGTGAGCACGACATCCGTCGCCGTGACGGCGGTGGGGATCGTGCCGGTCAGCTTGAACCCGACGACCTTCGGAATCAGCATCGAGATGGGTTGGCCGAGCATCGCGGCCTCGGCCTCGATGCCGCCGACGCCCCAGCCCAGTACGCCGAGGCCATTCACCATGGTGGTGTGCGAGTCGGTGCCAACCAGGGAGTCAGGGTATGCCTGCAGTTTTCCGTCGACTTCCCTGGTCATGGTGACCCGGGCCAGGTACTCGATGTTCACCTGGTGCACGATGCCGGTCCCCGGCGGAACGACCTTGAAATCTTCGAAGGCGCCCTGGCCCCAGCGCAGGAACTGGTACCGCTCGCCGTTACGCTCATATTCGATTTCAACATTGCGTTGGAACGCGTTCGCGGAGCCGAAGACATCCGCGATCACCGAGTGGTCGATGACCATCTCGGCCGGGGCGAGCGGGTTGATCGTGTTCGGGTCGCCGCCGAGTTCGACGACGGCCTCACGCATGGTTGCCAGGTCGACGATGCACGGAACGCCGGTGAAGTCCTGCATGATCACTCGGCCCGGCGTGAACTGAATCTCGGTGTCGGGCTCAGCGGTCGGCACCCATTTCGCCAGGGCGGTGATCTGGTCTTTGGTGATGTAGGCGCCGTCCTCGGTGCGCAGCAGATTCTCCAGCAGCACCTTCAGGCTGTATGGCAGCCGTTTAGACCCCTCTACCGCGTCGAGCCGGAAGATCTCGTACTCTTTCGCGCCGACCTTCAGTGTGCTCTTCGCCCCGAAGCTGTTTTTCGCTGCCACGTCGCCCTCTCCTTCAGCCCCAGGACGTACACCTGGAATCGATCCGACAATCTATCTTGACGTCAAGATAAATATAGCATCGTCCCCGGCGGCGGCCTCCCGCTGCGTTCCCGGACGCGCTAACGCTGCCGGTGCGGGTATACGGATCGCACGATCAACCAGGAGACCAGCAGCAACGGCACGTAAAGCGGCAGACCCATCGCCAGCTTCGCAATCGCCAAGCCTTCGACATTGTGCCCGTAATACAGCGGCAGCTGAACCGCCAGACGAGCCACGAACATCGCTACCCAGAGCGCGGTGAGCAACTGCATGGCCCGAAACTTCGGCTTGTCTTTGCGCCAGTTCAGGCCATCGTTCATCAAATAGCCGATGGCAAGGCCCAGCAATGGCCATCCGACCAGGATCGACACCAGCAAGACCGCACCGTACGCACCGTTGGTGAGCAGGCCGAGGACGAAGTTGTCCTCACCCCGCCCCGTAAGCAACGCCAGGACCGCGGAGGCACCGACGCCGAGCAGACCGGCTACGGCCTGGGTAACCGGAGTGCGCGCGATCAGCCGCAGCACCGTGAAGATCACCGCGGCCAGGACCGACGTTCCGATCGCCCATGGAACGTCCTTGGTAAACGTGTAGACAACCAGGAACACCAGGCTGGGCAGGATGGTTTCGGCCAGCCCCCTGACTCCGCCCATGGCCAAAAGCAGGTTCCGGCTGGATGGAGCGTGCCCGTCGGCGACGGCGCCGAGGCCGGACCGTTTGGCGGCGGCAGCCAAACCCTGGCCGAGCGTGCGGGCGACCGAGTCGGGCGCTGCGGTCGGCTGGCCCTGCTGCCCGGGTTGGCTCTGCCCGGGTTGAGGCAGTTCCGGGTCGTTGCTGCTCTCGTGGTTCATGCCAGGTTCACGCGCCCTCCGGCGGCGCGGTCTCTTCACCGGTGACCGGCATCCGAAGCGGGATCAGGTCTCTGGGCGGCATCGGCTGCGAGCCGCGGACGACCACGATACTGCGGAACATGTCCTCGATCAGTGCTGCGGCATCCGGCTTCACCGCGCCCTCGCCGGCAATGACGCCACGCAGGAACCAGCGCGGGCCGTCGACCCCGACGAACCGCGCCAGCCGGGTTTCGGCGGGGGCTCCGGGACCCGCGGATACCGGGATCTCGGCCAGAAGTTCCGGCCCGAAGACGCCATCGTGCGCGGTGGTGCGGCCACCTTGGCGTTCGATCTGTTCGGCGATCTGCGCCCGAATCTCATGCCACAGCCCGCTCGAGCGCGGCGCCGCGAATGGCTGCACCTGCAGGGTGGATCCGGCATAGTCCAGCCCGACCGCGACGACCCTTTGGGTCTCCTCTTCCACCTCGAGGCGCAGGTTGAGACCCTCCCGCGGCAAGATCTTCACCCCGCCGAGATCCACATAGGGTCGCACCGGGTTGGCCTCGCTCTCGTCCAGCGGACCATTGACCTCCCGGTCATCCGGAGCGGACTTCTGCCAGTCGCCCGACGCGGTCGGCTGCTCCCCAGTGCTGGGGCTGAGCTCCGCTTCGCCGTTGCTTTGATCACTCACGCTCGTTCTCCTGCCTGCACAACCGTATTGCCGGTTGATCCGAATCCTCCGGTGCCCCGGCTGCTCTCCGGCAGCGCCGACACGGGGATGAAACGTGCCCTGCTGACTGGCATCACCACCAGCTGAGCGATGCGATCGCCGGCCGCCACGCTGTAGGGCTGGCTGGCATCCGTGTTCAGCAGGGTGACCCGGATTTCACCGCGGTATCCCGCGTCAACCGTTCCCGGCGAGTTGACAATGGTGATGCCGTGCTTTGCGGCCAATCCGCTACGGGGTACCACGAATCCGACGTAGCCCTCCGGCAACGCCAGCGAGACACCGGTGCCGATCGTGGCCCGTGCTCCGGCCTGCAGCACGACAGCCCGGTCGGCGCAGAGATCGGCTCCGGCATCACCGGGATGCGCGTAGCCGGGGGGCACCGAAGCGGTGATCAGGACGTCCACATTATCTGCCACGTGTCGAGGGTAGTGCAGTTATCTGATCGAATAGAGCCATGACCGTGTATCGCGAACGACTCCGAGCTTCCCCGTGGACCTTTGTGGCGACGGCGCTGCTGATCCCGATGAGTTTGCTGATTCTCGTACCGATCTCGCTGGTGGCCGGCATCGTCGCGGCGGTGCTGCTCTATGGTGCGGCCACTGTTGCGCTGATTGTTTCGGCGCCTCTGATCGAGGTCACCGGCACGGAATTCCGCGCCGGTCGAGCCCGGGTACCCCGTCACCAGCTCGGCCCTGCGGTCACCTTCTCCGGGAACGACGCCTTCGTTCAACGCGGCCAACGCTTGGACGCCCGGGCGTGGACGGTGCTTTCCAGCGCCGCCAACTCCGTGGTCAAGGTGCCGATCCGTGATCCGGAGGACCCCGCCCCGTACTGGCTGGTGTCCACGCGGCACCCGAAAGACCTCGCCGCCGCACTCAACTCGAGACCGGATGTCGCCGGCGCCGAGTCGTGACGACGCCGTGCGTTAGGCCGCGCACTCCAGGCAGATCGGACCGAGCTTGGTCTCGTGATCCATTTGCGAACGGTGCTTCACCAGGAAACAATTCACACAAGTGAACTCGTCGGCCTGCGGAGGCAGTACCACGACGTCGAGGTCGAGGTCCGAAAGGTCGGCTCCGGGCAGCTCGAACCCGGCCGGATTGTCCGCGTCGTCAACGTCCACGACACCGGACATCTTGTCTGGCACACGCTCTTTGAGGGCCTCGATCGACTCGGAGTCGTCCTCGGTCTTGCGCGGTGCGTCGTAATCGGTGGCCATGCCCGTCCATTTCTTGTGTGTGCCGCAAAAACTAAAATCGGCGGGCACAGTTTGCATCAAACTGCCGGGAATAGCAAACCCTTCGCCACGCTATTGCCCGTCGTCATGAGAGCAACTTTCGGCACGCCCGGGATATTCCCTGACAATGCCCCTCGTGCATGGCACAGTTGCTTCGAACGGGGACAGCTGGAGAGGTGCATCACCATGCAGGATTTGAAGGTTATCGGCGTAGAGAACGGTGCCCTTCTCGCCGCAAGTGACGACGGCGAACGCTACCGTATCGCGATCGACGAGGTGTTGCAATCGACGCTCAAGCAGAACAAGCCTGATTCCACCGAGGAACCAAAACTTTCGCCGCGGGAGGTGCAGGCTCATATTCGCGCCGGGATGTCCGCGGAAGACGTCGCGGCGGTCACGGGGGCTTCGCTGGAGTACATCAGGCGGTTCGAGGGGCCCATCATCGCCGAACGCGAACACATCGTCGCTTCGGCGTTGAGCGTCCCGGTGCACACCACGGTGGAGGTCGATCCACTTGGCGAGCCAGCGACCTTCGGAACTGCAATCCGGGACCGGCTCGCCGGGCTCGGGGCATCCGGGGAGCGCTGGGCAAGTTGGAAGGAACACGAGGGCGGCTGGATCGTCAAGCTCTCCTTCACCGCCGAGGAGATCGACCATGACGCCCGCTGGAGCTACGAACCTCGCAAGAATGCGCTGGCTCCGCTGAACTCGGAGGCAACAACCCTGTCTCAACAGGGCGAATTGCACGGCGGACTGATTCCGCGGCTGCGCGCTGTGGCCACCGGCCCGGCCGTCGCCGACGAGTCTCGGTTCGACAGCGCCGCGTTCACTTTCACCGCACCAAGCGGTGAGGAACCAGACCGACCGACCGCGCATCCCGAGGCTTTCACCTTCGGTCGCTCGATACCTCGGGCCAATAATTCGATTGCGGTCACCGCCATCAACCGCTCACACGATGATTCCCCGGCCGATATGCACCAAACGGCCGATCTCCTGGAGTCGCTGCGCCGACGCCGTGGCGAGCGGGAGGCTGCCAACTACGATCCGGATCCCGATGCCCGGGCGAACCAGGGGCGGGCCGATCTGAACCCGCAGCTGGTGGATGTGCCGCTGGACGACTTCGAGGGTCTCAGCAGCAGCCGTGCGACAGGCGGAACCGGCGACCTGCCTGGGACCACCCGCGGCGGAAAGCGCGGCCGCGCCTCGATGCCGAGCTGGGACGAAATCGTCTTCGGCGCCCGCACCGACGACGACCTGGCCTGACGCCGGATCAGGAGCGGTCGAATGCGCCGAGCCCGATCAGCGGAACCCGAGTCTCCTCCGCGCTGAACGAGCCGTGTTGGCCGATCATCGAGCGGGCCTTGCTACCGGGTATCCGGGAATCGTAATAGGCGATCCGAGCGCGCGCCGCCACCAGTACGTCCCCGATCCTTGGCAGCACCCCTGGGGCCACGACCGGACCGAACCATCCGGCTGCACAGGCCTCAGTTCTGGTGGCGACCCAGGACCGCTCCCCCTCCACGTCGCGCCAGTCCGCGGCGAGGCGCTCGCGTGCCTCATCGGCGGCCGTCTCCTCCAGAGACGAATCATCCAGGTACAGATGCACGCAGCGCGGATCACCGCCAACATGCCGTACCCCGGCGACGAGCTCCGGAACGGTGTCGAAGAGCACCTGGCTCGAGGCCGGCACATCGAGGATTCCGTGATCGGCGGTAACCCAGGCTCCCTCGCCCGACCGCAGCCGACGGGCGAAGGAACTGACCCGGGCATCCAGTTCCTCCAGAGCGGCCAGCCACTGCTCGGATTCGCAACCGTGTGCGTGCGCGGCAATATCGAGTTCGGGGACGTATACGTAAATCAGCCCACGGTCTATGCGTTGCAGGAGTTCGGTGGCGGCGTCGAACCGATCGGCGATACTCTCGGCGCCGACATAATCGCTGCCACGCAGCACCGCCTGAGTGAACCCGGAGTCGCGATACCGGGCCGGGCCAACCGACCATGACCCGATTCCCTGTCCCGCCGCCTTGTCGAACACGGTCTCAGCCAGCTGCCAGGTGGCCGGATCCATCTCGGAGTCCCAGCCGGTCAACTGGTTGACGGTACGGTCATTGGCTCGGTCCAGCACCCGATACGCCACCAGGCCGTGCTCGCCCGGCGCCACGCCGGTGCAGAGGCTGCCGATCCCGGCGACCGTCGTGGTCGGGAAGCCGCTGTACAGCGTGCTGGCCTTGGTCAGCCGCGCGGAGAGGAACCTGGCGTGCCCGGCTCTGGCCCGAAGCGCGGCCACCCCGAGTCCGTCGACGAGGATGACCACCGCCCTGCGCACCGCAGCCAAACCGAGCGGATTCTGCTGGCCCTGTGCAGCAGACAGGCAACTTGGCAGAACATCGGCCAGGCTCATAGGCGAAGAAAACGGTGCCGGTAACATGGGGTGCACCCGGCCAGTCTGGCACAGCCAGACACCGTCCAGCCCGATCGATCCATCCCGTGTGTCTCCGGGCACATCCAGAAGAATCAGCGAATGAGCCCAACGAAGAACACTCCCCCAGACAAGGCGATCACCGAACACATCCAAGACGTCGATGTCACGACGGAGATGCAGGGCTCCTTCCTCGAATACGCCTACTCGGTCATCTATGCGCGCGCCCTGCCGGACGCCCGAGACGGTTTGAAGCCGGTGCAACGCCGGATCCTGTACCAGATGAGCGAGATGGGCCTTCGCCCCGAGCGCGGCCACGTCAAATCCGCCCGGGTCACCGGCGAGGTGATGGGCAAACTGCACCCGCACGGAGACGCGTCGATTTACGACGCAATGGTGCGACTGACTCAGGACTTCGCGCTGCGGGTGCCGCTGATCGACGGGCACGGCAACTTCGGCTCGCTGGACGACGGCCCGGCAGCAGCGCGCTATACCGAGGCCAGGCTGGCGCCACCCGCGTTGGCGATGACCGAGGGCCTGGACGAGGACGTGGTCGACTTCGTGCCGAACTACGACAACCAGCTGACTCAGCCCGAGGTGCTGCCGTCCGCGTTCCCGAACCTGCTGGTCAACGGCGCCAGCGGCATCGCCGTGGGCATGGCAACCAACATGGCCCCGCACAATCTGGTTGAGGTCGTCGGGGCCGCCCGACATCTGCTGTCGCATCCGGATGCGACCCTGGACGATCTGATGGAGTACGTGCCGGGGCCGGACCTGCCAACCGGTGGCACCATCGTCGGTCTCGCCGGAGTCAAGGATGCCTACCGAACCGGACGGGGCAGCTTCAAGACACGAGCCCGAGTCAGTATCGAATCAATCACCGCTCGCAAGAACGGCATCGTGGTCACCGAGTTGCCGTACCTGGTCGGCCCGGAGAAGGTGATCGAGAAGATCAAGGACGCAGTCACCTCTAAGAAGCTCAGCGGCATTTCCGATGTCACCGACCTCAGCGATCGGACAAAGGGTCTGCGGCTGGTGATCGGCATCAAGACCGGGTTCAGCCCGCAGGCCATCCTGGAACTGCTCTACCGCTTCACGCCACTGGAAGACTCGTTCAACATCAACAACGTTGCCTTGGTCGACGGCGGTCCGCGGACGCTCGGTCTGAAGGAGCTGCTCCAGGTCTACGTCGATCACCGCATTCAGGTGGTCACCCGGCGCACCACGTTCCGGCTGGCCAGGAGACGGGAGCGGCTGCATCTGGTCGAGGGGTTGCTGATCGCGATCCTCGACATCGACGAGGTGATCCAGGTGATCCGCGGCAGCGACGACACCGACCAGGCCAGAAAGCGCCTGATGGAGGTCTTCGATCTGAGCACCCTGCAGGCCGACTACATTCTGGAGCTGCGGCTGCGCCGGCTGACCCGCTTCTCTCGAGTCGAATTGGAGACCGAGGCCGGTGAGTTGCGCGCGCAGATCGAAGAACTGGCCGCGCTGCTGGGCAGCACCGAACGCATCCGGACCCAGGTCTCGCGAGAGCTCCAGGAGGTCGCCGAGCGATTCGGCACTCCTCGCCGCACCCTGCTCACCGAGGCCAAGCCGTCAATCGCCACCAGTTCCAAACACGCGCTGGCCGCACTGCAATTGGCGGACTCCCCGTGCCGGATCCTGCTCAGCACCACCGGGCGGATCGTCCGAGTGGACCTGACCGCAGATTCGGATGCCGACGACCGCGGGGCCGGCCGAACGTCCCCACCACGGCGACGGACCAAACACGATGCGATCGCCTCTACGCTGGAGAGCACCAGCCGAACCGAAGTCGGCGCGGTCACGTCACTGGGCCGGCTGATCCGCTTTTCCCCGGTCGATCTTCCCGTGGTTCCGCCCACCGCGGTGCAATTGGGCGCCGGCGTGAAGGTTCGCGACTATCTCGCCCTGGCCGACCGATCGGAGCGGGTGCTGACGATGGTCTCGTTGTCGGCCGAGCGACCGATCAGCTTGGGCACCAAACATGGCGTGGTTAAACGGGTGTCCCCCGGAGACTGGCCGAACCGTTCCGAGTTCGAGTTGATTGCGCTCAAACCCGGCGATGAAGTGGTGGGGGCGGCGCAGGGTGACGAAGACGACGAGTTGGTTTTCGTGACCTCCGATGCCCGATTGCTGCGATTTTCGGCTGCCTCGGTGCGCCCGCAGGGACGGTCCGCCGGCGGTATGGCTGGCATTAAACTCTCGGCCGGCGCGCGGGTGATCTTCTTCACCAGCGTCGTCAGCGATTCGACGACGGTTGTCGCCACGATCGCCGGCAGCAGTCAGACTCTGACCGGAACCGACACCGGCAGCGCGAAGGTGTCGGATTTCGCCGAGTTCCCGCCGAAAGGTCGGGCCACCGGCGGGGTCCGGGCGCATCGCCTGCTCAAGGGGCAGGACGAGCTCAGCCTCGCGTGGGTCGGCGCCGCGCCGGCGATGGCGGTCGGGACCGACGGTGCGCAACGGGCCCTTCCGGCTGCCGGGGCCAAGCGGGATGCCTCCGGCCAACCGCTGGACGCCGTGGTCGGCTCCCTCGGCTGTGCATTGGGTTAACCTGCATTGGGCTAACCGGCACTAGGCTAACGTGCGCAGGTCGCTCAGGCGTCGATGCTGTCTCGGGACAGCCAATCCGATCCGGCCACGATGAAGTCCTTGCGCGGCGCGACCTCGTTGCCCATTAACAGTTCGAAGACCTTCGCGGCCTGTTCGGCGTCGGGCACCTGTACCCGGCGCAAGGTCCGGTGCGCCCGGTCCATGGTCGTGATCGCCAACTGGTCTGCATCCATCTCGCCCAGGCCCTTGTATCGCTGAATCGGCTCCTGGTAGCGGCGGTTGGCGCGTTTCAGACCGGCCAAGACCGCGTTCAACTCCGCCTCGGAATAGGTGTAAATCGTCTCGTTCGGCTTCGAGCCGGCGTTGGGCACGATCACCCGGTGCAGCGGCGGCACCGCCGCGAACACCCGCCCATCTTCGATCATTGGCCGCATGTAGCGGAAGAACAGGGTCAGCAGCAGAATTCGGATGTGTGCGCCGTCGACATCCGCATCGCTCATCACGATCACCTTGCCGTACCTGGCCGAAGCCAGGTCGAAGCTGCGGCCGGAGCCCGCTCCGATTACCTGGATAATCGCGGCGCACTCAGCGTTGGAGAGCATGTCAGCCACCGACGCTTTCTGTACGTTCAGGATCTTGCCGCGGATCGGCAGCAGCGCCTGGTGTTCGCTGTCCCGCGCGCGCCTGGCTGTGCCCAGGGCAGAATCGCCCTCGACGATGAACAGCTCACTGTTTCCGACGTCGTTGGAGCGGCAATCCACCAGTTTGGCGGGCAGAGACGAGGTCTCCAGGGCATTCTTGCGGCGTTGGGTTTCCTTGTGCGCCCGAGCCGATATCCGAGACTTCATCTCGGCGACGACCTTCTCCAAGAGCAGCGCGGACTGCGCCTTATCGTCGCGTTTGGATGACGAGAAACGCTCGGACAGCGCGCTCATCACGACCTTCGAGACGATGTTGCGGACCGCCGGGGTGCCGAGCACCTCCTTGGTCTGCCCCTCGAACTGCGGCTCCGGCAGCCGCACGGTCAGCACCGCGGTCAAGCCGGCCAGCACGTCGTCTTTGTCGAGTTTGTCATTGCCGACCTTGAGCCGGCGAGAGTTTTGCTCCATTTGCTGACGCAAGAACTTCAGCAAGCCGTGCTCGAATCCGGACTGGTGGCTGCCGCCCTTCGGGGTGGCGATGATATTCGCGAAGCTGCGCACCGTGGTGTCATAGCCGGTCCCCCAGCGCAGCGCGACGTCGACCTGGCATTCGCGCTGCAACTCCGTGGGCACCATGGCACCGTGTTCCGAAAGCACCGGCACGGTTTCGGTGTAGGCGCCGGAGCCGGTCAGCCGCCAGGTCTCGGTCAGCGGGGTGTCGTGGGCGAGATAGTCTACGAATTCCGAAATACCGCCTTGGTAGCTGAACGCCGAGGCGACCGGCTCTGCCCCGCGGCGATCGGTGATGGCCAGCGCGAGTCCCGGCACCAGGAACGCGGTTTGTCTGGCTCGCTCCATCAGTTCGTCGGTGTGGAACTCGGCACCCTTGGTGAAGATTTGCCGATCGGCCCAGTACCGGATGCGCGTTCCGGTCACCCCGCGGCGCACTTTGCCGGCCACTCGCAGTTCGCTCTTTTTCTCGAACGGGGTGAATTCGGCGTCCGGGCTCGGCTGACCGTGGTCGTCGAAGACGCCCGGCTCACCGCGTCGGAAGGACATCGCCCAGGTTTTGCCGTCCCGGTCGACTTCCACATCGAAGCGCTCGGACAATGCGTTGACGACCGACGCGCCCACCCCGTGCAGTCCGCCCGAGGAGCGGTACGAGCCAGAACCGAATTTGCCTCCGGCGTGCAATTTGGTCAGCACCACCTCGACACCGCTCAGCCCGGTTTTGGGCTCGATATCCACCGGTATCCCCCGGCCGGTGTCACGGACCTCAACGCTGGTGTCCGGATGCAAGATGACATCGATCTCGCCACCATAACCGCTGAGCGCCTCATCAACGGAGTTGTCGATGATCTCCCACAGGCAGTGCATCAATCCGCGGGAGTCGGTGGAGCCGACATACATTCCCGGCCGCTTGCGCACCGCCTCGAGCCCCTCGAGCACCGAGAGGTGTCTGGCGGAATAGTCGGAACTCGACACAAAATCTCCTTCGGGTCGCGCCTGACGACGCGCATCGGCCGCCACAAGCGGCAATCTCTAGAATATCCAGCACCCACGACAGCACCGTGACCAACACTCAAGCGTTCGGCTCCGGCTACGCGGTCAGCGAAATACCTGGCAATCGGCTCGTATCCCAGGCCGGAACATGCTTTGATGAACTTACCCAGTTGAATTGGTCCGAGGGTTGGAGGAGCAGATGTCATCGATTGCCACGGAAGCAGACACGGTCGACGACCTCGCCACCGGGCCGCAGCTCACGGCAGCGGATCGGTGCGACAGTTGCGGCGCACAGGCGTACATCCGAGTGGTCGTGAATAACGGGGAACTTTTGTTCTGCGCGCATCACGGCAAGAAGTACCAGGAAAAGCTGTCCACCATTGCGCACAGCTGGCACGACGAGACTAGCCGACTGTTCGAGGACCAGCGCGCCTAGTCCCAGACGCGCCTAGTCCGAGTGCCGAACTGATCCTGACGTGCCTAGATAGCGTCGGGGGACGGTCGGCGGGAGCCGAACCACTATCTCTTCACCGATGGTGTCCAGCGTGTCCGCCCACTGCTGCAGAGTGAACTCACCCCGGTCTCCCCTGCCATACAGCACGACCACGGCTCCCGCGCGCACGCTCGCCGCATCGGCGCCGAGGTCGATCACGAAATAGTCGGCCTGTACCTGCCCGACGATCGGATATACCGTGCCATGGATGGTGACCGAGAGTTTTCCTCCGGCCCCGGCAGGTACGCCGTCGGCGTGACCGATCGGCACGACGGCCAGATTCCGACCGTCCCTCCTGATTACGGTGCTGACCTGTGCGGTCAGCGTCAATGCCGGAATCAGGCCGAGTTCTGCTGGACTGATCCCGTCGCCGGGCGAAATCCCGTAGCCGAAGGCGCCCATCCGCACCAGGTCGAATCGGCAGTCAGCGCGGGAGAATCCGGCGGCACTGGCCGCCAGATGCCGAAGTTTAGGGCGGGCGCCGAGCCGTTCTGCCAGGGCTATCGCGGCATCGAAGCGCCGGATCGCCTGCGTGTCATCCTCATCGGATGCCTCTGAAATATGGGTCCAGATGGCATAGAGTTCGCCAGTGCCGGCATCCTGCATCGCCAGGGCCGCCTGGACCAGACCTGGCCACTCCTGCTCTGTCGCACCGTTGCGATGCAGGCCGGTATCGATTTTCAGGTGTAATCGGGCCGGTTCGGATGCACCGCACGCGGCAATCGCGTGCAGCTGCTCGACCTGTGAAATCCCCAGGTCGACGCCCGCCTCGATCGCCTCCCGGTAATTCTCGTCCGGTGCGAGCAACCACGCGAACAGGGTCACCTCGCGCCCTACCCCGGCCCGGCGCAGGGCGAGTCCGGTTTCGACATCGAGCACTCCGATCCTGCGGATTCCGCACTCCACGGCGGCCAGCGCAATCGGAAGCAGCCCGTGCCCGTACGCGTTGGCCTTGACCATCACCATGAGTTCCGCTGGTGCGACCAACCTGGCCAGCCGGGAGACGTTGTGCCGGTAGGCGTCAAGATCAACGATCGCCTCGTGCATAGGTGCGCAACTGGTCACCGGTATATTCTCCTCACGGTGGCCGCAAGGTCCGTGACGACCTCTTCTGGTCGCCGGCCCACCGCGGCAGCCCAGGAACTCAGCGCGGGGTCGCCGCGGGACGGGTCACCGAACAACACCACATCCTCGCCCACCCGGGCGTGATCATCTTTCAGATCGAGGACGAATACATCCATTGCCACCCGGCCGGCGATCGGATGCCGGGCGGCATGCAGCTGGGCGAAAGCACGATTGCTTGCCGAACGGTCCACGCCGTGAACATAACCGATCGCGACCAGCGCTAGATTGCTGCGTTGGGTGGACCGGTAGGTGTAACCGTAGGAGATTCCCTCGCCCGCTTCAATGCGCTTGGTGGCGATCACGCGGGCGGTCAAGCGCATCGCGGGCGCCAGCCCGAACTCCGCAGCCTCGCCGTCGAACGGGCTCAGCCCGTACAGGGCCCGACCGACCCGGAGCATGGTCTGCCCGCCGAGGCTTCCGTTCAGCACCGCCGCGCTACCACCGAGGTGGGTATGCTTCGGACGCAAACCCACTGCCCGAGCCTGCTGAACCAGGGCCTCGAATTCGTCGAGCTCGCGCTGTAGCGTCATCGCCGTGGCCTGCCCCTGCTCGCCGCGACCCATAATCCCAGTCACCCACACACCGCCGTCCGCCGACTCGAGCTCGGCGGCACCGGCGATCAGTCCGGACCAGTCCTCGGGAAGACAGCCCAACAGGCCGCGGCCGACCGCCGCCGCAAGATGGATCTCGCCGACCCCGGCGGCGGCTGCCGCCTCGAGCTCGGCGATCGATGCGATCGCCGGGGTGATCTGATGGACGGCAGCGTCCAAAAAATCCGCGTCGATCGGATGCCGCCAGGCAAGAATCGGCGCAGCGATTCCCGCCTCGCGCAGCCGGATGCCTTCGGTCACGGTACTCACTGCGAGGTATTGCGCACCGGACGCGATAGCCTCGCGGGCTACGGCAATCGCGCCGTGCCCGTACCCGTTGTGGGCGACAACGGCCATCAGCGCGCGATCCCCGACCTTGCCGAGGACGAGTCCGACGTTGTGTCGGATGGCCGCCGTATCGATCGTGGCAGCCCGTAGCGGCTCACTCATGCCGACTTCATCCGCATCCGTCGTCCTCTTCTGCTTCAAATCGATGTGAACACCTGGTGGAGGTTCGCCAGAATCGTCTCGCGAGATTTTCGGGCCAACCGGTCCAACTCCGCGTGTGCCGCTCCGGGGAGGTATTCCAATCCCCTGCGGACGCTGGCCATCCGGATCAGCGCGTCGGCCAGCGCGGGATTCAAGGGCAGCACCGGACCCTGCACGTGCGTCGCGATGGAGGCGTCGTGGACCAAGCCCTCGGTCTGGTTCGACCCGTTTCCGCCGCCTTTCACGACCGTCCCCAGCGGAACCGCCCCAGCGCCCAACACCCAGTCGGTGGCGTGATCTTCGAAGCCGACCAGCTGCGTCGGTTCCCCGTCGACACTGGCTTCCAGCACGATGTAGCCAACCCGTCGGCGACGGCCACGGATCGCGGTCAGCGGAAGCACCCCAGCCCCCTGGATGCTGTTCCCGTCGTCCAGCTCGATGCGTTCGCCAAGCAGCTCGGCACCCGCTCCGACCGCGAAGAACGCAACCCCGGCCTCCGCACGATCCCGTAGTGCCGGCGCGATGGTGATCAACGCATCGTGCACCGCCTCCATCGCAGCCCACGGTCCGTTGCCGATGACGATCAGGTCGGGGTCCTCAAGCTCTGGGACAACCGCCGCGCCAGCCTGACTCCGGTGCAACCGGGTCAGCTCGGTCGTCAGCCCGGCCCGCTGCATCCTGACCTGAAGCGCGGCCAGATTCCCGTTGTCTCCGGTCACGCTCAGCTCGTCGGGAAACAGTTGAACGATGCGGATTGGCTGCGCCGGGTCGGCAGCGCTGTCAGTCAATGCGAAATCTCCATATCAGCGAATCCGATCTGCTTACGGGCGAGCATCATCTGTTCGTAGTTCACTATCCACGTCATCCGATTGCCCCGGGTCGCCGGAAGCGCCCGCATCAACTCGATGGCCCGATTCAACTCTGGTTCCACAGCATCCACCCGGATGCCGGCGTACTCCAGGCGCAATGCCACCTGCCACGCCTTGGCTCCGCTGATCACGTCCACGTGATCAAGCGCCGAGAATTGTACGTCGTAGATCCACGAGATGTCCGGAGTGCCCTCGTCGATGGCGATCATCACCCGCTCTGGCGGTTCGGCGATTGCGTCGAGGTTCAGTTGCAGGCTCGGCGCGTTCTTGAACATGATGAACTCGACCTTGTCGGTGCCAAAATCCAGTAGCTCTCCACGCCCATAGGCTGGTTTCATCGACCGGAACCCGTCGACAGTCTTCTGCGGGTCGAAATCGGGGCCGAGCACCACAGCCGCGGTGGCAACCGCTGCCGCCGCGTCGATCGCATAGTGCAAGCCCTTGGCCGGCAGCGACAGTTCAAGCTCGGTCCCGGCTACCGCGATCACCGCGCCGCTTCCGCTGACCGCGAGCACCTCGGCGAGGGCGTCATGCCGACCCACCGTTTCTGAGGGGGAACGGTAGTCCACCGCGTTGAGCAGTCCGTGTGGTGCCTGGCTGATCACGCTCGCGGCCGCACCGAAATAGCTGATGTCAGCACCGGGCGAAGAGTTTCGCACCGCGCTGAGGTAGGGGTCTTCGCGATTGGTCACGATGTGGGCCGAAGCCGTCGCCGCTGTGTCAAGCATCATATCGGCCACCCGCTCGGTCTCGAAGAACCGATAGAGCTGGTCGACCTGCACGTTCAGCATCAGCACGGTGGAGGGCCGCAGAGTTTCCGAGAGCGCCACCGCGAAGGCCTCATCGACCTCGAGGATCCCGATGTCAGCCTTCAGCTTGCCCAGCGGCCCGACCTCGGAGAGCAACGCCGAGGTGATTCCCTGCGGCAAGTTCGCGCCAGACGGGTTGGTGAACACCCGCAGACCGTGCGCACGGACGATGTCGGATAGCATCCGCGTGGTCGTGGACTTACCGTTGGAGCCGAGCACGAACACGATGCCGTGCGGAAACTGGCCGGTGATCTCCTTCAGGAAGCTCGGCGCCATTTTGTTAACGACAAAGCCAGGGAAGGCCGATCCCCCGCCGCGCAGGCGGGTGAGAACTCGCGCCGCCTTGCCGGCCAGAATCGGCACCAGGTACCGCAGCATCGGCGGCCTACTCGAGGTAATCGCGCAGCGACTGCGACCGGGACGGATGGCGCAACTTCGCCATGGTCTTGGATTCGATCTGCCTGATCCGCTCCCTGGTCACCCCAAAGGTGTCGCCGATCTGATCGAGAGTCTTCGGCATCCCGTCTCCGAGCCCGAAGCGCATCCGGATCACTCCGGCCTCCCGCTCTGACAGGGAGTCCAGCAGCGACTCCAGCTGTTTCTGCAGCATGGTGAAGCCGACGGCGTCCGCCGGGACCACTGCCTCGGTGTCCTCAATCAGGTCGCCGAATTCGCTGTCGCCGTCCTCGCCGAGCGGGGTGTGCAGCGAAATCGGCTCGCGACCGTACTTCTGCACCTCGACGACCTTCTCCGGCGTCATGTCGAGTTCACGGCTGAGCTCTTCCGGGGTGGGTTCCCGGCCGAGGTCTTGCAACATCTGCCGCTGCACCCTGGCGAGCTTGTTGATCACCTCGACCATGTGCACCGGGATCCGGATGGTGCGGGCCTGATCGGCCATGGCCCGGGTGATGGCCTGCCGGATCCACCAGGTGGCGTAGGTGGAGAACTTGAAGCCCTTGGTGTAATCGAACTTCTCCACAGCTCGGATCAACCCGAGGTTGCCTTCCTGGATCAGATCCAGGAACTGCATCCCACGACCGGTGTACCTCTTGGCCAGGCTGACCACCAGGCGGAGGTTCGCGCCGAGCAGGTGGCTCTTGGCTCGCTGGCCGTCCTTGGCCACCCAGCGCAACTCGCGCTCCAGCTCCTTGCTGAGATTGGCGGTGTTGGCGATCTTGTCCTCCGCGAACAGGCCAGCCTCGATTCGCATGGCAAGCTCGACCTCTTCGGCCGCATTCAGCAACGCGACCTTTCCGATCTGCTTCAAATAGTCCTTGACCGGGTCGGCCGTCGCACCGGTGATAGCCGTGGAATACACCGGAACATCGTCTTCATCGTCCACGATGGACAGCACCAGGGCGCCAGCCGGTAGCGGCTCCGTCGGCTTGCTGGCCGAATTGCCGTGCTCGTCGTCATCCTCATGCTTGCCGGCGTCGACGACCGAATCGTCTTCCACATCGTGCGCCACGCGGGACTTTTTGGTGGTGCGCCGCTTTGTAGTGGCCTTCGCGGCTGGCTTCTTCGCTGCAGCCTTCTTGGCTGCCGGCTTGGTCGGGGTGCTCTCTTTCGCCGTACTGTCCTTACTCTCTTTTGCTGTGCTGGCTTTCGCTGTGCTGGCTTTCGCCGCGCTATCGCCTGCCGCAGTGCCCGCTACCTTCTGGGCAGCCGGGGTCTCCTTGGCCGAATCGGCCGTCATCGTCTTGGTTGCTCGGGTTGGCATGGAAACACCTTTCACATCAAACATGGGGCGGACGGGCGATGCCGGATGTCTGACTCAGGTTGTATTTCGGACATTACTAAGACCCATGTCAAGTCCTGGATCTGTGCGTACCGGTTCTACCGACCGCACCCGGGAGATGAACGGGTCCTATCCTCGATTATTGCATGCTTTGGCTGTGCCCCCGCCCAGTTGGCCCGGCGCTACCGCCGCCTACCGCGCCGCCACGCCGCAGTAAGTGCAACCCACACCGGCCCCACTTGTATTCCCTCATCCTGGGCTAGTCGGCGTCGGGTGCGCCGCCGGGCGCGGACCAGAAAAACAAAGCCAACTCCAATCACGAGGTATTGCACTGCGAACGCAATTCGAAATGAGTCGAGCGAATACAAGTCGTCGCCTCCCCCGGCGGCCATTCTCAGCGAGTTCTCGACATCGAGAATGACTCCGATAGCAAACATGATCACAAAGCTCGCCAGAAAGCCGCCGACATTGACGATGCCGTTCGCCGAACCCAGACTGTGCAGCGGATTGAAAGTCCTGGCGAAGTCGAACCCGATCAAGGACCCGGGCCCGCCGGCACCGATCACGATCAGCAGACCGATGACCACCCACATCGGCGGTTGCCCCGGCCACAGCAGGACAACCGCCCAGGCGACCGCCATCGAGGTCAGGATGCCCAGGACGATATTGCTGCGCCGCAGCGGATACCGTGCCGTGAGCAGGCCAAGGACCGGTCCGAAGACCATCGCGGCGGCGACCGGCACGATCAATAGTGCCGCGGCGAGCGGGCGGGCGTAATCCAGAGCGAAGACCATGAACGGGATTCCCCACATCAGGCTGAATACCGTGCCGGAAGATTGCGTGGTGAAGTGGGACCAGAATCCGAGCTGGGTGCCCGGACGCCGCAGACTGATCTTCAACCGGCGGAAGGATTCCGACCAGGTCGCCGATCGCGGGCCCTCGTTCGCGCCGGCCGGCCGGTCCGTCGTCGTCAAGACGATGCCGACCAACGCGATGACCGACAGGGATGCCGCGCTCAGGAACGCGAGTGTCCAGCCGCCCTCTTGCAGAAGCAGAGCGAACGGAATCGCCGACGCCACCTGGCCAAGTTGGCCGACGTTGCCGATCCACTGAGAAAGCTGCGGGACGATCGGTCCCCTGAACCACGAGTTCGTCAGCCGCACCAGTGAGGTGAAGATCATCGCATCTCCAGCGCCGACGATGATCCGGCCGAGCACCGCGATGCCAATGCTCGGCGCCAGTGCCGTGACGACCTGGCCGACCGCCATCATGCTGGTGCCGGCAAGCATCAGCCAGCGTGGCCCGACCTTGTCGATCAAGACGCCGACCGGAACCTGCATCACCGCGTAGACCACCAGCTGCAGCACCGCCAGGGTGGACAGCATCGCCGCGGAGCTGTGGAATCGTTCGGAGGCGGCCACGCCCGCGACGCCGATAGTGGTGCGTTGGGTGACCGCGACAACGTACGCGAGAATCCCGACACAGAAAATCAGCCAGGATCGACGCGAGTTCACCGATTAAGCCTAGCCGTGCTGCACCGGCGAATGTCTGTCACGGATCTCCCGCGGCGCGGCATCCACGGTCCGTCAGCGCGAGCCGGAATCCTCATCTCCGTGCTTGCGGGTGGCCAGGAACTTCTCCAGCTCGGCCGCGATCTCATCCGCGCTGGGCAGCGCACCGTCTTCATCGGTGAGCGGAGACTTGAGTGGGCTGTCCTCCATGTAGGCGTCATGGCGCTCCTCGAGCGCACCGACTAGGCGGCCGAGCTCCGGATTCGCCTTCACCTGCTCGTCGATCTTCGCGATGAAGTCGCGGTCGTCTTGCCGGAGCCGGTCGGTCGGGAAGATCAATCCCGTCGCCGTGCTGACGCTTTCCAGGGCGGTGACGGCGGCTGCCGGGTATTCCGTGTCGGCGAGGTAATGGGGAATCAGCAGCACGAAGCCTGCGGTGGGCAAGCCGAGCTGCTGCAGCTTGAACTCCACCAGATGCAACGCGTTGCCCGGTGCCTGGCTGCGCGGCTTCCAAACCGAAAGGGCGTCGATGAGCTCGGTGCGATTGCCGCTTACGGTGACCCCGATTCCGCGGGTGTGCGGCACAGGCATCGGGATGGCGTGCACCCAGGTGGTCGTCGCGACGTGGTACCGCTCAATCAGCTCGAGGACCGCGGCGGCGAATTGCTCCCAGCGAAAGTCGGGTTCGAATCCGGTCAGCAGAAGGAACGGCTGATGAAGTTCGTCGTAGGCCAGTTCCAGGGTCAAGGTGAGCGGTTGGTAGTCGGTGAGGTGATCTTGATCGAAGAAGATCGTGGGGCGTCGCGCACGGTAGTCCAGCAGAATGTCGGCGTCAAAAGTGGCGACTGTATCGTGTTCGAGGGCTTCAAGCAGGTAGCTTCCAACTTGGGTCACCGCGGAACCGGCGTCGGCAAAACCAGTCAGTCCAGCCACCAAGTGGAGCCCCTCCGGTACGTCGGGGAGCTCCTGGTTGATCTGGTACAGGTCGCCCGGCTCGTTCATGCTTTAACTCTATTCGCCCTGCGCTTAACACTTCCCACTTAGCCGCGCAATGGGGCATGCCGTGAGCGAACACGCCGGATACGGCTATGCGGGCGGCGCGCAATTGCAGCCGTAGTAAGGTCGTAGGGGCAAGAAAAGCTTGCCGATTATGCCCGTTCCTGCGTCGACATCGTCCTTGCCGTCTGTCTGGAGCGGCCCGTAGCGGAATCCTGATGCGCGAGGGAGTAACTGGGTGTCGGAACAAAATTTTGACGTTGTAGTACTCGGTGGTGGAAGTGGTGGTTACGCGGCAGCTCTGCGCGCGAGCCAACTCGGACTCACCGTCGGTCTGATCGAGAAGGACAAGGTCGGCGGCACCTGCCTGCACCGCGGCTGCATCCCGACGAAGGCGCTGCTGCACGCGGCGGAAGTCGCGGATGTTTCGCGCGAGTCGGCCAAGTTCGGCATCACCACAACCTTCGAAGGCATCGACCTGGCCGGGGTGACCGCGTACCGCGAGGGAGTCGTCGCGAAGAAGTACAAGGGCCTGGCCGGCCTGATCAAGGCTCGCGGAATTACCGTGATCGAGGGCGAGGGTCGTCTCGCCTCCGCCACGACCGTCCAGGTCGGCGACGACACCATCGTCGGCAAGAACCTCATCCTGGCCAGCGGCTCGTATTCCCGTTCGCTGCCTGGACTGGAAATCGGCGGTCGGGTGATGACCAGCGAGCAGGCGCTGGAGTTGGACTTCGTACCCAAGAAGGTCGCCGTTCTCGGCGGCGGAGTCATCGGGGTCGAGTTCGCCAGCGTCTGGAAGTCGTTCGGCGCCGACGTCACCATCATCGAAGCGTTGCCGCATCTGGTGCCCAACGAAGACGAAACGATGAGCAAGTCACTGGAGCGCGCTTTCCGGCGCCGCGGGATCGACTTCCGACTGGGAGTGCGATTCTCCGGCGTCACCCAAGATGACAACGGCGTCGCGATCACGCTGGAGAACGGCGATACGGTCGACGCGGAGCTCTTGCTGGTCGCGGTCGGGCGGGGCCCGTCCACGGCGAACCTCGGATACGAGGAGCAAGGCATCACGATGGAGCGTGGATTCGTGATCACCAACGAACGCCTGGCGACCAGCGTGCCCGGGATCTACGCCGTCGGAGACATCGTTCCCGGCCTGCAACTGGCGCACCGCGGGTTCCAGCAGGGCATCTTCGTCGCTGAGGAGATCGCCGGACTGAATCCGATCGTCATCGAAGACCTCAACATCCCGAAGGTGACCTATTGCGACCCTGAAGTCGCCTCGATCGGGCTCTCCGAGGTAAAGGCGGCTGAGAAGTACGGCGCGGACCAGGTCGTCAGCTATGACTACAGCCTGGCCGGCAATGGCAAAAGCGAGATCATCGGGACCTCCGGCTCGGTCAAGGTCGTGCGGGTCAAAGATGGCCCGGTCGTCGGAGTGCACATGATCGGTGCCCGGGTGGGCGAGCTGATTGGTGAAGCCCAACTGGCCGTCAACTGGGAGGCCTACCCCGAAGACATCGCCCCGCTGATCCACGCGCACCCGACCCAGGGTGAGTCGCTCGGGGAGGCGTTCCTGTACCTCGCCGGAAAGCCGCTGCACACGCTGTAGCACGGGCGACGCGCCGACCCGGCAACTAAGCTGCTAGATAACAAGAATGGTTCAAAAGGAGACACAGTCATGAGCGAATCCGTTAGCCTACCGGCACTCGGAGAGAGTGTCACGGAAGGCACGGTCACCCGTTGGCTTAAGAATGTCGGGGATCGGGTAGAAGTCGACGAGCCCCTCCTCGAAGTCTCCACCGACAAAGTAGACACCGAGATCCCCTCTCCGGTCGCCGGGTTCGTTGAGAAGATCCTGGTGCAGGAGGACGAGACGGTCGAGGTCGGCACCGCGCTGGTGACCATCGGGGACGGTTCGGAGGCCGCGGCAGAGGCCGCCGAACCCTCGACGCCGCAGGCGGCACCGGCAGTGGCAGAGGCGGCACCCACAGCCGAACCGGCACCAGCACCGGCAGCCGAGGCGGCACCGGCACCCGAAGCCGCACATCCGGCGGCAGCATCGCCCGAGGCTGAGCCGGCGGCGCACACCGGTGCGGTCACTCCCCAGCCAGAACCCGTAGCAGCCGCCGCGTCCGCTCCGGCTACCCAGGCGCAGCCCACCGAGTCCGTGCCGCCTACCCAGCCGATCCCCGCACCGGATGTGCAAGACAGCGCCGTGGCGGCGTCGGAGTCCAAGACAGACGCATCGGCACCGGCGGTCGCAACCGAACAGCCTTCGGGACCTGCCGCGCCTGTACCGACCCGTGGCGGCTCTCACTCTGGTTCGGGATACGTCACCCCGATCGTGCGTAAGCTGGCCAACGACCAGGGCGTCGACCTCTCCAGCATCACCGGGAGCGGCATCGGTGGGCGGATCCGCAAGGAGGACATCCTGTCTGCCGGGGCGGCCGGAAAGGCCCAACGGTCGACTGCACCTCGGGCCGTGGCCGAAGTGTCTCCGCTCCGCGGGACCACCCAGCCGATGTCCCGCCTCCGCAAGGTCATCGCCGAGCGTGCCGTCAAGTCGATGCAGGCTTCCGCGCAACTGAGCACTGTGATCGAGGTGGATGTCACCAAGGTCGCCGCGTACCGCGACCAGGTGAAGGATGACTTCCAGGCCAAGACTGGAACCAAACTCTCGTTCCTGCCGTTCTTTGCGCTGGCGGCCACCGAGGCGCTGAAAACCTATCCGATCGTCAACGCGACGATCGATGGCGACTCGATCATCTATCCCGACCATGAGAATCTGAGTATTGCGGTCGAGACGGAGCGCGGCCTTCTCACCCCGGTCATCCGTGACGCCGGATCGCTGAACATCGCCCAGCTGGCCGGCGAGATCGCCGACCTCGCCGAGCGCACCCGTGAAAACAAGATGAAGCCGGACGAACTGGCCAACGGTACGTTCACCCTGACCAACACCGGGTCCCGGGGGGCGCTCTTCGACACCCCGGTCGTCTTCCTGCCGCAGTCGGCAATCCTCGGCACCGGAGTCGTGACCAAGAAGCCGATCGTGATCTCGGCCGACGGAATGGACTCGATCGCCATCCGCTCAACGGTCTATCTCGCGCTCTCCTACGATCACCGCATCATCGACGGTGCGGATGCGGCCGGGTATCTCGGAGCGGTCAAGGATCGGTTGGAAGCGGGAGACTTCGAGGCCGACCTCGGAATCTGAGCGCCGCCGTTACGTGAATCTGGGCGTCCCGATACCTGTCTGGGCGTCCCGATACCTGGCTATCGCCGATAGCGGGCTACGGTATGGGCTGCATCGCAAAGATCTCGCGCAGGCGCCATCCACCTTCACCCTTGATCAGAAACGCGGATGCCGCCTCACCCCCGGCTGGCGTGTCAAGTGTCCCTGGCGCCACGGCTAGCGCGACAAGCGCGGAGTTTCCGGTGCGCTGGATCAAGGACGCGGCGAAGCCGGCGAACCGGCCAGGATCGTAGAGACCAGGACGTACCGGATCTGGCGTGCCCGCGGCGGTCCCGACCGACTGCCGGTCGGCGTCATGGATCGCCGAATCCCGCTGGTCCACTTGGTCCAGGCAGGCGAGAGTCCGTGACCGAAGACAACCATCCCGAATTCGCAGCAGCGCGAGGGCGGCCGCGACCGGGTCGTCTGTGTCGGCAGGAGGGCTCGAGGTCCGGGCCGGTAACCGATTCCGTGGCGGCTGCGAGGTCTGCGACGGCGGCCGTTGTGCTGATGATGCGGGCAATTCGGGGCGTCCCGCTGGCCCGGCCCGCGACGTCGCCCCGGTGGGCAGCAGGGTTATCAGCGTGATCAACAGTGCACAACTGAGTGCACAGGCGAACCAGACCTGTCTGCGTTTGGACCGTAGCCGGCAAAGCAGCCGTTCTCTAAGCATCCTCAGCGGCCGTCCGTCGATCAAGGTGGCGATGATCGCGGGAAATGGCGATTCACGGCCGCGTTGTTCGGCAACCGCACCGCGGCCCTTTCGCGCCGCCCCGGGCAACCGCAGTGGTTCGGCAAAACGCGCCTCTGGCGTCGGTTCGGCGAACCGCAGTCGTACCGGAGCGGGCTGCGCGATGGCGAACACGAGCTCTTCCAGCCGCTCGAGATCCGGCTCCGCTCGCCCGTCTGCCAACGCAGAGCAGGCGGCGACGAAGTCGTTCAACTGATCGCAGCGGTGTGCCGAGTCGACCCGGTCGCACACCGACTGGGCCAGTACGGCCAGGCGCCGGTAATCTTCCAGCACGATCGGATTGAGTCCTCGGGCAGCGCCGCGTTCCGATCGCATCTCCAACCGCTCCGCATGGCCCAGACCGATCAGCACCGGCCGCCCAGCCGCTCCGAAAAGCACCGTGCTGCCGGTCAAACGGCCATGCGCGAACCCGCTGGAATGCAGATCATTCAGTCCCCTGACCAGCGATGCGACGATCGTCACCGCCTCCCCCGCGGCCAGCTGGGTTCGGACCCGCAGAAGTCGGCTCAGCTGACCCTCCGGTAGTCGCTCCAGGATGAGGGCACAGCCACCGTCCGCGAGGGTGGCCACATCGATGAGGGCCACCACATGCTCGGAGCGTGCCGCCGCCAGAGCGGCAATCTCCGTGTCGATGCTGGTTGCTGTCGCGCCCCGGCCGAAGACTTTCACGGCCACCGCGTCGGCTGCACCTTCGGCGCCCCGCGGCGGATGACCAAGGTAGACCTCCGACCGGCCACCCGAACCGAGCTTCCTGACGATTTCGTAGCCGGCAATCTCCCTCATGCGTGTCATCTTCGGCGGTCGCGGCGCCTGCGCGTGAGAAGAGCACCGAATTGTGCACAACCGGGTGCCGCCGGGTGGCGTGCAGGAGTGCTGAGATCTCGCCCTGCCCGCTCCTGCTCCGCACCCGCCGCCTGAGAATCCATCCGCCGGTCCTGTGCAGTGGGCGCGAATCGGTATCCTAGATACCATGGCACGAAGCAAGGACAAGTCCGGAAAGAAGCCCGGCCGCATCAAACAGATGTGGCAGGTCTTCCAGATGACCAGGCGCTACGACAAGCGTGCGGTGCTGTACCTCAGCATCGGGTTCGCGGTGCCGGTCATCGTGGCCGTCGTGCTTGCACTTCTCTTCGGTGATGGAAGCGCGTTCACCATCGCGCTCTGGTGCATTACCGGGGTGATGGGGGGATTCCTCGCCGCGCTGATCATCCTCGGTCGCCGTGCCGAGAAAGCCGCCTATTCGCAAATCCAGGGCCAGCCGGGTGCGGTCGGGGCCGTGCTGCGCAGTTCGCTGCGGAAGGGCTGGCAGGGCAACGAGATGCCTATCGCCGTCAATGGCAAGACCCACGACGCGGTGTACCGAGCCGTGGGGCGTGGCGGCGTGGTGCTGATCAGCGAGGGGCCGAAGACCAGGACCGGGCGGATGCTGGACGAGGAGCGGCGCAAGGTCACCAAGGTTCTGCCCAATGTTCCAATCACCACGCTCAACGTCGGCCCGGACAAAGACGCCACCGCCCTGCACAAGATTTCGCGGCGCCTCGCCAAGCTCAAACCGATTCTCACCAAGGCCGAGGTTCTGGCGGTCAGCAACCGGCTCAGCTCCCTGACCAATCCGCTGCCGATCCCCAAGGGAATCGATCCGATGAAGGTGCGCGCCCAGCGCTCGCGCTGATCCCAGTCCCTGAGCGGCCCAGCGCCGGTTAGACCAGAGCCGGCCGAAGCTCAAGGGTCGCTGTTAGAACCGGATCAACACCGTGCCGGCGACGGAGTCGTGAAAACCGCGTTGATCCGAATCCCAGACCAGCGCCGGGATGACCAAGGCCAACAGCACGCTGCGGACGATCGGACGCCACCAGCCGACGTATCCGCCGCGAATCGGAACCACCCGCATGCCGACCAGGCGATGGCCGATGCTGCCGCCGAGCGTCGGGATGAAGATGATCTGGAGCAGGGCGAACACACCGGCGGTAAACCACGGATCCAGAGTCAAGAACACGTTGCACAGCAGCAGGGTCATCGCCCAGTCAATCGACAACGCGGCGATCCGACGGCCGATGCGCCCAACCGAACCGCGGCCGGATGCCGGCAGCCCGAGACGCTCCCCCGGCCATCGGCTGGGGGCCAGATCACCGAATCGAGTCGGTGTCGCATCCCGCTTGGCCATGCTCTGAAGTCTACCGACCGTGCGGCGGGCGTAACATTCTGGAAACATTGGGGACACGGCGCAGAAACCCAGCCGGAATATGGTGTCGTATCGTAAGCGGTGTCCCGTTCAGCCCATCTAGCCCAGACCACCTTGGAGCCTTCTGCATGTTTAGCGATTCGTCCGAAGTACTTGCCTTTATCAAGGAAACGGACGTGAAATTCCTCGACCTCCGTTTCACCGACCTCCCCGGCGTGCAACAGCACTTCAACATCCCGGCATCAACGGTTGACGAGGAATTCTTCTCGGTCGGGCAGCTCTTCGACGGCTCCTCGATCCGCGGCTTCGCGTCCATTCACGAGTCGGATATGCAATTGATCCCGGACGTCTCCACCGCCTACATCGATCCGTTCCGCATCGAACGCACCCTGATCATGATCTTCGACATCTACAACCCGCGTAACGGAGAGATCTACTCGAAAGATCCGCGTCAGGTGGCCAGAAAGGCCGAGAAGTACCTGGCCTCGACTGGAATCGCAGACACCGCGTTCTTCGCTTCCGAAGCCGAGTTCTATATTTTCGATGACGTGCGGTACGAGGTCAACCAGCACTCCAGCTTCTACAGCGTCGACTCGAACGAGGGCGCCTGGAACACCGGCCGTGCCGAAGACGGCGGCAACCTCGGCAACAAGACCCCGTTCAAGGGCGGTTACTTCCCGGTCAGCCCGGCCGATCAACAGGGCGACCTCCGCGACGACATCTGCTTGAAGCTGATCGACTCCGGACTGAGCCTCGAGCGCGCGCACCACGAGGTCGGCAGCGGCGGCCAGGGTGAGATCAATTACCGTTTTGACACCATGGTGCACGCCGCAGACGACCTGCTGAAATTCAAGTACATCGTCAAGAACACCGCCAGCGAGTGGGGAAAAACCGCAACGTTCATGCCTAAGCCGCTGTTCGGCGACAACGGGTCGGGGATGCACACCCACCAGTCGCTGTGGAACGGCTCCACGCCGCTGTTCTACGACGAGGCCGGCTATGGCGGACTCTCCGACATCGCCAGGTGGTACATCGGCGGCCTGCTTCAGCACGCCCCCGCTGTGCTGGCCTTCACCAACCCGAGCATCAACTCGTTCCGACGTCTGGTTCCCGGCTTCGAGGCCCCGGTCAACTTGGTCTATTCGGCCGGAAACCGCTCCGCCTGCATCCGAATCCCGATCACCGGCTCGAACCCGAAGGCCAAACGTCTGGAGTTCCGGGTGCCCGACGCGTCTGGCAACCCGTACCTCGCCTTCGCCGCGCAGCTGATGGCCGGCCTGGACGGGATCAAGAACCGGATCGAGCCGCACGAGCCGGTGGACAAAGACCTCTACGAGCTGCCGCCGGAAGAAGCCAAGAACATCCCCCAGCTGCCGGCATCGCTCGAGGCGGCCTTGGAGGCGCTGGAAGCCGATCACGACTTCCTACTCGCCGGCAACGTATTCACGCCGGAGCTGTTGGAAACCTGGATCGATTTCAAGCGCGAGCGGGAGATCAAGCCGCTGGCCCAGCGTCCGCACCCCTTCGAGTACGAGCTGTACTACGGGGTGTGACAGCCTGACATTTCGAAGTCAGGGTCAGCCGGCGGAGGGCCTCGGCCGGTCCCGAAGGCCGTAAAAGCAGCGCTCGAACACGGCGCGGGACCTGCGGGTGCGAGCCAGATAGTCCTCTTCCAGCGCGCTTGCCGAGTTTGGCGGGTAACCCATCAGCCGCGCGACGCCTTCCAACTGCTGTCGGCCCGCTGGCAACACGTCGGCCGTCTTGTTGCTCCACAAGGTCATCGCAGAGCGGGCCCGGGATGCCAAAAGCCACGCGTCGCGCAGTTTTGCGGCGTCGCCGGTGCTGATCAGCCCCCCGTCCTCGGCGGCATCGAGGGCGCCGAGGGTTGACGCCGTACGCAAGCCCGGCATCTTGGCGGCATGGCGCAGCTGTTCCAGTTGCACCAGCCATTCGACGTCGCTGAGCGAACCTCTGCCCAGCTTCAGGTGCCGGTTGGGGTCGGCCCCCTGGGGCAGTCGCTCGTTCTCGACCCTCGCCTTGATCCGCTTGACCTCACGGGCGTCTTGGTCGGCGAAGTCCTCCGGGTAGCGGATCTCGTCGGCGAGCTCCAGGAAATCGGCGACCAGGTTCTGGTCGCCGGCGATCCCTCTGGCCCGCAACAGCGCTTGCGCCTCCCAGGTCAGCGACCAGCGCCGGTAGTACGCGGCATAGGAGTCCAGCGAGCGCACGGTCGGCCCGTTCTTGCCCTCGGGCCGCAGCCCGATATCGAGGTCCAGCGGCAATTGCGGATCCTGGCTCAGCCTGGTCAGCTCGGAGACGATCCGCCTGGCGGCCGTGTGCGCGGCATCCCCGGTGAGCCGGCCGGCGCGGAAGACGTACATCACGTCCGCGTCGGATCCGAAACCGAGCTCGCGGCCGCCGAATCGGCCCATACCGATGACCGCGAACTCGATCCCGTCATCGTGGGCGGTTTCGGGGTCGCCGCCCCTGCGGATCCCGGTGAGCAGACCGGTCAGGAGCGCCTCGTTGACGTCGGAAAGTCCGGCCGCCAGTTCCTGCACGGTATTCAGCCCCAGGATGGAGGCGAACGCGAGGCGCAGCATCTCCCGTTTCCGCGCCGCCCGCAGAGCGGCGGCGACGGCATCCGCACCCTCGTGACGGGCCAGAATAGCCGCCGTCTCCTCGCGGAGCACGGGCAGGGGGCGCGGTCGGAGCCCGGCCTCATTCTCCAGCCAGCGTGCCGCTTCTGGGATACGGCCAAGCAACTCGCCAGCGAAGCGGGATCCGGACAGGATCCTGGTCAAATGTTGAGCCGCCCCTGACGAGTCCCGAAGCATTCGCAGGAACCAATGGCTAGTGCCGAGATCCTCGCTCAGTCGCCGGAAGGTCAGCAACCCGTAGTCCGGATCCGCCCCCGCGGCGAACCATTCCAGCAACACCGGCAGAAGCGTTCGCTGGATCGCCGCCCGCCGTGACACTCCTGCACTGAGCGCGGCAATGTGCACCAGTGCACCGCGCGGATCGCGGAAGCCGATTGCCGCGAGTCTGGCCTGTGCCTGCTCTGTGGTCAGTCCCAGCCCATCTGCCGGCAACGCTGCGACAGCGGAAAGCAATGGTCGATAGAACAGCCGCTCGTGCAGGCCGCGCACCCGGTGCTTGACTTCCGACCAGCGTTGAACCAGCTCCGTGGCGCTGGCGGCCAGTCCGGTTGCCCTGGCCAGGACCCGCAGATCCCCCTCATCGCTGGGCATCAGGTGAGTACGGCGCAGCTGGCGCAACTGAAGTCGGTGCTCCAGCAGGCGCAGCATCCGGTAGTCGGTGGCGAACTCCGCCGCCTCCACCCGGCCGATATATCCGCCGCGGGCCAACGCGGCCAATGCGGGCAGGGTCCCCTGCTCACGTACGGTGTCATCCGAAGCGCCATGCACCAACTGAAGCAACTGCACGGTGAACTCGATGTCCCGCAGACCGCCGGGCCCGAGCTTCAGCTGAAATTGCACTTCGTCATCCGGGATGTTCTCGGTCACCCGTTCCCGCATCTTCTGCACAGATTCTACGAAGTTCTCCCGGCCCGAGCTCGCCCAGACCTTGGGCGCCATTGCCGCCACGTAGGCGTGGCCAAGCGGCAGGTCGCCGGCGAGCGGCCTCGCCTTCAGCTGAGCCTGGAACTCCCAAGTCTTCGCCCACCTGTCGTAGTAGGCCAGGTGCGAGTCCAGACTGCGCACCAGAACGCCCGACTTGCCCTCTGGGCGGAGATTCGCGTCTACCTCCCACAGCGCCGGCTCCCGCGCGGGCGCGTCGATCCCCCGCATCATCGTGCTCGCTAGGCGGGTGGCGACATCTATCGCTCGACCGGGGCTCAGCACGCCTTCCGCCGCCCCCGCCACGAAGACGACGTCCACATCGCTGACATAGTTCAGTTCTCGTGCGCCGGCCTTGCCCATCCCGATCACGGCAAGCCGGGTCGCAGCCACTTCCTCGGCAGGAAAGCGTCCGGGCCCTGACCCGGATACCTGCCCACGCGCGACGGACAGACTCGCCTCCAGCGCGGCCGCCGCGAGGTCCGCAAGAGCGGCGGCGACGCCGTCCACAGCCGCCACCGGATCGGGCTGCTCCAGATCGAAACTCGCGATCTCGACCAACAACCGGCGATAGCGCACCCGAAGCGCGCACCAGCCGGTCTCCTCGGTCAGCGCGGCGACGCCGTCGTGGGCACCGACCGCCTGGGCGAGTTCCTCGAACATGACGGTAGCGTCGGGGAGCGCCTGAACCGGCTGGTCCAGAACACTCAACTCGGCCGGATTCCGCAGGAAGAACTCCGCCAACCCGTCGGAGGCTCCAAGCAGCCGCACCAGCCGCCCTGCGGTATCCGGCTCCGCCAGCAACGGCCGAACCGGGTCGGGATCCTGCCGGAGCAACGCGATCAATGATGACAGCGCGGCATCCGGGTCTGCTGCAGTTGCGAACTGCGGCAACAGCTGTGCGACCTCTTGCGGTGCGGCGAGCGCGGCAAACTCGGTCAGCTGCTCACGCACCCGACTGAGCGCGGAAAAGCCCGCCCCGGCCAGAGAGGTCAGGCTCGTCTGGTCGCGGCGCACGGTGCCCCCTCAGTGACTCTCAGCAGCTGCCCCTACGCGCTAGAGCATTTCGAGGTTGTTGCGCAGTTCGAACGGGGTGACCTGGTCACGATAGGCGTTCCATTCCTGGCGCTTATTCAGCAGTACATAGTTGAACACCTGCTCACCAAGGGTTTCCGCGACCAATTCGGAGCCCTCCATCAGCTCGATCGCGTAGTCCAAGCTCTGCGGCAGGGGGCTGAAACCCAGCGCTCGGCGCTCAGCCTCGCTCAACGCCCACACATTGTCCTCGGCCTCCGGAGGCAATTCGTAGCCCTCCTCGATACCTTTCAGCCCGGCAGCCAAGAGCAGCGAGAACGCCAGGTAGGGGTTCGCGGCGGAGTCGATCGCCCGGTACTCGGCACGAGAACTCTGCCCCTTGCTCGGCTTGTACAACGGCACCCGGACCAGCGCTGATCGATTGTTATGTCCCCAGCAGACGAAGCTTGGTGCCTCGTCGCCTCCCCAGAGCCGCTTATATGAGTTGACGAATTGATTGGTCACCGCGGTGATCTCTGGGGCATGCCGCAGCAGTCCCGCGACGAATTGCCTGCCAATCTTGGACAGCTGGTACTGCGCGCCCGCCTCGAAGAATGCGTTACTGTCACCCTCGAATAAGGACAGATGGGTGTGCATACCGCTGCCGGGTTGGCCAGAAAGCGGCTTGGGCATGAAGGTGGCGTACACGCCCTGCTCGATGGCGACCTCCTTGATCACGGTCCGAAAGGTCATGATGTTGTCTGCCGTGGTGAGGGCATCCGCGTACCGCAGGTCGATTTCGTTCTGCCCGGGGCCGGCCTCGTGATGGCTGAACTCCACCGAGATGCCGAGATCTTCCAGCATCCGCACCGAACGGCGCCGGAAGTCGTGCGCTGTGCCGCCTGGCACATTATCGAAGTAGCCGGCTGAGTCCACCGGCTCCGGACCTTCGACGCCGAATTTCGACGACTTCAGCAGGTAAAACTCGATTTCCGGGTGCGTGTAGAACGTGAAGCCGCTGTCGGCCGCCTTCTCCAGGGTGCGTTTGAGCACGTTCCGCGGGTCGGCAACCGCCGGCTGCTGATCGGGGGTGGTGATGTCGCAGAACATCCGCGCCGTCGGATCGATCTCCCCGCGCCACGGCAAGATCTGGAACGTCGTCGGATCCGGATGCGCGAGCAGGTCGGATTCGAACGACCGGGTGAGGCCCTCGATGGCCGATCCGTCGAAGCCGAGGCCCTCCGCGAAGGCGCCCTCGACCTCCGCAGGCGCGATGGCGACCGACTTCAGCGTTCCGACCACATCGGTGAACCATAGGCGCACGAATTTGATGCTGCGTTCTTCGATTGTGCGAAGAACGAAGTCGCGCTGTTTATCCATTCATTCCCCATTCCGCGAGCAGATCCACCTCCTATTAGGCTAGCGGCTCGGGCTGTGCTTCGTACCGCGATCACTAGACTGGCCGCATGAGCCAGACGGGGCGCGCCAGCGCCGATTCTTCTTCTACTGGTACCGGCGCGAGCGAGTCCGCACACGTCGTCCGAACGGACCAGTCGCATCTGAAACGGGTGCGCACTCGGCATTTTCAGACCGCCAAAGATCAGGGCATCTCGATCACCGGGCTGACCAGCTATGACATGCTCAGCGCACAAATCTTCGATGCGGCCGGTATCGACTTCCTGCTGGTGGGTGACTCGGCCGGGAACAACGTCCTCGGGTACGACACCACCCTCCCGGTCACCCTGGACGAACTGATCCCGCTGACCCGCGCGGTTGCCGGCGCGGTGACCCGCGCGTTCGTCGTGGCGGACATGCCGTTCGGGTCATACGAGGCAGGTGAGGAGGAGGCGCTGCATTCCGCGGTCCGGTTCATGAAGGAGACCGGAGCGCACGCGGTGAAACTCGAGGGCGGAGTTCGCAGTGCCGCCCAGATCCGTCGAATCGTGGATGCCGGCATCCCGGTGATGGGGCATGTCGGCTTCACCCCGCAAAGCGAGCACGGCCTCGGCGGACATCTCATCCAGGGCCGCGGGGAGGCGGTCGACCGGCTGATGGCCGACGCCCTTGCCGTTCAGGAGGCCGGTGCGTTCGCCGTCGTGCTCGAGATGGTCCCGGCCAGCTCCGCCGCCCAGGTCACGGCCGAACTGAGGATCCCCACGATCGGCGTCGGCGCCGGACCGGACGTCGACGGTCAACTCCTGGTCTGGACCGACTGGGCTGGTTTCAGCACCGGCCGAATACCCAAGTTCGTCCGACAGTACGCGAACCTCCGCGAGGTTCTCACGGATGCCGTGACCCGCTATCGTGCGGATGTCGCCTCCGGCGCGTATCCGGCGCCCGAGCACAGCTACCAGTGACCAGGCCCTGAACTTACGCCGGACGACGTGTCTCGCGGCGCCGCCACCGGCGGACGCGGTCCGGCCACCCGAATCACCGGTCTTCGGCGGCGTCCTCCGCTGCCCACTTGGCGCTGTTCTCGCGGAGCTTCTCCAGGGCATGCTCAGCCTCGACTCGAGTGTCGAACGGGCCGACTCGGTCCGGCGCCGGCGACTGGAAGCCGTGCTCGACCTGACCGGTCTTCATGTTGTACCAGTACTGATGCTCGATATCGGCGGTCATAAGCTTGATCCTATGCCTAAGAATTCTGCCGGTCACCTGGTCCCAGGGCGAATTTCCGCGCCCCGCCACGTTCCTACCCATATCACTCGCCCGGAATATGTCGGGAGGGCCAAACCGGCGGCATTCACCGGCTCTGATGTGTACTCCCCCGACGCGGTTCAGCGGATCCGCGAGTCCGGCCGGATCGCAGCCGAGGCGATCGCTCGGGTCGGCGCCAGCATCCGACCCGGCATCACCACCGACGAGCTCGACGCGATCGGACACGCCTACATGATCTCCCAGGATGCGTATCCGTCGACGCTTGGCTATCGCGGCTTTCCCAAGTCGCTGTGCAGTTCGGTGAACGAAGTGATCTGCCACGGCATCCCCGACGACACGGTGCTGGAGGACGGCGACATCATCAACATCGATATCACCGCGTTCAAGAATGGCGTGCACGGCGATAGCAACCAGACGTTTATCGTCGGTACCGCATCCCAGGACGCCACCCAGCTCGTCGAACGCACCCGAGAGTCGATGAATCGCGGGATCAAGGCCGTCGCACCGGGGCGCCGGGTCAACGTGATAGGCCGCGCGATCCAGTCGTACGCCAAACGATTCGGCTATGGGGTGGTCCGGGACTTCACCGGTCACGGTGTGGGCGAAGCCTTCCATTCCGGTCTGGTGATTCCGCACTACGACGCGGCACCGAGCTACGACGTGGAGCTGCGGGTCGGCATGGTCTTCACCATCGAGCCGATGCTGACCCTGGGCAGTGCGGACTGGGATATCTGGCCGGACGACTGGACCGTAACCACAAAAGACAAGTCGCTGACCGCGCAGTTCGAGCACACCCTCGTGGTCACCGAGCGCGGCGCGGAGATCCTCACCCTCTCCTAACCCCCGCAATACGGCGAAGGGCGATAGGTTCTCTGTATGGCTTCGAAGACGACAGCAATCGGTATCGACATCGGTGGGACCGGGATCAAGGGTGCGGTAGTGGAGTTGTCCACTGGTGACCTGATCAGTGATCGGATCAAACTCGCCACGCCGGACGGCGGCAAGCCCGACGATATCGTGCAGACCACCAAGGAGATCTTGGAACGACTCTCCGACATTGCCAAAGACGTGCCGGTCGGGATCTGCTTTCCGGCCGTGGTGCGTAACGGCCGGACCATGTCCGCCGCGAATGTGTCCAAGAAATGGATCGGCCTGGAGGCGGAGAAGCTTTTCGAAAGCGAGCTGGGGGTCAACATCCAGTTCGTCAACGATGCCGATGCCGCCGGCTACGCGGAGTCGCAGTTCGGAGCGGCAAAAGGCAGGCGTGGCGTGGTCCTGCTGACCACCCTCGGTACCGGCATCGGCACGGCCCTGTTGTACAACGGTGTCCTGGTCCCCAATGCGGAGCTCGGGCATCTCGAAATCGACGGGCACGATGCCGAGACCAAGGCCGCATACTCGGCGAAGGAGCGCGACAAGCTGAGCTGGGAGAAGTGGGCCAAGCGGCTGCAGCGTTATTACACTGTGCTGGAGCGGCTGATCGCCCCAGACCTCTTCATCGTCGGCGGCGGCGTGTCCAAGCATTACGACGACTTCATCCCGCTGCTGGACTTGAATACCGAAATCGTTCCTGCCGTGCATCGCAACAACGCCGGAATTCTCGGCGCGGCGGCGCTGGCCGCGAACGACGCGCCGGTGACCGGAGTTCTGCGACAACGCAGCTGAGCGTTCTGTTGCGTCGCATCGGGAGGGCACGATGACCATCGTCGATAATGCGGTCTATGTCGACGGTCATCGCACCGCAAACCCCGCCAGCCTCGATGAGACGTTCGAAATCCTCCGGGCCCGCCGCGGGACCGCGTGGATCGGCTTGTACCGGCCGAACGCGAAGGAGATCATGGCGGTCGCCAAAGAGTTCGGTCTGCACCAGCTCGCGGTCGATGATGCGCTTGCCGGTCATCAACGAGCCAAACTTGAGCGCTACGGGACCACGATCTTCATGGTGCTCCGGCCGGCCCGTTACATCGATGAGGAAGAGCGGGTCGAGTTCGGCGAGCTGCACGTGTTCCTCGGCCCGGGATTCGTGGTGACGATCCGACACGCCGAATCCCCGAACCTCGCCCTGGTCCGAAAACGCGCCGAGGCGCATCCAGAGCTGCTGATGCTCGGCGCCGAGGCGATCGTCTATGCGATCCTCGACCAGGTGGTCGACGAATACACACCGATCGTCGCCGGGCTCGAGAACGATATCGACGAGATCGAAGACCAGCTGTTCGGCGGGCATCCGGATGTTTCTCGAAGGATCTACGACCTCCTGGATGAAGTTATCGGGTTCCAGCGCGCGGTGCATCCGCTCAAGGAAATGCTGGAGACGCTGCTGCGCGGCCCGGACGAGGCGCCGGTGGACATCGAACTGCAGCGGGATTTCCGCGATGTGCTCGATCACGTGCTGCGGATCGCCGAACGCGCCGACTCATTCCGGATCCTGTTGCAAAATGCATTGACCGTGCAGTCGACCCTGGTCACCCAGCGGCAGAACGATGAAATGCGCCGCCTGACCGAGGCCAGCCTCGCTCAGAATGAACAGACCCAGCGGTTGTCCGAAACCGGTCTCGCCCAGAACGAAGAGATCAAGAAGATCTCCTCGTGGGCGGCGATCATCTTCGCCCCGACACTCATCGGCACCGTATACGGCATGAACTTCGACAATATGCCGGAGTTGCACTGGAGATTCGGCTACCCGTTGGCGATCGTGGCAATGCTGGCCATGGCTGTGACCCTCTATGTGGTCTTCAAACGCAAACGGTGGCTGTGACCCAACCTGCCATGGTGGTCCTGTGGGCGAATGGGCCGGCTGTTACGCCGGGTTCTGTCCCGGCCGCATCCGCCGGAGCGGCTGCCGCCATGGACGGTCATCTATCTCGGGACTACGTTGCCGCAGCCCTCTAGCGGTCTACCCGGGAACTAGGCGAGCAGCCGTTCCGTTCCCTGTCTGACCTTGCTCCGGACGAGGTTTGCCGAGCCGACCAGGTCGCCCTGGTCGCTGGTGGTCTCTTACACCACCGTTTCACCCTTACTCCGGGCCGGAGCCCGGGGCGGTTTGCTTTCTGTGGCACTGTCTCGCGGGTTACCCCGGGTGGGCGTTACCCACCGTCCTGCTCTGCGGAGCCCGGACGTTCCTCGGCGCGGCACGCACTCAAGAGCACGCGCCGCGACGCGACCGTCTTGCCGACCCATTCTTTCCCAGTGTACCGGAACCCCCTCCGCGAGTCCGGGCTTTTTGCGGGTGTACGCGCGTGACAGCCACAAAAAGCCCGGACTCGAACAAACCCGGGACTCGAACAACCCCGGGACTCGCGGGGCGGGGGTGGTCAGGGGAGCTAGAGACCGGACTCCTCGGTGCGCACCAGGATGCAGCTGCTGTCCGGGTCCAAGACCACGTCGTCGTCGGCGGCACGGCGAATATCGGCGAGGTCGGATTCGGTCAGCTTTACGTTACTGCCCAGGGACACCCCGCGCTGCAGCAGTGCCGCACCGGTGCCATAGCGGGCCCGCTGCCGCTCGTAGAGCGCCAGCAAATCCTCGCCGATTCCGCTGGCGATTGCCGCTCGATCTGCGGCAAGGGCGGAAAGCTGCGCGTCAAGTTTGGCTTTCTCCACCGCCATGGCCTCGTCGAGCTCGTGCACCTCGGCATCCAGTCGCTCGCGCTCGGCAACGAGTTCGGCCTGGCCGACCTCCAGGTCCTCAATCCGCTGCATCACGGTGAGCTCGATGTCCTCCAGATCGGACCGGCGCCCGCGCAATGCGGCCAGTTCGGTCTCCAGCGCCTGAATGTCCTTCACAGATGCGGTCTGCTCGACTCGGGCGGTGTCACGGGCGATCCGGTTTTCCACGACCGTGACATCGGATTCGATCCGCTTCAATTCGGTGTTCGCGTCCTCCAACTCGCCGGTACGGGCCAGCAGCCGAGACTTCAGCTCGCTCACTTCCGGTGCGAGTGCATTCAGTTGAGCCTGTTGTGGCAACTTGCCAGCGACGTGCTCCAACTGCTGCAGGCGGTTATCGACCGCCTGCAATCGCAGTAGTTCCTTCTGCTCCTGTGGGCTAGCTTTCACGATGTTGCGCTCCACTCATTTGCGTTGGTCGGTTGGGAAACGCCGTCATGACGTGATGCGCGACGGCATGGCGCGTCACTGAACGACAACGAAATCCCACGGGTCGGTGCGAAGGTCGCTCACCTGCACGCTCAGCTCGGGCAGCGCCGCGGTCAGCTGCGCGGCCGCGGTGTCCAGCCACAACCATTCGCTGGCCCAATGGGAGACGTCGATCAGTGCCGGGCCACCGACGAGGCGGAACTGTTCGCGGGCCTCAGAGGCCGGATGGTGCCGCAGATCCGCGGTTATGAACGCGTCTGAGGCCACTACGGCACGCTCCCGCAACAATGAGTCTCCGGCCCCGCCGCACAACGCTATCGTGCGGACCGGCGCAGCGTAGTCACCGGCGACTCGGACTCCGGATGCCGTCGCCGGCAGCATCGCGGCAAGCTCCCGGGCCAGCCGGCCCACCGTGGTCGGCTCGGCAAGCCGGCCGGACCGCCCGATACCGGTTCCCGCATTCCTCCCAGGGACGATCGGTTCCGTCTCGAGCAGTCCGAGCCGCTGCGCGAGGACGTCGGACACCCCGTCGGCCACGACGTCGGCGCTGGTGTGCGCGGAAATGAGGGCGCAATCGGCGCGGATCAACTTTGCGAGCAGTGCGCCCTTGTACCGGTCCTGATACACGCTGGACACACCGCGCAGCAGCAGCGGGTGGTGCGCAATGATCAAATCGGCTCCGGCGGTGACCGCCTCGTCGACGGTGTCGTTGACCACATCAACGACCAGATTGACCCGCGCTACCTCGGCGGCAGGATCCCCGGAAACCGGGCCACCGGCATCCCATTCTTCCGCGCCGGAATCCGGCCACAGCGTCTGAACCGCAGCGTTAACCTGAGCCAGGGAGTACGACACGAGTAGAGCCTACTTGGTCCGCGCCGGGCGCACCCGTACGATCGAATCGATGAGCACACGACTTGCCACACCATATGAGGATCTGCTGCGCGAAACGCTGGAGCACGGTTCGCCCAAAGCCGATCGGACCGGCACCGGCACCCGAAGCGTCTTCGGCCGGCAACTCCGATTCGACCTGGCCGCCGGATTCCCGCTGATCACCACCAAACGAGTGCACTTCCCCTCGATCGCCTACGAGTTGCTCTGGTTCCTCCGCGGCGACAGCAACGTCGGCTGGCTGCACGACCACGGAGTTACTATCTGGGACGAATGGGCCGACGAGAACGGCGACCTCGGGCCGATCTATGGGGTGCAATGGCGGTCCTGGCCAACGCCATCCGGCGAGCACATCGACCAGATTTCGCAGGTATTGGACACCTTGCGCAGCAACCCGGACTCCCGGCGGATGCTCGTTTCGGCATGGAATGTTGCGGAGCTGCCGAAAATGGCCCTGGCCCCGTGCCACGCGTTCTTCCAGTTCTACGTGGCGGGTGGCGAGCTCTCCTGCCAGTTGTACCAGCGCAGCGCCGACCTGTTCCTCGGGGTGCCGTTCAACATCGCCAGCTACGCCCTGCTCACCCAGCTCATCGCCGACCAGGTGGGGCTCAAACTCGGTGAATTCGTCTGGACCGGCGGCGACTGTCACATCTACGAAAACCACATCCCCCAGGTGACCGAGCAGTTGAGCCGTGAGCCCTATCCGGCGCCGACCCTGACCGTCGTCCGGCACCGGGATAGCCTCTTCGACTACACCTTCGAGGATCTCCGGCTACAGAACTACCAGCACCATCCCACCATTCGCGGCGCGGTTGCGGTTTGAGCGCGGCATGAGCCTCGGCCTGATCTGGGCGCAGAGCCGCAACGGCGTGATCGGCTTGGGCGGGCGGATGCCATGGCATCTACCCGAAGACTTGGCGCGATTCAAGGCCATTACCGGCGGCGACCCGGTGATCATGGGCCGACGCACCTGGGAGTCGATTCCGGATCGGTTCCGCCCGCTGCCCGGACGGCAGAACATCGTCATCAGCACCCGGCCGGAATGGGCAGCCGACGGCGCCACCGTGGTGCACTCGGTTGAGGAAGCACTCGGCGCGGTGCGAAATCGAGATGCCTGGGTGATCGGGGGCGCCGGCGTCTTTTCGGCGGTGCTCGACCGCGCGGATGTGCTTGAGGTGACCGAGATCGACATAGAGACCGAGGGCGACACCTTCGCTCCGGAGGTTCCGGCCGGTTGGCCGCCGGCAGCCGTCGACCCAGAATCTGGCTGGCACACCTCGCGTACCGGGCTGGGCTACCGGTATCTCAGCTACCGACGGAGCGTCGCCCACGCGAACGAGAGGGCGATATGAACAGCGAACAGTGGGATGCCCGTTACCGCGATGCTCGCACCAATACCGATACCGGACTGTGGTCGACGCAGGCGCCGCGCGCGATCACCGATGTGCTATCTGACTTGACCCCGGGTACCGCGCTGGATATCGCGACCGGAGACGGTCGCACCGCGCTCTGGCTCGCTGCCAACGGCTGGGTCACCACGGCCGTCGACTTCTCGGCCGAAGCATTGCGCACCGCCCGCGAGCGCGCCGACGCTCACGGTCTCGAGGTCAACTGGGTTCGGGCGGATCTGACCAGCTGGCGGACCGCCGACCGGTTCGACGTGGTCACGGTCGCCTATCTGCATCTGCCGCGCGCCGACAATACGAGCGTGCTTCGGGCCGCCGCATCCTGGGTGGCGCCGAACGGTGAACTGATCGTCCTCGGCCACGACATACAGAATCTCGACACCGGCGCGCCCGGCCCGCGGGACCCCGAGCTGCTGTACACGCCGGAATTGCTTCGGGATGCCGTAAGCGAATACCTCGACATCCTCCAGTGCCGCACGGTCATCCGCGACGCCGCCAGCGACGCCGAACTTCCGGTCGGCTCGCCCGGCCAGGCTCGGGACACCTTTCTCCGCGCCCGACGCGGGCCCGCGGCATCGCAGCTCTAGTCATAGACCCGCACGATCTCCCAGTCGCCGCTACCCTCGCGCGAGTCAGTGTCATCGCACGGATCGGTGTCGTGGTCGTGGCGACTGACCGTGTCCCGGCTCCGGACGTCGAACATGTGGGACTCACCGTCGTCGCCGGTGCCCTGGAACCGCCAACCATCGATGGCTGGCGGATGAGTGATCCCCATCACGAAATCCTCCAACGGCGTCGGTGTATCGGTCACCGTGTATCGCGCCCCGGCCCATACCAGGCGAGCCGGGATTCCATCGGAAAGCCAGATCACGACGGTGTCAGGGCTACGGGTGATCATGGCGACTCCTCGTCTACTTATTCGAACGTATGTTCGATTATCGAGAGTACGCACCTCGGCGGCGACACGCCAGAGCGTGGCCCTATGCTCCGATGTCGGGATTCGAGCCCTGGCTGGCGGTCGCCGAAGTACTCGGGCAGACTGAAAGGAAGTACTCGGGCAGAGTGAAAGGAAGTACTCGGGCAGAGTGAAAGAACGCGGCACCGAAAGGACGACGCAGATGACCTCCAGCACTCCCGATGACGACGGTAGGGCATCCGATTGAGACAAAAGTTGCGCCGATACTGGCTGGTCGCCCTCACAGTAGGCGTCGGTATTTTGTGCCTCGCCCTGCTGCTTTTCGGGCAGAACACCCTTACCGCCTGGATAGCCAGCGGCTTCGCAGTGCTGGTGGCGGTTCTCCAGTTTGTCGGCATGGTGCGGGATCTGTTCCGTGGACACATCGGCATCGATGTCCTTGCTATTTCAGCGATCATTGCAACGGTGGCAGTCGGAGAGTACTGGGCGGCGCTCGTGGTGGTGCTGATGCTTTCCGGAGGCGAGGCGCTGGAGGACTACGCGGCTGATCGCGCCGGCCGCGAGTTGAACGCACTCTTAAGGCGAGCGCCGCAGGTGGCCCATCTCGCGGTCGAGAACGAAGCTTTGCGCGACGTGCCCGTGGCCGAGGTGAGGGCCGGCGACCGGCTTCTGGTCCGCGCGGGCGAGGTCGTTCCCGTGGACGGTGTGCTGGAATCGAGCCTGGGAAGTTTCGATGAGTCGCAGCTGACCGGAGAGAGCCTTCCCGTGGACCGCGTCAAAGGCGAAGGCGTGCTCAGTGGCGCCGTCAACGGTGCCACGCCGGTCACGATCACGGCGAGCGCGGTCGCCGCTGACAGTCAATACCAACGCATCGTGCAACTGGTGAGCGAGGCGGCGGAAAGCCGAGCGCCACTGGTTCGATTGGCCGACCGGTACGCTATCCCGTTCACGGCAGTCTCTTACGTGATCGCCGGCGCGGCCTGGTTCCTCAGCGGGGATCCGACCCGGTTTGCCGAGGTGCTGGTGGTTGCGACGCCGTGCCCGCTGCTCATCGCCGCCCCCGTCGCCTTCATCGCCGGGATGAGTCGCAGCTCACGAGCCGGCATCATCGTCAAGGGTGCTGCGGTCTTGGAACAGCTTTCCCGGGCTCGTACGGTCGCTTTCGACAAGACCGGGACGCTCACCCACGGCACACCCACGATTAGCGAGGTGCGACCGGTTGGCGAACTCTCAAAGTCGCGACTGCTGGAACTTGTCGCAAGCGCCGAACAGTACTCCGTCCATGTAGTGGCAGCCACCCTGGTTCAGGAGGCCCGCCGTCGTGGATTGAGCATCAGCGCAGCGACTGGGGTGCAGGAAACGACCGGACAGGGCGTTCGCGGGAATATCGACGGCCAGGATGTCGTCGTCGGAAAGCGGGCTTTCCTGGAAACGCTGGGAATCCCGGTGAATCACCCGCCGCCGGACAGCGGCCAAATGGCGGTCTATGCGGCCGTCGCCGGTCGTTTTGCCGGTGACATTCTGATGGAGGATCCGGTGCGCGATTCGGCGCGCGACAGCGTCTCCCAACTGGCTAGGCTCGGTATCGACCGTGTGTTGATGGTCACCGGCGATGCCGAGGCTACCGCTCACACGGTCGCGGAAAAGGTGGGCATCACCGAGGTCGTCGCCGAATGTCTGCCGCAGGACAAAGTTACCGTCATCCAGAAGATCCAACAGCGGCCGGTGATCATGGTCGGTGACGGTGTCAATGACGCACCGGTGCTGGCTGCCGCGGACGTCGGGATTGCGATGGGAGCCAAAGGGTCCACGGCGGCTAGTGAGACGGCGGATGCGGTGATCATGCTCGACGATGTTTCGCGGGTCGTGCACGCCGTGACGATCGGCAGACAAACCACTGCGGTGGCGCTTCAAGCGATCCTCGTCGGCATCGGATTGAGCGTGGCGCTCATGCTCGTCGCGACCACCGGAGTTCTCCCAGCGATCGTCGGAGCCGGCCTGCAAGAGGTTGTTGACCTGATCACCATTCTCTACGCTCTCCGGGGGCTGCAGGAACGCTCTGATCGACGACTGAAGCCGACTCGAGCGCCGCTGCCGCACCCGCTCCCCCAGAACGTTCGATGACGCGATGGGGGTACCTTGGGGGTATCGGCGGCGCGGCCTCCGTGAGGTTCGAGAGCTTCGGGGATCTTCAGTGACGTGGACGCGGTGATGAAACGCCGAACATTTCTGATCGGGTCAGCCACTGGATTGACCGTCGTCGCGTTGGCGGCGTGCACTCCACCGCATCCCCGACCGACGCCATCCAGCACGGGCAGCAGCACGCCATCGCCGGTCCCACGGCCGAAGAGCTTCCGCCGTACCTCGTGGTCCGCAGACCCTTTCGCTCGCGGTTCGTTCAGCTTCGCAGCGGTCGGATCGACCCCACAAGACCGAGGTGCGCTTCGCTCGCCGGTGCTCGGCCGGGTGTTCTTCGCCGGTGAAGCGACCGACGAGACGAACCCCGGGACCGTGCAGGGCGCCCGTGATTCGGGGCGTCGAGCAGCAGCGGAGCTGATGGCCACTGCCACACCGGGCGAGCGGCTGGCAGTGATCGGCGCCGGCATGGCCGGTATCACGGCGGCACGGCAACTCACGGACGCCGGCTACGACGTGGTCGTCATCGAGGCGCGCGACCGGGTGGGCGGGCGGGTCGACACCGTCATCGATGACGCCTGGCCGTTCCCGATCGAACTGGGCTCATCGTTTCTCCGCACCGATGTCGGGGCAGGCCTGGACACCGACTTGGCGAAGCTCGGCATCACCACCGTCCCGTTCCCCGGCACCGACGGAACCAGTCGGGAAACTCGCACCGGCACCGGCGAAATCGTGGACATTTCGCCGACCGGCTCCGAGGCGACCGCCACCGCGCTGACCTGGGCGAGTACTCAGCCACACGACGTCTCCGTCGACACAGCGCTCGCCGATTCCGGCGCCGCCCAGCTGTCGGTGGCAAAAGGCGTCGGCGGCCTCTCGGCTACCGACTGGCTCGGCTATCAGGTGGCTCACGAATTCGAGCTGCCAACCGGGGCATCTGCTAAGCAGGTGTCCGCCTGGTATGGTCCTGGTCGCGATGGCTCGCAAACGGAGCGCATCGTGCTTGGCGGCTACCTGAAGCTTATCGAGGACGCAGCGAGCGGTCTGAACGTTGCGACATCCAGCATCGTGACACACGTCGCCTATACGGCCGACAAGCGGGTCAGTCTCCGGATGGCCACCGGTGAATCATTGGCCGCTGACCGCGTCATCGTGACCATTCCTCTCGGGGTACTGAAGACGAACGCCGTCAAGTTCGAGCCGGCTTTGCCATTCACCAACCGGGGCGCTATCGCCGCCCTCGGCATGGGAGTGCTCGACCACCTCTGGCTGCAGTTCGAGGAACCGTTTTGGACCACCGACGCGGTGCTTTGGAGCACGATCGGTGACGACTCCGACTTCGACGCCTGGATCAACCTCAGGCCGCTGACCGGGCGGCCGGTGCTGCTGGGCGTGACGGCCGCAGGCCGAGCCACCCACCTGGCGGCAGTCAACGACGACGACGTCGTGAGCGCCGCACGGCGAAGCCTCCAACCCTTCGCCGACGCAGGTGCGAAGTCATCGTGAAGTGCGAAGTCATCGTAAGGAGCGCCACAATTCCGGTAACGATCGCCAAGCATAAAGCGCAGTATGCAATGGACTCGGCCAGGCTCACCTGGTTCCTGTCCAGGAAGAAGTACGGATACCAACCGACCATTGAGCCTCGGATCAGTGTGAAGACCCCCCACAGGCTCGGGTAGACCAGCGCCAACCCGAGCAATTTCCCGGATGGCCGTACCGTGCCGGGATCGAGGAGCCAATCGATCACCGCGAACCCCGGAATCCAGAAGTGCAACAGCTGATCCGACCAGGGAACCGCAATCGTGTAGTCAAGAGTGGATGCCTGGATCACCATGGCCGCAAAAACGATCCCGGACACAATCATGTAACTGGTCACCAGGGCACGGACTGCGCCGAACCATCGGGGCGCGGCGCCGCGGAATGCGGCAATTGCGCCCAGAACAAACATCATCACCCCGGCGATTGCGCTCTGCACGGTGAAGTAGCTCATGAAGTTGCTGGTCACGAAGCTCGCGAAACCCAGCACATACTGAAAATTACCCACCAGAGCGACGACGCCGACGCCAGCCAGAAGAAGGCGACCAATACCACGAATCCAGCGCACTGATCCTTCCGGCCGGTCTCGACCGGGTGCTCGCATACCGCTACGTTACGCTCGCACCCGCATGCTGGGCAGACCCGGTCCTGCGAGGCGAGATACTAAGAACGCCAAAACGGCCCTAACCGAGGAGGAAGCGTGAACGCTCTGCAAAAGTTCTCACTTGAAGGTAAGACTGTCTTGCTGACCGGAGGAAACCAAGGCCTGGGCAGGGCGATGGCTCAGGCGCTCGGAGAGGCCGGAGCGGCCGTGGCGCTGACCTCTCGCACCCTTGCCGCAGCGGAAGCCGCCGCAGAGCAGTTGCGTGAGCGTGGCATCCGCTGTGTCGGAATCCAGCTAGAGGTCACCGATGTGGATGATGTCGAGCGCGTGGTCGCCGAGGTCAGCGATACGTTCGGCGAGATCGACATTCTGGTGAACAACGCCGGGATCGGCGTCGGCGGCGCGGCGCTCGAGACCCCGGACAGCACCTGGCATGAGGTGCTTGCGACGAACGTCGACGGTGTTTGGTATTGCAGTAGAGCCGTCGCCAAGCGGATGGTGAAGCGCGGCAGCGGGAGCATCGTCAATATCGGCTCGATGTCCGGTGAGATCGTGAACCGGCCACGATGGCAGATCTCCTACTTGACCTCGAAGGCGGCCGTGCACCAGATGACAAAAGGCCTGGCGGCGGAGTGGGCACCGTTCGGGATTCGGGTCAATGCGATCGCTCCCGGTTATTTCCTGACCGAAATGGCACCGGTCGATCGGCCGGAGTACAAGCAATGGTGTGTGGACCCGGCACCGATGCGACGCTGGGGAGAGCCGGAGGAACTCGGGCCGGTCGCGATCTTCCTGGCCAGCGATGCCTCGAGTTTCATGACCGGATCCATCGTCCTGGTCGACGGCGGCTTCACGCTGTTCTGAGCTCGTCGTCTGCTGAGTCCCACTCGAGATGGACGGGGGCCGACGTAGCCGAGACGACGGTGGCCGGAACGACGGTGACTGGAACGACGGTGACTGGAACGACGGTGGCCGAGGTGGTGGCCGAGGTGATGGCCGAAATGGCCGCGCTGGAAGACCCGAAGATGCGCGCGGTCAACCAGAGGCACGGCAATGATCACGGGGTGAACCTCAGTACGTTGCGCGCGGTCGCCAAGCGACTGAAGACCCAGCATGACCTTGCCCTCCAGCTGTGGGAGACCGGCGACTTGCGTCTGACCAGGTTCAACGACCCGACCCGATCGTCGCGAGCGCGGGCTGGGCGCTGACCGCTGAACGCGTGGCGAAAGGGCCGCAGAACCTCGACCTCTCAGGACTGCTCGACATCATCGAGGCAGAAATGAAGGATGCGCCGGATCGCCTGCAGTGGTCGATGAACGAGTGCCTGGCCCAGATCGGAATCAACCACGCCGAGCACCGGGCCCGGGCCACTGACATCGGTGAGCGCCTGAAGGTGCTCAAGGATACGGGAGAAGTGCCCGTGGGTGACGACGACGATCGGGCGGATCGTTCTCGGCGTACGCGTGCAGAACGGCGTCGGCCCGGCGGTCAACTTCGCCGGTGGATTCGCCGTGGGGGCAGCCATCGCGCCAGATGGTCCGCCCGGGTGCGAGTCGACGGATCTGCTCGGTGGTCAGGCCTTCGTAGTCGCCGTAGTCGTATTCGGCGGCCAAGGGGCCGATCGTGGTGCGTCGTTCGGGCAGGGCTAGTGCGGCGGTCTCGGTCGCGCGGCGTCGGGGGCTGGTGACCACGATGGGGCTCTTGCCGTGCAGTACACGGCCCAGGAGCGGCGCTAGCCCGGTGGCTTGACGGCGTCCGTTCGCGGTCAAGCCGATGTCGGTGGTGCCGGTGTAACGGCCGGACCGGGTCCAGTCGGTCTCACCGTGCCGGATGATGATCAGTTTCATTTGTGCTCGTCTCGACGCGCCAACGGACGGACTGGACGGTGCGCGCGGCCTGCTGAATCTGCTCGACCGGCGCAAGGAGTGGTGGTCATGGTGAGTTGGGGTTCTGCGCCACCGGCGCCTGGGCGCTGTCCGCCGGCAACGGGGTTTGGTCGGTGCGCTCTGGCTGGGCGGATTGGTCGTGTTCAGTGTAAAACGCGGCGGTCCTCGTTGGGGACGGGCCGCGGGCGGAGTCGTGTTCGGGTGCCGGTGTGCCCTCGGCCAGAGTTCCGTTCTCCGGGCTGTCGGTGTTCTTGGCGGGGTCGAGGATGCGGTAGGCGAGAAGTTTGATGCGGTCGCTGGCCAGGGCCCAGACGATGGCGTAGCCCCACACGAACGCGGCCCACCCCCAGCCCAGCGGGTGCATGAACACCCCGAACACGGCGATCAGGGTCGCCACGGCCTGGGTGCCGAGAACTGCCATCCACAGGATCCGGGCCGGGCGGATAGACCAGAACGGCCCGCGAGTGCGGGTGAGGAAGATCGTCAGATGCCCGGCGACGGACAGCATTAGATACATCATGGTCTGCAGCTGGGGATGGCTGAGACCGAAGACTCTGTCGCCGAGGAAGAACAGCCCGAACGCGGCGATCGGGCCGATGACACCCAGAACGGTGGCGATACCCAGCACCAGACGCATGTTCCACGCTTCGGGCTTCATCTTGTAGCGGACGTTGTCATAGGCGATGGACAAAATCGCGCCGTCGTTGAGCAAGGCGAGCATCACGATCATGATCGCAGTGACAGGGAAGAAGTTGAACACCATGATCGTCCCGGTCACGAACAGCAGCACCCGCAGTGTTTCGGCGATGCGGTACATGGCGTAGGAGTTCATCCGCTGGAAGATCTTGCGGCTCTCTTTGATCGCGTCAATGATCACCGCCAGCCCGGGGGTGAGCAGAACGATCGCGGCGGCAGCGCGGGCGGCGTCGGTGGCACCGGAGACAGCGATGCCGCAGTCGGCCTTCTTCAGTGCCGGGGCGTCATTGACGCCGTCGCCGGTCATACCGACGATATGACCGCGTTTCTGCAGAACATCGATGATGTGGAACTTGTGTTCGGGGAAGACCTGGGCAAAGCCATCGGCGGATTCGATGGTCCGCACCATCTCCGCGTTCTCCTTCTTCTTCACGTCACCGAGGCCGGCCGCGTCGAGAATGTTCGTACCGAGTCCGACCTTGGCGGCGGTCTCTTTGGCGATCGCGATCGCGTCACCGGTGACCATCTTCACGCTCACACCCATCTCCTGGGCGGTGGCGATCGTGGTCTTGGCGTCCTCGCGGGGCGGGTCGAATAGCGGGAGTACGCCGAGGAACTTCCATCGGTCCCGGCCGTCGGCGCGGGCAACCCCCAGCGACCGGTAGCCGCGGGCGGCGAATTCTTCGACGGCGTCAGTGACGGCCGACGTGATCGCGCCACTGCCGCTTGCAAGGGCGAGGATGACCTGCGGTGCGCCCTTACTGACCTTGAACGTGGTCCCATCAGCGCCGGTGACCATGGCTTCGGTGCGCTTGTCGACCGGGTTGAACGGCTCGAAATGGGTGATCGTGTAGGGGTGCAAGACGTTCTTGTCGGGAAGGCCGCTCAGGACGGCGAGGTCGATGGGGTCGTCGTTGTCGGCGCGGGAGGCCAGCCCCCCGGCCAGGATGACCTCGGCCGACGTGACGGTAGCGACGCTGAACGGGTCGCCCAGGGTGAGCGAGTTCTGGGTCAGAGTGCCTGTCTTGTCCGCGCACAGCACGTCCACACCGGCCAATTCCTCGATCGCGACCAGCCGACTGACGATGGCCTTCTTCTTGGCCAGCAGACGAGCGCCGACCGCCATAGTCACCGACAGCACCGTAGGCATTGCGACCGGGATCGCCGCAACCGTCAGCACCAGAGCGAATTGCAGGGTGGTCAGGAGCGCGTCACCGCGGAACAGCGAGACGGTCGCGATCGCCGCGACGAACACCGCCGCCAGGACGATGAGGTAGTTGCCGATCTTCAGGACGGCCTTCTGGAAATGGCTGACGGTGTGGGCGTCCTGCACGAGTTCGGCGGTCTTGCCGAAGTAGGTGTGGGTGCCGGTGGCGTAGACCAGCGCCCCGATCTCACCACGGCGGATGATCGATCCTGAGTACACCGGATCGCCGGGGCTGCCGGTCGCAGGGAGGGACTCTCCGGTGAGGGCAGACTGATCGACCTCGACCTCGTCACCGTCCAGGAGGCGGGCGTCGGCGGGCACGATGTCACCAAGCCGCAGACGGATCACGTCGCCGGGCACGAGTTCTCGCGCAGCTGGAGTGACCCATTCGCCGTCACGTCGCACGCGGGCGGTGATGGCGAGTTTGGCTTTCAGCGCATCAATCGCGTTGCCGGCTTGACGCTCCTCAACGTAGCCGACGACGGCGTTGGCCAGCAGCAGCAGTAAGATGATGAAGAAATCCGGCCAATGCCCGACCACGCCGGAGAGGACGACCGCAGCCTCGATCATCCACGGGATCGGTCCCCAGAAGTACGACAGAAACTTCAGCAGCGGGTTGGTCTTGTGCTCGACGATCTCGTTCGGACCGTACTGGGTCAGCCGCTTCGCGGCTTCGGCCTTGCTCAGCCCGTCCGGTGAGCTGCCCAATTGCTTCTGGACCTCCGCGATCGGCAGCGTCTTCAGGTCATAATCCGGGTCCGGTTTCGAGTTCGCCGAGTCGCCCAGCGTGGACTTAGCGGGCGTTGACTTAGCCGGCGTGGACTTGGCGCCCTTGGTGTTGTCAGTGCTCATGGTGGGCATCCTCCTACTGGAAATAGGTAGCGGCCCGGCCCAGGGGGTGCGATGCGGTGCTCATGACGCGTTCGCCCGTTCCGGCGGGAGGGTGTCGGTGCCGCGGCGGGCACCTCGATTGGAGGTGACCCGTTGTTGGAGAGCCTGCTGGGCGGGTCCCGTATGCGCATCCTGACCGTCCCAGATCGTCAATGCGGGCTGCTGGATCGCACGGCCGAAGGAGAACGCCACCGGCCACGGCAGCGGCGGGCGTGTGCGACTGTCGATGGCGGCAAGCCGGGTCGTGGCAAGATCGCCGGACTGGCCGCCGGACAGGAATACGATCCCGGCCACCGCGGCCGGCACGGCCCGGCGCAGACACGTCCGGGTGGCCTCAGCCACGGCCTGCACCGAGTCCTGGATCGGACAATCCTGCCCTGGAAGAACCATGTTGGGTTTCAGGAGCATACCCTCCAGTTCGACGCCCTGCTCTGCGAGCTGGCTGAACACCACTCGCAGCACATCCTCGGTGACCTGCGCGCACCGCGACAAGGTGTGCTCGCCTCTCATCAACACTTCCGGTTCGATGACCGGTACCAGGCCGGCCTCCTGGCACAGCGCGCCGTAGCGCGCCAGCGCATGCGCGTTGGCCAGTATGCAGGCCCGGCTGGGGGTGGCCGCACGGATGGTGAACACGGCCCGCCATTTCGCGAAAACGGCACCCAGCTGGCGGTACTCAGTCAGACGAGCGCGCAGCCCGTCCAGACCTTCGGTGATTTTCTCCCCGGGATGGCCAGCCATCGGTGTGGTTCCGAGGTCGACCTTGATGCCTGTGGCGGTCCCGGCCTCGCGTAGGACACTCAAAAACGGCACTCCGTCGGCGGTGTGTTGCCGGATCGTCTCGTCGTAGGCGATGACACCGCTGATACTGTCCCCGAGCCCCGGGGTGGTAACGATCAGTTCCCGGTAGGCGCGGCGGGCCTGTTCGGTCTGGGGGATGCCGAGCCGGGCGAAGCGCCGGTTGCAGGTGGGGATCGATTCGTCGATCGCCAGCAGACCCTTGTCGTCGGCGACCAACGCCCGTGCCGCGTCCGGCAACGCGGTGTCCAACACTGTGGTGGCGATCATTGTGGCGAACTCCAGACCCAATCACGGATCTCAGGGAGGTCCTGGCCGTGGATGTCGATGTAGCGTTTGTGCTCGACGAGCTTGTTCGCCATCGTCTGTTTGAGATAGTCCGCGGTCGCGCCCAGTTGCGGGAGCCGATCGATGACGTCCATGACAAGGTGGAAGCGGTCCAGTCTGTTCTGCACCCGCATGTCGAAGGCGGTGGTGATGGTGCCCTCCTCGATGTAACCGCGCACGTGCAAGTTCTGGTTAGTGCGGCGGTAGGTCAGACGGTGGATCAGAGTCGGGTAACCGTGGAAGGCAAAAATGATGTGCTTATCGCGGGTGAACAACGAGTCGTAGTCGCTGTCGGAGAGCCCATGCGGGTGCTCGCTGGCCGACTGGAGCTTCATCAGATCCACAACGTTGACGACGCGGACCTTCAGCTCGGGCAGGTTCTCCCGTAGGATCGATACCGCGGCCAGCACCTCGAGGGTGGGGGTGTCCCCGCAGCAGGCCAACACCACATCTGGTTCGGCGCCGCGATCGTTGCCAGCCCATTCCCAGATGCCGATCCCCTCGGTGCAGTGCACATCGGCCTGCTCCATGCTCAGCCACTGTGGCATCGCATGCTTGCCAGCCACGATCACGTTGACATAGTGCCGGCTGCGCAGGCAGTGATCGGTCACCGAGAGCAGGCAGTTGGCATCCGGCGGGAGGTAGACACGGACGATGTCGGACTTCTTGTTCACCACATGATCCAAAAAGCCCGGGTCCTGGTGGGTGAAGCCGTTGTGGTCCTGCTGCCAGACGTGGGAGGCGAGCAGGTAATTCAACGAGGCGATGTCGCGCCGCCACGGCAGCGCCTTGGTGATCTTGAGCCATTTGGCGTGCTGGTTGAACATCGAGTCGACGATGTGGATGAACGCCTCGTAGCAGTTGAACAGCCCGTGCCG
>JBDTDV010000016.1:0-164880 GCA_039922875.1 Microbacteriaceae bacterium
ACGGATCCTTCCGCACTGACCAGAGCATCGAGTGGCAGGTCGCCGTCTACTTCGCGATCCTGCACGGCGTGGCAGCCGAAATCCGAGCGGGACGCCTCACCGAAAAAGAGGTACGGATGGCTCTGCCGCAGACCCTTCACGCGCTCCTGCGGGTGTCGTCGGATTCATAGCCCTCGCGGCAGGCGTTCTTGCGGGATTGGTCTGCACAGAATTGCATCTTGACTAACACCACTGTGCCCACGGCGAGCAGACTCGAGTCGGCTCCGGGCACGTTCCCGGACAGCAGTACAGCCAGCGGGGCAAGGAGCAGAGCGGTCATGGCGAAAGCCCACCAGAGCGGCACCAGGGCGGATCCTCCCCGACGGAAGCGTTCCAGTATTTCGCCAGTCGGTCGGCGCAGGATGTCGGGATAGTCGAACTTCACGGCCAACAGGGCGAATGCGGCGTTGAACGCGATCGGCAGGGCGATCAGCAGTGCCGCGGTCACGAGCGTGCTCATCGGACGAGCTCCGCGACAGGCGCCACAGCGACGGGGACCTTCGGCCTCGGGTTCGGGCGTCTGCCGATCAGAATGCGCAACACGATCCCGGTCGCAATGGTGGCGACTGCTGCCCCGCTGGCGCCGAATGTGTAGTAGCCGCGGTCGAGATCAACGATCACGACGTTCCCGGATGCCCAGATCGCGGTCGAGGCGGCCATCGGTGAACGGGACGTTGACGCTTCCCGGTGGACGATGACCGGCACCCACAGCGGCGACTTTTTGGGAGTGCCGGCGACCGGGCGTCAGATCACGATGCACGGCATAGACTTTTCCCAGGTGGTGGGCGGCAAGGTCGCCGAACACGCCGAACACTGGGCGCAGTTCGACGGGCTCGGTGTGATGCAGCAAATCGGTGCCATCCCCGCACCGTGAATCTGCGGCGCGCCGTTGAGTGCTGTGCGAGCCGGGGCGAGACCGGTGAGGATGTGTCTGGGGGTAAACGCACCGGCTCCTGCCGACGCCTCAATGCGACTGCTCACGCTCATGGCGATGGTCCTATGTGGGGCCACATCACGATCGAGTGTAGATCAATAGCTCAAATTATCCGGTCTGAAAATGCGAAAAGGAAGGTCGAGGTCGGCTCGTGTCGAAAAGAACTGTAGTGGCGGTTGTGACTGTGGGGGCGTTGTTCGCCCTGTCTGGTTGTGCGACGTCGCCAGGCGCCGGTGGCGCCGCGTCAACGAACGCGGCGTCGGTGCCGAAGTATGCGGCTGCGTTGCAGGGGAAGGTTCCTGCGGTGATGAAGTCGATTGCGATGCCGGGGGCTGTGGTGTTGATCAAGTCTCCCAAGCAGGGGGATTGGTCGGGCACGTTCGGTACGGCGGTGTTGGGTAAGAAGGTGCCGATGTCGTTGAAGGATTACTTCCGGATCGGCAGCAATACCAAGACGATGACTTCCACGGTGATTCTGCAGTTGGTCCAAGAAGGCAAGCTGAGCTTGGATGATCCGATCTCGAAGTTCCGCCCGGATGTGCCTGATGGGCAGAACATCACCATCGCGCAACTGTCCGAGATGCGCAGCGGACTGTTCAGTTACACGTTCGATCCCGGGTTCAACGCGACCTTGGACGCGGATCCGGGCAAGGCATGGACGCCGGATGAGCTGTTGGCGATCGCGTTCACGCATCCGGCGGATTTCGCATCCGGAGCAAAATACGAGTACAGCAACACCAACATTGTGCTGCTGGGCACCGTTATTGAGAAGCTGACCGGTATGACCGTTTCCGAGGCATTCCAGAAGCGGATCTTCGACCCGCTGGGTCTGAAGCGCACCTCGCTTCCGGTGAACACGGATTCGAGCATCCCGGACCCGCACCCGCAGGGCTACCAGTTCGGCACCAACGTGGCCACGATCGATTCGTATGCCGTTCCGGCCGCGCAACTGCCGGCCGCCCTAAATGGCACTCTGAAACCGCTGAACCAGACGGATGCGAACCCGTCCTGGGCGTGGACGGCCGGCGGTGCGATCTCCACCCCAGATGATCTAGCCGTGTACGTGAAGGCGCTGGTGCACGGCGGGCTGCTGAATGCGAAGATGCAGAAGCTGCGTTTGAACAGTTTCCTGCCCATTGCTCCGGGGCAACCGAAGGGTTTGGGTTACGGGCTGGGTATTGTCGAGTTCGCCCCCGGCATCATCGGTCATGACGGGCAGCTCCCTGGTTATTCCACGTTCATGGCATACAACAACACGACCGGCGACACCATCATCGTCGCCACCAACCTCGCGGCTTCGCCCGTGGATGGCAATAACGCTGCCGTGGTCGTGGCGAAAACAATCCTCGCCACACTCTACGGTTCAAGCGTGGTCCCCAAATCAGACCCCGCCGCACCGGCAGCGACACCGACACCGTGAACTCCACCGGTCAGCGGTGCCATCGAGTTTTGCAAAGCCGAAGGGCACGTACGAATTGTGCCTGCGTGACCGCAGCAGTTCGACGGCGCTGGTGTCTAGCGGAGCAGATCGGCCATGGTCGGGGCGCCCCCGTCGTTGTTGGTGAGGGGTGCGAGCCCCCACGCCTCTTCGATGGTGTGCAGCAGCGAATAGTGGTTGTAGTCGACTTCGGATCGGTAGCCGGTCTTAGCCGCCGGTCCCGCGAAAATCGTGGACACAGCGTTGTCGCTTTGGCTGCCCTCGTCCCAGGTGATCACGAGCAGTGAATTTTGGCTGGTGAAGGCCGCCGACGCCAGGATCGCCGGCACCACGCGAGACAGCCACGCGTCGCCGGTGCGCACGGGGCAGTCGTGGGTGTCATTGCAGAGATCCGGGCTGATGAACGCGTAGTCCGGGAGCGTGGAGCTGGATGCGAGGTCATGGCTTAGCTGGGTGAAGGGAACGTCGTGTGCCGCGCAGTATGCCGGGTCTTTCGTCACGCTGGGGTAGTAAAGGAACGGATTGTGCTTCACGGCGTAGTTGCCGGAATTGAGTTTCGCACACGGTGTGGGCATGCCCTCCGCGTACATCTTCCAGGTGTGGCCCGACGCGTCGAGCTCGCCCGTGATGCTGGGAACGCGTGCCTGACAGCTTGGGCCGGGCGGGTTGCAGTCGTCGGTGATGCCCGCTGTGCTGCCGCTGGTCATCGCCAAGTAGTTCGGAAGGCTCGGATGCGCCACTGCCGTGTAATTCATGGCGACGGCGGAATCGGTCGCGAGAGTGTTTAGAAAACGAGCGTCGATGTTTCCGAGAATGCTGGTTGCCGGCTTGTTTTCCTCGACAATGATCACCACATGGTCGAGGACAACTGCCGGATTGCGAGAGAAGGTGGGGCTTGACGGCTGTGGGCTGACACTGGGCACAGGTCCGCTCTCGCTCAGATGGGTAGGTGACGTACACCCAGAGACAGCAAACACCGTCGCGAGAAGACCGAGAATTACCGCCACACACCGAGTGTCACCGCGTTGCACGAGCCAACAATATAGCTGATGTCTGATTCGGCGGATGCGACCGTGCCACAGCGCGGTCTTCGTTCAGTTCCTCAGTCAAACGGATCCACGGCAGTTGTGGGGCTAGTAACCGGCTTTGCCGCTGCGTTGTCGCGCAGTTTTGTGCTGTCGGGTGTCGAGCTGAACGTCGCGCCGCGACACCGCAAGGTATGCCACGAATCCGGCGATGGCCAGGGTCAGGATGAGCGCTACCCGTCCGTTTCCGGCGCCGAGTCCGCCTTCCGGGACCGTCTTGCCGAGCCAATCCGCGATCGAGGCGCCGAGTGGTCGGGTGTTCACATAGGCGAACCAGAACGCGAGTACGGCCGGCAAGCGGAAGCGTGCGTGGGCGATCGCGGGGATCGTCATGATGACGGCGAAAAGAACGGCAGACCACAGGTAACCCAGGTGGAACGTTATCGCGGTCAGATCACCGGCCGCCGTGCCGAGCGCGAACGTCGCGATGACCGCGAGCCAGTAGAAAACTTCTCGGCGGGTGGTGTCGATGCTATGGATCGACAGGGTCTTCTCCAGCAGATACCAGACAGTGAAGTTCGCGGCCAGGACCAGTGCGAAGAAAATAGCTGCCGCCAGGTAGGGGACGCCGAAGCCAACATGCAGCACGTCGGCAACCATCGTGCCGAACACGCCGACCATGACCACCGCCAGCCAGTACGCCCATGCAACATAGCGGCGCATCGAAAACTGAATGACCATCCCGACGACGAACCCGGCGAATCCCAACAAAACCGCGAGCACCGGCGGCATGGCATGGACCAGATAATCGCTGGTCGACTCACCCATCGCGGTCGAAAGCCCCTTGATTATCCAGAAGTACGCCGTAATCTCAGGCACTCTCAACAAACCGCGGCTTGTGATCATCCACCGATCCTTCGTATCGATTGCTCACCTGAACTGAATATTCGCCGAACCGGACGCTGATACCCGTACGGTGCAGTCGATAATAACTTTCCAGCCGATCGTCTCCCTGAGCGTCCGGCGCGACCACGACGATAAGCGTCTAATCGACCCGCGGCTGAAACGGGCGTTGCGATGAGAGGGTTCCGATGGAAATAGGTGTCCACAGTTTTGGCGACACGCAACGCAACCGGGACGGCACGCTACGCTCCAGTGCCGAGGCGATCCGTAATCTGCTGGAGGGGATTGTGCTCGCGGATGCCGTCGGGCTGGACTATTTCGGGGTGGGGGAGCACCACACCCTCGAATTGCCGGCATCCTCGCCGGGGTCGATGATTTCTGCGGCTGCGGTGGCGACCACGCATATCACGCTGGGCAGTTCCGCCAGTGTCTTGAGTACGGATGACCCGGTGCGAGTGTTTCAGCAGTTCGCGACGGCCAGCGCAATCTCCGGCGGCCGCGTCGAGATCACCGCTGGCCGCGGTTCTTCTACCGAGTCGTTCCCATTGGCCACCGAGGTGAAGCCCCGTGTCGACAGGCTGCTCGCGAAGGACTGACGAGATCGGCTTCGTTCAGATTTGGACAGCGGGTTTCGATGGAGCTTTCCGGCTGCGCGTGATTGCCAGCGGCAGGGTAGCCAGCGAGATCGCTGCCGCCACCAGAAGAGCGACCGGGAAGGAGAACCCGGTAGCGACCGCGCCGACGAGCACTGACCCGATCCCCATTCCCGCATCGAATCCCACGTTCCACACGGCGCTCGCGGCGCTGTACTCATGGCGGCGTGCGACCGCCAGCGCGAGCAGCAGTGTGAGGTTTTGCAGCCCGCCGTATGCGATACCGACCAGGGCCATGGCCGTCAGGAAGAGGAATACCTGCGTCTCACCGTGGTTCTGAACGGCCAGCGCGGTGAGGCCGAGGCCGAGCACGGTGAGGAGAACTAACGGCCACAGGAACCGAGCACTCCCGTACCGGTCCGCGAGCGTTCCGATCCGCCATCGGCTGACCGCTGCAGTCACCGTCAGCAGCACGAGTCCACCGGCGGTCGCCAGCGGTGACGAACTCATCTGCGGGGCAAAGGTAATGAGTCCCCCGCCCGCGAGCGTCACCCCGATCAGAAGAAGCGTGGGACGCGCCAGCCGGGCGGCGAGCCGACGCCTCGGTCGGTCGCCGGATGCTGCGGGTCGATCCGCGCTGTCGCTGCCGTCGACTGGGCTGTCCCCAGCAAGGAGCCGCTGCTGCGCCTCCCGGGCGCGTAGCGCACGGGCGAGCCGAGGAGCGGCAATGACACCCAGAATCGATATGGCACCGAGTGCGAACACGATCCAGTACCCCACCGCGTCTACGAGCCAGGGCCCCGCGGGGAGCAGGACGACTTGCGGGACGGCGATAGCCGCGCCATACGCGCCGATCGCGGCACCGTGACGTGACGGCGGAACGAGGTGGGCAACAGCCGTGGAGCTGGTCACGGTGAAAACTCCGAAGCCGAGGCCGCGGAGCACAGAGAGCACCAATATCCAATCAAGTTGGTCAGAAAACAGGTGCAACAGCGACGGTGCACCCATGAGCACGAGGCCGGCAGCCAGGACTCGGCCGGAACCGAATCGGCGTAGCAGCCGCGGGACAAACGGCTGCGTCAGTATTGTGGCCAGTAGTAGCACCCCGTTGACAAGCCCGGCACCGGCTTCATTCGAACCGCCATGCACAGCCCACAGTGGCGATACCGGCAGGAGGGCCGCATAGCCCGCGAACCCGGCGGCGGTGAGCACGAGGAGCGCAGGCATTCCAGGCTCGCGCCACACCGGGATCTTGGTCGCACGTGCAGTTCGGCTCACGATGTCCAACTCTATTCGTCCGGTCCGGGCGGTGACCGACGCATTCACCCTGGCCAGCTCCGTCGGTTTCTTGCAAGAATGCCCTGTTCGGGACGAAGGGCCCTTACCTGCGCCTGCCTGCTGCGAGGAGCATGGTGATCCAGGTAATTGTCCAGTTCTCGCTCGAGAGGTCAAAACAGAATGTCCAGAACATATGTAGTTACCGGTTCCGCGAGCGGTATCGGACAGGCGACCCGTGAGCTGTTGCTCGAACGGGGCGAGAAGGTGATTGGTGTCGATATTCACGACGCTGACGTTATAGCGGACCTCTCCACCCCGTCGGGACGAAGAGAACTCGTCAGCAGAGTCTCAGAGCTGAGTGATGGTTCAATCGATGCGATCCTCGCGATCGCCGGCCTTGCAACGCCGACGGCGAAAACTGTGTCCGTCAACTACTTCGGAACGGTCGCAACGCTTGAGGGGTTGCGGCCCTTATTGCTCACGTCGTCTTCGCCGAGGGCGGTGGCCGTGACCTCGATGGCTTCCCTGTTTCCACCTGACGATGCTCTGCTCGATGCGCTGCTGGGCGAAGACGAATCCGCCGCACTTGAGCGGGCATCGGAATTGGCAGCGGGTGGGCCGGAGCTGGGTAGTTTGATCTACGGAACCACCAAGCGGGCACTCGCTCGCTGGATCCGAAACCATGCCGCCACTGCGGACTGGGCCGGCGCATCGATCCCACTCAATGCGGCTGCACCCGGCGTCGTGGACACGCCGATGACAGCCGATATGATCGCCACCGCGAAACAGCGCGAAGACATGACAAAAACTGTGCCGATGCCCCTGAACGGCATCTTCGGGCCACGGTCGGTAGCGTACCTGCTCGCGTGGCTTGCAAGCGAGGAGAACGCGCACCTGTGCGGTCAGGTCGTCTTCATCGACGGCGGATCAGATGTCGTCATCCGCGAAGACAGCACCTGGTAGGCATTGGTCGCGTGTCGTGCCGCGTACCCTGTTCCAGCAGGCGTCGGCCGGCTAGTCCTGCAGTGGCGAGAAGTCCGTCGGCGTCAGCAGGACAGACTCCATTCGCGTGGTTAGCTCCCCGCCTTCGACCGAGGCGTCCCGGGCGCTGATCCACGCGGGGTCAGCGACGAAGGTGGCCCAGTTCTCTTCTGCAGAGCCGTCGTGACGAATCAGATAGACGAGCGTGCTCGGGTCGGATTCCGCGACCCAGTATCCGATGTTTGTCATCCTGTGCTTCTCGAACAGCGCCATCGTGTGCTCCTCGAATCGTCGAAGGAGGCCGTCCATCTTTCCCTCGGCGACGGTGTAGGTGCGCAGTTCGTAACTCATATTCGGCCACAACGCGTCGTACGGCATGGCCATTCCCGGTAATGAGCACAGCCCGTCCAGCTGACTAATCCCGGTGGTGCTGTGCCGCGCGGGATTCGCTCGAGTGCAACTCAGCGGCAATCGCAGGGCGCTCACAGCATCCGGTCGTAGTGTCTGACGCGAATTCCGTATCAATGTCCGCACTATCGACGTGGGTACGGCCGTAGTTGTGTAGGTGAAGCCGCCCTCGCATTCGGGCGTGATCCGAATCCGTGCGGAGTCGAGTGAGCTCGATTTGATGCGTGCTGGCGCTAGGATCGACCGGCGCCGCTGAGGTCGGTAAGGATCAGAGGTCAAGCATTTTAGCGCTGAACGTATCACCATCTCCGACGCCGATGCCGACCTCCGGCGTCGGCACTCCGATGCAGATGATGAATGGCCAGGGCATCATGTGGATGCCGACCCGGCCGCCGACAATACAGAATTTGATGGCGTGGCATCTGCAACCGGTGCCGATGCTCCCGATGCTTGCCGCGCTGCTCTTACTCCTCTATTTGTATGGTGTGTGGAGATTGCACCGGCGTGGGGTGCATTGGCCGTTGCCTCGAGTGCTTTGGTGGGTGCTCGGCGTGGCTACGATATGGGAAGCCACCGCAACCGGGCTAGACGGCTATGGCATGGAATTGTTCAGTGTGCACATGGTCCAGCACATGGCGCTGAGCATGTTCGCACCGATTTTCCTGGTGCTCGGTGCACCGATGACTTTGCTGCTTCGCAGCCTCCCGGTCGGGTTCAAAGGTCGGTGGAGCGCGCGCAAAATCCTGCTTCTGTTCCTGCACAGTCGCTTTGCCCGCATCGTCACTCATCCGGTTGTCACCGGCAGCTTGTTCATCATGAGCCTCTACGGTCTTTACTTCACGCCGATCTTCGACTTTCTCATGCGCACCATGTGGGGTCACAACATCATGCTGCTTCATTTCGTGCTGATCGGGATGTTGTACTTCTGGGGAATCGTCGGGGTGGACCCATCTCCGCGTCGATACTCTCAAAGTCACAGAAGCTTAAGCGACGCGGCGACGCGCATCTTTGAGCTGTTCGCCACGACTCCGTTCCACGCCTTCTTCGGCGTCGTCGTGATGATGTCAACCGCGCTCATCGTGCGCTGGTACGCCGTTCCAGTCCCCGGCTGGGGTATATCGCCACTTTCCGATCAGGCCGTCGGGGGTGGGATTGCGTGGGTCACGACAGAACTGCCGACGCTCATTGTGCTCAGCGTCTTGTTCTGGCAGTGGCAACGATCAGAAGCTCGGCACGAGCGTGCCTCCGATCGCAAGGCGTTACGCAACGGTGACGTTGAGCGTGCCGCCTACAATGACTTTCTTGCGTCATTAGCGTCCCACGACGACAGAACAACGCGGCATCCGTTATGAGTCTGATCCGATCGCACCACCGGACCCGCGACCTGGGCTCGTCGTGACCGCCACGGCATCGATCGTGTACGCGTTTACGCTCGGTTTGATCGCGGCAGTCAACCCGTGCGGTTTTCCGCTTCTGCCAGCCTATCTGGCACTTTTCATCGCGGACGATTCTGGCCACGCGTGGGCACACCGCACGGTCCGGGGTCTTACGGCCGGCGCGTGCGTCACGGCCGGATTCGTGGTCGCGTTCGGGTGCGCAGGCTTTATCGTCGAATCGGGGATACAGCTGATCCTGGGCTGGATTCCGTGGGCCATGATCGTGATCGCGGCGGCGATGGTCGTCCTTGGCATCGGGTCGCTGGTTGGGAGCCACCTGCGCCTACCGGTACCGACGCCGCGTTTCGGCACCGGATCAGGCGTCTTTGCGATGGCGGGCTTCGGTGTGGCCTACGCCGTCGCGTCCCTCAGCTGCGCGCTACCCCTTTTTGTGGCCGGCGTCGCCGGAGCCTTCACCCGAGTGGGTGCGCTTGCCGGTGGAGCAACCTTCGTCGCATACGCACTCGGTATGGGAGTATTCGTCACTGCGGCAAGCGTGATCGCCGCCCACGCCGGACCTGGTCTGATCCGGCGGTTCGGCGCCATTGGTCGATTCATCCCCCGGATTGCAGCCGCGGTCATAACCCTTGCCGGCTTGTATCTGGTCTACTACTGGATCAGCGACCTGGTGAACCCGTTGTCGACTCCTGGGCCGGTGCGCCTCGTCGAGGCCGTGCAGTCTTCGATCAGCTCAGCGCTTGCCGTTGCGCCCGTACTGGTCGGCACTCTCGCCGGCGTACTCGTGATCTCCGCACTTGCGTGGACGGCATGGGCGGTTTATCGACGCACCCCTGCCCAGCCTGCACCCCCCGACAAAGAACGGTCTACCCGATGACTGAACCCACCTCGAACCGGACGCCGAGCGGCAGTGCGCATGGTGCAGCGGTACGTCGGCCGCGAAGCTCGTGGATCGCCTGGGCTGCGGGCGGCGTTGTCCTCGCACTCGCGCTCGTCGGGCTGATAATCGTCGGCACCGCCGGCGGATCATCCTCAACCGCCGCCGATGTCATGCCAGGTATCAACCCCGCGAGCGCATCCGTGCTGCAACTCGACCCCCTCGGCGACAAACCCTTTTCAGCGCCGCCCTTTTCTCTGACCGATCAGGACGGCCGCCACCTCTCGCTCGCACAATTCGCGGGCGAATCAGTCGTGTTGACGTTTAACGACGACAAGTGCACTGACCTGTGCACCCTACTTGCACAAGACGTCGTCGCCGCTAACCGGGACCTGGCCGGTGCGACCAAGAAGGTCGCGTTCGTCTCGATCAACGCAAATCCGTATTACCCGCAGGTTTCGGCCGTGAAGTCTTGGACGGACGCGCATGGCCTCGGACATGCCTCGAACTGGTATTACGGGACCGCTGACCCGGCACAGTTGAGTGCACTTTGGAGGAGCTACGGTGTTCCCGTCGAAGCGGATGCCGCCACTAAGACTGTTGTGCACGGCACCGAGGTGTTCTTCATCGGACCGGCCGGGCACGAACGCGCGCTCGGGCAGTTCGGAACGGAGTCTGCCGACACCGCGGTCTTCGCGCACACCATGGCTCAGGCCGCCATCGACCTCTTGCCGGAATCCGACCGCAGCCGAGTGGCGGGTCCCGCCGCGACAGCGCCGCAGCCCGGTGGCGCGCAGGTCGGCGCGACTCCGCCGGCGTTCACGCTTTCGGTGCTTGACGCATCCGGTTCGAAACTCTCAACATCTATCAATAGGGGGAAATACCAGGTCGTGAACTTCTGGTCGAGCACCTGCACGGCGTGCGTGAGCGAGATGCCGCAGCTCCAGAAAGCGTCCCGCGACCTCGGCTCGGAGATCGCCTTTGTCGGCATCGATGTGTCCGACACATCAGTGGCGGGTCAAGCGTTCGCAAAACGCTCGGGGATAACCTACCCGCTGCTGGCCGACGCGAATGGGTCGGTGGCCGGCCGATTCCAGATCTCTGGGCTCCCCTACACGATGATTCTCGGACCCGACGGAAAGGTACTTGTGCGCCACCCGGGCACCTTTACCGCCAAACAGCTCGAATACGTCGTGCAGAGCCTCGACCCGAAGCTCGGCGAAGCACACTGACGTTCGTATCCACCGGGCTTCCGCGGTCTCGCGTTGCGACAACTTGGACAACCTCGGTGTAAAAACCACGCAGAAGCGGCCGAAGCCTCTTCGCTCATGCGGTAGCGACCGGGCGTCCGACGACCATCGACTCGAGCAGCGTAGGCGAGAATGTTTCGGCGGTTTCGATGTCGAGTTCTGCGCCGAGCCCGTCCAGAACGCGGGTGAAGAAGCAGCGCGCTGCCGCGGCGAACACGACGTTGGTGATATCGAGGTCGGACAAGCCGTGAGCATGCAACTGATCAATATCCACCTGCTGGATAGCGGCGGCCGCGACCGCGACCTTGGCGGCGAAGTCGAAGACGGCGCGATCGCGTGGACTGAGCCCAGCCCCGGTTGGGTCATCCGCTATCCGGTACAGCGTTGTTTCATCGTGGCAGACGTCGCGGAGGAACTTCGAGTGCGCGGCAGTGCAATAGGTGGAGTGCAGAGCGCGGGCGGCGGCGATCGTGGCGAGTTCAAAGAGGCGGCGATTCATACCACCCCGAATCGCCTGGTTTAGGGTGTTCCACGCCTGTGCGACGTCGACGCGGCTGGAGAAGACCAGCGCATAGTTGGGCAGGAACCCCCACGCGTCGTGTTGTTGGCGGTAGTAGTCCGCCACCGGCCCGGCGGCGGCTTCCTCCGGAATCGTGTCAATGAACATGATCTTTGAACCCTTGGATGATATGTGTTGGCCCGGCGCTTCAGCCGGCTGGTTGCTGTGACATCGAGACGATCGGGATGCCCTCGGTGGTGGCGCCGAATACCAAAGCGCCGTCGGCGAAGAAGATTCCGCGTTGTGGCAGCATGAAATCGCCCAGACGCTCCTGATAGGGCAACGGCCCCGGTTTGCCGAGATCTGTGCCCCGCATCTCGGCTCGAGACCGCTCGATCCGCCAAACCCTCCTGGGGATGGCGCCGAAGGTTTGTCCGTTGGGCATCAGACCGAGCAGCCGAACCTTGCCGACCGACAAGAACGGCCCGGCAATCGCACTCATGGAGCGCAACAACCACCTCGAGTGGCACGCGCCGGTCGGAAGCCGAGCTCCGATGCTACTCATCGTGCGGGTGGCGAAGTCGGCGGAGATATCGAATTGCCAGTTGAGTACTCCCGGCACCTGCACCGTGAGTGAACGAGGCCCGGACCACTCCAGCCCGATCTGCGAGGTATAGGTCGCGGTTAGCGCTGATCCTAGGAAGCGCGCGCAACTGACTTCGGGCGGCGCATCCGCATACACTGTCCATTGCCCGGCCGGATTGCGATGCCACACGGCCCGGTAGCTGGGCCCGATAGAACTCGCCGTCATGTGCCGCAATGCGAGGTAGTGACCGCTCGTGAACGGAATACCCATTACCCCGTAGCCGCTGAACCGCTCGCCTGAGCCAGGCGGAACGACAGCGGCCGACACCGCGTCATCGGCGAGTGTCTGTGGCTGATCTCTCTCTGACATGATCGGCCCCCAATCCAGGTCAGTGCTCAACTCATGGTGTGTGCCGGCCGTTTCGGGAATCAGTCCCTAGCCCGGGCACTACTTCACGCTAGGCGCCGCGCCGCCGTCGCGAATGAGGCATTGACCCCATCTTTATATCAAGCCGTTTATATCAAGCCGTGCTTGGCAGCGAACAGGCTGGCCAACGCCCGGTTGGAGACGCCGATCTTGCTATAGATGTGTTCGATGTGGTTGCCCACTGTCTTGCGCGAGATCACCAGCTTGTCGGCGATTTCGCGATTGGACAACCCGCTGGCCACCAGTTGCAATACCTGTACCTCGCGGGTGGTCAGTTGCAGCGGCCAGTCCCTTCGCGCCGGCACGCGTTGACCGGACGCCCGCAACACGGCGTCGACCGCCTCGCCGTCGAGCCGTGCGGCACGAACCTCGCTTCGCAATCTCGTGGCCACCTCCGAGGCGATTCCCGCAGGTCGGTAGGGACGCGGCTCAAGCCAACTCCGGTAGCTGTCCGCGGCGGCCAGAATCCGCCCCGCAGGGCTCAGTGCGTACCCGGCCAACCCGCGCGGATAGCCGGAGCCGTCCAGCCGCTCGTGGTGTTGGACCGCGATCGAGCCAAGCGGCGCGAGCGCCGGGGAGAACGCCAGCATCCGTTCGGTCAGATAGGGGTGCATCCGCACCCGCTCGGCTTCCGCTTCGGTGAGTTCGCCCGGTTTGTCCCAGATTGTATTGGGAACGCCGAGCCGTCCAAGATCATGAACCAACCCAGCCCTTCGAATTTTCAGTGCCTCCTCTGAGGAGAAGCCGTAGATGCTCGCGGCCGCCTGGGCAAGATCCGCGACCGCACGCGAATGACCGATTGTGTACGGCGATTTGAGGTCGACGAAGTCGGCGATCGCCTCCAACGCGGCATCGAACTCTGTCTCGGAAAGCCAGACTCCTGAGGCGGGTTCCGCCGCGATGACCGTCTCCCAATTGGTCGATCTCCCCAGCCGGTCGAATAGGCCGCGCGCTTCGGCGCAGAACAGATCCACCAGTTCCGGCGCGAACTGGGTTCCGCTGCGCTCGCGGGCCACCTCGATTGCGGAATCGATCCCGCCGACCCGATGAAATACCTCCACGACATCGGCAAGGTTCACCAGCTGCGAGGTCGTCAGGATCTCGGCACCCTTCACACCCTTCGGTACGCCCTCGCCGTCCCAACGCTCGAAGGTCTGCTCGACGCTTGCGCGAACCGCGATGCCCAGGCCGAGTAACTCGGTCAGATGATCGGCGGCCCGCCAGTGGTTGGTAAGCATCTCCGAGGCGTCCTGGGCCCCGCCGCTGCGGGCGAACTCCACACCGACGCCAACTCGCTTCAGCATTGACGCTCCGGCGCCGAGGTGACGGAGGATGAACAGCTTCTGCACCGCGGGAGAGGAAAAATCCACTCTTCGGAAGTCCGCCTTCAAAGCGAGGTCGTCGCCGAACCATTTCGCCTGTTCATAGGCATCGACGTGACAACCGACCCACGCCAGCATCGAGGTGTAATAGACGACGAACTGCTCTGACTCACCGAGGCCGGCGCGTTCCGCGAGATGGAGCGCGATCAAGCACTGCCGAAGCACGTGCTGCATCGGTTGGCCCATTCCCAGGTCGGTTCCAAGGGAGAGTGCGCCCAACAGCTCGGCCAGCCGGATTCCTCCTGGTACTGGTTCACCAGCCACGTCTTTAGGTTACGCGAACTTCGATGCTGGCCACCATGTGCAGGGGATAAGTTCATCACAGGGAAGAGGTAATCCAATGCATGACAAGCAACGGTTGGTGGTCATCGGTGGCGATGCCGCCGGGATGAGCGCTGCGTCGGCGGCCCGGCGTGGACGGGGCCCGGACGAGTTGGAGATCGTTGCGTTCGATCGCGGGAACTACACCTCGTACTCGGCGTGCGGCATCCCTTATTTCATCGGCAACGAGGTCGCTGAGGTGACCTCGTTGATTGCCAGATCGCCGGCGGAGTTCGTCCAGAATTATCAGATCGATGCCCGGATCAGGCATGAGGTGCTCCGCATCGATCTGGATAGCCGGGCGGTGCTGGTGCGCGACCTGGATGGTGGCACCGAGGTGTGGGAACGCTTCGACCAGCTGATGGTCGCCACCGGCGCTGCCCCGCACCGACCGGCGCTGCCCGGCATCGAAGCGGACGGAATTTTCGGGGCACAGACCCTCGACGACGGGATCGCGGTCCGCGCGGTGCTGGAGCGTGACCGGCCGGAACGAGTTGTGGTCGTCGGGGCGGGCTACATCGGCCTGGAACTCGCCGAGGCATTCAGCGCCTGGGGGACGAAAGTGACGATCGTCCATCGCGGGCCGGTCCCGATGGCCACCCTGGATCCGGACATGGGCGGAATGCTTGTGGATGCCATGCACCGGCACGGAATGACGGTGCGACTCGGGGAGACGGCGACTGGTTTCGACACCGCTTCCGGGCGGGTGACGGCGGTGGTCACCGATCAGGCCGTCATCCCCGCCGACCTGGTGGTGTTGGGTCTGGGGGTGCGCCCGAATACTGAGCTGGCCGCGCAGGCCGGCATTCCCATCGGCCCCTCCGGCGGGATCGCCGTGGACCAGCGGCTGCGCACCGGGATCGAGGGGGTCTGGGCGGCCGGGGACTGCGCGGAAAAATTCCACCGCGTCTCCCGACACCCGGTGGCAATCGCGCTGGGCACGCACGCGAACAAGGAAGGGCGCACCGCCGGGATCAACATCGGTGGCGGCAACGCGACCTTCCCCGGTGTGATCGGAACGGCCATCACCAAGCTCTGCGAGATAGAGATCGGGCGCACCGGCCTCGGCGAGGCCGAAGCCCAAGCGGCCGGGTTCGATCCGCTCACCGTCGCGGTCGACTCCACCACCCGCGCCGGCTACTACCCGGGCGCGAAACCGATCCGCACCAAACTCATTGCCGAACGCGGCACCGGCAGGCTGCTCGGTGGTCAGATCGTCGGCGAAGCAGGCTCGGCGAAGCGCATCGACGTGCTCGCGATGGCGGTGTGGAATGAAACCACGGTCGACGAGCTGATTAACGTCGACCTGTCATATGCACCGCCGTTCTCTCCGCTCTGGGACCCGGTGCTGGTTGCCGCCCGCAAAGCCTGGCAGCGAGTGGAAGCGGACCGCCAGCTCCATTCGAGTGCGCCGCGTCGGAGCGCGTAGTGTGATGCGGGTGCGGCCCGGTTGTCGACCGAGCCGATGAGCGGAGCCCTGGAAGCAGCAGTGCGCCTTCGCTTCGCAGGGAGAACGGTGGATGCATGACGCGTAATGACGTGGACGGCTGGGTGCGAGTTCGCGGTGCCCGGGAGCACAACCTCAAGGATGTCGATATCGACATTCCTCGAGATTCCTTCGTTGTGTTCACCGGAATCTCGGGCTCAGGAAAGTCTTCCCTCGCGTTCGGCACCCTCTATGCAGAGGCGCAGCGGCGCTATTTTGAATCAGTCGCGCCGTACGCGAGGCGACTGCTCAACCAGGTCGGCGCGCCGGACATGGATGAAATCACCGGGCTGCCTCCTGCCGTCGCATTGCAACAGCGCCGCGGAGCGCCGAGTTCACGCTCGACCGTCGGCACGATCACCACGCTGTCGAACCTGCTTCGCATGCTCTACTCCCGCGCCGGCACCTATCCGCCGGGCGCCGCACACCTGGCTGCAGAGGCGTTCTCGCCGAATACGGCGGCAGGGGCGTGCGAACGCTGCCACGGCCTCGGGGTGGTGCACGATGTCACCGAGGACCTCCTGGTGCCAGACCGGGAACTCAGCATCCGGCAGGGTGCGATCGCCGCGTGGCCCGGCGCCTGGCAGGGCGCGAATCTGCGCAGCATCGTAAATGGCCTGGGAATCAACCTCGATACCCCTTGGCGGGCGCTGCCTCGCGCAGATCGCGACTGGCTGCTGTACACCGACGAGCAACCGTCGGTGCTGATCAAACCCGAACCCGGTCGCATCGACAACGGCTACTACGGAAAATTCTGGAGCGCGCGCAACCATGTCATGCACGTGCTTTCACAGTCGCAGAGTGCGCGGATGCGCGAGCGCGCGCTGCGATTCGTGCAGAGCATCTCCTGCCCCGACTGCGGCGGCAGCGGCCTGCGCCCCGAGGCGCGTGCCGTCAGGTTCGCCGGGCGAACGATCGCCGAGATGAATGCCGTGCCGCTTGCGGATCTCGCCGCCGCGTTGCGGACGAGCGTCGGCGTGGGCGCGGCAGCCTCGCCGGAGGAAGGCAACGAAGCCGCCAGCCGGATCGCTGCCGACCTGACGAGCAGGGTTGAGGAATTGCGCGGCCTTGGGCTGGGCTACCTCAGCCTCGGCCGGAGTTCGACGACTCTTTCCTCCGGAGAATCGCAGAGGTTGCGTATCGCGACCCAATTGCGCTCGGGGCTCTTCGGGGTCGTATACGTTCTTGACGAACCCTCCGCTGGGCTGCATCCTGCCGATGCGCAGCCGCTTCTGGACGTGCTGGAGCGCCTCAAGGCGTCCGGGAACTCTCTGTTCGTTGTCGAACACGATCTTGACGTCGTTCGCCGGGCCGACTGGGTTGTCGACATCGGGCCGGGCGCAGGGGAGGGAGGCGGCCACGTCGTCTACTCCGGCCCCGTCGATGGGCTGCGCACGGCCGCGGAATCGGTCACCGCCCAATATCTGTTTCCGAGCTCGGCGACTGCCGATCGAGAAGTCCGAATCCCCACCGGGTGGTTGCGTCTCAGCGGGGTCAGCCGCCACAATCTTCATGAGCTGTCTGTTGAGTTCCCACTGGGTGTGATGACAGCGGTCACCGGCGTCTCCGGCTCGGGAAAGTCGACCCTGGTGACCCAGGTGCTCGCCAATGTGGTGCGCGGTCATCTTGGCGCCGAGCCCGCCGGCCCTGACGAATCGGTGCTCGAGGTCGACGTGGCTGGTGTATCCGGTGTGGAATCCATCGATCGACTGGTGGTGGTCGATCAACGCCCGATCGGCCGCACCCCGCGCTCCAACCTCGCCACCTACACGGGCATGTTCGATGTGGTGCGCAAGATCTTCGCTGCAACAGATGAGGCGAGGGCCCGCGGCTACAACGCCGGACGGTTCTCGTTCAACGTCGCGGGTGGCCGCTGCGATCAGTGTCAGGGCGAAGGGTTTGTCTCAGTCGAATTGATGTTCCTGCCGGGCACATACACGCCCTGCCGCACCTGTCACGGAGCACGATACAACGCAGAGACGCTTGAGGTGACTTATCGCGGCGAGTCCATCGCAGATGTTCTGGCGATGACCGTCGACGCGGCGGCGGTGTTCTTCGCTGATGTGCCGGCGGCATCTCGGAGTCTGGAGACCCTTCGCGACGTCGGGCTCGGCTACCTCAAGCTGGGCCAGCCCGCGACCGAGCTCAGCGGGGGTGAGGCACAGCGGATCAAGCTGGCGACAGAGTTGCAAAGGGCCCGCCGCGGGCATGCACTCTACCTGCTTGATGAGCCGACCGCGGGACTGCACCCGGCGGACATCCGACTACTCCTCGACCAGCTGCAACGACTCGTGGATGCCGGCAATACGGTGGTTCTGGTGGAGCACGACCTGGCTGCGATCACTGATTCGGACTGGGTCATCGATCTGGGACCGGGCGGCGGCGACGCCGGCGGCACGGTGATCGCGACGGGCGCTCCAAAACTCATCGCGGAGGGCGCGGGCGCCACCGCGATACATCTCGCAGCACGGCTCGCGAGGCAAGGGGTCCACCGGCAGGCTGTCTCGGAATCGGAATCGGAATCGGAATCGGAATCGCCTCGATCCGAGGCAGTAGTACCGCGGCGGGCAGCGCGAACTGGCCGGACGTCGGCGCGGATCGATAGAATTCGGTTATGAGCGCCCGAAATTTCTCTGAATCGATTGTCGTTTCTCGGCCGGCAGAGGAGCTTTATGCCATGGTCTCGGATGTGACGCGGATGGGCCAGTGGAGCCCGGTATGTACCGGCGGCTGGTGGGACGACGATACCCGCGGCGTCGGTGCCTGGTTCACCGGTCGCAACCAGACGCCGGCGAGGACCTGGGAGACCCGATCCCAGGTGGTCGCCGATAATGCCGGACGCGAGTTTGCATTCGTTGTCGGTGGCGACCGCACCCGGTGGGGCTATACCTTCACCCCGGTTGCCGAGGGCACCGAGCTGACCGAGTCGTGGGAGGTGCTGCCCGGCGGCGAAGTGTATTTCGCCGAGCGATACGGCCCGAGTGCTCAAGCCGAGCTCGACCAGCGTTTCGATAACGCGCGCAACGGGATTCACACCACACTCACCGCGATCAAGGAAGCAGCGGAGGGTGGCGCGCGATGACGGAACCGGTGGCACTGGGCGCAGCGACGCAGCGGATGCGGGCGGCGTTATCTCCGGTGCTCGCGGTCGGACCGGATTTCCTCGCCGGTCGACGTGATGCAGAAGAGATGGCCAACACCATGCTGCGCGCGGTGCGGGAATACGCCGAGGGCGAGCAGGCGCTTCAACACGCAGCCGAGCGGACGGACGAGGATTCTGCCCCGGCCTCGGCGCCGGCCTCGGCGAGCACGGCGGCCGGGCAGCTTCACGCCGCGCTGGTTGAGATCTACACCTGCGGATCGGGCTATCTGGCCGACCGCTGCGACGCCGACTGCGTGGCCCGAACCATGACGACCATCATGGGCGAATTCGGCGACCTGGCGCCGGAGCGCTAGTCAGCGCGCACGCCGAAGATTCTCCGCGGAACCGGGCGGATCGCCGTGCGCTAGCGTGCAACCGATCCGTCTAGCGCTCAGCTGATCCGTTCGGCGCTCAGCCGGGCCTGAGCGAAATGGAACTCACACGGTGACCCCGATACTCGGGCATAACGGTCCGTCACGTCATGCACAAAGCCGGCACGGCGGTCTTCGGGAAGCCGATCGGTCCAGACGCTCATGCCTGCCACGCACCATCGCTCGAAATGCGCCGCCGTTGGAAAGGTGAAGACTTCGTCCCAGGAGGAAATCGTCACGCTCTGGTAGCCGGCGCCGCCCGCGAATGTCCGCAACTGGGACGCGGTCGGATGAACATACGGATGGAATCCGTCATCGAAGTATCCTCGCCAGTCGGGTTCTTCGCTCAGTCGCGCGGCCACATCCTCCACAGAGTCGGCGTCGGACGCCGCCACCAGCTGGCACGTGAGAAGGGAGCCGGGCGCCCCGGCGGCGAACAATCGCGCAAACGCTGCTTCGAGGTCGAGGACCCAGTGCAGGGTGTTCAGCGACAAGACGAGGTCGAATCGCGCGGCGAATTCCATCGTGACGACATCCGCCTCGGCGAAACGCAGGCGGTCTGTCGTGCGTTCAACCGCTCGAGCGATCATGGCGGGGGACGCGTCGACGCCGAGCACGTCCGCGCGTGATCGCTGGGCGATCTGCTCCGTCAGGAATCCGTCACCGCAGCCGACATCGAGGATGCTGGTGGGTCGCTCCAGCTCGAGCGAATCGACGAACGTAGCACCGACACCGCGCTGCAGGGCGGATACCCGCTCATACTCGAATCCGTCCCATGACGATGATGGTTCCGCAGCCGACCCGGTCATTCGCTCACGGTATCACGCAGAAGAACTGCCGCAACGGGCTCGGCTACCGGCTTGCTGAGGATTTCTCGCGAGCCGACCGCACCCCTAGTAAACTCAAACAATCTACCTGTTCGGTTGATGTCGGATGGGACTATCATGGCCACTTTTCGGGAACTTCACTACTCCGAGACACCATTGTTGCTGCCCAATGCCTGGGACCTCGGCTCGGGCTTGGCCTTTGCGGCGGCGGGCTTTTCCGCTGTGGGCACCACCAGTTTTGGCGTTGCGGCCAGTGCCGGGTTGCCCGATGGCGCCCGGTCCAGCAAGGCGTCAACCACTGCGCTCGCGGCGCAGTTGTGCCGATTGCCCGTTCACGTCACGACGGACATCGAGGACGGCTACAGCGACGACCCGTCCGAGGTTGCGGAATTTGTGGCCGAACTGGCCGCGCTGGGCGTGGCCGGGGTCAATCTGGAGGACAGCAGGGACGGCCACCTGGTGGATTCGGCAATTTTGGCGGCAAAGGTGGTCGCCGTCAAACGACGCAGCCCGCAGCTGTTTGTCAATGCCAGGGTGGACAATCTGTGGTTTGCCGAAGAGGCCACCGTTGATGCCGTCTTGCTTCGTGCCCGCACCTACGCCGACGCCGGTGCTGATGGGATCTTTGTTCCCGGACTCGCGGAGGCCGAAGATATCCGGAGTGTCAGTGCCGGGGTAGGGCTGCCCGTCAACGTGCTGGCCCATCCCACCTTGACCGTGGCCGAGCTCTGGGAGTTGGGGGTCAGGCGGGTGAGTTCTGGCTCGCTGCCGTACCGCGCAGCCGTTGATGCGGCCGTGAATGTTATGGATTCCCTGCGTGAGGGCACACCACTGCCCACAGCCACCTCCTACTGGGAGCTGCAGTCGCGGCTCGTAAAATTCGGTGAGGACAGCGCATGACCGACAGCGACGGCTTCCTGGCTTGGGTGCGCTCCGCGCTATACCGGGCAGAGTTAGCGTTGCACAACGGCGATTCTGCCCCGCGCCGGGCGCTCTGGTCGCGCAACGAGCCGGTGAGCCTCCTGGGTGCCTGGCGCAACGCCTACGGACAGTGGGAAGTGGGGGAGGTCTTCACGATCCTCGAGAGGGCGTTCTCCGATTGCACGTCGTACGAGTTTGAACTACAGGCGTATGACGTAGCGGGTGAGATGGCTTACACCGTCGGTCTGGAACACACCTCGGTTTCGGTCGATGGCCAGCCGCGCAGTTACATTCTGCGGACCACCCAAGTGTATCGCCGTGAAGGTGGGGAGTGGAGGGTCGCCCATCGTCACGCCGACACCGTGGCCGAGTGACGCCGTCAGCTCGAGATCAAAGTGGATATGGTTGGAAAAACCAGTGTCGTGACATCCAGATTGATCAGAGCAGATTGATAGAGGCAGTATGAGCACCCCCGGTAATGGCGTGGCCGATTCCGTTGTGATCGTCGGGGGAGGTTTGGCCGGGTTCAGCGCAGCAAAGGAGTTGCGCAAGCGCGGCTTTGACGGCTCGCTCACCATCGTTGACCCGAACCCGTTTCTGTATGACCGACCGCCGTTGAGCAAAGATTTTCTGATCGGGACATTTTCCGAGCAGGACATCGAGCTGGAGTCCGCGGAGTGGTTCCAGCAGAACCGGATTGAACTGCGTCAGGCCAGCGTCGAAAAGCTCAACGCCGACCGGGCATCCGTTTCGATCAGCTCGGGGCAGGAACTCGCGGCGGACGCGGTGCTCCTGGCCACCGGCGGCATCGCGCGGAAACTGCCGATTCCCGGTGGCGATCTGCCGACCGTGTTGGAGCTGAGGAATCTGGCAGATGCCCGCCGTTTGATGGCGTGCCTGAAATCCGGGGACAGCCTGATCATCGTTGGCGCCGGCCTGATCGGTGCGGAGGTGGCCTCGTCGGCGAGCTCTTGCGGGGTGATCGTGACGCTGATCGACCCGGTGGAGGTTCCGTTGGTACCCGCCGTCGGGCCGGAGCTGGCCGTGCAGCTGCACGGCATGCACGCCGATCACGGCGTCACCGTTGTCACTGGGATGCCGTCAGAGATCCGGTTCGACGGGTCGCGTCACGTCGTCGACCTCCAGGACGGGCGCAGCTTCTCGGCGGACAACGTGCTTGTCGGCATCGGCATCGTCGCCGATACCGGCCTCGCCACCGACGCGGGCCTAGAAGTCGACAACGGCACGATCGTGAATTTGCGGCAACAGAGTTCCAACCCGGCGATCTTCGCCGCCGGGGATTCGTCCCGTTACCGGTCCGAATCCGGTGACCTGATCCGCCGGGCCGAGCATTGGGAGGCGGCAATCCGCTCCGGGGAGACTGCGGCAGCGTCGATCCTGGGACAGAGCCCCCAGGAGTACGGTGCGGGCTGGTTCTGGTCGGACCGGTACAAGGTGCACGTGGAGGGTGTCGGTGACATGAACGTTTCCGGGCGGACGATTCTGCGGGAACGCGATGGCAAGCCGTTCGCCGCGTTCCGGGTCAGCGACGCCGGCGTCCTAGTCGGCGCGGCATCCATCGATGGTGGGCTCACCATTCGCGCCGCGCGTCGAATCATCGACCTGCGCAAGATGGTCGACGATGACAAGCTCGCGGATCCATCCATCGATTTGCGGAAACTCGCCCGCTAGCCGCGGGCCCGGTAGCCTCCATGGCGAGCGAGTATGACTGCGACCAGGCGTGGAAAAGATTCGACGCCGCTTCGGCAGCGTTCCGCCAGTACCAAGACCGGGCCGGCACGAGAAAGCTCCCGATCCTGCGGCTGACGCCACTGCCCGTGGCAAAGTGATCCGTCGACGTGCAGAACTGAGAAGATAGCCGCATGACGATCTACTTGACCGGCGAAGCGGCCGCGGACGCCCTGCTTACCGACGACGACCTCGCCCTGCTGCTCGGCATGCTGCTGGACCAGCAGGTGACCATGGAGTCGGCCTTCGCAGGTCCGGCAAAGATCCGGGACCGGATCGGCACCCTTGACGTCCGCGCGATTGCCGAGTATGAGCCTGAAGCCTTCGTCACGGTATTCAAGCAACCGCCTGCCGTGCACCGCTTTCCTGGTTCGATGGCCGCGCGGGTGCAGGCAGTGTGCGTCGTGCTCCGCGACACGTGGCACGGTGAGGCGAGCGCGGTCTGGAGCGAAGGTGATCCGGATGGCGCCGAGATCCTGCGCCGGCTGAAGACCCTGCCCGGTTTCGGCGAGCAGAAGGCGCGTATCTTCCTGGCTTTGCTCGGCAAGCAGCGCGGCCTCGCCGCGCCGGGTTGGCGCGAGGCATCCGCTCCGTATGGCGAGGCTGGCACGACGATCTCGGTCGCCGATATCGTCGATGCCGAGTCGTTGGCACGGGTGCGCGAGTCCAAGAAGGCGGCCAAGGCCGCAGCCAAGGCGGCCAAGGCAGGCTAGAAGTTCGGACCGGCATGGGTGGGTACTCGAGGCTGTGTGCGCCTGGACGCTCCGACGGCGAGCATCGGATACTCCCGAAATTTGAAGCCTGACATGGTTCACTACTTGGATGACCACAATGCCGATGTTTCCGCTGGCGACGGTGCTATTTCCCGCGATGCCGATGGCGTTGCGTGTCTTTGAGGACCGCTACCTGGTGATGTTGTCCCGGGTGCTGCAGCAGGAGACCGCCGAGTTCGGCATTGTGCTCATCGAGCGCGGTTGGGAAGCTGGCGGCGGCGAGCAGCGGTTCGGGGTCGGCACCGTTGCGCGGATCACCGAGATGGAGGCGGAAGGACACACGCTCGGGATCGTGGTGCGCGGCCAACGACGCATCGAGGTGACCAGGTGGCTGGACGATGACCCGCATCCGCGCGCGGAGGTGCAGGATCTGCCCGAACTTTCCTGGTCCGACGCGCTGCTACCGCTCCGGGAGGAAGCCGAGCGTGTGGTCCGGCGCACCTTGGCCATCGCCAGTGAGTTCACCCAACAGCGGTGGCCCACCGAGGTTGCACTATCCGACGACCCGATCCGCGCTTTGTGGCAGTTGGCGGGGGTCGCCCCGATCACCGCGCTCGATCAGATCCGGCTGCTGCGCTGCGCGAGCGCGGAAGAGCTGCTTCGCGCACTCATCGAGGCGACGATGGGAGCCGCTGAAGTGTTGACCGCAGCCTGGGACGAGGACGAGTTCCCCGACCTGGACGGTCAGGAGTGAGCGGGCGGCGTGTCGTACTGAGCCCCTGATTACCCTCCAGCCGGCTGCGTACCGCTGGTTCACGCGCCAACCCGGTAGCGTAGGTACACCACGCCACCGGTGAAACTACGTTTCTCCAGCAGACTGAGGGTGATTCGAGCGTGATCCGGCAGCGCCCTGGTACCGCCTCCCACGATGATCGGTACGACGAAAAACTGAAACTCATCGACGAGGCCGGCGCGGATGGCGTGCGCGGCCAGTCCCGGTCCGCCAACGCTGAGATCGCGATCTGCGCGTGCCGTGAACTCGCTACCGAATCCGGTGGTAGACGGACCCCATTTTAGCGGATCTTCACCGGTGGTACTTCCGATGAGACCGAGCACGGACTGTGCTGCTCTCTTTTGCACAGACGATCTTTGTTATACCGCAGCGAGCGGCAAGAATGGTGGCATGTCCGGCGTCGTCGCTATTGTCCGCTCGGTGCTCGCACCGTTTCGACGGACCCGACTGTTCCGCCTGCGGCCGGTGCGGCGGTTCTAGCGTGCCGGACCGGAACCGGGTGACGCCGCTCGGAGACGTGGTAGCGATACCACTGCGCGGGTCGTGGACCGGGAATCGCGGCCGGATCCACTTGGGGAAGGAAATCGTCAGGTTTCATTCGGGCGATCTCTGGATCACCTGCGCACTCGAATTTCGCGGCCGCCGGAACCAGCAGTGGCTACCCAATCACTACACATTTCTGTATTTTCACGACGAGGCGGTGTCGTTTGCGGCCGGGCATCGGCCCTGCGCGGAGTGTCGGCGAGAGAGCTACCAGGCGTATCGTGCCGCCTGGGCCACGGGTCTGCGCATCGATCCGCCGTCCGCGCGGGAGATGAACCGGCAACTGCATTTTCAGCGGATCCTTCCCGGGACGCGCACCCGCCGCTTGCACCCATTACCGTGGCGCGCACTGCCAGATGGCGCATTCGTCCTTCGGGACGCTGTGCCGGCGCTGGTCCTCGGCGACGAGGTTGTCGAATGGAACTCCGACGGGTATGGCAGACATCAGCCTCGACCGCGTCGCGGATACGTCACCGTGATCACCCCACCGGCCACGCTCGCCGTGCTCCGAGCAGGGTATCCGGTGCAAATCGATTCAACGGCGCGCTAGGCCAGGGTCGGCCACTCGTGCCAGAATCGTGGCACGACGATTGGAGCCGATGGTGACTGACCCCACGGCGGCGACACCGGTCGTGCAGAGTCGCCGCGTGGACTGGATCGAACTGTTTTTCGACCTGGCGATGGTCGCATTCATCACCCAACTCGCCCATGGGATGCACGGATCGCCGGGACCGGCCGAATTCCTGACGTTTCTGGCCTGGTCGGTCCCCGCGTGGTGGGCATGGACCAACGTGGTGGCCTGCGTCAATGTGTTGCCTGTCCTGCCGGCACGACCACTTGCCATCGCACTGCTGGCCGCGATGGGCGCGATCGGCCTCATGGCGGCATCCGTCACGGAGACGACCGAGCGGGCCTGGGCATTCGCTCTGGCGAATGCGCTGCTGCGACTGGTCCTGCTGGTGCTGTGGATCTACCGGGCAAAGAGTGCCGGACATTCGCCGTTCCTGTCGGTGCTCTATAACGGTGCGACCGCGGTGATCTGGGCCGCGTCGATCTTCGTCCCGTCACCGCTGAACCTGGTGCTGTGGGGGATCGCGATTCTCGTCGAGGTGCTGCTTCTACGGCTACGGAACCGGCAGCTGGCGACAACCATACGGGTGGATATAGGTCACGCCAGTGAGCGGCTCGGACTGTTCATGATCATCCTGATGGGAGAATCGGTGCTGAGCCTGGTCACTGCGCTCAGCGCGCATTGGAACCCCGCGTCGGGCCTGGCGGCACTGGTCGGGTTCGTGGCGATCGCGCTGATCGCGTGGGGGTTTTTCGTGGCAGGTGCCGGTGTCGTCGAAGAGGGGCTGGCGCAGCTGGAGGATGCTCACAACACCTCCGCGCTGCTGGACACGGTGATGTTCCTGCCGTACCTGATCGTGATCAGCGTCACAATGTTCTCCGCCGGGCTCGCGACGACGGTGAGCCATCCCGGCGAACCGCTCGCTCCCGGTGCGGCGATAACCCTCTGCGGCGGGCTGGCCCTGTTCTATTGGACGAACGCCATCGTGATGCGCCGGTACGGACGGCCATGGGCGCGCCTGCTGCCGTGGGCGGTACCGGCCGCCGTGCTACCGGTCGCGATCGCCTTCGGCGCCGCGGGGGTGACGGCGACCGTCGCTCTGGGCCTGGTCGCCGGAACCGTGATCCTGGTTCTCGGTGTCTCGATCGTCAGCCATCCACGGGTATACCGCGGGGCATAGCCGCTGGCAGCACTATCATGTGCTGGGAGAGTGGTGTAGTGGATACTGGCGTGGCATCGGTAGCAGTTGTTCTTCTCGTGGCAGTTCTGGCGCCGATTGCCGCAGCCATCGTCGGCCATATCGCCAAGGTTCCCCTGGTGGTGTTCGAGATCGTCTTGGGCATGATCGTCGGGCCCAGTGTCCTCGGCTGGGTCGCGGCTGATCACGTGCTCGACGAACTCTCGACTGTCGGCCTGGTGATGCTGTTCTTCATGGCCGGCCACGAGATCAACTTCACTCAGATCAAGGGCCGGGCGATGAAGCGGGCGGCACTCGGCTGGGCCGTGTCGCTGGTCGCGGGTGTCGCAGTCGGGATCGTCCTGGCCCGGGGATCCATCGACGGCGTATACATCGGCATCGCGCTCAGCTCGACGGCGCTGGGCACGATCATGCCCATGCTGCGCGATGCCGGTCACCTTCGCACCCCGTTCGGACGATCGGTGATAGCGGTCGGCGCGGCGGGGGAGTTCCTGCCGCTGCTGGCGATCTCCTTGTTCCTCAGCGGACGTCAGCCGATGGTTGCCGCCTTGATCCTGATCGTGTTCGTGATCGTCTCCGGACTTGCTATCTGGTTCGCGCTGCACCAACGAAATCATCACCTCAACGCCCTGGTCAACGCATCCCTGCACACCAGCGGGCAGTTCGCGGTGCGCCTGGTGCTCTTGATCGTGGTCTCGCTGGTGGCGTTGAGCCTGGTGCTGGGTCTGGACCTGTTGATCGGGGCGTTCGCTGCCGGCATCCTGGCCCGGATCGTGTTGCAGCACTCCACGGAGGCCGACAAGGTCACCATCGAACGCAAGCTGGAGGCGATCTCGTTCGGCTTTCTGGTTCCCGCCTTCTTCATCGTGGCCGGCGCGACGTTCGACTTCGATTCGCTGGTGGCAGACCCGCAGTCACTGATTTTGGTGCCGGTCTTCCTGGTGCTGCTCCTGGTGGTTCGCGGCATCCCGGGAGCCTTCGCCGCGCCGCAGGATGCCAGCTGGAGCCAGCGCAATTCCCTCGCGTTGTTCTCCGCAACCGGCCTGCCGATCATCATCGCGGTGACCGGGATCGCGCTGGACCAGCACGCGATGGCGCCGGGGGTTGCCGCGGCGTTGGTCGGCGCAGGGATGCTGTCGGTGCTGATCTTCCCGCTGCTTGCGCTGATGGGCACGCACGCCTTAGCCGAGCACTCAGCCGATACTCGAGAGTCCCTGCTGCCTAAAGATGATAGTGCCGGAGTGTTCTAGAAGCCGGAGATCGCGTACATCCCGACCATGCCCACGAGCGCGGCGACCGCAATACTGAGGGTCAGAACCTTACGCGTTTTGCGTCCCATCATGATCCTTCGATCACCTCCTGCTTGCTCCTAGGTTACCCGCACGAGAATGCCTCATCGATACCGGCGGCCAGCGCGGTACCTGGGTCGATTCCAGAAGCAGGGTACGGTCGTGGCATGGCGGAAGCGGATGGCGTGGCGGAACGGATCGAGGCGGCTGGCGCCGTGGTCAAAGACACTGCCGGCCGGTTTCTGTTGGTGATGCGAGCGGCAGAGCCCGAGGCCGGGTCCTGGACGATTCCCGGCGGCAAGGTCGAACCCGGCGAGTCACTGGCGGAGGCGGCAGCGCGGGAAGTGTGCGAGGAGACCGGGATTCGGGTTCGCGTGGTCGGCGAACTCGGCGTTCTGGAGCGCCCTGCCGGCAACGGTCGCGTCTACGAGATTCACGATTTCGCGGCCGACTACGTCTCGGGTGAGGTGTCGGCCGCCGACGATGCGGCCGACGCGGGCTGGTTCAGCGCCCAGCAGATGGCTCTGATGCCGCTTACCGGCGATCTGCTGTGGCATCTCAGTCGCTTCGGTGTCTACCCCTGACCGGAGCGGGGACATCGGCGACCGGATGGTGCGCATCAGCCAGTCGGCGGCCGATCTCCTCGACGGTGTAACTGGCCTGCGGATTGCGGCGTTGCCACAGGGCGGCGGCGATCAGATGGCGGTAATGAGATCCGCGGCCGCCACGAAGGATGCCGGCTTGGAATGTGTATGTGTCGATGTAGGCGACGGCTGGCGCCCAGGTGGGTGAGCGGCGGTGGTTAGACAGTTTCGCGGTGAGGTGCAGGAATACCTGGGTGGATGCGATTGCCGAAAGCGCGTCAACGCCTATCGATAGCGACGGCAGCGGCACTGCGACCGAGTCGGACCCGCCAGACCGGATCGAATTCAACGAGCGAAGGTCGGCATACCGCGGAATATAGGGCAGGCTCCGGGTCAGGTCCATGGTTGCATCGACGATATCGGCCAGTCGGGCGGTCGGGGAAATTCCATGGAACCGTTCGAACGTCCATGGTCCGGTCGGTGGGAACGAGGTCACCTGCGCCGCGAATCCGATATTCATCGCAAGCACATCGGGAATTCCCTGTGCTCGTGCCTGTCGTGCGATCATCGCCCCGACGTAAGGCGTCGTCGAGTCGCTCTCGTCCAAGACCAGGGATGCGCCGCGCAAGAAATCCTCGACCGTGTCCGGGCTGACACCTTCCGGGAATACTGTGACGTCGGCATCCGGATTGATGTCCAGAAGCTGCTCTCGAAAGACCTCGGCCTTATTGCGCCCCATATTCGAGATCCGCGCGCCTTCGACGCGGTTCACGTTTTCGGGCTCGAAAACTTCGGGATCGGCGATCGAAAAGGCGCCAACGCCCATGCGCGCGAGCTTCAACCCGAGCTGGAATCCGCCACCGCCTGCTCCGCCGATAGCGACCCTGGCGTCCATGAGGGCAGACTGCTCGGCTTCGCTCCAAAAGCCGTAATTCCGAGCGAACTCCTTCGACCGGATTGATCTGGGCATTACGCCACCCGTTCGGTCTTCCCACTCTGGGGAAGATGGCCGAAGTGCGCCATTGCCGGCTCCGCCGCCCGGTACCGGGCGATGAGCGATTCATCGCGGCGGTTCACCGCCGCCGTCGAAGCAGGGATGTCTATCTCGATCGGCACGTTGTAATCGAGGTATCGTTCGCTGTAGCGCATCGCACCGATGCGTTCGATGGCGATCACGCTGCGCAGGTGGCGCTCCAACCACGGCTCGATGATCGCAAAGGTGCGTCCAAGGCCCTGGTTTGCGATGTGTGCGAGCATGAGCGCGAAAAGATGCCACTGCACAAGTTCTTGGAGTGGCGCGCTCTCGTGGCGGGATATCACCCGGGACACTTCGACGGCCTTCGGGCCCAACGGGATCTGGTCGAAACTGTCTGGACAGAATTGCTCGATGGGCAGCTGGGATTCGCCACGCAGAATGAGCCGGGAGACCCCGACCACGCGCACGCCCTTCTTGTGGTTTTCGAACACGGCGAAGGTGACCGAGCGGGCGTCGTCGTCGTCTCGATCGGTGCCGTCCAGATGCAAGTCGCTTTCGGCCAGTTGCCCTGTTTGGTCGACGTAGACGCGTCTGCGCAGAGTGAAATGCGCTCGGTATTCCTCTTCCAACCCGTCTACAGCCTCGCCGTTGATAGCGACGATCCCGGCAGCCAATCGCGACTGAGGCATCGGGGTGAAAAGTCTCGACGCGAGCACGGGAATGACCTCATCATTCGAAACAGTGCAGTCAACGTGGGACAAGGTCGAGTTCTTTCTGGCAACTGAGCGTTAGACGATCCACGGCACGCGAGAATCATTGTCGAACGAGCGATACGGGCAGATTGGCATCGATCGGCTCCGATGATGCCTGCGTCGGGCCACGCGATACCTATCCGTGCACAGCCTAGTGGTGCAGCCCTCCAGCAGTGGAATGGTGCGAGGACGAGTCGTGGAGTGGCTGGAGGGCAACGCGATTGCTACGATGTAGCCGAGCTCCAACAACGGCGATAGGGGAAATGCATGCCGGAAAACGGCCGGAACCACACGCGGCGGTCGCGCGCGCGTAGCGCCGTTGAAGAATCCCGGGAGAAGATGCTACAGCAGGCGACGTACCACATCGAGTCCGTCGGCGCATCGATGGGGATGCCCGATGACGTCCTCAGGGGGGTGATCGACAACGCCGGCGTGACCAAGGCGGAGTTCTTTCAGATCTGGCCGACCACCGAGGCTTTCCTGGCCGAGTTGTTCTGCGAACTTGCCAACCAGGCACAGGTGGACCGCGCCGACACCGGTACCCTGCTCTCAACCTGGCGCTATCTGAGCATGCGCATCGATGACCTGCGTTCGGCCGAAGGACGGCGAAGAGTCCTTGAGGACGTGATCCGCACCGCGGCGGACTACAACTTCGAGGCCGTCACCTCGTCGAACAAATGGCGTACCTACGCGGCCCTGTCAGCCACGATCATGTCCTGGTCGGACGAAGACGCGCGAGAGCGCATCCTTGAAGCGCTGCGCGCGAGTGAATTCGCGTTTGTGGACACAATGGAGACCTTTTATCGGAATGTGCTGCCCACGATCGGATACCGGCTCAAACCGGCTTTTGGAGACGACTACCAACCTTTCGTGGTAGCGGCCGCGTCGGTTATCGAGGGTCTTGGCATCGTGCGCTCGACTGTTCCGTCACTGGTCGAGGCCCACTTCGACCTCGGCGGCGACAGCGCGGGCGGCGGAGGAAGCTGGTCTGCCGCGTCATTGGCCTTTATCGGGGTCGTTGACGCGTTCATCGAGCCGGATCCGGAGTTCACCCCGGAGGTGGCGATCGCCCGGCTCAGCACCGGAATGGACGTCACGGCGCAGTGACGGCGGGGACGGAAATCCTCCCTTTCTGCATGCTGAGTGACTAGGCGAGGTAGCCGTCTTCCGCCACGCAGCGGAGCAGGTCGATGCGCGTCTCCGATTGCCGGTTCTGTGCCCGGTAGACGTGTCGGACCCGCTTTAGCGCGGCGCGTACCGTCTCGAATTTGACGCCTTGTGCCAGCGAGATATCAACGGTGCTGTAGCCGCTGGCATAGAGCCGGAGCATCGACAGGTCAGCCTCTGTGATCGACGGTTCCGGGCGGGCGTGTTCCTCAGCAGGTTGGTCACCCGCGGAATTCGGATCCAGCGCACGGCGCGCAGCCGCGACGACTTCGGCCGCGGATCGGGACTTTGAAATGAAGGCCGAGGCACCCGCCGTAGCGGCCTGATCGCGTAACTTCGCCGTCTCTACAGAACTCATGATGACGACCTTTGCCCCGGCCTCAGTGCAGCACCGCACCCGGGTCTCCAGGGAAACCGGTTCAAAAGTGGGGGCCATGATCACGACGTCTGGGCGAAGTTTCAGGCTCTTAGCGAGCTCGCTCCATAAACCCACTGCGGTGATGACCTCGAAGTCAGCGGCGTTGACTCGCACCCATTCGGCGAGCCCATCCACGATGAGAACGTGATCATCAAGGATTGCCAATCGATGCACGCGGTCTGCAGCGGCTGGCATCTAACTGATCACCGCCTTGGTTCCCCATTTCTTGAGCCGGTCCATGGTCAGCTGGAAAGACAGCGGATGACCGTAATAGAAGCCCTGAGCGCTTCGTACGCCCAGATCCACCATCACTCCGACCATGCCCGGGTCTTCGATTCCCTCGACCACCATGGTGTAGTCCAGGTTATCGCCAAATCCCTGAAGGGCTTTGATGACCTCGCGCTGGCGGACGTCGGTGAGGTCGTCGACCAGGCTGCGATCGATTTTCAGGATGTCCAATGGGAAGCGGACCAGCGCCCCGACTGAGGAATCGTCTGAGCCGTAGTCGTCCAGCGCGATGATGATCCCGGCATCCTGCAAGATCTCGGACTCCCGGCGCAGATCGTCGGTGGCCGAGCGAAGCGATCGCTCGTTCAACTCGATGCACAGGGTCACATCCGGATGGGCGCGGGCGGCAGCACGAACGAACGGACCCAGCTGATCCTCACTGATCTGCCCCAGCTCAAGGTTCACCGTCATACACGCGATGCCCGGCTCCAGCCGATGGAATTCCTCGGCAGCGTCGAGGGCTTTGGTGATGATCTGTTTCGTGAATTCGTCCATCATGCCAAGACCCTTGGCCCGTGCCACGAGCGAAGACGGCGAAATCGGACCCAGGCCAGGGTCGACGTAGCGCACCAGCGACTCGAATGCCCAGATGATGCCCTGGTCGATGCTCACGATGGGTTGGAAGGCGAGTTCTAGACGGTCCTCCCGAATCGCCGCTGCCACCATGTCGTTCGTTCTCGTGGAGCGGTGCGGCGCAATGATCAGGCTGCTTCCTTCGGCAGGACCGCCTTGGCGACGGGAACGCTTGACCTGGAGCATGCTGCGATCCGCGTCTACCACCAATGATTTCGCATCGAGCTCCCGGAAGTTGGAGAACGCGAGCCCGGCGCTGACGACCGGCCGTACTTCTTGCTCACCGATCGTCAACGGCTGGCCGATCGCCAGGAGGATGCGGTCTGCCATTTCCTTCGCCTGAGCAAGCGAAACCAGCTCCGCGAGGATCACGACGAATTCATCGCCCCCGATTCGTGAGATGAAGTCGCGTCCGCCCGCCACCGCCTGCAGGCGCGCGGCCACGGCAACGAGCAGCTGGTCTCCGGCATCATGGCCGCGGTTGTCATTGAATCGTTTGAAATTGTCGAGATCGAGAAAAAGCACCGCGATCCCCGAGTGATAGGCGCGATGCTCGTTCGCGCCAATCAGCGCCGTCTGAAACGCACCGTAATTCGCCAGGCCGGTGAGCGGGTCGGTGTTCGCCCGGCGCTCAAGCGTGTCGACGTCGTGCTGAATCCGGGCAGTCTCGCTGGCCATGTGGGCGAGCGCCGCGAGTGCCTGTTCGTCTTCGCGGGTAAAAGGGGCGCCACCCACCTTTCGAGAAGCGATCAAGTACTGGTCGAGTCTGGACTCGAGGTTTACCGGTACCCCGATTTCGGCCTGCCCCGGCCCGGCATTGTCGATCCTGACCGCACTGGCTTGCACGATCTCCCGCGCCCGGGATTTCAGCCCGTCAGCGAGCCCGTCGGCGGTATCCCACGGGAGATTCACGGCGGCATCCACGACCGAACTCAACCGACGTTCGATTCCGGCGTACCGCGAGCGCTGTGCCAGAACCGCGAACAGCGCGGCCGAAAGCAACACCACCACCGGGGTGAGGTTCAGCTGCGGATCCTGTTCCAGCCACGGAATAGTGTTTCTGTCGACGTAGGTCATCGCCGCCGCCATGACGGCGGTGATCGCGATGAGGAGACCGATTCGAGTCGGGCGCACCGCAGCCAGCCCGAATTTCTGATCGATGCCCCAACGCCCGCGCTGTCTGACAAACTCTCCCGTCAGCACGACGGTGAAATAGGCGATCGCGGCGGCTACGAAGCCCACAAGCGGCCACCAGCCGGAAGGAAAGCTTGTCTGCACCGCTACGAAGGTGAACGCGCCAACTGTGCCCAAACCCACCGTGAATAGGCTGTGTACGATGCTTCGGCGTTGGATGATCTGTGAAACCAGCAATCCGATCGCCCAAATGCCCACACTCAGGTGCGGGATTTCCGCAGGTCGCAGCGCCAGCATCGTGATAGTGACGCCGAAGAGGGGCAGACTGGGGCTCCTGCCGATGTGCAGCTGGAAAGAGTCGCACACGACGACACTGGCGATCACGACGACGACGAAGGTCCACGACGACGGCGGCGCGCTGAGCAGACCGACGACGGTAGTTGCGACAATAACGAGTGCGAAGACAGCAAGGAGGATGGCAAAAACGCGGGAGTAACCCCTGGTGTCATACCACTTGGCCACGTGATCCCTTCCCGAGTCGATCATGGCAGGCTGGACGGCTGGGTGGATGCCTTCGACGAGCCCCGCGCTATCCGCAGCGGTCATGCGGCGGCAAGGCCATTCACAGGTATCCGTCCTCCACTGCCCGTCGGATTAGCTGTTGTCGGGTTGCTGCGGCCCGGCCGCCTGACGCGTAGTACGTGCGAACGTCGGCGAGATGTTTCTTCACGCGCTCGAATGGAAGTTTTCGGCTCACCGCGATGTCGACCGGACTGTTTCCGCTCGCGTATAGCCGTAGGGTCGTCAGTGCGTCAACGCCGAACGGATAACTATCCGCGGCCACGGCTTCATCTGGATCCGCCGTCGGCGTAGTCTTTGCGCTCAATGCGTGGCGTACCGCGGTGACCACTTCGCCGGCCGGCTGGGACTTTGGCACGAACCCCGCCGCTCCCGCCCGCAGTACCTGGTCGCGCAATCGCGCCGATTCGAGCGCGCTGACCACGACCACTGCAGAACCTGCAGCCAGGCAGGTTCGAATGCGTGTCTCAATCGAGACCGGCTCTCTGAGCTCGAAGTCCATGATCGTCACATCGGGCGGGAACTGAGGATCGCGGATGAGATCGAACCAGCCCGTCACGCTCGTGACCACGCGGAGGTCTGGAGCGTTTGCTTTGACCCAGGTTGCTAACCCGTCCAGCAGCAGTTCGTGATCATCCACGATCGCGATTCGACCGGTTGTTGCCGTTATCTCTATTGACATCAAATTTCCCCCCCACACGGTTTCGCCGCAAACTGTCTCGGGCCGACAGCGTCGCCATTGCGCATCCCTTTCGAGGATGGGTCCAACCGTTCTGATAATGGCGTGCGATGAAGCTATGGCGAACGTACCACTGCCTGATGGTGGATTGCACGGTGGCGGATACTGAGTTGCCCGGTATGACCGCCGGTTCAGCGATGGCCGGAACGCATCCCGATTCGACGTCGCCGGTCTTTCGATCCGCGCAGATCACGGTTCAGCCGGCGGTCGCCGTGGTACAAAATTCCTTCCCAATCCACCGGCTTTCCGGTATCGACTACCGGCCCCACTGAGGCCTTGGGCTGCGTCTTATCGACGTAAAGGAAATTGAGAAAGCCGAGCCACACGTCGACAGCCGAATTCCACAGGCCGATGTAGGCGCGGATTGCACCGGCGGCCATCACCGCATTGAAGCCCGCGAAGGTCGCGTTTCCCCAGTTCTGGTTGATCACGTCTCGGTAGCAGGTCAGGAGCGAGAACACCAGAATCAGGTAGGGCACCAGGACGTACAGCGCCGGCGCTGCGGTACGGTTCTGCACCTTGGGGGTGCGCACGAACGGGATCTTCTCGCCGGTGATCATCTGCTGGAACGACTTGAACACGCCGGCCAGGTTGACCGGCAACAGGACGAGATTGAACCCGTAAATGCGGAAGATATCACTGAACCGGTGGCCGGCCTTGCGAAGATCGAACCCCATGGCGATGAAGTATGGCAGCGCCGCGAACAAGACGAACGGGCTCAGCAATCGGCTGTCGTACGGGTACGCAAGCAGGAAAAGCAGCCCGAAACTCGCCCATGCAATCGAGGCCATGTAATTCACCCGCAGGAACACCTCGGTCAGCAGCACCCGCTGGCGAAGGAACCTACGCTCGCTGAGCTGATCCCAGAGCTTCGGCAGGATCAGCAATCCGCCATTGGCCCAGCGACGGCGTTGCACAATCAGCGAACCGAAGTCCGGCGGTGTCGCACTGTAGCTGAGCCGCTCCGGGTAGTTCACCAGGGTCCAGCCACGGGTACCGAGGTCGATGCTCGACTCGGTATCTTCGATAACGGTGCGATCCTGGATGTAGGTGCTGATCTCGAATCCACCGACAATCTCGTTCTCGACGATGTCCTCAAGTGCCTTCTTGCGGATCACCGCGTTCGCGCCGACCCAGAACGTCGCGTTGTAGTACGACATTCCCTGGTGCAGCACATGCTGCAGATCGGTGGTCGCCCCCGCCACCCGCTCGATTCGGGTTGGCGCACCACGGAACGAGGAATACGGGGTCTGGGTGACGGCAACTTTTTCGTTCTCCGGCTGCTCGAGCAGGTAGACGAGCCGAATGCAATAGTCGCGCAGCAGCAGTGAGTCCGCGTCGAGAGTGAGGAGGTAGGTGGAGTCCGGCACGGTGAAATCCGCACCGACCGTGTCGTCGATGGCCCTCAGCACGACTCCATCGGCCGTCTCATCGGTGACCCAGGATTTACCCATCAGACTGATGTAGGCGTTGAGGTTCATCGCCTTGTTCGCCTCGTGCGAGAGCGACGCGTAGCGCTTGCGTTCGAAGTAGCTCAATCGTGCGGAAAAGATCCGGGTCAACCGCAGCGAGAGTGTGATTATCCGTTGCGCCTCCGGGAACGAGCCCTGTGTGGCGGACGCTTCAAGGGCCAGCATCGTGAGCCGCAGTTCGCGGGCGAGTCCCATGATGACCTGGTCGACGAAGAATTCGTCGACGTGATCGTCCACGCGCTCAGCCTGGGCCATCTCCTCGAGCCAGAGCGCCGCCGCCCGGTAATCGTCCGCGAGATCTTCAACGTCGGATTTGCTGACGGCGCAGCCAGTCCCGAAGCGTAGCGATCGTCGATCGGTGGCGGCGCGGAAGCGCGCTGCCGGAGCGTCGAGGAGGTGCTGAATCTCGGCTGCGAGTCCCCGTGTCGCCGTGAGCCTGTTCAGCACGGCAGGGTCGCTCGGGAATGGCGAGTCGTCGAGTAGCAGAACAACGCGCAGATCGCTGAATTCCTGGAGTGCGGCAGACCAGAGGGTGCCGCGCACGACATGTGTTTCCTCGGCGTAGGAGGGCACCAGCACGGTGATCGCCTCGGAGTACGCGCTGAAATGCCGATCGAGTTCGCCTCGCGGCACCCGCATATGACCTCGAAACCGGTGCAGCGCACCCTGCCTGGCGATCAAATACATCAATGCAGAGAAGGTGAGGAAGGTGACCACGATCAGATAGCCGATCGCCTCCATTGTGAAGCGGAATCCGGACCCGGGGTTGTCCACGAATTCGCGTACGATCGTCGTCACGATGTAGATCGCCCAGAACAGGACTGTGGCGACGATGCCGATTCGACCCCAGGCAAGTGTTCCCGTGCTCGGTCGGGGGTGCACGATCGACAACGGCTCGCTGCGCCGCTCGGCTCCCCACTGCCGCCGACGCGCTTTCGTATCGTCCTCTACGGTAACCACGTTTCCCCCATGCGATGCTGTTGTGGCGGTGCAGCAAAGCCCGTCGCGTCAACCGGCCAGATTGTGTCCTGACCATCACCTCGATACTGTCATATCGGCCATATCGACGATATATTGCTCATGCAGTATATGCACGATAGCTATACGAATATGCGTACCGCCTTGTCGAGGCGTTTCAGGGGGATCTTTGTCGAAGCGTTTTCCTGGGCGACACCTGTCTGTCGTCCGGCTCATCGGTGTTGCCATCGTTGCCGGTGCCGTCGTGTTCGCCGGCTTCCAGGGCTGGAACTGGTTCGAAGATTCCTCGTCGGTGACGACCAAACCGTGGATGGCCGGTTATGTCGATGTGACAGCTACCCCGACCTACCCTTTCGAGAGATCGATGTCTGCGGACAACGAGAATGTCGTGCTCTCATTCATCGTCTCCGACAAGATTCAGCCGTGCACGCCGTCGTGGGGCACCTTTTACACCATGGCGGAGGCGGATGCCTCGCTTGATATCGACCGGCGGATCGCACGACGTGCCCAACAGGGCGGGGAGGTCATCGTCTCGTTCGGCGGGCAACTGAACCAGGAATTGGCCGTGCGCTGTACCGATCCCGACTCCGTGCGTGCCGCGTACACATCGGTCATCGACCGGTACCGGCTCAACACCATTGACCTCGATCTTGAGGGGGCAAGCCTCACCGATCGAGCATCCGGTGAACGTCGTGCCACCGCGCTTGCCGAGATTCAGCACAAGCGCGCCGGATCTGACACGCCGCTCGCGATCTGGCTGACCCTTCCGGTGGCTCCCACCGGGTTGACGCCAGACGGAACGGCTGCCGTGACCCAGCTGCTGAGCGCGGGGGTGGATCTGGCCGGTGTCAACCTGATGACCATGGATTTCGGCAGTTCCCTGAACAAGGGCCAGTCGATGTCGGCCGCCGCTATTGACGCGTTGCAGTCGACTCACCAGCAGCTGCACACGTTGTACCACCGGCAGGGAGTCGAGCTGGGTTCGAAAACGCTTTGGAGCAAGATGGGCGCCACGCCAATGATCGGGCAGAACGATTCACGGGCCGAAGTCTTTACCCTCGCGGACGCTCAGGCGGTCAACTCTTTCGCCGTCTCGGCAGGGCTCGGCCGGATGTCGCTATGGTCGCTCAATCGTGACACCACGTGTGGCTCCAACTATCCTGACGTGAAGCAGGTTTCCGAATCGTGCAGCGGCATCGATCAAGGTGATCAGAGGTTCGCGGCGGTGCTCGGCGCGTCCTTCACGGCCGATCCAGGGATCGCAGCCGGCATTACCACGACCTCGGAGCCGGCGCCTGGCGTGACAGACATTCGGGATGATCCGGCGTCGAGCCCCTACCCAATTTGGTCGGAGCATAACGCCTACCCGAAGAACACGAAGGTGGTCTGGCATCACAACGTGTACCTGGCCAAGTATTGGACGCAGGGCGATATTCCGGACAATCCGGTGCTGCAGGCCTCGGACACCCCGTGGCAGCTGGTTGGCCCGGTGCTGCCTGGCGAAACGCCGGTGCCGGTACCCACCCTGATGCCGGGAACCTATCCGGACTGGTCGGGCACGGTCGTTTACACGAAGGGGAATCGGGTGATGTTCGACAACGGGGCTTACGAGGCGAAGTGGTGGACTCAGGGTGACAGCCCGGAGGCCAGCTTGGTGAACCCGGACTCCTCGCCGTGGCAAAAGCTCACCGACGACCAAGTCCGAAAGCTTCTCGGCCAACCGACAGTGGCTGCCTCTAACTAGCCGGTTGCGACCGGGCCAAAGGATTGGGCGCTGTCTCCCCTCGGACTGGGGTCGCATTCACGGGCTCTGTTAGCGGTTGCCGGTGCAAAAACCCTTGTATCGCGCGGGTGCCGATGAAAGACTCAATTTGTCGGCTCCTAGCCGTCGGTCCGTTCATGAGTGTCCGTGAATGGTTCGCCAATGTTCCGAAGAAGCGTACCGAACCGTGAATCGAAACCACGACGGGGAACCCCTCGCCGCGCGCTAGGTCATTGCTGCCTTGCTCTGGTCGTGGCGGTCTTGGGGATCGGCATCGGTACTCCGGCCAACGCGCAATCATGCGGCCCTTCGACTATCGGTAGCACGGCGTGTACGACCGCGGTGGCGCCAACCCAGGCTATTAGCCCCCCGCCAGAGCCAGGTGATTCGACCCCATCGCCCGTCCCAAGCACCGGACCCACCCCGAGTCTCCAGCCGGCTCCGAGCCCGGAGCCGGCACCGCCGCCTCAGACTCCACCTCCGACTAGCGCACCGCCGACGACTGCGCCGCCGACGACTCCGCCGCCGACCAGCGCACCGCCGGCAACTGCGCCGCCGACCAGCCTGCCGGCGACCGCCGCGCCCCCGACGATAGCTCCCGCGCCGGTACCCGCTGGAGGCCCGAGCGTGGACTCGGCGCTCGGGGGCCTTGCCGCGCCATCGCCGCAGGGGATCGGTATCCAAGATCAAGCTGGCACTGCTCGGCTGCTTCAAACGGTGGCGACCTCAACAGCATCGCTCTCTGCGGCGAAAAGTCACTTCGAGCTGATCTCCCGGGAGTACCGGGCTATGAAAGACAGCTATGACCATGCAGCCGCACTGGCCAGGGAGGCCAGCAGCCGCGCGACAGAAGCCGTGGTGGTCGCGACAGCATCCGCCCGTCAGCTGCTGCTGGGCTTGCGCAGCGAGGGCAATCGACCAGGAACGAACTCGACGTTGGAGGTTCTCTTGAACCGGGGTGGAGGCGATTTGATGCAGCGCCTCGCCGCAGTCGATCGGCTGGGCAAGCTCAGTGCCAGCCCGGCGAAGATCGCCATTCGGGCGGCCCGGGACGCCGAGCAGGCCAGCGCCCTGAAAACCAAGGCCGCAAAGGCGAAGGGTGTTGTGGCCGCCATTGCGCTGGCCGACAAGCTCACCGAGATGAACGCCGCGAAGGCCGAACTCGTGGCGGCCCAGCAAGCTCTGGATGCGGCGCAGAACCGGCTCACCACCTTCAGCGGGGGAGGCGCGGTTGCGCTGTACCCGGCCGCAGACCTGCCGACAGCGGGGAGTTGGGTAGATCCGACCCGTGGCCCGATCACCGACGGCTTCGGCACACGGCCGTCGCGCCCCGCCGGGACGGCGGCCTTCCACCCCGGGGTGGACATCGGCGCGGCCTGCCTGTCGCCGATCGTCGCTGCGGCCGGCGGCGTCGTCGTCGCAGCCGGTCCGAATAGTGGCTACGGCAATTGGATTCTCATCGACCATGGCGACGGTATCCAAACCGGATACGGACACATTGTCGACGGCGGTATCGCCGTCACCGTCGGCGACCACGTCGCCGCAGGTCAGTTCATCGCGCGCGTCGGCAGCACCGGTGCATCAACCGGATGCCATCTGCACTTGGAGGTGCGTATCGGTGGTCAGCAGATAGATCCGCAGCCCTTTTTCGCCGCCCGAGGCGTCGCCGTCGGCCGGTAGTGCACAAATGTCCCTCGCACCGAAGTTGCTGGCATAATCGGACGGAATGGACCTCTCTAACCTGGATCTGCGACACCTGCGCCGATGCGTCGAACTAGCCAGGGCGGCGTTGGAAGCCGGCGACGAACCGTTCGGATCGGTGCTTGTCGACGGAACGGGCGTGGTGCGGCTCGAAGCTCGCAACCAGGTCGGAGGCGGCGACCAGACCCGGCACCCCGAGTTTGAGATCGCTCGCTGGTCGGCCGGCCATTTATCGCCGGCGGAGCGAGCGTCCGCCACGGTGTACACCTCCGGGGAGCATTGCCCGATGTGCTCGGCTGCTCATGCCTGGGTGGGACTGGGCCGGATCGTCTACGCGGTGTCCTCGGCGCAACTGTCCGCCTGGCGATTGGAATGGGGAGCGGCGCCTGGCCCGGTGTGTGCGCTACCGATCACGGCGATCGCGCCCGGAATACCCGTTTTCGGACCGGCAAACGCTTTGAGCGGCGAACTTCGGGAGCTTCATCGTCGGCATTTCGCCGACGCCGCGGAATCTGGACGCTGATCGGCGCGCCGTCGCCGGTTATGGTGAGTAGCTTGTCCATATGGCACGCGAAGCGATTGTCCTCACCGTCGATGGCCCGCACGGCGAACGCGAGGTGCGACTGTCCAGCCCGGGGCGGATCCTGTGGCCGCAGCTGGGGATCACCAAGCTCGATCTCGCAAACTACATCGTGGCGGTGGGGGAGGCCTTCGTCGCCGCGAACGGTGACCGCCCGGTCTCGTTGCAGCGGTTTCCGGACGGCATCGACGGTGAGCAGTTCTTCTCGAAGAATCCGCCAAAGGGGGCGCCGGAGTACGCACGGTCGGTGACGGTGACGTATCCGAGTGCCCGGGCACATCCGCAGCTTGTCATAGACGAACCGGCGACCGCCGTCTGGTCGGTGCAGATGAACACCATCGTGTTCCACCCGTGGCCGTCGCGGGCGGAGAATTCCGACAACCCGGACCAGTTGCGGATCGATCTCGACCCGCAGCCCGGCACCGACTTCGACGACGCGGTCCCGGCCGCGCTCGAGCTGCGCACGGTGCTGGCGGAAGCAGGGCTCACCGCCTTCATCAAGACCTCGGGCAATCGCGGCCTGCACGTGTTCGCCCCGATTGAGGCCACCCGTGAGTTTCAGGAGGTGCGGCACGCGGTGATCGCGGCGGCCCGTGAACTCGAACGGCGGATGCCGCAGCAGGTCACCACGGCCTGGTGGAAGGAGGAGCGCGGCGAGAAGGTATTCGTCGACTTCAACCAGGCCAACCGGGACCGCACGATGGCCGGCGCGTACAGCCCCCGCGCACTTCCGCACGCCCCGGTGTCGACGCCGCTGGACTGGGCAGAGTTGGGCGCGATCGACCCGAAGGACTTCACCATAGCCACCGTGCCGGACCGCCTGCGCGCCACCGGCGACCCCTGGGCGCGCCTGCACGAGGATCCCGGCACACTCGACGCGCTGCTGGGCTGGTGGGAGCGGGACTGCGCCGCCGGGCTGGGCGAGCTGCCGTTCCCGCCGGACTACCCGAAAATGCCGGGGGAGCCGCCCCGGGTGCAGCCCAGCCGGGCGCGAAAGGAAAACTGGCCGGACGAGGAGGAAACCGGGAGCCGATGAGTTGCGTCGCGGAGATCATCTGACGCTCGGAGGTCAGCACACGGCCTTATCGACGCGCCTGGCGTCTTGTCCGGCAATGTCGGTGGCTGGTTTTAGGCTTGCCCCATGGAGATCAGGAACTGTCCGGAGTGTGGAGACGAGACCATCAGCGCTGGCCTGGCGCTCTGGCCGGGAATCGACCAGCCGGTAGCCATCGTCGAATGTATCGGCCTCGGAGCCGATGGCAGCGCCGATGGCAGCGCCTGTGGCTGGGCTGGCGTGGACTCGGAATCGTGGGTCGAGGTTTCGTCGGTCGAAATGGTGTCAGCAGCGTAGGGCGCAGCCGCCGTCGCGTGGTTGACTACATCAGCACCCGGTTGAGGTCGTACGCGATTGGCGACTCAAGCTGCTCGAAGGTGCACGATCGCGCTTCACGTTCGGGGCGCCAACGAACGAACTGCACGGTATGCCGGAATCGCGAGCCCTCCATCTGGTCGTACCGCACCTCCGCAACCCGGGTCGGCTCCAGACGCAGGTAGGAAACATCCTTGCCGGAAGAGTACCTGCTCCGGTCCGTCTCGCCCGTCACGATTTCGCCGGCGTCGTCCCGCATCACCAGCGGCGCGAGTTCATCCACCAATTCCAACCGGCGCTTATCGCTGAACGCGGATGCACCGCCGACGTTGCGCAGTTTGCCGGAGCTGTCGTACAGGCCCAGCAGCAGCGACCCGACCCCGCTGCCGCTCTTGTGAACCCGGTAACCGAGCACAACGACATCAGCTGTTCGGTGGTGCTTGACCTTCAGCATCAGCCGTTTGCCAGGCGCGTAGGCCGCGGCGAGCGGTTTGGCGACCACACCGTCTAGTCCGGCGCCCTCGAACTCGATCAGCCAGCGCCGGGCGAGCTCGACATCGGTGGTGGTTTGACTCAGAAAGATCGGCGCCGGCAGGCCCGTCACCAACTCCTCCAATGCCGTCCGCCGCTTTGCAAACGGTGCGTCCAGGAGGCTGTCGTCCCCGCGGGAAAGCAGGTCGAACGCGACGAACATCGCCGGCGTCGCCTCGGACAGGGTGCGCACCCGGCTAGCCGCCGGGTGAATGCGCTGCGACAGCGCCTCCCAGTCCAGCCGTTCGTGTCCGGGTTCTCCGGTCCGGACCGCGATCTCGCCGTCGAGCAGGCATGGACCGGGCAGCAGTCGGGTGAACGCCTCGACGAGCTCCGGAAAATACCGGGTCAGCGGCTTGGATCCGCGACTGCCGATCTCACAGGTCGTGCCGTCGAAAAAGACGATGCCACGGAACCCGTCCCACTTCGGCTCATAGCTCAGCCCACCGGGCACACTGTCCGGCTCCGGAACCGCCCCGACAGCCTTGGCCAACATCGGCGAGAGAGAATTGCTCACTGCGGTGGTCTCGGTCGGGTTACTCATGCCGCCAGGCTATGCCGATACCGGCAGCCCGCAACCATCCGGGCCGGGATGGGGAGCTCAATATACCGGGGTTCAATATACCGGGGTAACGAGCGTTCCGTCGGCCAGAAACTGTCTGATGTTCGCCAGGACCAGGTCGGCCATGGCGCGTCGGCTCTCCATCGTTCCGCTGCCGATGTGCGGTACCAGTACGACATTCTCCATATTCAGCAACGCCAGCGGCACCCGCGGCTCGTCGGTGAAGACGTCGAGCCCGGCACCGGCGATCGTGCCGTCGGTCAATGCCTGAACCAAGGCGGTCTCATCGATGACGGAGCCGCGGGCGACGTTGATCAGATAGCCAGCTGGCCCGAGGGCGGCGAGGACGTCAGCCGACACCAACCCCGCGGACTCCGGGCCGCCGGTCGCCGCGACGATCAGGACATCGCATTCGGCAGCGAGCTGTTGAACCGAGTCCGCATAATGGAACGGGACGTCGAGGACGCGATGGCGGTTATGGTACGAGATGGTCATCTCGAACGCGCCGAGCCGGTTGGCGATGGCCCGGCCAATCCTGCCGAGCCCCACGATCCCCACTCGCTTTCCGGTGACCTTCGCCGCGAGCGGGAACGGACCATCGACCCATTTGCCGCGGCGCACGAATCGGTCAGCGGCGCCGATCCCACGCAACACGCTGATCAGCAGGCCGACGGCCAGATCGGCGACACAATCGGTCAGCACATCGGGGGTGTTGCCGATCACGATGCCGCGGGCTCTGGCCGTTGCCACGTCCGTCGCGTCGTAGCCGGCCCCGAAGTTGGCGATCGCGCGCAAGTGCGGCATCGCCAGGATCTGTTCTCCGGACAGCCCGGCCTCCCCGGTCGTGACTGCGATTTCGATCCCACCGGCGTTCTGGCGAAGAAACTCCACGGACTCGTCGTGTACCGAACCGTTGTCAGCGGGGTACTTTGAGCTGTCGTGCTCTGGGATCCGAAGAACCGAGAATTCGCCGTTCAGATCATCTTCCAGCATCCCCATCATCGGTCCGGCTTGCAGGATTCGGGTCACCATTCTGCGTGCGATCCGTCTGGATGGCGCCACACCGGCGTCCGCCAGCGGTGGCCGATCTTGTCGACGCGGCGCACCTCGTTCTCGTCGACCTCGATTCCCAGACCCGGTCCGGTCAGGCGCTCGATGTTGCCGTCGACGAACGCCAGCGGCGCCGGGTCCAGCACGTAATCGAGCACTTCCGCGCCGCGGTTGTAGTGGATGCCGATGCTCTGCTCCTGGATCAAATAGTTCGGCGTGGCGAAACCGACCTGCAGACACGATGCCAGCGCGATCGGGCCGAGCGGACAGTGCGGAGCCAACTGCACATCGAACACCTCGGCCAGCGACGCGATCCGGCGCACCTCGCTGATCCCACCGGCATGCGACAGGTCGGGTTGCGCGACGGCGATACCTGCCTGCAGTGCCGGATAGAACTCCTGTCGGTTGTACAGACGCTCCCCGGTCGCGATCGGGATCGTGGTCGATGCGACCACCTTACCCAGGAGGTGCGAGTTCTCCGGCACCACCGGCTCTTCCAGGAACAGCGGCCGGTACGGTTCCAGGAGTTGGGCGAGCCGGCGCGCGTTTGCCAGGGTGAATCGTCCGTGTAGATCGACCGCGACGTCGCGGTCTGGGCCGAGAACCTCCCTAGCCGTTGCGACCCTAGCCACTACCGCGTCGAGTTCTGCCACGCTGCCCAGCCGGCTCATCCGACCGCTCGCGTTCATTTTGACCGCGGTCATGCCGATCTCGAGTTGCTTGGCGATGGCATCCGCGATCTCGGCCGGCTCGTCGCCGCCGACCCAGCTGTAAGCTCGGATCCGGTCGCGTACGTGTCCGCCCAGCAGCTGATGCACCGGGACGTCGAGCGCCTTCCCGGCGATGTCCCACAGGGCCTGGTCCACCCCCGCGATGGCACTGGCGAGGATGACGCCGCCGCGGTAGAAACCCGCCTTGGTCATGATCTGCCAGTGGTCTTCGATCCGCAGCGGGTCGGCGCCGATCAAGATCTCGGACAGCTGTTGCACGGCCGCGCGTACGATATCGGCGTTGCCCTCCGCCACCGGTTCACCCCACCCGACGACGCCCTCGTCGGTCTCTATGCGCAAAAAAAGCCACCGCGGCGGCACAAGAAAGGTCTCGAGCCTGGTGATTTTCATGAGCGTGTTCCTTCGATCGGGTTGGCATGGACGGCGCGTGCGGCCGCTTCTGCCGCCGTGCGCAGCAACACCGTGTCGGTGTGCGAAATGACGAAATCCGCGCCGAGGTCGCACCAGTGTTGCGCGTCTGCCGATCCGCTGCAGTCCACGCCGGCGGCGATCCCGGCGGCGTGGGCGGCCTCGATGATTTGCCCGATCGCGTCGTGCAGCTGTGCAGAATTCTGGTGCGGGGTTCGGCCAAGGCCAAGGCTAAGCGACAGATCGTTCGGACCGACGTAGAGCGCGTGGATGCCGTCGGTACTGGCGATCTCGGAACGGTTTGCGAACCCCGCCGCCGTTTCAATCATCGCGATGCAGGTCGCCTTCTCGTCCCCTGCGGCCGCCTCGATGGGCGGGCGGCCCGGATTGGTCCACAGCGGTCCCCAGCTGCGGTTCCCCGCCGGAGCATAGCGGCAGGCGTCCGCCGCCAGAGCCGCCTCGGCCCCGTTGTTGACCAGGGGAACGATGATCGCGCTGGCACCGAGATCGAGGGACCGCATGATCAGATGCGGCGTATTCCAGGGCACCCGGACGACCGGGATGGCCTCGGTATGCTCCAGTGCGCTCAGCAGCGCCGGGCTGGATGCCACGCTTGCAAAGCCGTGCTGTAGATCGATCACGACGAAGTCGAATCCGCTTCGGCCCATCGTCTCGACCGCGATCGGGTCATCCAGCCCACTCCAGACCCCGTACGCGCTGCGTCCAGCGGCCCAGAAGTTTTTCAGCGTCCTCATGCGCTTTCTCCGGTCTGTGAGTTGCGGTGGGAGGCCAGCATCCGTTGATGCGAACCCTCCAGATGATCTTTCAATTCGGCGGCGACCGCCGGTTTGTCACCGGCGGTCATCAGCTCCAGGAGCAGTCGATGCTTTGCGGCTGACTCGTGTAGATCCGCGTCCTTGAGTACGGCGGTGCGCAGCAAGGTAGTCAGAATCGGTGCGTATTGTTGCCACACGTCGGCCAGCCTGCGGTGTCCAGACAGCGTGTAGATCCGGCTGTGGAACTGGATGTCCGCCGCGGCGAACCCTGTGTGGTCCTGCGTCTCGGCGGCCGCTTCCAGGTCACGTACCAGCGAGGTCATTTCCGCCCAGCCGTCTGGCGTGGTTCGGTCCATAGCCAACTCCGCGGCCAACGACTCCACCGCCTGGCGCAGCGAGTAGAGCTCGTCGATGTCGGCTTCGGCGATGCCGACTACATAGTTTCCGGTGCCGCGCGACTCGATCAGGCTCTCCCGCTCGAGCCTGCGCAACGCGTCCCGGATCGGGCCCCGGCTCACGCCGAATTGATGTGCCAGATGCTCCTCGACGAGCCGCATGCCAACGGGAAGCTCACCCTGGACGATCGCGTCCCGCAGGTATTCGGTGACTTGCTCCCCATAGGCCTTCCGGCGCACCGGAACATAAACAGTTGCCATTCATCGGCTCCAATGGGTGCGAAGTTCCTGCAGGAAGCGGAGATAGGCGACGGCTCCCGGGTCCGGATGCCCGACGCTACGTTCCTGCACCCAGGCGGCCCGTCCTTTGGCCGATTGCAGTCCGGTTGTTGCATCGATTTGAGCGTGCGAGGTGGCGATCATGGCATCCAGAACTTCCGCAGCGTCCGGCGCCGGTGAGTCTGATGGGTTCGGGGAGTCAGGGCTGCCGAGGCGGTTGCCGCGCAGGTTTTCCAGGCTGGGGATCAGCGCGTCGAGCACCGTTTTGTCGCCGAGTTGCGCCTTGCCGCGCTCGGCGATGCGGGTGGCAACGGCGTCACCGATGGCGATGGCGTCGGCGCGGTCGAGAGCGGTATTGCCGTGCACGGTTTTGGCCGCGGCAAGCAGGCCGCCGCCGATCAGCGCGGCAAAGGTCGACGGATTCGCGGTGGAGAAGGCCTTGCCGACCGCCATCAGCAGTTCGCTGGCGTCCGCCGACTGCGGCAGCGCGAAGATGGCCTCCCGCGAGGCACTCGAGCCGGCCGAGACGGTGATGCCTAGGTCGCCGTCTCCCAACGCAGCGTCAAGCTTTCGTAGCTCGTCAGCGTGCGCCGGCATGGACTGCAGGGTACGTTCCAGTATTGAGCGGAGTTCGACCATCTTCATGAGTTCTCTTATCGCTGCTGAAAGAACGGGCTGTAGGCGGGGGCGTCAAGCAGCTTCGTCAATTCCTCGTCCAGCACCAGCACGGTGATAGACGCCCCGGCCATTTCCAGGCTGGTGGCATATTCGCCGATGTAGGGGCGGTGTACGGTGATGCTCGCCTCGTCTAGAATCTGCCTGGCCCGCCGGTACATCAGGTAGAGCTCTTCGGTCGGCGTTGCGCCCATTCCATTGACCATCAAAGCGATCCTGCTGCCCGTGGCGGGTTCCAGGTCGGCCAGGATTTCGTGCAGCAGCCGCTGGGTGATCCGGTCGGCGGTCTCCAGGCTGCCGCGGTGCACGCCTGGTTCGCCATGGATTCCGATCCCGATTTCCATTTCGTCGTCGCCGAGGGTGAAGGTCGGTTCGCCCGCCGCGGGAAGGATGGTGGGGGACAGGCCGACGCCCATCGATCGCATGCACTGGTTGGTCTTCTCGGCCAGTCGTGCCACCTCGGAGAGCGAATCGCCGCGGGCTGCTGCGGCGCCGGCGATCTTGTATGCGAAGACCATTCCGGCAACCCCGCGTCGATCCGCGGCGCGCTCCTTCGGCGCGGAGACCACGTCGTCGCTGACCAGCACCGTTGCGGTCTCGATGTCGGCGAGCTCCGCCAGGTCGGCGGCAAGGTCGAAATTGAATACGTCGCCGCCGTAATTTCCGTACAGATAAAGCACTCCAGCCCCGCCATGCGCCGATTCAGTGGCCGAGAGGATCTGCTCGGACGATGGCGAGGAGAAGACGTTGCCGACCGCCACGCCGGTGCACAGCCCCTCGCCGACATAGCCAAGGAAAACCGGAAGGTGCCCTGAGCCGCCGCCGGTGACGATACCCACTTTCCCGGCGAAAGGGGCACCGGTGCGGACCAGGGCACGGTGATCCGCGGAAGCCGAGCGCAATGATTCCGGATGCGCGAGAAGAATGCCCTCGATCATCTCATCGACGAAGTCAGCTGGATTATTGATGATCTTCTTCACGCGGGTCGACCCCTCCTGGTGGCACGAGCGAAAGATTGCTTCGATCGGGTAACGGTAAGCGTGTTCTGCCCGATCATTCTTGACATCCTAACGCGATTTATGTTTACTGTTCTCTGTTCACTGTTAACAAAATAAAGAGACGATGTGGTTTCGCTGAAATCTTCGATCCAGAGCATGAACCTCGGTGCCCAGGTGGCGCAGAGGTTACGGGAGATGATCCTCCGCCGTGATCTTCAGGACGGGATGCGGCTGTTGGAGGAAAACCTGGCCGGGGAGTTCGGTGTCAGTCGTGGGCCGATCCGGGATGCGCTGAGGCAGCTGGAGCGTGAGGGGCTGGTCACGGTCCGCAATCGCCGCGTCTACGTAACCGGACTGAGCTCGCAAGACATTCGGCAACTCTATGACCTTCGTAAAGCGCTGGAACTACTGGCCATAGACGAAGCAGTGCGCCTGGGCACCGCTGAGCAATTCACGCAAATGGCTGAACTGGTCGATCGGATGCGTACCGCCGCCGTGGCAAACGACCACGGCGCCTTCGCCGATGCCGATGTCGCCTTCCACGAGCAGTTGTTCACCATTTCGGCCAACCATCGGCTTTCGGATGTCTGGCACCAGTACCTGCCGATTCTCGCCACGATTCTGCAGTCAGCCGTCGGCCAGGAGGAGCAACTGCACAATTCCGCCCAGGCGCATGGCACTCTGCTGGAAATGATCGTCTCGGGAGACGATGCGGTGGCCGCCGAGGCGAGCGACCACATCGACCGCGCCCGCGACCGGATGATCTCCGCGTACGAACGCCTGAGTTCGGCGGAGGTTGTGGAGTGAGCACGCACACCTCGTTCACCACCGCAGCCGACCGGCTGCACACCAACCATTGCACCGATCGTTGCGATGTCACCGCAGAAAGGGAATCGAAGTGAAACTTCACCACAGCACCCGCATGAGCATGCTGAAGCGTGCACTCGCCATAACCGCGACAGTCGGAATGGCCGTCACACTGGTCGGCTGCTCCTCTGGAGGCAGCAGTAGCGAGAAAAGCGATAGTGCTCCGAAATATCCGACCCGAGACATCACCCTGACCGTTCAGGCCGCGCCCGGCGGCGGCTCGGACCTTGCCTCTCGAACGATAGCCAAGGTCATGGAGAAGGAGCTCGGAGTGAGCATCGTTGTCGAGAACCGGCCCGGAGCATCCGGGTCTCTCGCGGTCAAGTACGTCTCAGGGCTGAAACCGGACGGGTATCACATCGGCTTCACGCCGGTCGAACTGGCCATGTTCGATCACCTCGGCTATGATGTTTCGCCGGATTCGGTTGAATTGTTGGCCGAGATCATGAATCAGCCGGGAACGATCGCCGTTCCGACCGACAGCCCATACAAGAGCCTCAAGGATCTGATGGAAGCGGCCAAGACTAAGGAAATCACGGTCTCGAACTCCGGGGCAGGCTCATCCTGGGAGGCTGCGACGAAGATCCTCGGACAGCTCGGTGGAGTGAAGTTCACGCTCGTTCCCTTCGATGGCGGAGCACCGGCGGTCACCGCGGCAATGGGTAATAAGGTCGACGCCGTAGTCGCCGGTGCCGGCGAGACGCACACCGGTGTGGAAAGCGGCAAGCTCCGGGTTCTGGCCATCTTCAGCCCGAAGCCGCACCCGGTGTTCAGCGACATCCCGACGGCGAAGTCGCAGGGTTACGACATCGACTTCGGTTCCTGGGGTGGCCTGTACTCCCCGAAGGGACTTCCGGATAACGTGAAGAAGACCCTGGAAGACGCTATCGCCAAGGCCGTCAAGGACCCCGCCTTCACCGACGTGATCAGCGCGACCGGAACCATCGTGACCTACAAGGATGCGGCGGACTTCACCAAATTCGTCAACGATGAGTATGACCGGTTCGGCAAGGCCCTGAAGTAATAGGGAAATCCACCCCAGCTGAAAGCGAACCCCAGTGAAACGACGACGTACCAAGAAGGGGGGCTCCGCGGCGAACGCCGAGGAGCCCTCCGGCTCGGCCGGTTCTGTGGACGAAGTGTCCGCGCCAAGCCTCACGGAAGGCATCTCGGAGGAGGAACTCGCGCTCGTCGAGGAAATGGAGCGCGAAGTCGCTGCGCTGCAGGCGCCGTCTTCTCGTAGGTTGGAACGCGCCATCGCCCTCACCCTGGTGGTCTTGAGCGCGTTAGGGGTCTTCGGCTCGCGCATCATCAGCGTGCGGACCGAAACCGGTGGGCTCGACCCGCGCTGGTGGCCGACTGTTATCTGCGCGATCTCGCTCGGGTTGTCCATGCTGCTGACGGTGATCGCGTACACCAGACCGCCGTTCGACCGGGATGACCTGGAGAGGACCAACCGCGAAGGCTGGATCAAGCTGGCCTGGAGCATCATCCTCCTGGCGCTGTACATCGTGGCGTGGACCCTCAGCGAAAACTTCGTCGTTCCGTCGGTGGTCCTGCTAGCGGCTTTGATGTGGGTCTACCACGGCCGAACCTGGATGGCCCTGGTGATCTATCCGATCGTGACCGTCACGTTCCTGTACTTACTCTTCCACTCACTTCTAAGGGTGCCGCTATGAACCCCGTCGTCGAAGGCCTGACTGCACTGCTGGACCCGACCGCGCTGCTGGGCATGGCACTGGGAATCGGCCTCGGGATGTTGGTCGGCGCGTTTCCCGGGATCACGGCTACCATGGCCGTCGCCCTCGCCTCCGGCTTCACCCTCACCCTGTCGCCCGTGCAGGGACTGGCTGTTCTGCTCTCCATCTACACCGGGGCCAACTTCGGCGACCGGATTCCGGCCATCCTGGTGAACACCCCTGGCACACCGGCAGCCATCGGAACCACGTTCGACGGCTATCCGCTGGCCAAACAGGGCAAGGCCGGCCTCGCGCTGGTCGTTTCTGGATTCGCAGCCGCCATCGGCATTCTGCTGAGCATGATCGTGTTCTCGGTGGCCGCGGTACCGATCGCCTCGTTCGCCTTGAATTTCGGACCGTACGAGTTCTTTGCCCTGGTGGTGCTCGGTCTGACGGTGATGATCTCGATTTCGTCTAAGTCCCTGGTCAAGGGTCTGATCGCCGGCCTCTTCGGACTGTTCCTGGCCACCATCGGGCACGATCCGATGACTGCTGACCCGAGGTTCACCTTCGGCTTCGAGGTGCTCAGCGACAAGCTCGACTTCATCGCGGTCGTCATCGGATTATTCGGTGTCGCGGAGGTCTTCGACCAGATGCTCACGCACAGCAAACTCAGGTTGAAGCCGGTCGCGTCCCTCGGCCGCTGGTGGCCGAACAAAAAAGAATACCGCGAGATGGGAAAGCCGCTGGCAATCGGTACCATCATCGGTACCATCGTCGGCATCGTCCCGGCCGCCGGCGGAGACATCGCGGGCCTGATCGGCTGGGACCGGGCAAAAGCGATGTCCAAGCATCCGGAGAAGTACGGCAAGGGTTCCCTGGAGGGCCTGGTCGCCGCCGATTCGGCCTCCACCTCGACCCTCGGCGGTGCGTTGACCACGACGATGGCGTTGGGTATCCCCGGCGATTCGGTCAATGCCGTGATGCTCGGCTCGATGCTGATCTGGGGGCTGCAGCCGGGGCCGCAGTTGTTCGCCAACAACCCGGCGCTGGTGGCAAGCATCGCCGGCATCATGGTGATCTCCACGATCGTCAGCCTCGGGCTGAACCTGTTCCGGATCCGCGGGCTGGTCAAGATCCTCGACATGCCGATGAACTACCTGTGGGCATCAGTGATCATCCTCTGCGTGATCGGCACCTACGCCACGACCAACGACATCAACACCGTCGTGGTGATGCTGTGTGCGGGAGCCGTGGGCGTGCTGATGAAACGTACCGGCTTCCCCGCTGGCCCGGTTGTGCTCGGCTTGCTGCTCGGGCCACTGGCCGAATCGAATCTGCGGCGCGCGTTGATCATCGGCGGCCCCGAAGGGTTCCTGACCAACCCGATCGCGACGGTCTTGCTGGCGTTCGCAATTCTGGCGTTCGGCGGAACGCTGTACAGTCACATTCGTGCCGGCCGCAAAGAGTCGGCGGCCAAAGCGGCCGCCGCAGCCATGGCTCAGGAAACCACTACACCCAAACCAGAAGGAAGATGACCTACGTGAGGCAGGCCCCGCATTATGACATCATCACGGCGCTCCCGACCGCGTTCCACCGCGACGGCTCGCTGAATTTGGACGGGACCCGGGAAATTTTCCACAAGGCTGCCGCCAGCGGCGTCCAGGGCGCCCTGCCGCTTGGCACCACAGGCGAGTTCGTCTCGCTGAGTTTCGCCGAGCGTGGCCAGATCGTCGAGATTGCGGTTGTGGAGTTTGCGCAGATGCGCTGCATCGTGCAGGTCGGTGCCGCCAGCCTGTTCGAGGTGCTGCGCCTGATCGATCAGGCTCGCGCGGCCGGCGTCACGGAGATCGCCGTGATGACGCCGTTTTTCCTGCCGGTGACCGATCTGGAAATGCTGCGGTTCTACACCGCGGTTGCCGCAGCAGCGGACGGACTCGATGTGTTTGTGTACGTGTTCCGCGCCCGCACCGGGAATTTCCTCTCCGCGGCGCTGATGGCCCAGATAGCGACGCTGCCCAACATCGTCGGAGCCAAGGTCAGCGACGAGCCGTTGACCAGAATGGCCGAATACCGTGCCGTGGTTCCGGACGAGTTCCTTATCTATACCGGCAGCGACCGAGACATCGCCCAGGTTGCCGAGTACGGCGCGCAGGGAGTAGTTTCCGGAATCGCCTCGGCCCTGCCGAAGCCGTTCACCGACATTGCGACACTGCTGGTGAACGGAGCGGATACTGCAGCGTTGGCCCAAGCACAGCGAGCGGTCGATGATGCGGTCGACACCGTGCAGGGTGATATGGCCAGGATGAAGGCGGCTTTGCGCATGCAAGGCATCGACGCCGGCTGGCCGCGAATGTCGTTGGAGGAACCGGACGCCGCCGCGCTCGCGGACCTCGAGCGCGCGGTGCGCAGGTACGACACCTTCGCCATCGCGCGCTGACGCGCGCGATGGTCGACGCCACCGCCGACGAGCCGGTCGGGAGGACCGTTCGTCTCGTCGCGTTTGTCAGCAAGGATTCGGTAGGCGGAACACTGTTGCTGATCGCAACGGTGATTGCGCTCATCCTGGCGAATTCCGGGATGTCGGAATGGTATTTCGACCTTCGGGACACCCGGCTCGGCCCAGCGGCGCTGCACCTGAATCTGAGTGTCGGCCAGTGGGCCTCGGATGGCCTATTGGCACTGTTCTTCTTTGTCGTCGGGTTGGAACTGAAGCGAGAGTTCGTCTCAGGCGAACTGCATGAACTGCGCCGCGCGATCCTCCCGGTGATCGCTGCCGTTGGGGGAGTGGTCACTCCCGCGATCATCTTCGTCATCATCAACGCGAACGCCGGCGGTGATGCGCTTCGCGGGTGGGCGATCCCGACCGCGACCGATATCGCGTTCGCGCTGGCCGCGCTCGCTGCCGTCAGCACGCACCTGCCGATCGCGCTGCGCAGCTTCCTGCTCACCCTGGCGGTGGTGGACGACCTGCTGGCGATCGGAATCATCGCCTTCTTTTACGCGCACGACCTGGAACCTGGCTTTTTGCTGCTGGCGGCGCTGCCGCTCGCGCTGTTCGGCATCCTGGTGCAGCACCGGGTGCGGGCCTGGTATCTCCTGCTTCCGCTGGGTCTGGCAACCTGGGCGCTGGTGCATGCCTCCGGAATCCACTCGACGGTTGCCGGGGTACTGCTGGCCTTCACCGTGCCGGTATTACAGAAGCTGCCGTTATCGCAGAAAGCGCCAGCGCGTGCGAACAGCATGCAGCATGGTCGCGGGCTGGCACAGGAGCTCGAGGACCGGCTTCGGCCATTGTCAGCACTGATCGCGGTGCCGGTGTTCGCGTTCTTCTCGGCAGGTGTGGCCGTGGGCGGCTTTACCGGTCTCGGTGCGGCCTTCGGTGATTCGGTAGCGATCGGTGTCGTGGTTGCGCTGGTAGTGGGCAAGACTGTCGGGATCTTCGGATCCACCTTCATCGTCGCGAAAAGTACCGGGGCGGTGCTGGACGAATCGTTGCGATGGATCGATATGTTCGGCTTGGCGGTGTTGGCCGGCCTCGGCTTCACGGTTTCCCTGTTGGTGGGCGAGCTGGCGTTTGGAATCGGGTCAGTCGAGGGTGAGCACGCGAAGATCGGCATTCTGGTCGGGTCCACGATCGCGGCGGTGCTCGGTGCGCTCATCCTGAGTATCCGGAACCTGCACTACCGCCGTGCCGGCGCGCTGCGCAACGTTGATGGCCATCCCGAGTCGTGACGACAGGATAGTGCGCGAGCGGGTGTCGGCGGCGGCCCGGCATCGGCAGCTCGGAATTGATCAGGACACCGTCGATCGGGCGGCGGAGGTGGTGGCAAATGCGCTCGCCGGGGGAGGGGGCGTCACCCGCGCCGAGCTCATGACCTTGTTGGAGGGTGCCGGGATCACGACCACCGGTCAACGTGGTTACCACCTCATCCTCCTCCTCGCCCAGCGCGGCCTGCCCACGATTGTCACCCGGAACAGGATCGCCGGCACCTGGACCAGGGCAATCGGGTCTGCGCGGCTGAGGATCACCCCGCACCCATTCGCGTCGCTGTCGGTCTGTGACCGTGCCGGCTTCACCCGCGCCGCACGAGCCTACGGGCGATTCGTCGGCACTGCGGTCACCGTGGCGTGTGATGCGGACCTCCTGCGAGCCGGGCGCGAGGAGTCAAACACCGAGCAGGCCAACGCGACCAGCGATACCTATCGCAGGTGACGAGCCTTGAGGGCGAAGTGGAGGCCGAACGCGAGGGATGTTCCCGTCGGATCCCCACCGAGGTAGGAGAATGCGCGGGTCAGCCGGCCGTGCAGCGCCTGCCTACTGATCCGCAGGCGTCTCGCGGCCTCCGACTTGTCGCACCCGGAATCCAGGTAAGCCTCGAGACCCTCCAGGAGGGACTCCCGCGAACTGAGCGGCAACAGACTGAACATGGCTAGTTCTTCGCGGACAAGCTGTCTGGTTCGCTCACGACGTCCTTCGCCGGCGGCGAGCCGATCGATCAGATGAGTGTGCGCGTCGATCACGCCGTAGGGTCCGCCGTGCTTCGTCCCCTGGCCGGCCACTTCCAAGGCGGCTTTCAGCGATAGCGAGGAATCCGCGAGTGACGGAACCACAGGCCCGACGATGATCACAAGCTCCTGCCGGCCGAGAGCCCATTGGCGCAGCTCATTGAGCATTGCAACCCGGGTCGAAGCGGCGCCCTCCCGGCCTCGCACCGACACCAGAGCACGTACGTCGGTTGGTGACGGCACATCGAGCGAGGTCCGGCCATATCGGCGCAGTATCCGTGCCAGTTGGGGGAGTCCGGTGCCCGCGCCAATACCCGCCGCTGCGATCCCGACCACAGGGTCCTCCCGTCGAAAATCGATCATGGCGGCGAGATTGCCCATTTGGTCGCTGTTGAGTTGACCCGCGGCAGCGAGCCGGGTCAGCTCGCTGGAGGCAAGATCGCCTGCCGATGGGGGTCGAGTGCGCGCCAGCGTCAGACTGAGAAACTGCGCTGCAGTGGTTGAAGCGAGCCTCAACTGATCCAGGTCGCCGGTGGCTGTGGCTTGGAGCCACAGCGTGGCGGTGTGTACACCCCGATTAGCGATGCTCGCCGTGATACCGGTTGAGGGGATGCGACCATCCAAGATGGGTTCCAATGGAGCGCCCCGGGCCGGACCGGTTACGGAGTCTGGGGCTCCGGTGATGTGTCCGGAGCCGTCGAACAATACCGCGCCGGCACCTGTCAGAGTTGCGATCCGGTTGAGGATATCCTGCGTTCCACCTCCGTCGGCAACCACTTCAGAGAGTTCGTGGGCCAGTTCCGTCGCGTAGCGCAGGTTTTTAATCGACTGATCAACCAGCTCGCTGTTGATCGCCTCTGCAACCTGCACGAATGGCACAACCTGTTGCAACTCGATGACCGGGAACTGGAGCTGTGTTGCCTCGTCCACGATATCTTGTGGCATCACCAGCAGCTGTCCACCAGTTTCGATCGCAACCGCCGTTACACCCCGATCCGCCAAGTCTCTGATGTAGCGTCGCCGGGTCCTTTCCGAGCTTTCCGCCAGCATGGCACCACCGGTGAGGAGCAATTCACCGCCTTGGAGCAGCGGTGCTATCTCGAGTACCTCGCTTGAGTGCACCCACCGTACCCGGCGATGCAGATCGTTTTCGCCCGCGACGACGCGGGGTTGGCCAGGCATCAGACTGGGGTGCTGCAGAATCTGATCCAGAAAGGTATCCATCAGAGTGTCATGCCTATCGATCAAATGCTTTACGGTCTGTATATTGTCTCATCGAAAACACAGAAATACGATTGGGCCAATGATCCCTTGGAGGGCCCATGTCAGCGACGACATCGAACGAGCACTTAACCGTTGAGGAACTCGAGCAAACTCTTCAACCCATCCCGGAAAGCGCGCGAACAACCCGGGTAGACGGACAGTTCTGGATCTGGTGCGGCGCGAACATTGCACCAATTAACTGGGTCCTCGGAGCTCTCGGCATAAACATGGGGCTTGGCCTGGGCAATACGATCATCGTGATTGCGGTCGGCAACCTGATCGGGATGTCGATGTTCGGCTTCTTCGTCCTGCTCGGACAACGCACTGGAGCAACCGCAATGGTGCTTGGCCGTGCACCGTTCGGACGACGCGGAAATTACCTGCCCGCGACCATCCAGGCTGTCCTCGTCATCGGTTGGTGTGCGGTGAACACCTGGATCGTCCTCGATCTCGTCATGGCGCTGCTGGGCAAGCTTGGTATGGTCGATCCTCACGCAAACAATTACGTGGTGAAGATCCTGGTAGCCGCCGTGATCATGGCAGTTCAGGTTTTGATCTCGTGGCTGGGGTATAAGGCCATCGCGGCATTTGAGCGTTGGACCGTACCGCCCACTATTGCGATTCTGATCGCCATGTCTATCACCGCCTGGTTCTTCCTCGATATCGATTGGGGCTATGCCGGGGCGCCTGGGCATGTGCTCACCGGCTGGGCTCTTGCCTCGGCGATGACTGGGATCATGACTGCGATCGGTGTCGGCTGGGGGATCACCTGGTTCACCTATGCGGCGGACTACTCCCGCTTTGTGAGCGTAAAGGTCCCACGCCGCCGCTTGTATTTCGCCAGTTCCTTCGGGCAATTCTTGCCGGTGGTATGGCTGGGGATACTCGGTGCGACGCTGGCGACAAAGAGTGGATCGGTGGACCCGGGCGAGCTTGTCGTTGAAAACTTCGGCGTGCTTGCGATCCCGGTGTTGTTGTTAGTTCTTCATGGACCCATCGCGACAAACATCTTGAACGTCTACACCTTCTCGGTTGCAACTCAAGCCCTCGATATCAAATTGCCACGTCGCGTTCTCAGCGTGGTTGTCGGAGTTCTTGCCATGGTGGCCGTCATCTTCTTCATCTTCCAGGGTGACCTCGCCAACACGCTCGACACCTGGCTATCGGGGATCGTGGCGTGGATTGCGACCTGGGGCGGCATCATGCTGGTTCACTATTACCGACTAGAACGTGGCGTCAAGGGCGTCGATCGACTCTTCGACCCGGTGGGCACCCCTCGCCTCCCGAATGTGAATTGGGCCGGCTACGTCGCCTTCTTTGTGGGGATCGTGATGACGTGGCTCTTCATGTATGGCGGAACCCCGCTGCTCCAGGGCTTCATTTCCCAGAACCTGCAGGGAATAGATCTGTCTTGGTTGGCCGGCGGACTCACGAGCGCAATCATCTACGCCGTGCTCGGTCCCATCGTGGCCAGGACGTATGCGCCGAAGTTCGACGAGGTCAAGACCGGTGCTGGCGTGGGAGCATGAGCGGCAAGCTAGCCAGACACCTGCGCACGTACTACTCAGAGTTCCCCTGATGCCGCCCGGCGTAACAGCTGGTGGCAGCCACGCGGTGCCGATAGCGTTAAACCGGCGACCGAAGGAAGCGAAATGAACGAAGAGTCCATCATCGGACCCGTCGACGGCACGAAGGTGCCCAGGTATGCGGGTGCGCCGACCTTCGCGCGGCTGCCACGGATCGACGAGGTGTCCCGTTACGACGTGTCGGTGCTCGGCGCACCGTTCGACGGTGGAGTGTCGTTCCGGCCGGGGGCGCGGTTCGGGCCGTCGGCGATCCGTCAGGCATCCCGCAACCTTCGACCCGCCTTCCACCCGGACCTCGGGGTATCCCCGTTCCGAGTGCTGCAGGCGGTGGATGCCGGCGACGTGCCGTGTAATCCGTTCGACATCGACGCGGCCCTGCAACAAATCGACGATGCCGCCGGGAACGTGATCGGAGCCGGTCGGAGGCTGATCACCCTCGGCGGCGACCACACCGTTGCACTGGGATCGCTGCGGGCCGTCGTGAAGGAGCATGGGCCGGTCGCGCTGATCCATTTCGACGCTCACCTGGACACCTGGGACAGCTATTTCGGCGCGGACCGAACTCACGGAACGGTATTCCGGCGTGCCTTCGAGGAGGGACTGCTGCTCCCGGAGTCGTCCATTCATGTTGGCATCAGGGGTCCGTTGTACGACGCGCAGGATCTGGTCGCTGATGCGGGGTTCGGATTCTCGACCATTCGGGCGGGTGATTTCGACCGGCTCGGGGCCGCCGAGGTGGTCGGCCGGGCGCGCCAGCGGGTCGGCGACGCACCGGTGTATCTCTCGGTGGACATCGACGTTCTCGACCCAGCGTTCGCGCCGGGCACGGGGACTCCCGAAATGGGCGGCTTCACTTCCAGAGAGCTGCTGACCATGCTGCGCGGACTGCCCGGGGAGCAGTTGGTCGCCGCCGATGTGGTGGAGGTCAGCCCCGTCTACGACCACGCCGAGATCACCTCCCTGGCCGCCGCCACGATCGCCTACGAGGTGATCTCTTTGATGGCAGGGGGAATCCCGGCGACGACCAGAGCGCCAGTCCCGGCACAGTCGGCGCCGGCACAGCCGCTGCCGGGAGCCGCGTCGTGATCGATCTCGTCGTCCGCAACGCGCGACTGGTCGGTGCAGACGACGGGGTGCTGGTCGACGTGCACGTGGATGCGGGGCGGATCTTGGACATCCGGCCCAGTAAAGAGGGCAGCGCCGATACGCAAGAAGCGCGAGAGGTCATCAGCGCGGACGGCGCACTGCTCAGCGCGCCGTTCGTGGAACCACACGTGCACTTGGATGCCACTCTCACCGCCGGCGAGCCGCGTTGGAACGAGAGCGGCACGCTCTGGGAAGGCATCGCCTGCTGGTCGGAGCGCAAACCAATGCTGAGCCGGGACGACGTCGTGGCGCGAGCCGAGGAGGTGCTGCGCTGGTATGCGGCCAACGGCACCCTGCACGTCCGCAGCCATGTCGACGTCACCGACCCCAGCTTGGTGGCGCTGGACGCTCTGCTGGAGGTACGCGATCGGGTGAGGGGAGTCATCGGCCTGCAACTGGTCGCCTTTCCCCAGGAGGGAATCTGTTCCTTCCCCGGCGGGGTGGAACTTCTGGAGGAGGCGGCCAGGCGCGGGGTAGACGTGATCGGCGCCATCCCACACTTCGAGGACACTCGCGAGGATGGGGTCCGCTCCGTGGAACTTGCCGTTGACCTGGCGCAGCGCTATGGATTGCGGCTCGACGCGCATTGCGACGAGATCGACGATGAGCAGTCTCGCTTCATCGAGGTGCTGGCCACCCGCGCACTCCGCAGCGGACTGCGCGATCGGGTGACCGCCAGTCATACGACCGCGATGGGCTCCTATAACGCCGCCTACAGTTACAAACTGCAACGGATTGTGGCCCGCTCGGGGATCAACCTGGTTTGCAACCCGATGGTGAACCTGCATTTGCAGGGACGGTTCGATTCGTATCCGAAACGCCGCGGGCTGACCCAGGTGAAGGAGATGCTCGCCGCCGGTGTCAACGTAGCCTTCGGGCAGGACGACATCATGGACCCGTGGTACCCGATGGGCACCGCCAATCCGGTTCAGGTGGCGAACCTCGGGGCGCATGCCACCCAACTGACCGCTCCAGCGGAGGTGGCCGAGTGCTTCCGGATGATTACCGACCGCGCCGCGGCCGTGCTCGGGCTTGGCGATGACTACGGGATTGCGGCCGGTCGACCGGCAAACTTCGTGCTACTGCCCGCCGCGGACCCCTTCGACGTAATCCGCCGTCAGGTGCGCCCCACATCCGTCGTCGCGGCCGGAAAGCTGATCGCAACAGCACCGGCGGTTAGCACGACGCTGCGTTGGCCGGGCCGGGAGACCGAGGAGATCGACTTTGTCAGGGAGCGGGATGCCGGCGTCGGCTGGCGCGGCAGGAAAGGACACCATCGTGACTGAATCGGAGCGGATCACGCTCGAGCCGGATTGGTACGAGCCGTACAACATCTCGTTGGGGATCCGGGCCGCCGGGCTGATCTTCCTCTCTGGGCAGGCGGGCATCGACGAGCATGGCGTAACCGTCGCCGGGGGCTTTCAGGCCCAGGCCAGGCAGGCGCTGGAAAACCTCAGCAGGGTGCTCGCGTCGGCCGGTGCGGACCTTTCCGATGTGGTCAAGGTGACGATCATGGTCACCGATATGGCCGCGAACCTCGACACCGTGATCACCCTGCGCGGCGAGTACTTCTCCCGGCCTTATCCCGCCGACACCCTGATTGAAGTCTCGGCCCTGGCCCAGCCGGATTGGCTTGTGGAGATCGATGTGATCGCGCTCGACCGCCGTGCATCACGGTAATCAATCCGGCAAGCTCTGATGGGTGCTGATCGCGAGCCGGTTCCAGACGTTGATCGCCGAGATCGCCATCAGCACGTACACCAGTTCCTGGTCGTCGAACGCGGCGCTTGCCGCGGCCCAGACCTCGTCCGACACACCCGATTCGCCGATCAGGGTGACTTCCTCGGTCAACGCGATCGCGGCCTGCTCCCGCGCCGAGTACAAATCCGGTGCCTCCCTCCAGGCGGCGAGCACGTCGAGCCGGCGTTGATCGACACCGGCTTTGCGCGCCTCCTTGCCGTGCATGTCCAGGCAGTATGCGCATCCGTTCAGCTGCGACGCTCGGATCTTGATCAGTGCAAGCAGGTCCTCACCCAGGCTCCCGGCATGGATATATTTCTCCATCGCATACATCGGCTCATAGGCCTTCGGGTCGACATCATGCACGGCTAGACGTTGGGACACGGTCATTCTTCTTTCCTTTAGCTGTTCTTCTTGTTGTTATCTCAGTTCCGGCGCGATATGCCGGACTATTGTCTCCAGCAGATGGGCGTTGTACTCAACGCCAAGCTGGTTCGGAACGGTCACCAGAAGGGTATCGGCCGCGCGCACCGCGGCGTCCTCGCGCAGTTCGGCGACGATGGCATCCGGTTCGCCCACGTAGCTCTTGCCGAAGCGGGAGAGAGCGCCGTCGAGATAGCCCACCTGGTCGCTGCGTTCACCAGCGGCCATCTTGCCGAAGTAGGCTCGGTCGGTCTCGGTGACGATGGGCAGGATGCTGCGACTCACCGAGATCCGCGGCTCGCGTTCCCAGCCGGCTGCCGCCCACCCGGTGCGATACCGGGCAATCTGTTCCGCCTGAAGTTGGTCGAACGCCACCCCGGTGTCTTCGGTCAACAGGGTCGAACTCATCAAGTTCATCCCTTGCTGTGCGGTCCATTCGGCACTCTTTCGGGTGCCGGAGCCCCACCAGATCCGCTCGGCCAGGCCGGGCGATTGGGGCTGAACGGCCAGCGCCGCCGACGTGCCGGTCATCTCCGGATTCGCCTGCGCGACTCCTGCCCCGGCGATCGCGGCACGGAACAGCGCAGTGTGCTCCCTGGCCAGGTCGGCATCGGTAGCACCTTCGACCGGAACATGGCCGAAGGACTCATATCCGCGAAGCGCCGGCTCGGGCGAGCCCCGGCTGATACCCAGTTGCAGTCTGCCGTTGCCGAGCAGATCGGCGGCAGCGGCATCCTCTGCCATATACAACGGATTCTCGTACCGCATGTCGATTACGGCGGTGCCGATTTCGATCCTAGAGGTGCGCGATCCGATCGCGGCCAGGAGCGGAAACGGTGACGCGAGTTGCCTGGCGAAGTGATGCACCCGGAAATAGGCTCCGTCGATACCGATCTCTTCAGCGGCGACGGCCAGGTCGACCGATTGGGCGAGGGCATCCTGCGCGGTCCTGGTCCGGGACCCGGGGAGCGGGTTCCAATGGCCGAAGGACAGGAACCCGATGCGCTTCACATCACAGTGAGCACTCGGCGGCCGCGCATTATTCCCTCATCACGCCCCCGAACGGGGTTGTCGCCGACGGGGAATGGTCGTGCCAGAGTTACTGGGTAGAAGAAGACTGTGGAATGACTGCCGAGAGAGAAGCGAGCCGATGAGCCGAGCGATCCGGATTCATGCCGTTAGGACCAGGCGGCTGGTGATGTCTCTCGGATCCGGGCTGGCGCTTGTGCTGGCCTCCACCATGGTCAGTTCCCCGGCATCGGCCACAAGCGACGTGCAGGGTGACGGCCTGCAGTATGTCGCGCTCGGCGACTCCTACTCGGCCGGGTTCGGACTGACCCCGTACAGCACGTCTGATCCGGCCGATGGTTGCTATCAAGCGGAGAAGGACTATCCACATTTGGTCGCCGCAGAACTCGGCTTGAGGCTGACCGATGCGACCTGCAGCAATGCGGTGACCGCGAACATCACCACGACGGCGCAGAACACGGGAGTCAACGGCGGTATCGCGCCGATCCAGACGGATGCCCTCAACGCGGATACCGACATCGTCACCGTCACGATCGGCGGAAACGACCTCGGCTTCAGCGCTATTGCAGCGTCCTGCCTTGCTCTTGCCGCCGGCGGTCCGTTGATGTTGTACCAGTATGCCAACGACTGCAAGCAGTTCTATCAGCTGGGCGGCAATGATGTGCTTGAGGCCATGATTGCCACCGTGGTGACGCCGGCATTGGCCAAGACGTACAAAGCCATCGCCGAAAAGGCGCCGAATGCGAAGGTGTTCGTGGTCGGGTATCCGGCCGTCGCACCCGATGCGGCAAACACCCCGGAGAACGGGTGCTTCGCCTCGGCCATTGGAAATGGACTCCCGCCGTACCCGGAGAACTCCTACCCGTTCACCAACGTCGATGTCCCCTATCTGCACACGATTGAAAGCGCGTTGGACACCGCGATCAGCCAGCAGGCCGCGCTGGCCGGCGCCACGTTCATTCCGACGATTAGTCAGACTGTCGCGCACACCCCATGCGCCCCGCAAGGCGAGGCGTATATGAGCGGCATCACGTTCAAAGAGGGATCTGTAGTGTCGCTACCCGCGGGCCAGGTGCCGCCTCCTGTCCCACCCACGGCCGCGGGCCAGGACGCATTGGGTCAACTTGCGACGTACCTAAAAATCGGCGCCCTGCATCCCAATGCCGCCGGTGTCGCATTTCTGAAGGAACAAGTCGCCACGGCCATCCTCGACGCATTCCCAGAGTTGCAACCACAGCCCAGCCCGGCCGAGTCTCCCGTCGCAGTTGTGCCGCCTGGCTCTGTCGTGCCGGCCGGTAGCGCTGCTGCGCCGACTCTGGCGGCGAGCGGTTCGGATCTGTCGGGTGGCCTGGCCCTGGCCGGCCTGCTGCTCGTATTGGGTGCGGCGGCAGTCGGGCTTCGGCGGCGAGTGCGCGTTCGCCGGTAGCCGCATTCGGTGAACGACGGTGCGATTGTGCAGTCGCAGCCCTGGCGGAGCGTCAGCGGAAATCCCGGGACACCGTCGGTGCCGTCAGCGGTAACAGCTCGAGCCGGTCGGCGATGAGATTGGTCACTCCATCCGGTGATCGTTCCAGGATGCCGCGGACCACCATGGCTGGCGCCTCTCGAGCGACCTTCCGGTAGCGCTGCCAGACCCCGACGCCGACGATCACGTTGAGGATTCCGGTCTCGTCTTCGAGATTGAGGAAGGTCACCCCGCCGGCTGTGGCAGGCCGTTGTCGGTGGGTGACCACACCGGCGACCTCCGTCCGCCGGTCTGCCTCCGCGGTGCCCGTCTGCACCACCGAGAGCACCCCTCGCCGGTTCAGCACCTCGCGCACGTGTCGGATCGGGTGATCGTCGGGGGAGATGCCGGTCGCCCAGAGGTCGTAGACGGTCTGCTCGGCGGGGGTGAGCATGGGCAACAACGGCGGTTGCACCGCGACGGCACTGCCGAGCAACTGGTCGGCGCGTTCCTGAGCGGCCCAGCCGGCGCTCCAGATCCCCTCCCTGCGGCCGATCCCGAGGCCCTCGAACGCTCCGGCCGCAGCGAGAGCCTCGAGTTGGGGAGTGTTCAGTCCCACCCGTCTGGCGACATCCGCCAGGTCGCGGTACGGCCCGCCGTTGTTCCGCTCGGTGATAATGCGCTCGGCCATGGCTTTGCCGATCGAGTTCACCCCGGCCAGCCCCAGCCGCACCGCGAAGCCCCCGTCTCGGCGATGTGCCGCCGTCGCATCCGGTGCAGCCCGGTCGAAAGCGGCGATCGGCGGCTGCTCGGCGGTCAGGCAGGAGGCCAGGCCGGTGGGCACGGGCGTGGTCTCCTGGTCGGTGCTCCTGGTTTGGTCAACATGGTCGGTGACCGGCTCCAGGCCCGCGTGCACTCCGGAGCGCAGAATATCTGCGTGTCGCACCTGAACGCCGTGCCGCCTGGCATCCGAAACCAGGGTGTGCGGGGCGTAGAAGCCCATCGGCTGCGCCCGGAGCAGCGCGGCGAGGAAGGCAGCCGGGTAGTGCAACTTCATCCACGAACTCGCGTAGACGAGCAGGGCGAAGCTGAGCGAGTGGCTCTCGGCGAAACCGAAATTGGCGAACGCCTCGATCTTCGTGTAGATCAGATCGGCGTCGGCGGTGCAGATTCCCTTGGCCGCCATGCCGTCGTAGAGCTTGTGTCGCAGGGACGAGATGCGCTCCCGGCCGCGCTTGGATCCCATCGCCCGCCGCAGCAGGTCGGCGTCCTCCGCGGTGCAGCCGCCAACAGCCATCGCCATTTGCATCAGCTGCTCCTGGAACAGCGGAACCCCCAGGGTGCGTTTCAAGACCGGCTCCAGAGCCGGATGCAGATAGGTCACCGGCTCGTCACCGGTCCGGCGCCGGATGTACGGGTGCACCGCGCCGCCCTGGATCGGCCCGGGCCGGATCAAGGCGATCTCGATCACCAGATCGTAGAACCTTCGGGGCTGCAACCGGGGGAGAGTGCTCATTTGGGCGCGGCTCTCCACCTGGAACACCCCGATCGAATCGGCACGGCAGAGCATGTCGTAAACGGCTGGTTCCTCGCGGGGGATCGTCTCCAATCGCCAGGACTCGTGGAGGTGGTCGGAGACCAGGTCGAACACATATTGCAGCGCCGCGAGCATGCCGAGCCCGAGCAGGTCGAACTTGACCAGCCCCATCCACTCGCAGTCATCCTTGTCCCACTGCAACACGGTGCGGTTCTCCATGCGTGCATGCTCGATCGGGCATACTTCTCCGACGGGGCGTTCGGTGAGCACCATGCCGCCGGAATGAATGCCAAGATGCCGGGGAGCCTTCAGCAGTTCGGAGGCGAGGCTCACCACCTGGGCTGGGATGTCATGCTCCTGGCTGGAGACCGCGGGACCCCAGCGTTCCACCTGCTTCGACCAGGCATCCTGCTGCCCCGGGCTGTGCCCGAGCGCCTTGGCCATGTCGCGCACCGCGAACTTCGGTCGGTAAGAGATGACGTTGGCCACCTGAGCCGCGTTCAGCCGTCCGTAGCGACCGTATACGTACTGGATGACCTCCTCCCGGCGGTCGGAATCGAAGTCGACGTCGATGTCGGGCTCCTCGTCCCTGATGCTGGAGAGGAATCGCTCGAACGGGAGGTCGTAAAAGATCGAGTCCACCGCGGTGATGCCCAGCGCGTAGCACACCGCCGAATTGGCCGCCGAACCGCGCCCCTGACAGAGGATGCCACGGCTCCTGGCGAACTCGACGATGTCGTGCACGATCAGAAAGTAGCCGGGGAAATCCTTGGCTTCGATCACCGCGAGTTCCTTGTTCAGCCGCTGCCAGACAGCATCCGTCGCCGTGTTCGTTGCTGTTTTTGCCGCCCGCGGATATTTCTGCTCCACCCCGCGGCGTACCAGCTCGCGCAGCCAGCTCATCAGGGTGTGCCCGGCCGGCACCGAGAGCTTCGGCAGATGCGGCCGGGCGCTGCGCAATTCGAAGGTAAGGTCATCCGCCACCTCGACGGTACGCTCGACGGCACCGGGGTAACGGGCGAACCGTCCGGCCATCTCGGCACCGCTGCGCAGGAATGCCGCACCGGATGCCGGCAGCCAGCCATCCAACTCGTCAAGGCTTCTGCGGGCGCGCACCGCCGCGACAGCGGTGGCCAGGTTGCGTTGGCCCGGGGTGGCATAGTGCACATTGTTGGTGGCCAGGGTGCCCAGGCCGGCCCGGTCGGCGATCTCGGCCAGCGCATCGTTGCGGGTACTGTCCAGCGGATCGCCGTGATCGAACAGTTCGACGAAGACATTGCCGGCGCCGAACCGGGCAACCAGCCGGTCGACCTCACGCGCCGCGGCCCGGATGCCGTCGGTCGGATTATCGGCTGAGGCGAGCGCTTGGCGCACCCGGCCCTTGCGGCATCCGGTGAGAATCGCCCATTGCCCGTCGGCGCGGTCGGCCAGGTCATCCAGCTGGTAGCGTGGCCGGCCTTTCTCCGCCCCGTCGGCCAGCTGGGCTGCGGTGATCGCCCCGGCCAGACGGTGATAGCCCTGTTGCCCCCTGGCCAGTACGACGAGATGACTGCCCTCCGGGTCGGCCTGGCCGTTCTGCGGCTTGCCCAACTGGAGGGAGAACTCCGCGCCGAAGACCGTCTTGACGCTGTGCCGGCCTGACTGCGCGTGTGCTTCCGCCGCCTCGGCCAGGCGCACAATGCCGTACAGCCCGTCGTGGTCGGTGAGTGCCAGCGCGGTCAACCGGAGCCGAGCCGCCTCTTCCAGCAACTGCTCGGGGGAGCTGGCGCCGTCGAGGAAGCTGTAATGGGAATGGGCGTGCAACTCGGCGTAGGGCACGAACGGTCCGTCATCCTCAGCAGGAATGGGGCTGGCGCTCTGATACGCGGGCCGTTTCCGGCTCTGCGCGCCATCGGTATCGGTCTGACTGCCCGGCCTGTTTCGATCGGAAAGCTTGCGCTCCAGCTCGGACCAGGGCACTGGTGGGTTACTCCAGCCCATGATCGCCTCTCGCCCGGTTAGTCATAGCGAGCCTCCGCCCACCACTGGCCGTTGCTGTAAAGCAGCAGCCAGGCCGCCCCGTCGGCATCAACCATTTGGAACCGGTTGACGGTGCGTGCCGAGTCGGCATCCCACCATCGTTCCTCGATCGGCCAGGGACCGGCCCACGCCGCCACCGTCTGCCGCGGGTGGCGCAGCGGGTCGGGGTGGGCCTGGTCGGTCGCGAAGTGGTCGGTCGGGAACCGGTCGGCTACGGTGAACCGGTCGGGCGAAGCGGTGAGGCCGCCGCGGTCATCGACGGCAACCGGGATTCCTGCACGGTCGAGCACGACGGCCGGCAGCGGGGGAGAGAACACACTGGCGGGCAGGGGAGCGGGCAGATTGCCCGGCCACGGCTGCCCGCGAGCCGAGGACTGCTTCTCGGGCGGGCGGTCTCCCCAGGGCACCAGGATCTGCCGTTCGGCCAGCATCCGACCCCCGCCGAGCATCGGGGTGAACACCTCGTCGTGGCCAAGGATGCCCTGCACCCGGGAAAGGCCGTGGTGGATCCGCTCGTCCGGCGCGGTTCCCCACAACCCCTCTTCGTGGTTTCCGACCGCGTCGAGTCTGCCGGGGCTTACGGTAACCCGGGCCACAGCGGAGTTCAGGCCGCTGTTGGTGGTGCCTGAACCCTGCAGTTGCCAGCGCACTCGGTCCACGACATCCGCCGCGGTGAACCAGCGCGGATGCAGCCAGGTGCGTTCGGAGACCTCGCCGGATTCGCTGTGCACCGTCACCTGAATCGAGGTGCAGACCTGGAATATGCCATTCAACTGAGTGATGAACTGGTCGGCTGCGCTGCGGATGGTGAAGGTGACCTGATCGATGCGTTCCAAGGGTGGCTCGAATTCGACAGTGACGTCAAGGTTCTTCCGTGGCGGTCGCGGGGTGACGGCGCTGGCGTCGGTGCCACCGGCCAGTGCGTGCGCGCGGGCGCCGGATTCGCCGAATCGGTGTCGTACCTGGGCGGCGTCGAGCGCGGCGAAGTTGCCCAGAGTGTGCACACCGAGCCGGATCAGCACGGTGGCCAGGGGAGCATCGCCCAGGATGCCGACCGGAAGCGGGGCGAGGAAGCGTGGCGACTCTCCGGGCGGCACGATACGTACCGGGGAGTCGCCCGTGGGGGTGGAGGATCTGGTCGAATATCGGGCCGCCTGTTCGGCGGCGAAGAGCCCGTCGGCCACTCCGATGCGACTCTCGGCGAATCCGAGCTCGCCCAGGCAACGCAGCAGCATCGCGGCCGCCTGTGCCTCGCTCCCGTAGAAGCGGGCGGGCCCCCGCGCCCGAACCGCGCAGATCCCCGGTCGGATCGGCTGGACACCCGGCATGAGCTGCTCGATCCCCGCCAGGACCGGCTCGAAGGCGCGCACGTCCAACACCGGATCAGCCGCGAGCGTGACCAGCTCGGTACAACGGGATTGAGCCTCCCGCAGCCGTAATCCCCGGCGGACTCCGTCGGCTCGAGCCCGGGCCGAGCAGGCGAAGACGAGCCCCCGGTCGATGATCGCGATCGGGCTGCCTTCTTCTCCTTCCACGTCGCTGCCGACCCGGCACGCCTGGCGCGCGGCCACGATCGGCCAATCCGGGATCCAGACCAGAATTGCCCTGGATGCTTCTGTGCGCTGTGTGCGTGCGTGCTGAGCTCGCGTGTGCTGGCGTCGTGGCATCCTCAGACCACCGCCCGAAGCTGAGGTGTCTGCACAGATTCCGCAGATTCCGCCGCAGCAGGCGCCGGAAGCCGACCCAGGCCGGCGTCGGAGGCAGGCAGCCGCAACCGGCCGCTGCGCGAGCGGTGGAGCCCGGCATCCACGGTGACGGTTATCGTCGCTTCCCGATCGGTTAGCCGGCCGGATCCAGAGTTCAGCCCATTCCACCGACTGGCCACCACGCTGAGCCGCGCCTCGCTCTGCGGCCAGGCACCGACGGCGATGAGGGTAGAACCGCGCTGCCGCAGCCGGGCGGCCAGCCGCGCGGCATCCGCGTCCCGCGCTCGAGTGGGCGGTCTGGTCACGACGAGCTGCAGCACATCGGCCAAAGCGGCCGTGACGCTCAGCCACTGCTCACCGGGGTGCGGAACGAGCACCAGGCGGTCGAGGTTGATGCCGAACCCGGCTGCGGCTTCCACTCCGAAATCGGGCAGCCCGACGAGCCCGCACCACGCGCCCGAGCCGCTTGGCCCGGCCAACAGCGCCATCACCAGTGCATGCGACTCCTGGACCGAGTAGGCCACGCCGCAATGCAGTGCTCCGCCGGGTAACAGTTCCGCCAGAGGGGGCAGAGTGGGTAGGGTGCGGCTCTCCAAGGTGCGTCGCTGCATATGCCGGATGCGGTTCTGCAGCGTTTGCACTCGCTCCAATTGCGCGGCAGCACCTGTACCCGCCGCCGCGGGAGCGGGTGCCTGGAGCGTTGCAGTGCCGTGCATTCCTTCATATTCGAACATATGTTCGATGATGTCAACTGCCGCCGACAGCGTAGTGAGGTCACTTCGCCCGGTCTACTGTGGAATCGTGCCGCGCGATACCAGAATGGGACGGCACCCAGCGACATCTACCTCAGCGACATCAACGCCGGCCAGATCCACACCTGCCACATCGACGCTGGCGAGGTCAACCTCATGGAGGAGTCAACACCATGAATAGCTCTGCCGGACCTGAATACCGCGATGCGCTGGACCGCGCGCACGCTCACGCAACCGAATGGCTTGACTCGTTGGCCACTCGACCGGTCGGCCCCCGGCAGAGCGCCGATGACCTGCTCGCCCAGTTCGCGATACCGCTGCAAGAGCAGCCGATATCCGCGGCTGCCGTTGTCGACGAACTCGCCAGGCTCGCGGAACCCGGCCTCATGTCAATGCCATCCGGACGCTTCTTCGGCTGGGTCATCGGCGGAACTCTCCCGGCCTCGATGGGCGCCGACTGGCTGGTCACCGCCTGGGACCAGAACGCGGCAATGCGCTATGCGACTCCGGCAATCGCTGCGGCGGAGGAGGCTGCCGGCGCCTGGCTTCTCCAACTGCTTGGACTGCCCAGCGGCTCCGATGTCGGTTTCACCACCGGGGCGACCGGATCGAACTTCGTCGGGCTCGCTGCGGCCAGACGGTACGTGCTCGACCAAGCCGGCTGGGATCTTGCGGTCGAGGGGCTGACCGGCGCGCCCCGCGTGCGGGTCTTCGTCGGGAAGGACCGCCACGCATCCATCGACCTGGCTTTGACCTATCTCGGGCTCGGCCAGCCGATCGAGGTCGCCGCCGATGAGCAAGGCCGGCTGATCGTCGGCGCGCTTGCGGAGGCGATGGATGCCGCGACCGGCCCGGCGATCGTGTGCCTGCAGGCAGGCAACCTCCATTCCGGGGCAGCCGACCCGATGGGCGAGGCCGCTGCTGTCGCCCACCAGCACGGGGCCTGGGTACACGTGGACGGCGCATTCGGCCTATGGGCGGCCGCGAGCCCACGGCACCGCCAGCAGCTGGCGGGGCTGGAGACCTGTGACTCGTGGGCGACGGATGCGCATAAGACGTTGAATGTGCCGTACGACTGCGGCGTCGTGATCGTGTCTCGGCCTGAGGTCGTCCGGTCGGTGTTCGGTGTGCACACCAGTTACCTGGTCACCGACGATCGTGGCCCCGGAGACCCGTTCGAGAAGGTTCCGGAATTCTCCCGTCGGGCCCGCGGAGTTCCGGTCTGGGCGGCACTGCGCTCGCTGGGCCGGTCTGGCGTCGTAGCCCTGGTCGACCGGCTAGTCGATCACGCCCAGGCGTTCGCCGAGGCGTTGGCGTCGATGCCCGGAGTTGAGGTGCTCAACGAGGTCGTGTTCACTCAGGTCTGCGTGAGTTTCGGCTCCGACGAGCGAACCCGCAGCATTACCGCGCGGATCATCGCGGACGGCACGACCTGGATGTCCGGTTCGCACTGGGCCGGCAAAGAGATCCTCCGCATCTCGGTGAGCAACTGGTCGACGGATGCCGATGCCGTTGCCCAGTCTCTCGCGGCCGTCGCGCGGGCGATCGCCGCCGAGGATGCCGCCTAGCGCACGTTCGTACTGTTCAGCCGACCGGCCGGATCAGGTCCGGGCCGTTGTCACGCAGTGGCGCGACCTGGTCGAAAACCAACTCGCCCGCGGCTGCGACCCCGGCGCGTACCGCGTCATCGACGAGCTTCTGATCGCCGACCACGGTGGCATCGACCCAGTGCTCCCAGGTGTCTCTGGGCAGGATCACCGGATTGCGATCGTGGATGTCCGCGAGGGTCTGTACGGCGTCCGAGGTGAGGATGGTCGCGGTCAGCATCCATTTGGACTGGTCGTCCGCATCCTTTTCCGGATCGCGCCACCAGGAGTAGAGCCCGGCGAATCCCACCACATGATCCTCGGGATGACGGATGAAGAATGGCGTCTTGTGGCCTTTTTCGCCCTGCCATTCGTAATACCCGTTGGCCAGTACGATCGCGCGGTGCGATTGCACCGGCCGCCTCCAGGTGGCTTTGCCCAGGATGCCCTCGGCACGAGCATTGAAAGTCGGATACTTCAGCTTCTTCGTCTTCGAGAAGGACGGTATCAGCGACCACGAGGCCTGCTCGAAGCGACGTTGCGGAGCTTCGTCGGGCGCCGCTTCACCGCGCGGAGCAGATTCGAACAGGATCGGGATGTTCTCGGTCGGGCTGATATTCCAGGAGGCCTCCCATCCGGAGCGCCAGTTCTGCGGCGGTTCTCCGGTGGTGAACACGAAGTCCCTGATCAGCTCGTCGACGTGCGCATCCAGCGCGAAACGGCCACACATGGTTCGACGATAACCCATCAACCGGTGAAGACCGACAGGTAATAGCGGGTGCTTCGTTCAGTCCCGCGAATCAGCGGACAGCCGGTCCAGGTCATCGCCGATCAGCCGCATCCGCTGGTCGCGATGGCGCAGGTAATCCTCATCGACCGGTATCCGCCTGCGCTCCAGGGAATCTTCGATTGCACTACCGATCTCCTCCCAGGCGACCGCTCTGGCGCGCTCGATCAGCCGGAGCAGGTACTCCCGGTCCCGACGTCGCTCCTGCAGCCGATCGGCGACCTCGACGGATACGGCGCGCCGGCGTTCCAGGTTGGCAACGTCCACGACCCGGTAATCGTGCAGATGTTCGGCCAGCCCGGACATGGACGCGGCCCCGTCACGTTCTTCGGAGACCCGGTCAGCGGCGCCCCGCGCTTCGGTCGCGAGAGCGTCGAGCGACTGCGCTGCCGCGTCGAGAAAATCGGCGCCGTCGTACGGCCGATCCACCGTCAAGACGGTAACCTCGATGTGGTTCTTCAACAGCATCCGGCTGGCATACTCCGCCAGCATCAGCCCTTCATCGATGGCGTCTTCGAGGCTGATCGGCTCGAGCTTTGGCAGCGCGGTCTTGTCGAACGGTTTCAGCGAGACTCGGTGTCGACGGCGAAACCCCACGATTCCTCGCTTTCAGCCGGCTGAACTCGCTTGGGTAATGCATGGCCTCTTGAAGCGTACCCGTCCGCCGAACCCGGATGAGCCAGTGCCCGTTGCCGCGCGTTGCGCACGCGGGTAGCCTCCTGGCATGTTAAGCGCAACGCACGCATTCAGCGGATTCAGCGTCAACGACCTGGCCGCCGCACGATCCTTCTACGCCGATACCCTCGGCCTCGTCGTCTCCGATACCGACATGGGGATGCTGCAGCTCACCCTCCCCACCGGAGGCAATGTACTGATCTACCCGAAGCAGGATCATCAGCCGGCATCGTTCACCATCCTCAACTTCGTCGTGCCAGACGTGACCGGTGCGGTACGGGAATTGAACGCACTCGGCGTGAAGACGAAGATCTATGATGACTCGATCATGCCGACGGATGAGAACGGGATCATGCGCGGCAACGGCCCGGAGATCGCCTGGTTCACCGATCCGGCCGGAAACGTCCTTTCGGTCGTCGCGGGCTGATCAGCCTCGGCGACAGGCTTCAGCGGCGGTCGGCCTGCTGGTAGAACCATTCGATGTGCTCGCGGAGCAATCGTGCCGCGTCATCGCGCCGGCCAGAGATCACGGCATCGAAAATAGCGTGGTGCTGACTTCGCAAGGTTTGCAGGACCGTCGGCCACTGCGGCATGGTATCCGTGGCGTGGGTGACATAGTCCCGGATGGCACCGCTGAGCGAATCCATCATCGCCTGGATCACTGCGTTTCCGGCCAATGCACTGAGCAGAACGTGAAACCGCGCGTCCAAGACGTGGAAGGTCCCCCGATCCAAGTCAGGGCTGTCCATCTCCGCCAGCACCATAGCCGCCTCCGAGGCGGCGGCGGCGGCGGCCGGCGTGCTCACCTGCTGCCGTCCAGCCGCCCAGGTCTCCAGTAGGATCCGGGTTTCGACGATATCTGCAACCGGCAGGCTGTTGGCCGCTACGTGCAGGCGTAGCGCGGCAGAGAGGCCGGTCGCCGGCTCGGAGATGACCACGGCACCGGAGTTGGGGCCTGATCCGGCGGAGGTGTGCACGACGCCCATCGCGTCGAGAATCCGGATTGCGTCTCGGACCGAAGCGCGCGAGATCCCGTAGGTCTCGGCCAGGATCCGCTCCCCGGGCAGCTGGTCGCCACGCTTGAGCCGCCCCGCCCGCAGGTCAGCCTCGATGTTCGACAGCACCGCCTCGTAGGTGCGTTGCATATCGCGGCCCTGGAGTGTCACGACCCCATCTTGTCATGCGAAAATGCCCCGCCCCAGCGTGAGCGGGGCGGGGCATCGGGATCAGCCCTTGAAGATGTCCTTGACGTTTTCGCCGGCCTTCTTCAGCTTGGCCTTGGTCTGCTCGGCCTTGCCCTCGGCCTCGAGCTTTTCGTTGTCGGTCATTTTTCCTGCGGCTTCTTTGGACTTGCCCGCCATGTCTTCCGCGGCGTTCTTCATTTTGTCAGAGCCACTCATCGTGACCACCTTTCATATCGAGAGAACCATCGGACGGTTCCAGGCTAACCCGGGGCTCGATTATTAGCTTGTGGCTGGTTCAATGATCTCACCGTTCTGCTCCGGCGTGGCCCTCGGCCAGATAGGCGAGTCGGCGTAACGTCTCGGTGTTGCGTTGATACGTGAGAATGTTCTCTATCGGGGCCGGGATGAATCGGGCCGGGCCGGCCACGACATCCTCGATCATCCGCACCACGCATCCGTCCCGGCGCTCGCGCACATCTATCGCGGCGTGCGCCTCTCCGATCGGCCAGCCGCGTGCCTTGAACAGCGCGTGCCGTGGCGGATCCCATTCCAGCATCGAGGTGGTGTCGTTCAGCAGCACCGGCCAAACTCCGACGGAGTGGTGGATGCGCGCCCCTGGCGCCGGCCAGTCCTTGTCGACGTCGCGCATTCTGGAGGCACCGGCGACCCAACTCGGGTAAAGCCAGCCGTCGGCCAGAACGTTGAAAACATATCGGGGTTCGCATCGCAATAGGCGGTAGTTGACGGCCATAGGCTCATCCTTTCGGCTGGTCCGGCGCCAGATCCGGCGGGGTGCGGATTCCGTACTCGTTCCGCAGCGCACTGCGCGCCGCATGCCAACCGCACAGGCCGTGCACGCCCGGCCCAGGGGAGGTCGACGCGGAACACAAATACACCCCGCGTAACGGGGTGCGCCAAGGGTCTGTGGACAAAACCGGCCGGGCAACGAGTTGCCGGAACGAAACGTCCCCTGCCGCGATATCGCCGCCGACGTCATTCGGGTTGGACTGCTCGAGTTGTGCCGCGGTACGACTGGACGTGGCCAAAATCGTATCGCGGAAGCCAGGGGCGAAGCGTTCGATCTGGCGGATGATCCCTTGGGATTGATCCGAGTCAGATCCGGACGGCACATGCGTGTACGCCCACAGCACGTGTTTCCCTTCCGGTGCCCGGCTCGGGTCGATGAGCGTCGGCTGGGAGGTGAGTACGTAAGGCTGCTCGGCATAGGATCCCCGAGCTACCGCGTTCTCGGCGCGGGCGATATCGGCGCGGGTCCCCGCCACGTGCACGGTGGGGCTCAGGCGTAACTCGGCGTTGCTCCACGGCACCGGGTCGGACAGAGCGAAATCGACCTTCGCAACGCCGTTGCCGTAGCGGAAGCGACTCATGGCGGTGGTGTAACCGCTGGGCAACAGCTCCCCGGCGAATTCGACGAGCGCACGGGGGGTCAGATCCAGAAGAAGGAGTTGCGCCGGGGGCAAATCGGTGATGTGCAGCACACGAGTCCCGGTGACAATTTCGCCACCGTGCGCCAGAAGGTCGTCGGCGAGCGACTGCGTGATCGCGCCGCTGCCACCCACCGGCACAGGCCAGCCGAGGGCATGCGCGTAGCTGGCCAGGGTGAGTCCGGGAGCGGCGGTGCCTAGGCTCGGGAACGACTGGATCGAATGGGCCAGAACTCCCGACAGCAGGGCAGGGGCAACCTCCTGGGAGAACCGCAGGTTCCACAGCGCGCTGCCCTGTTCTATGACGCGCAGCCCGAAGCGGGCCGCTGTGACCGGATGCCGGGGAATGCGCAGCAACTGATCGCCAGTGAACTCGGCCAACGAGCGATAGTGCTGCACCAGTGGCGCGAAGAGCTGCCGCCAGGCTGGTCCGTCCCGCCCCAGACCATGCACGGTGCGTTCCAGATCCCGGTATGCGATACCGGCGCCCCCGCCGGGCAACGGATGCCCGTATGAGATCTCGGGGATCCTCAACGCGATCCGTTTGCTGAGACCGAAACGAGTGAAAAAGTCGGATGTCAGCGCCATCGGATGCACTGCGGAGCAGACGTCGTGTTTGAACCCCGGCAGGGTGAGCTCCTCGGTCCTGGCGCCCCCGCCGATCCGGTCGGCCTGTTCCAGGACCAAGACACTCAACCCGGCCCGGGCCAGGGTGACGGCGGCGGCGAGTCCGTTAGGACCGGAGCCGACCACAATCGCGTCTGTCTCGCTCATGCCCCGCACAATCCAGACGCTAGACCGCCTCGGGTCCCACGGCAAGGGCAACACCGTCGGCTGCGCAGCACAGTGCCCTTCCCGCGATAGCCGAATCAGGGTAGCGTTGTCCTTAGCAAGCGGGTCGCGCCCGACGGTGGCACGGGAGCGTTAAGAGTGTCGTTGTACGTGTGTTGTTGTACGTGTCGAGAGAACGCACCGAATTGCCGATCTTACGGCGACCTGCTCAGAGGGCGAGACGCTTACCGATCGGCTCGCCCTCTACCACGTCCTGGGCGTTCGAAGCAGTCGGGTTAGGCCAACGGTCATGCAGCTGGCAGACATCCTCGATGAGCTCTACGCTGGCCTGCCCGAGACGTTCGTCGCCACGCGTAACGATCGGGCCAGGTCCGCGCGAGAGGCGGGGCACACGAGCCTGGCCGAGGAGGTCGGAAAGCTGCCAAAACCGTCGGCGGCAGCCTGGGTGTTGAACATGCTGGTTCGGCATCGGCGTGATGAGATCGATCGGGCGTTGCAGCTGGGTGCCACACTACGGCGGGCGCAGCAGAATTTGGACAGCGAGCAGTTGCGACGGTTGAGCAGACAGCGACGTGAGCGCGTCGCCGGCGTCGTCGCTGTCGGGCAGGCGCTCGCCGGTGAGCTCGGGCGCCCCATCTCCGCTGCGGCTGTCGCGGAGGTTGAGCAGACACTCCACGCGGCGATGGCCGATCCCCAGGCCGCCGCGTCGGTTCTTGGTGGCCGGCTGACTCGCGCGCTGTCCTCGGTTGGCTGGGGGTCGGCAGAGTCTGCGGCTGCGGTCCCCGACCCGCCCACGGCGAAGAACCAGGCACGCTCTGGGAAGGAGCCCGAGGCCGGCCGACGACGGGAGGAACTGGCGAGCGCGAAGCGGACCAGCGCGAACGCCGAACGCAAACGGAAGAGCGTCGAAGCGCAACTCGTGGAGATTCGGCAACGGATCGACGAACTCTCGACGCGCAACACCACGGTGGAGTCTGAGCTGACCGCGCTGCAGGACCGGATAGGGGATCTCAAGCAGGAGCGCCGAAATATCGAGGATCAGTCCCGCTTCCTCGCCCGCGAGCACGAACGGCTCGCCGACGCTGCTGACCACGCGCGGCGCGACGCAGGCCGGGCCAGGAAAAGGCTGGATCGGCTCGGTCAATCGCGACCGCAGCGTTGAGGCGAGGCCGTGAGCGCTGCCAAGTAAATTCGCGTTCACCCTCCGGCAGGAGCCGGATTCTGACCGCGAGCGTATGTTGTGCACGAGATGGATGCCCACGAAACGGTCGAGAATGTTCGCGTGGACGGACTGTGCGGCCGCGTATATGCGTCGGCGCGCGACCCGTCGGCACCGGTTTTCGTGCTGTTGCACGGCATCGGGATGTCGCATCGGTACTTCGCACCCATCTACCGGGCACTGGCTGGCATCGGTGCAACCTATTCATTCGACCTGCCCGGTTTTGGCCCGACGCCCAAACCCTCCGATGCGGTATCCATCCCGTCGTACGCGCGGTTCGTGGAGCAGGTCATCCATCGCCACGGCATCAGCTCCTGCATACTCGTCGGTCATTCCATGGGCACGCAGTTAGCCATCGAGCTGTCGGTGCGAAGGCCCAGCCTGGGCGCGGATGACCTCGGTTTTTCCTGATGACCTCGGTGTTTGCCCGCTGACCTCGGTGTTGCCTGTAGCCCCTATTCGGACTCTGGCGCTGTGCGGAATCGGATGAGCTTATGCGTCCCATCGCAAAATGGTTTGATCGTCGACACGCCGCACCGGCACAGCGCGACGGTCTTGCGTTGATGCTCGACCGGAATCCCGGTTGCGTCTACGATGTCAACCTGGCCGCGCACCAGCAACGGTCCGTTGGTGCAGGCGACGATGACCGTCGGCGCATCCGGGCGTTCTGGCTGGATCATGGCCGTCGCCCTTCGGGGGACGCCAAGAGCACCGCCGCCATCGTCTGATGCAGCGGACGCCCGGCTGACAGCAGGTACTCAGCCGTGAATCGTTCAGGCTGCATGAGCGGATGCGTCCAGCGGGCTGCGCAGCGAGGATCTGTCGGCCGACCACGCGTCCAAGATGTGTTCGCTTGCCCAGCCGTCCACGGTAAGACAGGCGCTGGCGCCGAAGATGATGTCGGCAAGCAGCGTCGGCTCGTCTTGCGCCAGTGCCCCGGCGAGATCTCGCCCGGCGATCTGTTCGTGCACCGCGTCGGCTTCCACATGCTCGTCGAAATACCAGGTGGCCACGCTGTCGTAGCCCAGCCTGCGGAAGCCGTTGCCGTAGAACCGGTTGGGAATCGACGAGGTCATTTCGAACGCCGCCAGGTGGCCGACGATGGCTCCGCGCAACCGACGATTGAGGCCGAACATCGTCATCATGTTGAATGACGCCAACGTGATCGCCGGCACATTGTCGACATAGACTCCGTACCGGTCATCCAGCCCAAGTGCCCGCATTGTGCCGGCGAAAATGGCCGAGTGCATTCGTTCCGGCCGGCCGCCACCGTACTCGTCCGACTGGATCTCCACCAACGCCGCTTTAGCACGTCCGGTCAGCCGCGGAATCGCCCAGGAGTGCGGGTCAGCCTCCTTGAGGGTGTAAATGGAGCGCTGGATCAGGAATTCGCGCAGCTGCGCCTCCGTGGCCTGCTTGGCGACATAGCGTGCCAGGCTCGGACCCGGATCTGGACTGGTGAGTTCGAACAGCGCCGCCGCGACAGCGTCGGGGTTGGCGACCGGTAGCGGCGGGCGTGGCACGCAGGAGCGCAACTCTCGCTCAAACATGCGCTCGATCGACCGCCGTGCCGCGACCAGCGCCGGAGCCCATTCCCACTCATCGTCCGCTGCCACGACGCCGCCGTAGGACAGACCGTACAACACGAAAAGCGCCAACTGGAGATCGTCGTCGCGCAGAATATCGGCTGTGCAGCCCAGCGCAACGGTCAGCGTGTCCGGTAGTTCATTCAACCGTGTCGTGGCTGTCTGTGCGGGATCCTGAATGACGCGCAGCAGGCAGTCGCTGACCGGCCCCCGTTCTTGGAATCTGCTTACGGTGTCCATGCGCATAGTCTGGCCTGCAACCCGTGAACGTCAATGGCGGGGTTCTTCCATCGCAGCCGTATCTGGTCGATGCCGGGAGTCGGAAGCGATCGATGGATCATTCAGATGAGCGCGGGAATCTTCTCGGAATTCATTGGGGGAGTCGACCGGGTTGATCAGGAATTCAAACGTTTGATCGAATCAAATGGATTCGAGACAGGCGGATGGCGCGGCTCGGTCGACCGTGCGGCTGATGGCAGCGGGCGCTGAACCCGCACGCCAGAGCATCTACCTCTACCGGTTGCTCAGCTGGCGGCGTTGATGATGGCCTTGGCTATCCCCCGCCAGTCGGACCCCTCCGAGTAGTTGTCGAGTTCCTCAGGCAGTCGGCCCGCGTAGACCGGGTCGCCCGATTCGCCCTCGCTAGCCAACAAAATGAGGGAGCCCATGGTGCGTCCGTCAGCGCTGCGGATTACCCAGGACACGGCATCCAGCGGCAAAATTTGGTACACCCCGCCCTTGTGCTGCAACGTTGCGCTCGCAGCGTCATCAAGCCAGGTGCCGTTCGCAGCAGTGCGCTGGTGGGTTTCATGCGGGTCATTGATGTTCATCACTGCTGCGTTCCATCACTGCTGCGTTCCATCACCGCTCTGGGCCATCTCCACACCGGATTGCCAGGGTCGATGGTTCTCGATCAACCAGACCGCCATCGTCTTGGTGCGCCGTGCCGCCTCGGATTCTCCCATGAACGCGGTGATGATCGCTCCCTTCATCAAGATCTGCCACGAATGGGAGAACTCGACCGGATCGCGCAACTTGGCTGAAATGGCCAGTTCCCGGATCTGCTCCCGCACCGTGGCAAGATGATCAAGACTCGCTTTTCCGAGCAGATGATTCGGTCCCATTTCGATCAGGATGTTCACGAACGGATCCCCTTCGTAATCCTCGCGGTGGAACCACTCATCGAAGATATCGAAGATCGCCAACAGGTGTTCTTCGGCGCTGCTACCCCTCGTCTTGGCTTCGGACACGATGGCGCCGTAGGTCCACAGCCGCTCCCGGCGGTTCAGGAACGCGAGAACGAGATCGTTTTTCGAGGCGAAGTGCCGATAAAAGGTGGCGTTGGCAACACCGGAGCGCAGAATCAGTTCATCCACGCCGACATCGCGGATGCTACGCCGCGAAAACAATTCATACGCGGCGGCAAGGATGCGCTCGTGAGCGCTGGGATAAGGGGTAGCGGCCATGTCCCACTTGAGCGTACCCCGCCATCGCCTCGGAGCCTAGGCCATCAACATTGATGATCTTGGTTTCCGATAGCACAAGTCTGCTTTGCAGCACAACCCCCTTGTTCGCGGCTGATCGGTTCGATAAACCTGATGTAGAGAGGTCGTTCTCCCCGGGGTTGCGGTCTCAGGGTTTTCTCCTCTCGACGCGTCTCAAACCAATCGAAAAAATTCGCGGGCCTTCTGGCCCGGATCCAATCGGGAGGATTCAGAGCATGTCTACCATCGCATCGGTCATTGACACAGAGAACAGCGCAATCGCTGAGCGGGACAGCGCCGTTACCTCGCACTCAAACGCGGCACCGAGAACTAAGCGGCCCGCTTCGCGCGCGGTACCTATTTCCGGTGCGACCACCGACGCAGTGCGGGACTATTTGCAACAGATCGGTCGGTTTCCTTTGCTCAGGGCAGATGAGGAGACGGTGCTTGCGCGCGCCATTGAGGTCGGTTTGCTGGCTCAGGAGAAGCTTGCCACCTCGCCAGACCTCGACCCGGAATCCGTTCGGGATCTGAAGACCCTGGCTCACGAGGGCCGGGTGGCAAATCGCCGGTTCATTTGCTGCAATCTCAAACTCGTGGTCAGTGTCGCCAAGCGGTACTCGGGACGCGGGGTGCCGCTGATGGATCTGATTCAAGAGGGCAACTTGGGGTTGGATCGGGCGGTTAAAAAATTCGATTACCAGCAGGGTTTCAAGTTCTCCACGTACGCGATGTGGTGGATCCGGCAGTCGATCACCAGAAGCATGGCCGATGGGGCCAGGCTGATCCGGGTGCCCGTGCATACGGTAGAAAAAATCAACAAACTGGCCCGGATTCGGCGCGAGATCGCCATCGAACTGGGTCGCGAGGCGACCATCGAGGAGTTGGCTGAGGAATCAGACTTGGAGTGTACCCAAGTCCGCCGACTTCTCAGTGTCGATCGGGAACCGGTGTCACTTCAGACACCGGGCGGTGACGCGGCATCCGAATTAGGTGACCTGATCGAAGACGGCGATATCGAGCCGGTCGCCGAGATCGTCGCGATCAGCGTCCGCAACGACGAGCTGCACAAGAAGATGGAAGGCCTGCCGTCGCGGGAAGCAGAAATTCTGCGCTTCCGATACGGCCTCACCGGCACGGATCCGATGACCTTCGAACAGGTCGGCAAGATCCTGGGCGTCTCCCGCGAACGGGTTCGGCAAATCGAATCCCGGGCGCTGAAAATGCTGCGCTCCCCGGAACTGCGAGAATACCTGATCGACTGAGGCGGCGCGCAGCCGGCACGCATCGTGCCCGGGTGCCGCGCGGGTCGCCGGATCCGGCATCGAGCTAACTAGACTCGGCTTCTGTGGCACCACGAGACGAACCGCCTGCAGCGCAACAGCCAGCACGTTCTCGGATCCTTACCGTGCCGAATCTGCTGAGCTTCTTCCGACTCGCGCTGGTCCCGGTGTTCCTGGTGTTCGTCGTCACCGGTCAGGATGTCGCCGCGCTGATCACGTTGGTGGTCTCCAGCATTACCGACTACCTGGACGGCTACCTGGCCAGACGTTTGCATCAGGTGTCCCGTCTGGGCGAGTTGCTGGATCCAGCCGCCGACCGGTTCTTTATTTTCGCTGCACTGATCGGGCTTGCCGTGCGCGACTTCGTGCCATGGTGGCTGGTGGTTGTCATCGTCGCCAGAGATCTGATGCTGGTGTTCCTAGGAATCGTGCTGGCCAACTACGGATATGGACCACTGCCGGTGCATCGCCTGGGCAAAATCGCCACCTTCTGCCTGTTCTACGCGCTGCCCTTGTTGATGCTGGGAGTGGCCTGGCCTGCGGTAGCGTGGCTTTCGGCCCCGGTCGGTTGGGCATTCGCGCTCTGGGGTGCATTCCTGTACTGGTGGGCCGGTCTGATTTACGTCCGTGAGACCGCCCGGGTCATGCGACTGTCAGCCACGAGGGGCGGGCAATCAGATACGCTTGACACAGAGGAGGTTGACGGTGGCTGATTCACGGGGGAATGACGACACAACCGCACGATTCGGTGCCGAATTCACGGCGGCGATGAATGCCGTTGATGGCGATATTTCGGCTGAAGAGCTTGACGCTATCGCCGCGCTGCCGTCGGGCTCTGCTTTGCTGATCGTGCGGAGGGGGCCGAATGCGGGAGCACGGTTCCTGCTCGATGCCGACCTCACCTCGGTGGGCCGCCATCCCGATGCCGACATCTTTCTGGATGACGTGACGGTCTCCAGGCGTCACGCCGAATTCGTCAGGCATGGTGCGCGGTTTGAAGTGAAAGACCTCGGCTCTCTGAACGGTACGTATTACGATGGCGTTCGGATCGAGTCGGCTGAATTGACTGATGGCGCAGAAGTTCGGGTGGGCAAGTTCCGCCTGACCTTCTACGCTGCGAGGGCAGACGTCGCGCAAGCGGCGTCCCGATAGTGCCCCGTTCGAATGCCCAGGCCTCGGTGGCTGGGCGGTCAACGCTGTTGAGTATCGGCCAAGTGCTGGCCAAGCTAACTCCCGATTTTCCCGATCTCACCCCGTCGAAACTCCGCTTTCTCGAGGAACAGGGGCTGGTATCGCCGGCGCGCACGGCGGCGGGTTATCGCAAATTCTGCCCAGAGGATCTCGCCCGGCTCAGGATGATTCTGAGCATGCAGCGGGACCGATATCTGCCGCTGAAAGTGATCAGGGCGTACCTGGCCGATGTCGACGCCGGGATGCCTCCGGCCGTGACCGGTATCACTGCGGCGGACCTGCCGTCGATGCTGTCCTCGGCGCGAACGTTGAAGCGGGATGAACTTCTTTCCGAGGCCGGCGCCAGCCCGATGTTATTACGCGACGCGATCTCAGCATCCCTGATCACCGCTGCGGAATATTATGGCGAGGACGCCCTCAACGTGCTGCGGGCTTTGGTCGAGTTGCAGCGTTCGGGCATTGAGCCTCGTCATCTTCGCACCTTCCGCGCCGCGGCCGAACGTGAACTGGGCTTGATCGAGAGTGCGCTGGTGCCGATCTCTCGTCGCAAGGACGCCTCGAGCCGGGCTCATGCTGCCGAGTTGGCCAGGGAGATCGCAGCCCAATTGGAGATCGTTCGCTCCAGCTTGATCCGGGCGGCGCTGGGACGCATGTCACGATGAGCGCACTCGACACGCCCCCGTGTTTATTTCGAATGTCGTTGCCCGGCGACCCGGTCATGGGTAGCGTGGAACTGGCACCGAGCGACCGGCGCCATCGATCTTGGGCTGAGAGGCGAGCGCATGACTGAACTCAGTCGGAGTGGGGCTTCGCGGTACGATCTCGGCCTGCTGTTCACCGATGGGATGCCCCAACTAGACGCGGCCTGTGGCTATCGCGGAGCGGTCGCCGCGCGCGCCGCCGGGATCAGCTATCGGCAACTGGACTATTGGGCGCGCACGGGATTGGTCGAGCCGACGGTGCGCGGAGCGGCCGGGTCTGGCTCGCAACGGCTGTATGGATTCCGCGACATCCTCGTGCTCAAGCTGGTCAAGCGTCTGCTAGACACCGGGATCTCGCTGCAGCAGATCCGCACAGCGGTGAACCAGTTGCGCGAATCGGGCGTCAACGATCTGGCTCAGACGACCTTGATGAGCGACGGGGCCAGTGTTTACTTGTGCACCTCGAACGATGAGGTTATCGACCTGGTCAGCCGCGGGCAAGGCGTGTTCGGCATCGCCGTCGGCAAGGTGCTACGCGAGGTGGAGTCGAGCCTGGTCGAGTTGGGCAGTCAGAGCGCCGACCCGATGGACGAACTCGCCGCGCGTCGCGCCGTCCGCGCCTCCTAGCCACCCAACCAACCAACCAACCTGCTGAGGTGCACACTTCTGTTAGTGTTTCACGACCTGCACTAGCAAAAGCTTGCACCTCAGCGGATTGCTGGCTCCGCGAACTCGCCGATCCGGGCGGTTCGCATGACGCGCTCCAGAAGCACATCGAAGTTGTGCGCCATCTCTTGCGCGCTCTCGCCCGGCCAGACATGCAGTGGCTTGGCAGCGCCCTGTGCCTGCTGCAGTGAGGTGCGCTCGGGCAGTTGAGGGCTCAGTACCAGAGGCCCGAACATATCCCGGAGCTCTCTGATCCGAAACTGGTGCTCCAGCGACTGCACCCGTGCTCGGTTCACGATGATCCCGAGCGGTTGCAGTCTCGGGCTGAGCCCCCGGCGAATCTCCTCGATCGCCCGCAGTGCTCGGTCAGCGGCCGCGACGGAAAACAATCCGGGCTCGGTGACCACTGCGACTCGGTCGCTGGCGGCCCACGCGGTGCGGGTAAGTGCATTCAGCGAAGGGGCGCAGTCAACCAGGACGAGATCGTAATCGTGCTCGATGTTCGCCAGTGCCTCCTCGAGCTTCCAGATATCCCGGATGCTGGGGTGCGGACCGTCGAAGTTGATTGCGGACGGACTGCCGATCATCACGTCGATCTTTCCGGTGCGGCCTTTGGTCCAGCCGCTTGGCGCAATCGCCGCCCGCACGATCTTCTCCTTCGGCGACGCGAGGACATCTGCCACGTTGAGGTGTCCGGCAATATTGATGTCCATGCCGGTGGAGACATCCGATTGAGGGTCGAGGTCGACCACAAGGGTTCGCAACCCGCGCGCGAAAGCCGCGGAGGCGAGCCCGAGCGTCACAGTGGTCTTTCCGACCCCACCCTTGAGAGAGCTGACGCTGAGTACGTGCACAATTAGCTACGTTACCTTCACTAGTCTTAGAGAACCTAACCGTTAGCTGAGTGCGTGCTCCTGTTCGAAAGGTCGTACATGTTTCGAAAGATCCTTGTTGCCAACCGCGGCGAAATTGCGATTCGCGCTTTCCGAGCGGCGTACGAGTTGGGGGCGGGGACCGTAGCCGTATTCCCGTTCGAGGATCGAAACTCGATGCATCGGCTCAAAGCGGACGAGGCATACCAGATCGGTGAGAAGGGCCACCCCGTCCGCGCCTACCTCGACGTCAGTGAGATCATCCGGGTCGCCCGAGACTGTGGGGCTGACGCGATCTACCCCGGCTACGGCTTCCTCTCGGAAAATCCTGAGTTGGCCCAGGCGGCAGCACAGGCCGGGATCACCTTCATCGGTCCGGGATCGCACGTGTTGGAAATGGCCGGCAACAAGGTGACCGCCAAGGAACACGCCATCGCCGCGGGGGTACCGGTGCTCGCCTCGACGCCGGCGTCCCGTGACATCGACGAATTGCTCGCCGGCGCCGATGCAGTCGGGTTCCCGATTTTCGCCAAGGCGGTCGCCGGCGGCGGCGGCCGGGGCATGCGCCGGGTCGACGGCCCCGAGGAACTGCGTGGTGCACTCGAGGCTGCGATGCGCGAGGCAGACAGCGCGTTCGGCGATCCGACGATGTTTTTGGAACGTGCGGTGCTGCGGCCGCGGCACATCGAGGTGCAAATCCTCGCCGACGCCGGTGGTGAAACCGTGCATCTGTTCGAGCGGGACTGTTCTGTGCAGCGTCGGCACCAGAAGGTCATCGAGGTCGCTCCGGCGCCGAATCTCGACGAGAGCATTCGCGCCAGCCTGTACCGGGACGCAATAGCGTTCGCACGGTCGATCGGGTACGTCAACGCGGGAACCGTGGAATTCTTGCTGGACACCGTCGGCGAACGAGCCGGGGAGCACGTCTTCATCGAGATGAACCCGAGGATCCAGGTCGAGCACACCGTAACCGAGGAGATCACCGACGTCGATCTGGTCCAGTCCCAGATCCGGATCGCTGCGGGCGAGAGCCTAGCCGACCTCGGACTGAATCAGGAGAATATCCGCCGACGCGGCGCGGCCATGCAATGTCGAATCACTACCGAAGATCCGGCAGACGGTTTCCGTCCGGATACCGGCAAGATCACCACTTACCGTTCACCGGGTGGTGCCGGGATTCGGCTGGACGGTGGAACCGTCAACCCGGGCTCCCAAATCAGCCCGCATTTCGATTCGATGCTGACCAAGCTCATTTGTCGCGCGCGCGATTTCCCCTCCGCGGTCGGCCGTGCCAGGCGTGCCCTGGCCGAGTTTCGGATCCGCGGCGTCGCGACCAATATTCCGTTTCTTCAGGCGGTGCTGGAGGATCCGGGCTTTATCGCCGGTGATCTGAGCACCTCCTTTATCGAGGAGCGGCCCCAATTGCTGCGTGGCCCGGTCTCGAAGGACCGCGGCACGAAGCTGTTGAACTGGCTGGCAGATGTCACCGTGAACCAGCCGAACGGCGAGCAGCTGGGCAGCGGTCACCCGGCGGCCAAATTGCCGCGGATCGACCTCAGCGCTGCGGCACCGGAGGGCTCTCGGCAGCGGTTGCTGACCCTGGGCCCAGCCGGCTTCGCCGCCGCTCTGCGGGCGCAGAGCGAATTGGCTGTCACCGAGACGACCTTCCGCGACGCTCATCAATCCCTCCTGGCGACTCGGGTGCGCACCAAAGACCTGCTCGAGGTGGCGCCCTATGTCGCTAGGCTCACCCCGCAGCTGCTGTCGATCGAGGCATGGGGCGGCGCCACCTACGATGTCGCGCTGAGGTTCCTCGGCGAGAGCCCGTGGGACCGCCTCGGTTCGCTCCGGGAAGCGCTGCCGAACATCGCCATCCAGATGCTGTTGCGCGGCCGGAACACCGTTGGATACACCCCATACCCGACCGAGGTGACGGATGCGTTCGTCAGCGAGGCGGCAGCCACCGGTGTCGACATCTTCCGGATCTTCGACGCACTGAACGACGTCGAACAGATGCGGCCGGCGATCGAGTCGGTCCTGGCCACCGGAAGCGCCGTCGCAGAGGTCGCGGTGTGCTACACCGGAGACCTTCTCGACCCGGCAGAGGACCTGTACACGCTGGACTATTATCTGCGGCTTGCCGAACAGATCGTCGCCTCCGGGGCGCACATCTTGGCTATCAAGGACATGGCCGGCCTGCTGCGTCCCGGCGCCGCAGAAAAGCTCGTCAGCGCCTTCCGCTCGCACTTCGATCTGCCGGTACATGTGCACACCCATGACACGGCAGGGGGACAGCTTGCCACCCTGATGGCGGCCAGTGCAGCCGGCGCCGACGCGGTCGACGTGGCCAGCGCACCGATGGCGGGCACGACCAGCCAGCCCTCGGCATCCGCACTGGTCGCCGCCCTGGCGCACACCGAACGCGACACCGGGATCTCGCTTCAGGCGATCACGGATCTGGAACCGTACTGGGAAGCGGTGCGCCGGGTCTACCGACCGTTCGAATCTGGTCTGCCCGGTCCGACCGGCCGCGTTTACAAGCACGAGATCCCAGGCGGCCAGCTGTCCAACCTGCGCCAGCAGGCGATCGCGCTGGGCTTGGCGGACGACTTCGAACTGATCGAGGACATGTACGCGGCGGCGGACGCCATCCTCGGCCGGGTACCGAAGGTCACCCCGTCTTCGAAAGTTGTCGGTGACCTGGCGTTGTATCTGGCAGCCGTGAAGGCGGATCCGGAAGATTTTGCGCAGAATCCAGAAAATTATGATGTGCCGGACTCGGTCGTCGGATTCATGGCCGGCGAGCTCGGCGATCTCCCCGGCGGCTGGCCGGAGCCCTTCCGAAGCAAGGTGCTGCGCGGCAAAAACGTTCGAATCGGGGTCACCGAGATCAGCCAGGAGGATCGGGAGCTGCTGGCTGGAACCAGCCTCGAACGTCGCACGGCGCTGAACCGGCTGCTGTTCCCCGGCCCGACCCGCGCCTTCGAAGAGATTCGGGACAGCTATGGCGATCTGTCGGTGCTGGACACCGTTGATTACCTCTATGGTCTGAAGCCGGGCATTGAGCACGTCATTCAGATTGCCAAAGGCGTGCGGCTCTTCGTCGGGCTGGAAGCCATCGGTGAGGCCGATCAAAAAGGTATTCGTACCGTGATGACGACGTTGAACGGGCAGTTGCGACCCGTGTTCGTGCGTGACCGCGGTATCGCAGTCGACTTCAAGGCCGCCGAGAAAGCGGACGCCGGCAACCCAGCCCAGGTCGCTGCGCCGTTCTCAGGCGTGGTCACCCTGCAGGTTGCGGTCGGTGACCAGGTCCACGCCGGGCAGAATGTTGCGACGATCGAGGCGATGAAAATGGAGGCCGGCATCACCTCGTCGATCGCCGGTGTGATCGAGCGATTGGCGATTCCACAAACCCAGCAGGTCGATGCCGGCGACTTGCTGGTGGTCGTGACGCCGGGCTCCTAGCGCAGCCGATCTGGTGCGAGCGGGCCGGCGCTAAACTGTGTCGTGCCCGTGGCACCGAAGGAGACAGCGTGTCTGACGAAGAAGAGAAGGGAACTGGCGAGCCGGACACCATGAGCGTCGCCGTTCAGTTGCCTGCCGCTGCGGCACCCGAGATCCCACCGGATGAGAGGGCGGTCGCGATCGACGATGTTCCGATCGATCCCGGCGTGGTGCATGTAGCGGATCCGGGCATCACCTCGGTCTCGCTGGTCGCCAGGATAGCGAGAACGACTGCGACTCCGGTTCAGCCGCGGCACGGACACTCGGCAATCGCGGAGAGCCCCTACTCCCAGTCCCGGCGTGACCGGTTGCGAGGTGCGCCCTCGGATCAGCCGGAACCGGCTGCGATGCTCACCGCCGACCGGCTGCTGGAGGTCAACCGCAAGACCAGGCCGGCTCCAGAAGGTGCCTGGCAGCGATTCGTTTATCGGGCCACCTTCCGCACCGCGAACCTCGGCGATTCTGCGAAGGCACGGGCCAGGAAAGAGCTTGACCACCGGATCCAGAAGGAATTCGACGGCGGCACGCGGTTCGTCCCGATCCTCACCCGCAAGGGCGGAGTCGGCAAGACGACGGTGACCGCCCTGCTCGGCATGGCACTCGCCGACGCCCGCGAGGACCGGATCATCGCCGTCGACGCGAATCCGGACCGCGGAACTCTCGCTGAACGGGTCAAGAAGCACACCAGGGCAACCGTCAGGGATGCGGTGATCCGGGCCGCCGGTATCGGCGGCTTCACCGATTTCGCGAGCCTGGTCTCGCGAGACGAGACCAGGCTGGACATCCTGGCCTCCGACAGCGATCCAATGCTTTCTGAGGCATTCGACGAGAACGACTACAACGTGGTGGCCGATCTAGTCACCCGGTTCTATTCGATCGCGCTGACCGACTGCGGAACGGGCATTGTGCACTCCGTGATGCGAGCCACTCTGCAGCGCGCGGACGCCGTGGTGGTCGTTTCCGGGGGCAGCGTGGATGAGGCGCGGCTGGCCTCCGAAACCCTGACGTGGCTTGAGGCCAACGGATACGGCGACCTGGTCCCCAACGCGATCGTCGCACTGAACACGGCGACCCAGGGCACGAACCTGGTCAAGCTCGATGAGATCGAGTCGCATTTCCGGTCCCGGGTCCGAGAGATCGTCCGGATCCCATATGACCCGCAGCTGGCGGCCGGTGCCGCGATCAGTTATAGAGACCTGAAGCCGCTCACCAGGGACGCCGCACGTTCCTTGGCCGCGCTGGTGATCGAGGGTCTGCCGGTGAACCGTGGTGAGCGGTGACGGAACGGGCGATCCGGCTCTTCGGCGACCCGGTGTTGAAGACCGTCTCCGATCCGATCACCTCGTTCGACCCGGGCACCCGTGCTCTGGCAGATGACCTGCTGGACAGCACATTGGCCCCTGGCCGGGCGGGTGTGGCAGCCGCCCAGATCGGGGTGAATCTGCGCGCTTTCAGCTACAACGTCGACGACCGTACCGGATACATCATCAACCCGGAGATCGTCGAACTCTCCGGCGAGCCGGAGCTGATGGATGAAGGCTGCCTATCCGTACCCGGGCTGTGGTTCCCGACACTGCGCTATCCATTCGCCCGAGTGGTCGGGGTGGATGCGGTAGGCAACGCAGTCGAGCTCTCCGGAACCGGAGTACTCGCCCAAGCCATCCAGCACGAAACCGACCATTTGAATGGAATGCTGTATCTGGACCGCCTGACACCGCAGCTCCGGCGCCAGGCGATGAAACAGATCCGCGAGTCCGATTGGTTCTAGGAAGTGTGCTTCTCGGGCGGCACCGCGGTCGAATACAGCGAATCGATAACCGGTGCGAAATCCCTGAGGATCGCCGCCCGTTTAATGCTCAGCTTCGGGGTGAGATGTCCACTCGCCTCGGTGAGATCGGTCGGTAGAATCGCGAACTTGCGGATCGACTCGGCTCGAGACACCGAGGTATTAGCATCGTCGATGGCCCGTTGCAGCTCGGCGCGGACCGCGGGGTTTTCCGCTGCCTGCGTCAGGGTGAGGTTCTTGTCCTGGCCGTTGTTGCCCAGCCAGGTCGGCAGCATTTCGGTATCCAGTGAGATCAGAGCAGCGATGAACGGCCTCTGGTCACCGACCACTATGACCTGCCCAATCAACGGATTGGCTCGCAAGCGGTCCTCCGGTCCGGCCGGCGAGACGTTCTTCCCACCGGCGGTGACGATGATCTCCTTCTTGCGTCCGGTGATCGTCAGGAAACCGTCCGAATCGAAACTGCCCAGGTCGCCGGTGCGCAGCCATTTTCCATCGAACGTTGCGGCGGTCGCCTCCGGGTTCCGCCAGTACTCCTTGAAGACGTTGATCCCAGCGATTTCGATCTCACCGTCTTCGGCCAGACGCACCGAGACACCCGGGAGGGCAGGGCCGACGGTGCCGATCTTGAACTTGTCGGCCAGGTTGACGGTGGCCGGTGCCGTGGTCTCAGTAAGACCATAACCCTCCAGGATCTTGATCCCCAGGCTGTGGTAGAAGTGCGCCAGATGCGCCGACAGGGGAGCCGACCCCGAGACCGCGTACCTGACGTTCCCGCCGAGCGCCTTTCGCAGTTTGCTGTATACCAAGCGGTCAAAGAGGGCGAACTGCAGCCGAAGGCCAAGCGGAACCGCACCCGCGTCGCGAGCGCGGGAGTAAGCGATCGCAACCGCGGCCGCCTTGCGGAAGATATTGCCCTTGCCGGAGGATTCGGCCTTCTGCTCGGAGGAGTTGTACACCTTCTCGAATACCCGGGGCACCGCCAACAGGAATGTCGGCTTGAACGAGGACAGCGCCGGGAGGAGCTGGCTGGTGTCGGCCTGGTGGCCGACCCGAACTCCGGCGTGCACGGCAAGGACGGTGATAAACCGCGCGAAGACATGCGCGGTGGTGATAAACAGCAGCGTGGATGCCCCCGACCCGACCACCTCGGACAGGGCGACCGCGGAGTTGCGGCACAGTTCCACGAAATTGGAATGCGTCAGCACGCAACCGCGCGGACGCCCGGTGGATCCCGAGGTGTAGATCAGCGTTGCCATGTCCTCGCCGCGGGCCAGATTCCGGCGCCGCTCTACCTCGTCGTCCGGCACCTCGGCGCCGGCGGAGACCAGTTTGTCCAAATCGCCGAGGTCGATCTGCCAGACGTTGCCGATCAGGGGAAGTTCGGCGCGGACCTCGTCGAAGCGCCCGAAGTGTTCGGCCGTCTCCAGAATCAGCGAGGTGGCCCCGGAGTCGGTCAGATTCCACTGGACCTGGCTGGGTGAGGACGTCTCATAGACCGGAACCAGCACCGCGCCGGCGAACCAGGTGGCGAAGTCGATCAGGGTCCATTCATACCGGGTGCGGCACATCAAGCCGATCTTGTCCCCGGGCTGGATTCCCTGGGCGATCAGTCCCTTCGCCAACGCCCGTACCTGACGCAGGAACTCGCGTGAGGTGACCGGCACCCAACTCTCACCCTGAGGCAGGGAGAATAGGGCGGCGTCGGGGGTCTCAGCCACCCGCTGGATGAGCAGGTCGGTGACGTTCGCCTCCGGGTCGGCCGGGACGAGAGCTGGGACGTCAAACTGTTCCACGGTAACTCCTTCTGTGAAGACAACTCCTTCGATGCCGTCAGGGGGTCGTTCAGTACACTCTAGATGGTGCCGATCCCGCTTTTCTGTTGAGCCGCATGGTCGTCGCCTGGTTCATCAGCGGAAGGTGACATCGTGTACGCGATCGGGATCGACATAGGCGGCACGAAGATCGCCGGAGCCGTTGTAGACGAACTCGGTACGATCATCCGTTCGGAGCGCCAGCCCACTCCGGCCACCGCACCGGACAAGATCGTCGAGCAGGTAGCTGCGATGGTGCGCAGGCTGCGCGCCAGCGACACGATCAGTGCGGTCGGCGTTGCCGCGGCCGGTTTCATCGACGTATCGCGCTCTCGCGTGTACTACGCGCCGAACATCAACTGGCGCCAGGAGCCGTTACGAGAGAAGCTCGAGGACAAGCTGCGCCTCGCCGTGGTCATCGAGAATGATGCGAACGCTGCGGGCTGGGCGGAGTTCCGGTTCGGCGCCGGCCGACTGGTCAGCGACATGGTGATGCTGACCATCGGCACCGGCGTGGGATCGGCAATCGTGTCGAACGACGCGTTGTTCCGCGGGGGCTTCGGTGCCGCTGGCGAGATCGGCCATTTACGGGTGGTTCCCGGCGGGCTGTTATGCGGCTGCGGTGCGCACGGTTGTCTCGAGCAGTACGGGTCTGGGCGGGCGCTGGCCAGAATGGCGAACGAACTGGCCGATGCCGGCGGCATCGGCCGTGGTATTGCCGAGGCGAGGTCGGCTAGCGGAGAGTTGACCGGTGCCCAGATCAGCGCGCTGATCACCGCGGGGGACCCCGGCGCGATCGCCGCTTTGCGCCAGCTCGGCGACTGGATCGGGCAGGCCTGCGCGAGTCTTGCTGCCGTGCTGGATCCGCAGTTGTTCGTGCTCGGCGGCGGGGTGGCGCAGGCCGGTGAGGCGCTGCTTGACCCGGTGCGTCGGGCCTTCCTGGAGACCCTGCCGGCGCGTGGTTTCCACCCGGAGCCTGAATTTCGGATCGCCGAGTTGGTCAACGACGCGGGAGTGGTGGGCGCGGCTGACCTGGCCAGGGCCTCCGCCCCCGGGCGGTTGTCCACTCCGCGGTAGGCTGGTGCACCGCAGGGGAGGCGAATCGCGCGATGTTCTATTGGTTGATGAAGTCCCTGATCGTCGGACCGGCTTTGAAATGCGCCTTCCGGCCCTGGGTGCTGGGCGAGGATAACGTTCCGGCGTCCGGAGCGGTCATCCTCGCCAGCAATCATCTCTCGTTCATCGATTCGATTCTGTTGCCGATCGTTCTGGATCGCAGAATTTCGTTCCTGGCCAAGAGCGATTACTTCACCCGCACCGGCGTGAAGGGCTGGGCCACGAGAGCGTTCATGAATGCGACCGGCCAAATCTCGATCGATCGCTCCGGCGGCAAGGCGTCGGAGGCGTCGCTGAACACCGGCCTGGCTGTGCTGGCCAGAAGCGAGCAACTCGGCATCTATCCCGAGGGAACCAGGAGCCCGGACGGCAAGCTCTACCGGGGCCGAACCGGCGTGGCGCGGATGATCCTGGAGGCAGGCGTTCCGGTGGTTCCGGTGGCGATGATCGCCACGGAGAAGGTGATGCCGATCGGTACCCGGCTGCCGAAAATCCGCCGGGTCGGAATCGTGTTCGGCAAGCAGTTGGACTTCCGCCGTTTCGAGGGAATGGAAAGCGACCGGTTCGTATTGCGTTCGGTTACCGACGAGATCATGTATGAGCTGAGCCAACTCAGCGGACAAGAGTATGTCGACGTGTACGCAACCTCGGTCAAGGAAAAGCGCGGCACCCTTTCGCGATAGGCTCGGAGTTCGCGCATAACTCCGCGCGCGGTACTTCGACGAGCGATGAGAACGGGAAGAACAACCAGTGGTAGATCCGACTGAGCAGGTCGTGTTGGCAGACGAATCTGTGATTGCCGGACTGGACTATTGGCGAACGCTTCCCATTAAGCAGCAACCGGCCTGGCCCGATGCCGTCGCCGTCGCGGCGGCATCGGCGGAGATCGCCTCCCTACCACCGTTGGTCTTCGCGGGAGAGGTTGATCTGCTACGCCAGCGTCTGGCGAGCGCCGCGGCTGGCCATGCCTTCGTCCTGCAAGGCGGCGACTGCGCCGAGACCTTCGCGGGCGCCACCGCCGATCAGATCCGCGACCGGGTGAAGACCGTGCTGCAAATGGCAATCGTGCTCACCTATGGCGCCTCGCTGCCGATCGTCAAGATGGGCCGCATGGCCGGCCAGTTCGCCAAGCCACGGTCCAGCGACACGGAGACCCGCGGCGAAGTCACCTTGCCCGCCTACCGCGGCGATATCGTCAACGGTTACGATTTCACCCCGGAGTCGCGCACCGCCGACCCACACCGCATGGTCCGCGGATACCACACCGCAGCGTCGACCTTGAACTTGATCCGCGCATTCACCCAGGGCGGATTCGCCGATCTGCGTCAAGTGCACAGCTGGAACCGGGGCTTCGCGGCGAATCCGGCGAACCAGCGCTACGAGGGCCTGGCTAGAGACATTGATCGGGCCATCAAGTTCATGGAAGCCGCGGGAGCGGACTTCGACGAGCTTCGGCGCGTCGAGTTCTTCAGCTGTCATGAAGGCCTGCTGATGGACTACGAGCGTCCGATGACCCGGATCGACTCGCGGACCGGGACTCCTTACGACACCTCAGCGCACTTCTTGTGGATCGGTGAGCGTACCCGCGACCTCGACGGGGCCCATGTCGACTTCTTGTCCAGGGTCAGGAATCCGATCGGGGTGAAGCTCGGCCCAACTTCTACACCAGAGGACATGTTCCGTCTGGTCGAGAAGCTAGATCCGGTACGCGAGCCTGGCCGGCTCACCTTCATCACCAGGATGGGTGCCGCCAAGGTCCGGGATGCCCTGCCGCCGCTGTTAGAAGCGATCAAGTCGATCGAGGCGACGCCGTTGTGGATCACCGATCCGATGCACGGCAACGGGCTGACCACGCCGAACGGGTACAAGACCCGACGCTTCGGCGATGTCGTCGATGAGGTCAAGGGCTTCTTCGAAGCGCACCGGGATGCGGGGACCAACCCGGGCGGAATTCACGTCGAACTCACCGGTGACGACGTCACGGAGTGCCTTGGCGGTTCAGAGCACATTGACGAGGCGACCCTCGCCACCCATTACGAATCGCTGTGCGACCCACGGCTCAACCACATGCAGTCGCTGGAACTCGCCTTCCTATTGGCCGAAGAACTGGGCTCGCGCTAAAGGCTGGCATGGATCGTCACCGTCGAGCCCGGCGCCACCTCGGTGCCGGACGCGGGATCGGTTGAGGAGACGACCAGCCCTGGGGTGCCCCAGAACGGCTCGGGCAGGGCGGAGCTGACCTTCACAGTGAATCCGGCGGACTCCAGCGCCTTCTTGGCCGTGGCGACATTCTGTCCTCCGACATCGGGGACCGGAACCGGCTGCGGGCCGCGGGAAATCTGCAGAGCAAGCGTGTCGCCGGCCCGAACCGGCCCGTCCTTCTGCGGGACCGCCGAGATCACCAGACCCTTTTGGATGCCGTCGCTGTACTCTTGCGCGCCGGCTACGGCTTTCAAGCCGACCGCTTCCAGGGCCGCTGTGGCTTTATCCACAGTGGCTGCGCTGACATCGGGAATCTGCCCGAGAGAGACCAGGAGATTGATTTTCGTGCCCTCGTGCGACGGCCCACCCTGGGAAAGATCGGCCGCAGTGCCGTCTTGCGCGGCCGAGACCACGATCCCGACCGGCACGGCGTCGGTGAATTGCTTGTCAACCGCGCCGACCTCGGCCTTCAGTCCGGTGATTGCGGCACTCGCCGCATCTTGGGTCAGGCCAGCCAACACCGGCACCGTGATCGGTCTGGGGCCCTCGGAAACCCGTAGCGCGACGGTGGCACCCTTGTGCACCCGGCTGCCGGCTTCCGGATCGGTTCCGGTCACGAGTCCGGCGGCGATAGTCAGGCTGTACTCGGATTTCGTGGTGACGGTGAAGCCGAGCTTATTGAGCGCGGCGGTAGCCGCATCCGGGTGTTGCGAAACCAGGCTCGGTATCTGCACCTCCGCTCCCGGTCCCGAGCCGAAGTACCAGCCGGTTCCGCCGGCGACGCCGGCCAGGACGAGAATCAGCGCGAACAGCCACCAGCCCTTGCCGCGCCGTGCGGCAGACCGTTTGGTCAGGACCGAGACCGCATCATCCGGTTCCGGCTGGTCCCTGCCCGGCTCCTGCAGGCTGCGCCGGTCTGGCCGTTGGCGATCCGGGAAGAGCACCTCGGTCATCGCGACGGCGGTTCCGACCGGTGCGAGGACCCGGGTTGGCGCGAGCGCCGCCGTCTGATCTGGTGCGCGAAGCATCTTCTCGACCTCGACCAGCCGCGCCAGCATGACGCCGGCGTCGTGCGGGCGGTCATCCGGTTCCCGCGCGGTGGCCCACAGCACCAGTTCGTCGAACTCGGCCGGAATCTGCGGATTCTTGCTGCTCGGGGTCGGTACCGAGTCATTGGCGTGCTGATAGGCGATCTGCATCGGCTGCTCGCCCTGGAACGGCTGCTCGCCGGTGAGGATCTCATACATCATGATCCCGAGTGCGTAGATGTCGCTGCGGGTATCTGCGATGCCTCTGGTGACCAGCTCCGGCGAGAGGTAGGCGATTGTGCCCAACAGCGCCTGACCGGTGGCCGTGTTGGCGCTGGCCGCCCTGGCCAGGCCGAAGTCACCGATCTTGATCCGACCATCATCGGCCAGCAGCACATTCTCCGGCTTGATGTCCCGGTGCACGATTCCGCCTCGGTGCGCCGCGGCCAAACCGCTGAGTACTGCCTCCATGATGTCGAAAGTCTGGGCCGTGGTGAGTTTGCCGTAGTCCTTGAGCAGGTCGCGCAAGGTGATGCCAGGCAGGTACTCCATCACCAGGTAAGCCATATCCGAGTCCTGGCCCTGGTCGAAGACGCTGACCACGTTCGGATGCGCCAGTCGGGCGGCAGAGCGCGCCTCCTGCACGAAGCGGTTCTTGAAATTCGTATCGTCGGAGAGATACCCGTGCATGATCTTGATGGCCACCCGGCGTTCCAGCCGCAGATCCGTAGCCAAATACACCGTCGCCATCCCACCACGGGCGATGCGGGACCGAACCTGGTATCGACCGTCGATGAGACGGCCGATCATCGGGTCGGTCTGGTTGGTGCTCACCGTTCGAGTCTAGGTACGACCGCGTGGGCAAGCCCGGTAAAACACCGTGCGCGGGGCAGAGATTCTGTCAGGGCAGCACAAGTACTTGTCCCGGGATGATGATGCTCTCTGCGGATAGCCCGTTCGCGCGGAGCACGGCGGCGGTACTCAGCCCGTGAGAGGTCGCGATACCGCTGATGGTGTCACCCGCGGCGATCACGTATCGGTCGATGTCGGTGCCCGGTGCGTGGTCCGCTTCAGGCGGACTCAATACCAGAGTCTGGCCGGGCACGACGGGGCTGCGCCAGCTCAGTCCGTTCAAGACCAGGATCCGTGCGGTGGAGATTCCGAAACGTTCCGCGATCGCGTTGACCGTGTCAGAATCGGTCACCCGGTATTCCTGTACCTGGCTTTGCGCCTGGACACTCTCCCCGGTTTCCTTGGCTCGCCTGCGCCAAGGGGGTGTGTATCGGAACTCATCTCTGGCGAGAGACGTCATGGTGGCCCCTCCTGCATTGCACCGACATCGCTGCTGTATTGGCCGCCACGCTGGCAGATCGCCGCCGGACAGTCAACGGTGTCGCCGCGCGTGGCGCAAATCGGATCGGCGTCGGGGAACCATCTCAAGCCGGGGATCCATCTCAAGATGCGCAGGATGCCGTGGCGTGCCAATCTAAAAGGGTGATTGATCAGGTAACGGCCCATGAGTGGCTGACTATCCCCGACCTCGTGGAAATTCTCGGCGTGGGCCCCAGCCGTGTCCGTAGGCTCATCGAAGAGCACCAACTCGCCGCGGTGCGAATCGACGGTGTCCTGCAGGTACCGGCGGTGTTCCTCAAAGACGACGAGCCGATCAGCGAACTGCGCGGTACGCTGATCCTGCTCGCCGATGCGGGGTTCACCGACGACGAAGCGGTGGCCTGGTTGTTAGAGCCGGAGGACAGCTTGGATGCCGCGCCGATCGACGCCCTGAAGGCGGGCCGGAAGGCTGAGGTGCGCAGGGTCGCCCAGGCGCTGGGATAAGGCTGCGGCCGCTACGAATCCCGAGCGGTGACGCGGTCGGCAAGCGCGCGTAGGTGGCCGAGGACGATCGGATCCATTCCGGACACCGCTAAGGCCCGTTGGGCCTCCGCGACCTTTGTCGCGATCAACTGCTCCACCCGGTCACGCGCTCCACTGTCGAGGATCCTCTGCTGAGCGGCCCTGATGTCGGCATCGTCCAGACCTCGATCACCCAGTAACGCATCGAAATTCCGCTTGGCCGCACCGGAAAGCGCTTGCCTGGTGAGGGCCACGAGCACCGTCCGTTTACCCTCGCGTAGATCGTCGCCGGCCGGTTTACCGGTGACCGAAGGATCGCCGAAGACGCCCAACAGATCGTCGCGGAGCTGGAAGGCGACGCCCAGTGGCAACCCGAACTCCCGCAGCCCCTCGCGCTGGGCTGCGCTGCGGCCGCCCAGCGACGCACCAAGCGCCAGCGGCGCCTCGACACTGTACTTGGCCGATTTGTAGACGATCACCCGGTGCGCGCGGGCCAGCATGTCCGCATCCGGCTGCGTGCTCCAGGCCTGTTCCTCGAGAATGTCAAGGTATTGACCGGCGGTCACCTCGGTGCGCATCCGGTTGAACTCGGCTCGGGCGCTCAGCGCGCGGTCGCCGTCGCGGAGTTGAGCCAGCCCGGCATCGAGCGCTTCATCGCTCCAGCCGAGCAGGAGGTCGCCAAGCAGCAGTGCCGCCGCCTGACCGAATCCGGCTGCGCTTCCGATGAACCCAGCCTCGCGGTGCACAGCTTCGAATCGGCGATGCGTGGAGGGCGCGCCACGGCGGGTGTCTGAGCTGTCGATGATGTCATCGTGGATCAGCGCGGCGGCGTGGAAGAGCTCCAGAGCGGTTGCGGCCTGAACGACCGCATCCAGTCCAGGCGACCACGACGCGGCCGGGTCATCTGCTGCCGATCCACCAACCGACCGCCAGCCCCAGTAGCAGAATTGGGCCCGGAATCGCTTTCCGCCGCTGAGAAAGTCCCTTGAGAAGTCGGTTAGAGGGGTGAGATCGGGGGTGATAGCAGCGAGAATGGAACTGCGGTCGGTGACGAACTTTTCGATCCGAGCGTTGACCAGTTCGACGAGTGTGTTGCTTTCGGCCACGTGGCTAGCCTAGCCACTAGACGAAGACTAGAATTGGTTTAGTAAACGCGTCGATCCCGAGACAGAGGGGGAACTGGATGCCGCTTTCGGAACACGAGCAGCGCCTCCTCGAAGAGATGGAGCGCAGTCTCTATCACAACGAGGCCGATCACATCGCGACGGTCGGTGCCCCCAGGGGGCGTCCGCCGTATCGCTCTGTGGTCCTCGGCCTTCTCATCGCGATCCTCGGCGTGGCCGCGCTGGTGACTGGCGTCTGGATTCAGATCACCATTGTCGGTGTGGTCGGCTTCGTCGCCATGTTCGGCGGCGTTCTGTTGGCCATCACTCCGTCTAAGCGCTCAGCCCCGCCTCTCGGCGCCGCGCAGACCGGGCCGGGGGAGCGTAAGAATGCGCCCCACGCCGGATTCATGGACAAGCTCAATGAGCGTTGGGACAAGCGCCAAGACGGCCACAGTTGATGCTGCGCGCCTAAATCCGCTATCGGGCCGATCGTTGATCGGCCCTTTTTTGTGCCATCATCCGCCGAACGAGCGCAGGCTTTAGAAGCAAGCCGAAATGCGTCAGAGAGGATGACATGGTCACCGTCGCAGAAAATATGGTTTCAACCCTGCAGGAAAGTGGGATCACGCGTGTCTATGGGATCGCAGGCGATTCCCTGAACGGATTCACCGATGCCTTGCGCACCAGTCGTGTCGAGTGGATCAACGTCAGGCACGAGGAGACTGCGGCATTCGCCGCCGCCGCAGAAGCCGGATTGACCGGGGAGCTTGCGGTGTGTGCGGGCAGCGCCGGCCCCGGCAATCTCCACTTGATCAACGGCCTCTTCGACGCCCAGCGGTCTCGGGTTCCGGTGTTGGCGATCGCCGCCCATATTCCTAGTGATGAAATCGGCAGCGGCTACTTTCAGGAGACCCACCCACAGGACCTGTTCCGCGAATGCAGCGTATATGCCGAGCACGTCTCCAATACCGATCAGATGCCTCGAGTGCTGCGAATCGCCATGCGGCAAGCACTGGAGAAGCGCGGGGTAGCGGTGCTCGTCCTTTCCGGTGACATCGCTTTGGCCGAGGTCTCAGATAATCGGGTCGATGCTGTCACGGCCACCGCCTCTGTGACCGTGCCGGTGCAGCGGGAGATCATCCGCGCGGCCGAACTCCTGAACGCCGGCAATAAAGTGACAATCTTGGCCGGCGCCGGCGTGGCCGGGGCCCATGAACAGTTGTGTGCGATCGCTGAGGTGCTCAAGGCGCCGGTCGTACATGCCCTGCGCGGAAAGGAACACATCGACTACGACAACCAGTACAACGTTGGTATGACGGGCCTGCTCGGCTTCGCTTCTGGTGCCCGCGCGATGGAAGGCTGCGACACGCTGCTGATGCTCGGTACCGACTTCCCGTACCAGCAGTTCTTCCCTGATGCCACCACGATCCAAATTGACATCCGCGGTGAGCAGCTGGGTAAGCGCACCCATCTGGATCATGCCATGGTCGGCGGCGTCAAGGAAACGATTGATGCATTACTGCCGCATATTCACCCGAAATCGGACCGAGCGCATCTGGACGGGATGCTCGATCATTACGACAAGACGCGCCGAAAGCTTGATGAACTTGCCACACCGAGCAACGACTCAAGGCCGATTCATCCGCAATACCTGGCCCGACTCGTCGACGAGGCCGCTGCAGATGACGCCATCTTCATCCCGGATGTCGGTTCGCCGGTAATCTGGGCGGCGCGATACCTGACCATGAATGGCAGACGGCGGTTGATCGGCTCGTTCACCCACGGTTCGATGGCATCCGGATTGATGCACGGCATCGGAGCGCAGGTATCGTACCCCGGCCGACAGGTCATCGCGCTGGCCGGTGACGGCGGCCTGACCATGATGCTCGGCGAACTGCTCACGCTGGTGCAGTACGACCTTCCAGTGAAGCTGGTGGTCTTCAACAACTCATCGCTGAACTTCATCGAGTTGGAGATGAAGGCGGCCGGCTTCCTCCCCTGGGGGACCGGTCTGGATAATCCCGACTTCGCCGCGGTCGCGCGGGCAATGGGAATTCACGCCGTGCGGGTGGAGAAGTCCTCCGAACTACGGTCGGGGCTCGACGAGGTGCTGGCGCACGATGGGCCGGCACTGATCGACGTCGTCACGCAACGGCACGAACTTGCGATGCCGCCCTCACTCACCGCCGCGCAGGTCAAAGGCTTCGCGCTCTACGCATTCCGCACGGTGATGTCTGGCCGAGGGGACGAGTTGGTCGATCTTGCTCGAACGAATTTCCGGCAGATTCTCTGATCACCCCTCCACCACACTCCACCAGCTGACTCCGTTACTTTCGGGGGCATTCGGGTAAACATTCTTCAGTTATGCCGTCATGTCGTGGATTTGTGGTGCATTGTGGAGTAAAGTGGAGTATCACGACAACCTTGGCCAAAAGAGTGGGGGACGCCAGTGTTTCTCGGCACCTATGCCCCCAAGCTCGATGAGAAGGGTCGGATCATCCTCCCGGCGAAATTCCGGGACGAGCTCGCATCCGGTGTCGTGATGACCAGGGGCCAGGAACACTGCCTCTACGTCTTCAGCCAGCGCGAGTTCGAAGCGTTGCACGAAAAGATCCGCCAGGCACCAGTGACCAGCAAGCAGGCCAGGGACTACCTGCGGGTGTTTCTGTCCGGAGCGAGCGCCGAGACCCCGGACAAGCAGCATCGGGTTACCGTACCGGCGCCGCTGCGCAACTACGCCGGGCTGGAGCGCGAACTCATCGTCATCGGCGCCGGTAGTCGGGCCGAGATCTGGGATGCCGCGGCCTGGGAGACCTACCTGGCAGAGCAGGAAGCGACCTTCGCCAACACGACGGAGGAGGTGATCCCGGGACTCTTCTAGCCCCTGGCGCCCGACTCCCAGCCATTTTTCGCCCTGACACACTTCCCCGGTGCCAGGTCGAAATGGATGGGGATCAGGCATCAGGAGCCGTGCGAAGAGCCGGAAGCCATGGCGGCAGAAATTCACACTCCCGTTCTCTTGCATCGGTGCGTCGATCTTCTCGCGCCCGCGCTGACCGCCGACGGTGCGGTCCTGGTAGACGCCACCCTGGGGATGGGCGGGCACGCCGAGGCGTTTCTGAGCCGGTTCCCCGGTCTCGTCCTCGTCGGACTGGATCGGGATCCGGAAGCACTGGCGATCGCCGATGAACGTCTGGCCCGGTTCGGCGAGCGCGTGCACGCGGTGCATACCGTGTACGACGGCATCGACGAGGCGCTGCGTCGGCTGAAAATCCCGGCCGTTGCCGGGGTGTTGTTTGATCTGGGAGTCTCGTCGTTGCAGTTGGACCGGGTCGAGCGGGGCTTCTCGTACTCAAAGGATGCGCCACTGGACATGCGGATGGATGCCACTGGTGAGCTGACCGCTGCGAACGTCCTGGCCCGCTATTCCGAATCCGAACTACGCCGGATCTTTCACGATTACGGTGAGGAGCGACTGGCGACGCGCTACGCCAGGGCAATCGTGGCGGCCCGCGCCGAGGCACCTTTCCTGCGCTCCGGCCGGCTGGTCGAGGTACTCACCGCGGTCACTCCGGTCGCGGTGCAGCGCCAGGGTCACCCGGCGAAACGAGTATTCCAGGCGTTGCGGATCGAGGTCAATCAGGAGCTGGCCGCGCTGGAGGCCGCCATTCCGCGCGCGATCGGGTCGCTTCAGGTCGGCGGTCGGATCGTGGTACTTGCATACCAGTCCCTGGAAGACCGGATCGTGAAACATGCGTTGCATGCGGTTAGCAGCTCCACTGCGCCGGAGGGACTGCCAGTGGAGTTGCCAGAACACCGGCCGCAGTTCCGGCTGCTGATCCGCGGCGCGGAACTCGCGTCGGATCAGGAGAAGAGCGCCAACTCACGAGCAGCATCGGTCCGGCTCCGCGCGGCGGAACGGGTAAGGAGTCCGCAATGAGCAATCTTGCGCCCAGCTACGCCGCGCCGAAGCCCCGGCCCGGTGCACCCGGCACCGAGCGCCGCCGGCTGAGAGCGGTCTCGGCACAGGCGCTTCGGCGGGCCAGACCCCGCCCGATCTATGCGGTTATCACTGTCGCCACGCTGATGCTGATCGTCGTCGCGCAGTTGCTGCTGAGCATCATGGTCTCCCAGGGCGCGTATCAGATCAGTACCGTCGAATCCACCAGCAAGGACTTGCAACGCAGTTACCAGGCGGTGTCGGAGGACCTCGACCGGGTCGCGTCGCCGCAGAATCTCGCGGCCAACGCGGAGGCGTTGGGAATGGTGATCAATTCCACCCCGGTCTACCTTCGGCTATCTGATGGGGCGGTCCTCGGCTCTCCGTCCGCCGCAGCAGCCGACGCCGGGACCGTCACGGCCGGCGCAGGGAACCTGGTACCGAACTCGCTCCTGGCCGGAGTTCCCCTGGTGACCGCACCGAAGGTATCCCCGGCCACAACGCCGCAAACCCCAGCCGAATCCGATCCTGCCAGCGCGTCGGCGGCGGTGGGATCGCCGGCGCCCGTACCGTTGGATGGTGCGCTGCCAGCACCGACAACACACTGACGATGCACGCGCACTGACAGTGGACCCACTGGCATCAGGCATACAAACGAGGTGAGGACGAATCCGGTGATCACCGCACGGTCGAGCAGGCGCCGGTCAGTGGTGGCCATCCTGACCATCCTCGCCGTCGTCGGGGTCTTTGCGGTCAAGCTCGTAGATATCCAGATCGTCCAGGCCGCCGAGTTGGACAAGCAGTCAACAGCCGCTCGCGCGGTGCCCAGCGCGGTCTTCGGCACCAGGGGGGACATTCTGGACACCAACGGTGTGACCCTGGCCGGAACGGTGATGCGCTACGACGTGGCCGTCTCGCCGTACGACGCGAGCCAAGACGATCCGGCCGCCTATGCCAAGGACGTCGTGAAAATCGGCACTGCGACCGGGCTCGGTGGACCGGCGGTGCAGAAGATCATTTCGGATGCCCTCGCCGAGAATCCGAAATCGCTGTATGCCTCGATCATCAAGAGCGTTGACGTGACCACCCTCATCGCGTTGGAGAAGCTCAATATCCAGTGGCTGTACTACCAGCGTCATGATGCGCGCACCTACCCGGACGGCGCCGTGGCGGGAAACATCGTCGGCTTCGTCGGGTCAGACGGCCAGGCGCAAGCCGGAGTGGAATTGGGCTGGAATAACTGCCTGGCGGGCCAGAACGGCGAAGAGACCTATCAGCGCGGAGCCGACGGTACTCCGATCCCCGGCAGCACCAGCACCATCAAACCCGCCAAAGACGGCGGGACCATCCGGTTGACTCTGGATGCCGACCTGCAATATTTCGCACAGCAGAAGCTCACCGAGGCGGTGCGGTCCCTGGGCGCAACCTACGGTGCGGTCACGATCGAGGAGGTCAAGACCGGCAAGCTGCGCACGGTGGCCGAGTATCCGTCGGTCGACCCCAACAACGTGTCGGCCACCGCGCCTGAGTCCCGCGGCTCACACGCGTTCACCTCGCCGTTCGAGCCGGGGTCCACTTTCAAGGCGGTGACCGCCTCATCGTTGATCGACGCCGGACTTGCAGACCCGCTAACCCAGGTGATCTCCCCCTACCGGTTCCGATCCGGAAACGGCGCAGACCTGACCGACGATTCCTATCACGAAGACGAGCGATTGACCCTGACCGGAGTCTTGGTACGGTCCTCCAATACCGCGATCTCCAAGCTCGGTACCAGGATGAGCGACGCCGACAGGTACGCGTACATGCAAAAATTCGGGCTCGGTGAGAAGACCGCGGTCGGCTTCCCTGGCGAAAGCGCCGGGATCCTCAACCCGTACCAGAAGTGGGATGACCAGACCAAGTACGCCACCACGTTCGGGCAGGGTCTGTCTATCACCTCGATCCAGCTGGCCAGTATTTATCAGACTCTGGGCAATGGCGGGGTACGCGTGCCCGTGCAGTTGGTCGAGGGCTGTACCCAGAAGGACGGCACCGTGACGCAGCAGCCGAAGCCCAAGGAAACCAGGGTGGTCTCGGCCAAGGCGGCGCAGGAGACCGTTAACATGCTCGAGGCGGTCGTGACCAAGGGCGAGAACGCCAAGGCGGAGGCTATCCCCGGCTATCGGATCGCCGCGAAAACCGGCACCGCACAGCAGGCCGACGGCAACGGCGGCTACAAATCTAGCTACTTCGTTTCGGTCACCGGCGTCGCCCCGGCCGAGGACCCGCAGTACGTCGTTTCGGTGAACATCGCCAACCCGATTACCATTAGGGAGTCGCCAGCCGCCATTCCCCTGTTCAAGACGATCATGTTGCAGGTGTTGAAAAAGTACCGGATCAAGCCGGCGACCACCCAGCCACCCGACTACCCGCCTTACTACTGAAAGAGAGCCACGTGACCGTCTCGGCGCAGCCTTCACTTCGCCCGGAACACCCTGTGGCCCGCGCACTGGTCCAGTTGGTCACCGAGTTCGATCTCGACCACATCGGCGAGCTGGATTCAGTCGAGGTTTCCGGCCTTTCGGTGAACTCCAAGGACGTCGGCGCCGGTGACCTCTATGCCGGAGTGCCGGGAACCCATGCCCACGGCGCGCGATTCGCCACGGAGGCGGCCGCGGCAGGTGCGGTCGCAATCCTGACCGACCAGGCCGGTGCGCAGCTGGCAGCGGACAGCGGATTGCCGGTGATCCTCACCCACGACGTTCGTTCGGCGATCGGCCCCATCGCCGCCTGGATCTATCGCACCGACGAGAACCCGGCCACCCTATACGCGGTTACCGGCACCAACGGCAAGACCAGTGTGGTCTATCTGTTGAACGCGATTCTTACCCAGCTCGGCATCATCGCCGGATTAAGTTCTACAGCGGAACGGCGGATCGGGTCGCGAGCCGTGGTCAGCCAGCTCACCACTCCGGAGGCCAGCGAACTGCACGCACTACTGGCCAGGATGCGCGAGGAGGAGGTCCGAGCGGTCGCCGTCGAGGTCTCAGCTCAGGCGCTGAGCCGCCATCGCGTCGACGGATTGATCTTCGATGTCGCCGGTTTTACCAATCTCAGCCATGACCACCTGGACGATTACGGCGACCTCGACACGTACTTCAAGGCGAAATTGGAGCTTTTCCAACCCGACCACGCCAAGCGCGGTGTGGCAATGGCCGACTCGGACTGGGGCCGAAGGATGGTCGAAGAGTCACACATACCCATCACCACCGTGTCGACCTCGGTGGGTTCAGACGCCGATTGGACGGTGACTGTCCTCCAGGAGAGGATCGGGTACACCGAGTTCCGGCTGGAGGGGCCGGATGGCCGGGGCCTGCAGACCAAGGTTCCCGTTCTCGGCTGGTATATGGCAGCGAATGCGGCGCTGGCGATCGTGATGCTGGTCGAATCCGGGTTCGACCTGGACGCCATCGCGCAAGCACTGCATCGCGACGGCGGAATCGACGTCTACATTCCCGGCCGGGCCGAACGCGTCTCCGGGGAGCGCGGCCCGATCGTCTTGATCGATTATGGACACTCACCCGATGCGTTTCTGAATACCCTCGGTGCGATCCGCAAGGTGACCGACGGCCGGATTGTGATGGTGTTCGGTGCGGATGGCGATCGGGACACGACAAAGCGGGCAGATATGGGGGCAATCGCCGCTCGCGGCTCAGACGCAGTGGTCATCACCGACTTCCACCCGCGATTCGAGGATCCCGCGGCCATCCGTGCCGCCCTGCTGGAGGGAGCGCGTCGCGCCGTGCCGGAATTGGAGCTGTACGAGGTCCCCGACCCCAGGGCCGGCTTCCGTAAGGCGTTGTCGCTGGCGGGAGAGGGCGACGTCGTGCTCTATGCCGGGCCGGGCCACGAAGACTATCAAGAGGTTGCCGGTGTGCACTTGCCGTACTCGGCCCGCGACGACGCCCGAGTGGCGTTGCGCGAGGCGGGGTGGCTGTAAGTGCTTCCGATGACCCTGGCCGAAATTGCCACAGCCGTGACCGGGAAATTGATTCTTGGTCACAGTGCGGCCGTCGCCGATACGGTGATTGAGGGGATTTCCGAGACCGATTCACGGGAGATCACGGCGGGCGGAATCTTTTTCGCGAAGCCCGGCGAGGTGACCGACGGCCATCTCTTTGTTCCCGCCGCGACGCGCAATGGTGCCGCGCTGGTGATCGTGGATCACGAGCTTGAGGTGTCGGTTCCGCAAATCATCGTCGCGGACACCGTCGCGGCGCTCGGAGCCCTTGCGACAGAGGTGGTGCGGCGGGTACGAGGCCTGGGGCGGCTGCGGGTGGTCGGGATCACCGGATCGAATGGGAAGACCACCACGAAGAATCTGCTCGCGGCCATCCTGGGGCGAGTCGGCCAGACGGTCGCCGCGCGGGAATCTTTTAACAACGAGGTCGGCGCGCCGCTGACCATGCTCCGGGTCAGCCCGGACACCGACTTCCTGGTCGCCGAGATGGGGGCCAGCCGAATTGGCGAGATCGCGCGGTTGATCCGGATGGTCCGACCGGATATCGGTGTGGTGCTGAAGGTGGGGCTGGCCCACGCCGGTGAGTTCGGCGGAATCGAAGCGATCGTCACGGCGAAGTCCGAGATGGTGACCGAGCTTCAGCCAGCGGACATCGCCGTGCTGAATCAGGATGACCCCAGGGTTGCCGGCATGGCGGCGGTCACCGCGGCGCGGGTGATCTGGTTCGGTACCAGGGCATCAGCAGACGTGCGCGCAACCGAGATCGTGGTCAGCGCAACCGGTACCGCATTCACACTGACCCTCCCGGACGGGCAGAGCCGGCCGGTACGGTTCCGGGTACTGGGAGAACATCACGTGATGAATGCCCTTGCTGCGGCCGCCTGTGCCACCGCGCTGGGAGCGGGCGCGGATGATATCGTCCGCGGCCTCGAGTCGGTGCAGACCGCTGAACGGTGGCGAATGCAGGTGATGGGGGGGTCAGGCGAAGTCACCATCATCAATGACGCGTACAACGCCAGCCCTGATTCGATGGCAGCGGCGTTGAAGACTCTCGCGCAGATCGCAGGCCCGGACAATCGCACTGTCGCGGTGCTCGGCGAGATGAGCGAACTCGGCGAGATCTCAGGCGAGGAGCACGACCGGATCGCACTTCTAGCCGTCCGCTTGAACATCGGCCGACTCGTGGTAGTCGGGCCGGCGGCCAGGCGGATGCACATTTCAACGATCAACGAAGGATCCTGGAACGGCGAATCGGTCTACGTCGACACGCCGGACGCCGCGTACGAACTGTTGTCGGGAACGCTCCAACCCGGCGATCTGGTGCTGGTGAAATCATCCAACTCGGCAAACCTCCGGTTTCTTGGGGATCGGCTGGGAGAATTGTTCTCGTGAGAGCACTCCTGATCGCCGGCGCCGTATCCCTGGCGTTCTCCCTCTTTCTCACGCCATTGTTCATCCGGCTGTTCCGGAAGCTGCAATGGGGGCAGTTCATCCGCAACGATGGGCCGAAAAGCCACCATGCCAAGCGCGGCACCGCCACAATGGGCGGAATCATCATCATCCTGGGCACCCTGGTCGGCTACTTCGTCGCTCTGTTGCTGGATGGCGATGCCCCATCGCTGTCGGCGCTATTGGTACTGCTGATGATGTTCGGCCTCGGAGTCGTCGGCTTCATCGACGATCTGCTCAAGACCAGGAAGCAGCAGAGCCTTGGTCTGGGCGGATGGGCGAAGGTCGCCGGGCAAATGATCGTGGCCACGCTGTTCGCCATCCTGGCGGTGAACTTTCCGAACTCTCGACATGAGACACCGGCCTCGACGAATATCTCGTTCATCAGGGACCTCCCGATCGATCTCATGGTCTTCGGCAGCGTCGGCGGGATCATCGCGTATCTACTGTGGATCAACGTCATCGTGGCGAGCACCTCCAACGGGGTGAATGTGGCCGACGGTCTGGATGGGTTGGCTTCCGGCGCGTCGATCCTTGCGATCGGCTCATACATCATCATCGGGTTCTGGCAGTTCAACCAATCCTGTTTCAGCGCCAAGATCGATCCGGCCAACCTCTACAAGTGCTATGACGTTCGCGATCCCTTGGATCTCGCGGTCATCGCCACCGCGATCGTGGGAGCTCTGGTCGGCTTCCTGTGGTGGAATACCTCTCCCGCACAGATCTTTCTCGGCGACACGGGGTCGCTCGCGCTTGGCGGCGCCCTGGCCGCGCTGGCCATCCTCAGCCACACCGAGCTTCTCTTGATCCTGATCGGCGGGTTGTTCGTCATCGAGGCCGGGTCAGTGATCGTGCAGCGGGCCTACTTCAAGGTGACCCACGGCAAGCGGATTTTCCTGATGAGTCCGATCCACCATCATTTCGAGCTTAAAGGGTGGGCAGAGATCACGGTTGTGGTGCGGTTCTGGATCATCGCAGGACTCCTGATCGCGGCGGGGGTCGGCACCTTCTACCTCGAGTGGTTGTCGCAATAGTGGCGTCGGCATCGGATCGGTTGGATACCCTGACCAGTTGGCACGCCGACTGGCGTGGGCTGCGCACGGTGGTGTACGGGCTCGGCGTCACCGGATTCGCGGCGGCCGACACCCTGGCCGAACTCGGGGTGGAGGTGCTAGTGGTCGCCGGTTCAGCGAGCGCGGAGCGGACCAGGATGCTCCAGGTGATCGGAGCGCGGCTGGCGGAGACCGCCGACCAGGAGGAGATTCCGGAGGAGTTGAAGCAGTTCGACCCGGAACTGGTCATCGTCTCGCCGGGCTACCATCCCGATCATCCGCTTGTGGTCTGGGCGCAGCGGCACGGCATCCCGGTCTGGGGAGACATCGAGTTGGCTTGGCGGTTGCGGGACAAGATCATCCGCGCGCAAGAGGGGCCGGCGAAGTGGATTCTGGTCACCGGAACCAACGGCAAGACGACAACCGTGCACTTGACCGCGGCGATGCTGGCCGCCGCAGGACACGCCGTTGCGCCGTGCGGCAACATCGGGGTTCCGGTATTGGACGCGATCCGGGACCCGAACGGGTTCGACGTGCTCGTGGTAGAACTCTCCAGCTATCAGCTGCACTGGCTTACCGATCGGCCGGCCGGGGCGCTGGTCCCATACGCTAGCGCCTGCCTGAATATCGCGCAGGACCATATCGACTGGCACGGCTCATTCCGCGCCTACCGGGACGCAAAGGCGAAGGTCTATCAGGGCACCACGATCGCGTGTGTCTACAATCGCGCCGACCCGGAAACCGAATCCATGGTGCGCGAGGCGGATGTTGTCGAAGGTGCCCGTGCCATCGGCTTCGGCCTGCAGCCCCCCAGGTCGGGTGACGTCGGACTCGTCGATGAGATCCTGTGCGATCGGGCGTTCATCGCCGAACGAGCCACCAGCGCCCTGGAGTTCGGCACCGTGTCCGACCTACGCGAGCGTGGGCTCGGCGCCCCGCACGTGATCGCCAATATCCTCGCCGCCACCGCCCTGGCCCGCTCGTTCGGGGCGCCGGTCGCAGCCATTCGATCCGCGCTGGAGACCTTTCGATTGGACGCGCACCGGATCGAGCCGGTCGGCTCGGCGGCCGGCATCCGTTGGATCGACGACTCGAAGGCGACGAATCCGCACGCCGCCCAAGCGTCGCTGCGGGCTTTCGACTCGGTCGTCTGGCTGGTCGGTGGACTGCTCAAGGGAGTCGAGATCGACGACCTGATCCGCGGAAACGTTGATCGGCTTCGGGCCGCCGTGGTGATCGGGGTCGACCGGGCCGAACTGCTTGCCGCATTCTCGCGACACGCGCCAAAACTGCCCGTCTACCAGGTCGAGGCCGACGAGACTAGTCAGATCATGCCGGAGGCAGTGCGGCTGGCGTCGGCAGTTGCCCAAGATGGCGACGTGGTGCTGCTGGCGCCGGCGGCGGCATCCATGGATCAATTTACCGACTACGCCCAACGGGGACGGCTGTTCGCCGCAGCCGTACAGGACATTCTAGGAGGTGAGGCGGATGGTCAATCCGCCTCGTAGCGCCGACCGTCTGTCTGCGCCAGCCGAACCGGTGACCGGGCAAGGACCATCCTTCGCGCGGATCTCTTTGGGGCGGATCTTCCAAGCCGAGTCGGCCAACTACATCATGCTGCTGGGCGTCACCTTGTTCATGGTGGTGTTCGGCCTCGTGATGGTGTTGTCATCGTCGTCGGTCGACTCGTATCTGGATAGCGATGACTTTTTCTCGCGGTTCTGGCGGCAAGGGGCTTACGCGCTGGTCGGGGTGCCGCTGATGCTGCTGGTATCGCGGTTACCCGCTGGCTTCTGGAAGCGGTTCGCCATTCCCATGCTGATCCTCACGAGCCTGGTCCAGGTGCTCGTGCTGGTCACCAACCTCGGCGTGACCATCGGCGACAACCGGAACTGGATCAAGATCGGCAGTGTGACCGGCCAGCCATCCGAGGCGATCAAGATCGCGTTGGTGGTCTGGATGGGCGTTCTGATCGCCAAAAAGCGCGACCACCTCGACGACTGGCGGCACGTGTTCCTGCCGGTCGTGGTCTTCGCGGGAATAGCGATCCTGCCGGTGGCGATCGGCGGGGATCTCGGTACCACGGTGATCATGGCGATGATCGTGCTCGGCGCGCTCTTTTTCGCCGGCGTGCCGATTCGATTCCTGATCGTGGCCACCATGCTCGGTGCCGGTTTGGCCATCGTCAAGGCGATGTCCAGCCAGAGCAGGATGAGCCGGGTGCAGGCTTTCTTCGAGGGGCACACCTCCACCGCGAGCGACGGCTGGCAAATGCAGCACGGCTTTTTCGCCCTGGCCTCCGGCGGGGTATTCGGGGTCGGCCTTGGCAATTCCAAGGCCAAGTGGTCCTGGCTGCCGGCGGCGGACAACGATTTCATCTTCGCAATCATCGGGGAAGAGCTCGGGCTGATCGGCGCGATCATGGTCCTCGGGCTGTTCGTACTGCTGGCGCTGACCTTTCTAAGAATCATCCATGCCAGCAACGACCCGTTTCAGCGCGGTACGACCAGTGCCGTGATGGTCTGGATGATCGGGCAGGCGCTGGTGAACATCGGCGTCGTACTCGGACTGATCCCGGTGCTGGGGGTTCCCCTGCCGCTGATCTCATCCGGTGGCACCGCTCTGGTCAGTTCGCTGATCGCGATCGGAATCGTGTTGTCCTTCGCCCGGGCCAGGGTGAAATAGATGACGACCTATCTTCTGGCCGGCGGCGGAACGGCCGGCCACGTGAATCCGCTCCTGGCGGTCGCAGACCGGCTGCGCGAACTCGACCCCACGGCGCAACTGCTGATCCTCGGCACCGCCGAGGGACTGGAAGCCCGGTTGGTGCCGGCCAGGGGATACGAGCTGCTGGTGATCGAAAAGTTGCCGTTCCCGCGCCGGCTGAACCGTCAGTCCGTCTCCTTCCTGCCCCGGCTGCGCCGTGCGATACGGGTGACGGCGGGAATCATTACCGATCGGTCGGTTGATGTGGTGGTCGGCTTCGGCGGGTACGCGTCGGCGCCGGCCTACCTGGCCGCTCGGAACACGAAGACTGCGCTGGTGCTGCACGAAGCGAATGCGAAGCCCGGCCTGGCAAACCGGCTGGGTAGCCGGATCAGCTCGCGCGTGGGCGTCGCCTTCGCGGGAACGCCACTTCGGCATGCGCGCTTCGTGGGGATGCCGCTGCGCCGTGAGATCGAGACCCTCGATCCGGCGGCACGGCGCGACGAGGCGGTGACCTTCTTCGGCCTGGACCCGAATCGGCCGACAGTTCTGGTGACCGGCGGCTCCCTTGGTGCGCGCCGGCTGAACGCGACGATCGCGGAATCCGTTCGCGCCATCATCGACACCGGCTACCAGGTGCTGCACATTCAGGGCGGCAACGCGGCGGTGGCTGATCAGCAGCTGGAGCACTACCGGCTGGTCGACTACTGCGACCGGATGGAGCTGGCCCTGGCCGTGGCTGATCTCGCAGTCTCTCGCGCCGGGGCGGCTACCGTGTGCGAGTTGTCGGCGCTGGGAATCCCTGCGGTGTATGTGCCGTACCCCGTCGGCAATGGGGAACAGCGCTTCAACGCCCGCGGCGTGGTCGAAGCGGGCGGCGCCCTGCTGGTCGAAGACGCGTCGTTCGTGCCCGACTGGGTACGCACGGAGCTGGTTCCGTTGTTGCGCGACAGCGCGCGGTTACGGGGAATGTCCCGGCGCGCCGCAAGCGTCGGCGTACGGGATGGCTCGGCGCGGATGGTGGAGCTGGTGCACAGCGCGCACTCGTAAAACAGGCGCAGTGGCACACAACAGGCAGTGGCACACAACAGACTGTAGAAAGGAACAGACATACTGGGAGGTGCACGCGGCAGCGTGCACCGCGAGAAGAAAGAGGCGTACTGCGTGATCAAACCGGACCCGTCGCAGCCGATTCCAGAGGAACTGGGCACCGTGCATTTCGTCGGCATCGGCGGCGCCGGAATGAGCGGAATCGCCCGGTTGTTCCTCGCCGCTGGACACCGGGTCACCGGCTCGGATGTGCGCGAATCCGACAATATCACCGCGTTGCGCGCACTCGGGGCGCGGGTGACGATCGGGCATGACGCGGCGAATCTGGCCGACGCCGAAACGGTGGTCGTGACCTCCGCGCTGTGGCCGGACAATCCGGAATATCTGCGTGCCAAGGCCAACGGTATCCCGGTGTTGCACCGCTCACAGGCGCTGAATTGGCTGATCGACCAGCGCCGCCTTGTCGCGGTGGCCGGGGCGCACGGCAAGACCACCTCGACCGGGATGATCGTCACCGGACTGCTCGGACTCGGTGCTGACCCGAGCTTCGTCAACGGCGGGGTGATCCAGCCACTCGGCACGAGCGCGCAGGCCGGCTCCGGAGAGGTTTTTGTCGTCGAGGCTGATGAATCCGACGGCTCGTTTCTGCTGTACGACACCGCAATCGCGCTGGTCACCAACGTCGATCCTGACCATCTGGACCACTACGGGTCCCTGGAGGCGTTCGAGGAGGCCTTCGTCACGTTCGCCGGCAAGGCGGGCGAGCTGGTCGTCGTCTCCTCTGACGATCCAGGGGCCAAGCGGATGACGGCGCAACTGAACGCCTCGGAGTCGAACCTCCCGAAATCTCCGCACCCGAAAATCGTGACCTTTGGCGAGGATGCCGGGGCGCAGATCCGTGTGCACTCCATCACCACCCATGGACCGGTTTCGTTCGTGCTGCGCTATCGCGGGACCGATTATCCCGCGACCTTGCGCATTCCAGGCCGGCACAACGCGATCAACGCGGCCGGAGCGTTCGGCGTGCTGGTCGGGCTGGGTTTCGAACCGGCGGGGGCGTTGGCTGCGATCGCCGATTTTGGCGGTACGGATCGACGGTTCCAATTGCACGGCACCGTCGGCGGAGTCAGTGTGTACGACGATTACGCACACCACCCGACCGAGGTCGCTGCAGCCTTGGCCGCGGCCCGCACGGTCGTCGGCGACGGCCGGATCATTGCCGTGCACCAGCCGCACCTGTACTCCAGGACACGGCTGTTCGCCCAGGAATTCGCACAGACCCTTGAGCGGTACGCCGACGAGACCGTGGTTCTCGACGTCTACGGCGCCAGGGAGGACCCCGAGCCAGGCGTCACCGGCGAACTGGTTTCGTCGCGATTCGCGGACCCTTCGCATGTGGCCTTCATCTCCGACTGGCAGACCGCAGCGGAGCACACCGCCCGGATCGCACGGCCCGGGGATTTTGTGATCACCCTCGGCTGCGGCGATGTGTACCGCATCGTGCCGCAATTGCTGGATTCCCTGCGGCGCGCTCAAGGGTGAGGTCTGCGGCATGAAACGGCCACAGGCTACCCGCGGACCCGATAACATCCAGGACCGTGCCCGGACTCCGATCGAACCCTCGACCGAGGCTCGCGGGATGGATGCAATCACCCAACCCATTGTTTTGCCCGACAGCGCCCCGGAGCCGCACCGCAGATCGGACCCCGGGCTGACCCAGCCCGCGCCGGTACCGAGCCGGGGAAGGTCCGCGGCAGCGGCCCTGCGTCGGGCTGCGCGACAGCGGCGCAGATTCGAGCGAACCGAAGTGCGCCGGTTCACCAGGCGATCCCGGCGACGACGGACGGCCTGGCTGTCCAGCCTGGTCGCCCTGGCAACCGTGTTGGTGCTCGTGGTGGCCGTTGCACTCTCGCCGTTGATGGCGCTGCGCACTATCCGAGTCGAGGGAACAAATCGGCTGGATGCCAAAGCGGTTACCGCATCGCTGGATGGCCAGCTGGGTCGGCCGCTGCCACTGATCGATTTCGGCGCGGTACGGCACCAACTGGCCGGGTTCCCGCTGATCCGCAGCTACACCGTGGAGAGTCATCCGCCCGGCACCATGATCGTGCGGATTCGTGAACGGCAACCGATCGGGTTCGTCGAACGCGGTGCGGGTTTCGCCCTACTCGACCCCGCGGGGGTGACCGTCGCCGTTAGTAGCGAACCGCCGGTCGGCTATCCGAAAATCCACGCGGCCGGCGCAACCGCCGCGCCATCCAGCGCCAGCTTTGCTGCCGCGGCCGCCGTCCTGGCGGCTTTGCCGGCAGACTTTCTCGGCCAGGTCGCCGAGGCGACCGCCTCCACCAAGGATGATGTCTCTCTCGTGCTTACCGGGGGACAGGACGTGATCTGGGGCGGCCCGGGTCAGGCGCAGTTGAAGGCCACTGTGCTGAGCAAACTGATTGCGGCTACCCAAGGCCAAGGGGTGACCAGATACGACGTCTCATCGCCGACCAGCGCCGTCGTCTACTGACCCGCGCCGTGTTTGCCGACCCGGGGCTCCCAACCCGCCGGGTCTGACTTCACGCCAATCTGCGACCATGTTTCGCGACACGCGGGCAGCGTGCCGATCCCGGACTGCACCGGCACCTAACGTCGGATTAAGAATTGCATACTGAGCATAACTTTAAACCTCGAGTAGAGGTTTAAGGTTCCCAGCGGAGGCTGAACGTGACATCAAATCAGAACTACCTTGCCGTAATCAAGGTCGTCGGAATCGGCGGCGGAGGAGTTAACGCCGTCAACCGAATGATCGAACTCGGGCTGCGCGGAGTCGAGTTCATCGCTATCAATACCGACGCTCAGGCGCTCTTGATGAGCGACGCCGATGTGAAGCTCGACGTCGGGCGTGAGATCACCCGGGGCTTGGGCGCAGGAGCCGACCCGGAGGTGGGTCGCCGTGCCGCCGAGGACCACGCTGAAGAGATCGAGGAGGCTCTCGCAGGGGCCGATATGGTCTTCGTCACCGCGGGGGAGGGTGGCGGCACCGGTACCGGTGGAGCTCCGGTGGTGGCTCGGATCGCCAAATCCATCGGTGCCCTCACCATCGGTGTGGTGACAAAGCCGTTCGGGTTCGAGGGGAAGCGCCGGTCGGAACAGGCCGAACTCGGTGTGGCGACCCTCAAGAACGAGGTCGACACGCTCATCGTCGTTCCCAACGACCGGCTGCTGGAGATCAGCGATCGAGGCATCAGCATGCTCGAAGCGTTCTCCACGGCGGATCAGGTTCTTCTGGCCGGCGTGCAGGGCATCACCGACCTGATCACCACGCCCGGCTTGATCAATCTCGACTTCGCCGATGTGAAATCCGTCATGCAGGGCGCAGGCTCCGCGCTGATGGGCATCGGCTCCTCGCGCGGCGCCGACCGCTCCATCAAGGCGGCGGAGCTTGCGGTTGCATCCCCGCTGCTGGAGGCTAGCATCGATGGTGCCCGTGGGGTGTTGTTGTCCATCCAGGGCGGCTCGAACCTCGGCATCTTCGAGATCAACGACGCGGCGCGGCTGGTTCAAGAGGCCGTGCATCCGGAGGCGAACATCATCTTCGGTGCCGTCATCGATGACACGCTGGGTGACGAGGTGCGGGTCACCGTGATCGCGGCCGGCTTCGACGGCGGAGAGCCCTCGCATGTCAGCGCCGCTACCGAAGCCGACGGCCGACGAGGTGGTCTCAGCGCTGGCCTGTTGACCCACGCAGTCGGTGGTGGCGTTGCTGTGGCGGAGCGAATCGACACCGAACTCGACGGTGTCGAGGCGCGTGCCGATGACGCCGGGCCGGCAACAAATGCCTGGGCCGGCGACTCGGCAATTCTGGCTGGCGCCGCGCCGGTCGACCCCTCGTTCCAGGACGAAAACGACGATTTGGACATCCCGGATTTCCTGAAGTGAGTGCATCCCGGACATCGGCCGAAGAGATGGACGGGCTCGAAACCCGCCTGGCGGCGGTTCGCGCCGGAGTGCGCGATGCTGCTCGCGCAGCCGGACGGGATCCGGGGTCGATCCGGATGATTGTCGTCACCAAATTCCATCCGGCGCAGCTGGTGCGACGATTGGTCGAGCTCGGAGTGCATGACTTCGGAGAGAGCAGGCATCAGGAGGCTCAGCCGAAGATTCAACAGCTCGCGGAGCTCGACCTCACCTGGCACTTCATCGGTCAGCTTCAGCGCAAGAAGGCCAAGGCGGTGGCGGCGTACTCCGACGTGATTCATTCGGTGGACCGTGAGTCGTTGGTAACCGCCCTGGAGTCCAGTGCCCGGACCATCGATGCATTCATCCAGGTGAACCTGACGGCCGACCCGGACCGTGGCGGCGTCCCACTGGCCGAGCTGGAGCCGTTGGCGACCCGAGTGCTGGCGGCCGACCGGATCAACCTTCTCGGCGTGATGGCGGTCGCACCGCTGGGTGAAGAGCCCCGGAGGGCATTCGCCCGGTTGAGGGCGGCCTCGGAACGCGTTCGGAGGTTGTCTGCGACATCCGACGCGATTTCGGCCGGGATGTCGCAGGATTATCCGCAGGCGATCGCCGAAGGGGCGACACACCTACGAATTGGCAGCGCAATCACCGGCAATCGGCCGCCCGGCCGTTAATCTCGTTGTAGCGGCTGCTGCGCGGCCCGGCAGGTTCCGACTGAAACGTTCGACACGGAGGAAGAAATGACCAACCCGCTCAAGAAGACGATGGTCTACCTTGGTCTGGCCGACGAGGAACTTGATTATCAGGATGAGGCGACGCCGGCAGCCCCCGTGCATCCTGCCCACCCGGCGCCGGTTCCGGCGCCATCGGCGACCGCGGGGCGTGCTCCGGTAACTCCGTTGCGCAAAGCCGCATCGGCTCGAAATGTGACGGTTCAGGAAATGAATGAGATTCTCACGGTCCACCCTCGCCAATACCGCGACGCGCAACTGATCGCCGAGTCGTTCCGCGAGGGCGTCCCGGTGATCATCAACCTGTCTCAAATGAGCGAAGCGGACGCTAAACGCTTGATCGACTTTGCCAGCGGACTCTCGCAGGGTCTGTACGGAAAAATCGAGCGGGTCACGAGCAAGGTCTTCCTGCTCTCCCCGTCGCACGTGGTCGTCTCCGGTGATAACTCCAGCCGCGAGGCCGAGGCGGAAAGCTCGTTTTTCGCGCAGGCGTAACCCGTAGTGCCGAGGCAATCAGGGTAGGTCATGCCGGCGGTAGCGCCCGATGACGCCGGCCCTGATGAGCTTGTCGAGCAAGCCGGCGCCGTCCGGGGCATAGACCCATGGCGCACCGGCGACGTGGGACCGACGCTCGGCCGGGGTGCCGCGTCCGGCCAGGACAGCCTCGCCCGGTGAAAGCTGCCGGATCGCCACCGCGGCGATGGCTTCCGGATGCCGCTGCGCGAACGCACCGTAGATCTCCTCGTCGTGTTGCCCGTCGTCGCCGACCAGGAGCCAGCGGAATCCGGGGAACTCCTGAGCCAGCCGCTCCAGGGATTCCTCTTTGTGGGCCCGACCGCTGCGAAACCAGCGATCGTGGGTCGGACCCCAATCGGTCAACAAAAGTGGCCCGGCCGGGAACAGATTTCGGGACAGAAACCGGGTCAGGGTCGGCGCGACGTTCCAGGCCCCCGTGGAGAGATAGATCACCGGTACCCCGTGACGGGTGCTGGCCAGCCGCTCCAAGAACACCGCCATCCCCGGCGTTGGCACCCGAGCGTGCTCGTTTCGCACGAAGGTGTTCCAGGCGGCCAGCAGCGGCCGTGGGATAGCCGTCACCATGACGGTGTCGTCCACGTCGGAGACGACACCGAAGCCGGTCTCCGGATCGACGATGAAGACTGGGGCTTCCGAGACAACCGTCGAATCGTCTGGCTGAAGCGTGATGGTGTGCCAGCCGGGGGACAGGTTCACCTCGACAGTCGTGTCGATCACCCCGCCCCGATCAGCCTGGACGTGATGCGATGTGCCGTCCACCTGCACCGCGACCCGCGCGCTCTTGCCCGGGACACTGGTGAAACTGCGCCAACCGCGGATGCTTTCCTCCCGCTTGTGGAATTTGCGCTCGGCCCTAGACCCGGGTTTCGCTGCTTTGGTAAGAACTACCCGGCCGAGCACCCGCAACCAGGTCGTTGACCCGTAGCCGGTGTATGGCACCACGGTGGACACGGCGCCGTGCTTTCGAGCCCGCTTCTCGCGGAACTCGTGGAACGCATCCTCAATTCGAGCCGCACGATGGACCACCTCGCGTCCGCCCTTGGGGGACGGTGTGCGGGACTTGGCCATTGACTCAGTCTGTCACGCCCACCAAGGCGGGTGGAAAGAGGGGTTCGGTCGCGGCCGGAATCGGACTACGGTGTCCCCGTAATGGGTCTAGACCAAACGGTCTTGGAATCGAATCCGCCGTAGCAGACTGCGCGCATTCTTCCCGCTCGTCCAGAAGGAGCCAGCCGTGGCAGAAGGTGCCATTTCGCAAATATTCCGCCCGACCACCCCGATGATCCGCGCGGAGCCGGTCCAGCGTCGCAGCACGGCCAGACTTGACGCACTGCTGGATGCGGTGGCAGTCATCGTCGATGAGATCGGTTTCGACAGGATCACAACCGGAGTGGTCGCCGAGCGCGCGCACGCCTCGATCGGTACCGTGTATCGGTACTTCCCGGACCGTCTGGCGCTGCTGAACGCCCTCAGGGGGCGCGCCGTTCAGCGGTTCAGGAAGCTCGTCCTGGAGAAGGTGCACGACGGCGAGCAAGTCGAAGTGGCTGACGCGGTCGGCAGCGCGATCGACGCGTTTGTGCAGATGCACCGTACGGAGCCGGGGTTCCGGGTCATTCAATTCGAAGGCGCTACGGCGGCACCGGAGGAAGATGGCCAGAAAGTCGGCTTCTTCGCACGCGAATTTGTCCGCGTCATCGGCGAAGAACTCGGTGCTGCCGGCGGGCCGGATGCCGTGTTTCACATGGAGGTCATCGTTGAGACCTGTGACGCTCTGATCAGCCGTGCCTTCCAGTTGGACCACGTGGGCGAGCAACGCTTTATCGACGAGGCACGAACGATCGCGACGGAATATTCTCGCCTGCACTTCAGCCAGGCCGGCCTGGTCCGCTGATCCGCCAAGCGAGGGTCACGGCGTCGCAACATTCCGTACTCCGGCTTTGCCTAATGGCGTCAATGGTGTTTGAGTGGAGCTGCCGACGCGGTTAATCCGAACGTCCAGGAGGAGTGAGCCGAACCCATGATCGAGTTTCGATCGGTTACCAAGCGCTTCGCCGACGCGACGCTGGCAGTGGATGACTTCAGTTTGACCATGCCATCGCGGAAAATCACCGTTTTGGTCGGCTCCTCCGGCAGCGGCAAGACGACGCTGCTGCGGATGATCAACCGGATGATCGATCCGACCAGCGGAACCATCGCCATCGACGGCCAGGTGACTGCCACCCTGGATCCGGTTAAGTTGCGCCGCAGCATCGGCTATGTGATGCAGAACTCGGGGTTGCTGCCGCATCGCAAAGTGATCGATAACATTGCCACGGTTCCGATGCTCAAGGGGGTGCCCCGGCGCGATGCCAGGGCGCACGCGCTGCGGCTGATGGACACGGTCGGCTTGGATCGGTCGATGGCGCAGAAATACCCCAGCCAGCTCTCCGGAGGTCAACAGCAGCGTGTTGGAGTCGCCAGAGGGCTTGCCGTCGACCCGAACATCCTGCTGATGGACGAACCGTTCGGCGCGGTCGATCCGATCGTACGGGCCGAGCTGCAGAATGAACTCCTCCACCTGCAGCATGACCTGGACAAGACCGTTATCTTCGTCACCCACGACATCGACGAGGCGTTCCTGCTCGGGCACCAGGTGGTGATCTTGAAGAAGGGCGGCAAGATTGCCCAAGTCGGTACGCCGGCCCAGATCCTCAGCGAACCCGCAGACGACTTCGTGGCGAGCTTCGTGGGGGCCGACCGAGGCAAGCGGGTGCTGTATGTGAGTTCCACCGAAGCCGGGTCGGTTGTCGTCGACGGAGATGGCCGTCCGGCCGGAGTGCTGGCGACAGCAGCACCGGGAGAAACAAAGGCCGAAACCGTTGGGGTTTCGGGTGCTTCGGCGCAGGGTGACGCGTCCCGGTGACCTGGCTCTGGGCGAATTTCGGCCTGGTGTGGCAGCTTACCGTTGAACACATTGCGCTGAGTGCACCCCCGGTGCTGCTCGGGTTGGTGATCTCGCTGCCGTTCGGCTGGCTGGCGAACCGTTACCGGGTCAGCCGCGGGGTGATCTTGACCATCGGCGGAATCCTTTACGCGGTGCCATCGTTACCACTGTTCATCATGCTGCCGGCCATCCTCGGGACGAAGATTCTCGATCCGGTCAACGTGGTGGTCGCATTGACCATCTACGCGGTTGCCCTGATGGTGCGGGTCACGGCGGATGCCCTGGTCTCGGTCGAACCGGCCGTAGTCCAGTCGGCTACCGCAGTCGGCTTCTCGACGTGGGCTCGCTTTTGGCAGGTCGAGTTGCCGCTGTCCGGGCCGGTTCTGCTGGCCGGACTGCGGGTGGTTTCGGTGAGCACCGTCAGCCTGGTCAGCGTCGGCGCGTTGATCGGAGTGTCCAGCTTGGGCAATCTGTTCCTGGACGGCTTCTATCGCAGCTTCCCGACCGAGATCGTGATCGGCATCGTCGGCACCATCGTGATCGCACTGGTGTTCGACGCGGTGCTGGTGATATGCGGCAGGCTTTTGATGCCATGGAGCAGAACAGAGCGCCCGGACCGGTCCGGGGCAGCAGACGTTGGGGTCGAGCAGGTGCGGGCCGGATGACCGAATTCCTGTCGGCATTCGCCTGGATCTTCGACCCCGCGCACTCCATCGGCCCGGGTGGCATCCCCGCGCGAGTGACAGAACACGTCTGGTACTCCTTGATGACGATTCTGATCGCGGCGGCGATCGCTATTCCAATCGGCGTCGCGATCGGCCACACCGGCCGCGGCCGCAGCGTGGCGGTGCAGATATCCGGCGCGTTGCGGGCGCTGCCCACCCTCGGCCTGGTCATCCTGCTGGCCCTGCTGATGTCGCTCGGGCTGGTCCCGCCGACGATCGCTCTGGTGGTTCTGGCCATCCCACCAATTCTCGCAGGCGCATATTCTGCGCTGGAGTCGGTGAACCGCGCCACCATCGATGCGGCACGAGCGGTGGGGATGACCCAGTGGCAGGTGCTGTTCAAGGTTGAGCTGCCGCTGGGTCTGCCGTTGATCATGGGCGGACTGCGTTCAGCCGCCCTGCAGGTGATCGCGACCTGGACGGTGGCGGGCATCCTGCCGGTCGGAGGCCTTGGCCGGTACCTGATCGACGGTCTGTCCGTCAAGGACTACGCCCAGATGCTTGCCGGGTCGGTACTGGTCGTAGCCCTCGCCCTCGTCGTCGACGCCCTGTTCGCCGTGGTGCAAAAGCTGACGGTACCGCGCGGTGTCAGCGCGGGACGGCAGGCCGGCGAGATCGTCAAGACCCCAAGCCGGCGTAACCGCGCGACGCTCTCGATTAACTCGTGATCCGAACACAGCTGAAATCCGCCAACAGGAAAGTGGGAACGAATATGTTTGCAAGACGAGTGGCACGAATTGCAGTTGCAACGATTGCAGCGGGCGCCCTGGCAGCGTTGGCGGGGTGCTCCTCGGGGAATCCGCTGGAGAACTCGAGCACCTCCTCCAGCAGCTCCACAACCGTCACGGTCGGTTCCGCCGCTTTTCCGGAGAACGAGATCATCGCTGAGATCTATGCCCAGGCGCTCCAGGCGAACGGGGTCACCGTGAAGAAGAGCCTGAATATCGGCCAGCGCAAGGTGTATCTCGCCGCGTTGAAAGACGGATCGATCGATGTGATCCCGGAATACAGCGGCAACCTGCTGCAGAACTACGACGCGCAGTCCACCGCCAAATCAAGCGACGACGTTTACGCAGCGCTTAACGATGCCTTGCCAAAGGGGTTCGAGGTGCTGGACCAGTCCAAGGCAGAGGACAAGGACTCCTACAACGTGACCAAAGACTTCTCGCAGAAGAATAACGTGACCTCCCTGGCCGATTTGAAGGGCCTTGGGATGCCGCTGACCGTCGCGGGAAATCCAGAGCTCGATTCCCGGCCGTACGGTATTCCCGGGCTGAAGAGCGTGTACGGGGTTGAGGCCACCCTGCTGCCGATCAGTGACAGTGGCGGGCCGCTCACCGTGAAGGCACTGCTAGACGGTTCGGCACAGCTTGCCGACATCTTCACCACATCGCCGGCGATCAAGGCAAACGACTTCGTCACCCTGAAGGACCCGGAGAGCATGATCGTCGCCCAGAACGTCGTCCCGCTGATCAACTCGAAGAAGGCGACCGACACCGTCAAAAAGGTACTGAACACCGTCTCGGCAGCGCTGACGACCGACGACCTGATCGCGCTAAACACTGAGGTCAACGGCGACGCAAAGGTGCAGCCCAAGCAGGCGGCCAAAGACTGGCTGGCTGAGAAAAAACTCTTCTAGCTCGCGCCCGGTACGCTAGAGGCCTGTGAGCCGAATGAGAGACCTGTGAGCAACGAGCCCAAAAACACCGAGCATGACGATGCTGACCGTGATAGCGCCGACCGCTACGATTTCAACGCCATCCAGGCACGGTGGCTGCCGGTGTGGGAGGAGCTGAAGCCGTTCCGATCAGGAGCGCCGGAAGACACCAGGCCACGCAAGTATGTGCTGGACATGTTCCCGTACCCCTCGGGTGATCTGCACATGGGGCACGCCGAGGCGTACGCGCTTGGCGACGTCATCGCCCGGTACTGGCGTCAGCAGGGTTTCAATGTGCTGCATCCGATCGGCTGGGATTCGTTCGGGCTTCCGGCCGAGAACGCCGCGATCAAACGCGGGATCGACCCGCGCGGCTGGACCTACGACAACATCGACCAGCAGAAGCGCACCATGAAACGCTATGCGGCATCCTTCGACTGGGATCGGGTGCTGCATACCAGCGATCCTGAGTACTACAAGTGGAACCAGTGGCTGTTCCTGAAGATGTATGAGAAGGGCCTGGCGTATCGTAAAGACTCCTGGGTGAACTGGGATCCCGTGGACCAGACCGTGCTCGCAAATGAGCAGGTCCTCTCGGACGGCACCTCGGAGCGCAGCGGCGCGATGGTGGTCAAGAAGAAGCTCACCCAGTGGTACCTGAAGATCACCGACTACGCCGACCGCTTGCTGGACGACCTGAATCAGTTGGAGGGTTCCTGGCCGGCCAAGGTACTGAGCATGCAGCGCAACTGGATCGGCCGCTCGGTCGGCACCGACGTCGACTTTCTTATCGAGGGTCGCGAGAAGCCGGTGACGGTGTTCACCACCCGCCCCGACACTCTCTACGGCGCAACATTTATGGTGGTTGCGCCGGACTCCGACCTGGCTGGCGAGCTGGTGCAGGGCGCCGGCGATGACGTTCGCACCGCATTCCGGGACTACCTGGCCCAGGTGCAGAAGAGTACCGAGATGGAACGTCAGGTCGCCGATCGGGAGAAGACCGGGGTCTTCCTAGACCGGTTCGCGATCAACCCGGTCAACGGTGAGCGTCTGCCGATCTGGGCGGCCGATTATGTGCTGGCCGACTACGGCCATGGCGCGGTGATGGCTGTACCGGCGCACGATCAGCGTGATCTGGACTTCGCCCGGAAGTTCGGGCTCCCGGTCCGGGTGGTCGTCGACACGAATGCCCCGGTAACCGGGATGATCCCGGTTATCACCGACGGCGAGCTGCCGGAGGACCTCCCGGCGCTGGATCCGGCGGCGACTGGCGTTGCGCTGCCCGGGGAAGGGCGGCTGATCAACTCCGGTCCGCTTGACGGGATGAGCAAGTCGACGGCAATTAAGCGGCTCACCGACCGGTTGGTCGCAGCAGGCACCGGACGGCCGGCGAAGAACTACCGGTTGCGCGATTGGCTGATCTCCCGGCAGCGCTATTGGGGCACACCGATCCCGATCATCCACGCTGGCAACGGCGACCTGATCCCAGTGCCGGAGGATCAGCTCCCCGTCGTGCTGCCGCCGACCGAGGGGCTCGACCTGAAGCCGAAGGGATCCTCGCCGCTTGGCGCGGCGGACGATTGGGTCAACGTGGTCGATCCGCGCGACGGAAGCCCGGCCCGCCGAGACCCGGATACGATGGACACCTTCGTGGACAGCTCATGGTATTTCCTTCGGTTTCTTTCGCCACATGATGACCGCAAGGCGTTCGACCCGGCGGAGGCTGAACGATGGGCGCCGGTCGACCAATACGTCGGCGGCGTCACCCACGCCATCCTGCATCTGCTCTACGCACGCTTCATCACCAAGGTCCTTTTCGACCTCGGATACGTGAGCTTCACCGAACCGTTCACCGCATTGTTGAACCAGGGCATGGTGCTGATGGACGGCTCCGCCATGAGCAAGAGCAAGGGCAACCTGGTGCGCCTGAGCGATCAGCTTGAGGAACACGGGGTGGATGCCGTGCGGCTGACCATGGCATTCGCCGGTCCGCCGGAGGACGACATCGACTGGGCCGACGTGTCCCCGGCCGGCTCGGCGAAGTTTCTGGCCAGAGCCTGGCGCGTCGCTAGAGACGTGACAAGCGCGCCGGAGATCGAATGGAAGACCGGTGACGTCGCGTTGCGCCGGGTGACCCACCACTTCCTGGCCGACGCTCCCGGGCTGGTCGAAGCGTTCAAGTTCAATGTCGTCGTCGCCCGGTTGATGGAGCTGGTCAACGCCACCCGGAAGGCGATCGACACCGGGGCCGGGCCGGCGGATGCCGCGGTGCGCGAAGCCGCAGAGGTCACCGCGATGGCGCTGAACTTGTTCGCGCCGTATACCGCGGAGGACATGTGGAACCATCTCGGCTATCCGGCCACCGTCGCGTTGGCCCAATGGCGGAAGGCGGATCCGGCGCTTCTGGTCGAGCAATCGGTGACGGCCGTCATCCAGGTGGATGGAAAGCTCAGGGACCGGATTCAAGTGTCGCCGAAGATCGAGCCGGCCGAACTTCAGCGGTTGGCAACGGCATCCGCGGCGGTTGCCCGGACCGTGGGCGACCGCGAGGTGGTCAACGTAATCGTGCGTGCGCCGCGGCTGGTGAATATCGCCACTCGAGGCTGATCTCCACAGTTGTCCTAGCCGTACCGTTTCCCACAGACTGAACCCGCGCGGCGCGGCGCGTAGCGCCCCGGACTTACCCTTCCGGGATGGACTCCGGATCGCCTAGCGATGACCTGCCGGGTCTTGCGCCGAGCACACGGAGGCGGCCGCGGGCCGCCCGCGTGCGGATCGGTGTCGGTGCGGTCATCGTGCTGCTGATCCTCGCACTTGTCGTGGCGGTGGGGGTGTCGATGTTCGCACCGCACGGCTCCAGCAGCACGATCCCGGCACCGGTGCAAGCAGGGACCGCGCGAGCAGGGACCGCGGCGGCCGGGGTCGACAAAGCGCCGGCACCAACCGGCGCGGTGAGACTGTTCGTACACGTCCTGGGGGCGGTGCCACATCCAGGCATCTACGAACTCTCTGACGGTTCGCGGGTGATGGATGCCGTAGCCGCTGCAGGCGGTTTCAGCGCGAACGCAGAGCAATCGGGGGTCAACCTGGCGCGGAAACTGACCGATGGTGAGCAGTTGGTGGTGCCAAAAGTCGGGGAGGTTCTGCCCGGTCCGGTGCCGGGAGCGCTCGGCGGGGCCGGGTCATCGAGCCAGGCTCCGGTCGGTAAGGTCAACCTGAACTCCGCAGACCAGGCGACCCTGGAAACCCTCCCACGGGTTGGCCCGCAGTTGGCGAAACGGATCATGGACTGGCGCAGCGCCAATGGACGGTTCGCCAGCATCGAGGATCTGATGAGTGTCACCGGAATCGGTGATAAGACCTTCGACGGCCTCAAAGATCTGGTCACCGTGTGAATGCCGACCTCCGGCTGCCGACTCCCGCCGCCACCGCATGGCTGGCGGCCGGCATCCTGATCGCCGCACCCCGGGCTGCTGCCTGGGTGGCGCTTGGCCTGTGGTTGGCGGCAATCGCTGCGATCGTCATCCTCATCGCACAGCACAGATTGCGAACGCTGCTGGGGATACTCAGCGTCTGCCTGATCGCGGGCGCCCTGACTGCCACGGCCGTTGCGGTCGCCGCGCCAGCACGACAGCCCGACCTGATCCGGGCCGGACCGGCCGTACACCAGGTCGAAGCCACGGTCCGGGTTACCGGTAACGCGCAGTCGGCGTCGCTTGCCAGTACAACGCCAGGGGCCGGTGGCGAGAGACAATTCCGATTCCGCGGGATGCTGACTCGAGTGCAATTCGGGCAGCGGTTGATCCAGCTCGCTGCGCCGGTCCAGGTGTTTGCGACGGCGCCTGCGGTTGCGACAGGGCCGGCCGGTGCAGCGCCGGCCGGTGCAGGGCCAGCCGGTGCAGGGCCAGCGATCGGCAGCGTCCTGCGGGTGCGCGGGGAACTGGCGGTCACTCGGCCAGAAGAGTCCGACGCGTTTCGGCTCTTCGGTCGCGGCCGGCCCGAGGTCATCGAAGCACCGCCCTGGTACCTGGACTGGGCGAACCGGCTCAGGAGCTCGTTCTCCAATGCGGCGGCACAGCTGCCTGGTGACGGCGGCGGCCTCTTGCCCGGGTTGGCGATCGGCGACACCACGGCGGTCGGCCCGGTGCTCGATGCCGAGATGAAGACCAGTTCGCTGAGCCATCTGACGGCCGTCTCCGGAGCGAACTGCGCGGTGATCATGGGGTTGATAATGCTGCTCGGCGCGGCGCTGGGCCTTCGGCGAGGGGTACGGATCGCATTGGCGCTGACCGCATTGACCGGATTCGTGATCCTGGTCACCCCCGGGCCGAGCGTGCTCCGCGCGGCGGTGATGGCGTCCATCATCGTGTTCTCGGCCGGCGCCGGCCGTCCTGGTCGCGGCGTGGCCGCGTTGTCCTTGGCGGTCATCGTGCTGCTGGTGGCCGATCCGTGGTTTTCCCGAAACTACGGCTTCTCGCTGTCCGTCCTGGCCACCGCGGGACTGCTGGTATTGGCTGGTCCGCTGGCCAGGGCGCTCGCGCGATGGATGCCGGTGTCGGTTGCGGCCCTCGTGTCAATACCCCTGGCGGCGCAGTTGGCCTGCCAACCGGTGCTGATTCTGCTCAATCCCGCGCTGCCACTGTACGGGGTGGCGGCGAATCTGCTGGCCGAGCCCGCCGCGCCGGCCGCCACGGTGCTCGGGCTGATCGCGTGCGTGCTGCTGCCGGTATTCCCGGTGATCGCAATGGCGTGCGCACAACTGGCTTGGATACCGTCGGCGTGGATCGCGTCGGTGGCCACCTTGACCGCTGGGTTACCGGGCAGCCAACTACCCTGGGCAGGCGGCTTGGCCGGAGCACTGTTGCTGGCCTTGGCAGTCGCGCTCTGGCTGATCGTGGCGCTGCGCCCGACCGGTGCCCGGTGGAGCCGACTGAACGTATCGGCGCTGGTCGCGCTGATCGTGCTCGGCGCCTGCTACGGCGGCAGTGCCATCGGCTCCGGGATCGGCAGTCGGCTGTCCATGCCGCCGGATTGGCAGATCGCCGCCTGTGACATCGGGCAGGGCGATGCCGTCCTGGTGCGGGACGGCGGTTCTGTCGCACTGATCGATGTCGGACCGGATCCCAAGCTCCTGGCCGATTGTCTGGAAACCCTCGGTATCGGCCGGATCGGCCTTCTGGTGCTCAGCCATTACGATCTGGATCACGTCGGCGGGCTCGCCGCAGTTCTCGGCCGTGTCGACACCGCCCTGGTCGGCACGCCAGCCGACGCCGGCGATCAGGCGCTGATCGATGCGCTGGCGAAAAATGGCGCCGGCGTCACCCGCGCGCATTCCGGCGACCGCGGCACGCTGGACCGGTTGAATTGGCGGGTGCTGTGGCCGCGGGCGGGCTCCAAGCTGATGCAGACCGGGAACGAGGGATGTGTGACGGTCCAGTTCGACGGCGCCGGGATCAGTTCGCTGTTCCTGTGCGATCTGGGCGAGCGCGCACAGGACGCGGTGCTCGCGACCCATCAGATCAGTGCGGTCGATGTGGTCAAGGTAGCCCACCACGGCTCGGCCGATCAGAGCGAGCGCATGTACCGGACACTTCGGGCACGTCTGGGCGTGATCTCGGTCGGAGCGCAGAACGATTACGGGCATCCTACCGGCAAACTGCTGGGTATTCTCGGTCGCCAGCACACCATCGCACTGCGCACCGACCTGGATGGCATGGTCCTGATCGCCCCCACCGGCCGCAGCGGCGAACTGACCGTCTGGTCGCAGCGTCAGCCGCCCGCAGAGTCGACCAGTCGGCCCCACGCGAGTGAGAATCCCGATGACGGCGGGCGAGGTTAGGCTGGGTGCTACCAGCTGGGCAGCGGGAGAATGCGCGAGGGAGAACAGTGGCGGCACGAGCAACCCGATCCAGAGCGCCAGTCGGCAGATCTGCTGCCGTCGCCATTCCGCAGCTACCCTGGCACCAGGTCCGCGTCGCCGCAGTGGTATTGATCTCCGGTACGGAAGGTTTCCTCGCCGACCGCGCCGGCCGGGTGCTCCGGGACCGGCTGCAGGCCGCGGATCCTGCGCTTGAAATCAGCGACCTCGATGCGGGCGACTACGCACCGGGTCAGCTACTGACCCTTGCCAGCCCGTCCCTCTTCGCTGAGCCTCGGCTGATCCGGGTGGATGCGGTGCAGAAATGCACCGACGCCTTCCTCGCCGAAACCCTCGCCTACCTTGCCGCACCGGCCGAGGGCGCTTGCCTGCTGTTGCGTCACGCTGGAGGAGCTCGTGGCAAGAAGCTCCTGGACGCGATCCGGGCCGGGCTCGGCGGCGGTATCGAGATCGTCTGTGCTGAGCTCAAGAAGGACGCTGACAAGTATGAGTTCGCCAAGGCGGAATTCGCCGCGGCGAAGAAGAAGATTTCAGCCGAAGCGCTCCAGGCGGTCGTTTCGGCGTTCGCCGACGACGTACCGGAACTGGCGTCCGCGTGTCAGCAGTTGATCGCCGACTCCGCGTCGGAGATCACGGCCGCGATGGTGCAACGGTATTACGGCGGCCGGGTGGAGTCGAACGCGTTCGCCGTCGCCGATGCGGCAATTGCCGGTCGCCTCGGCGACGCATTGGTCACGCTGCGACACGCGCTGGCCTCCGGGGCCGACCCCGTGCCGATGGTGGCCGCGTTCGCCAGCAAGCTGCGCACGATGGCGAAGCTCAGTGGTGCGCGGGGGAGTGCGGGGCAGTTGGCGGCGCAGTATTCCCTGGCACCGTGGCAGGTGGACCGGGCCAGGCGCGACCTACGCGGCTGGGACGACTCCGGCCTCTGTCGGTGCATTCAAGTGCTCGCCGAAACCGACGCCGCGGTCAAGGGCGCCGGGCGTGATCCGGTGTTCGCCCTGGAGCGGATGGTGGCCATGGTCAGTGCCCACGGCCAAACCGGCGCTTAGAGCGCGGCGACCTGCTTGGCGATCGCCGACTTGCGGTTCGCCGCCTGGTTCTTGTGGATGACACCCTTGCTGGCGGCCTTGTCGAGCTTCTTCGCTGCGGTGTTCAGCGCAACGAGCGCGGTGTCCTTGTCGCCGGCACCGATGGCGGCGCGGGTGGCGCGAATCGCGGTCTTGATCTCGCTCTTGACCGCTTTGTTGCGCTCTTGAGCTTTCTTGTTCGTGCCGATGCGCTTGATCTGCGACTTGATATTTGCCACGTGAAGTATGTCTTTCGATCGAATGATGAGTTTAGGCCAGTTGACAACATTACCATCAGTGCAGCCCGGGCCGCGACTCGTCATCGCAGCGACCATCGTCCCATCGCCGGTTCGACCATGGGAGAATGGCCAGAACATGACCCCACGAGCCCAGCAACCCCTCGAGCCCGCAGCCACCGATCCGGCGTTCATCCGCAACTTTTGCATCATCGCCCACATCGACCACGGCAAATCCACCCTGGCCGACCGAATGCTGCAGATCACCGGGGTGGTCAGCGATCGTGATATGCGCGCCCAATACCTGGACCGGATGGACATCGAGCGCGAGCGCGGGATCACGATCAAGAGTCAGGCGGTTCGGATGCCGTGGGCGCTTCAACGCGGTCAGGAACCTGCGCAGACGTACGCGCTGAACATGATCGACACTCCCGGCCACGTGGACTTCACCTACGAGGTGAGTCGCTCGCTGGCCGCTTGCGAGGGGGCCATCCTGCTGGTGGATGCCGCCCAGGGCATCGAGGCGCAGACGCTGGCGAACCTGTATCTGGCCCTGGAGAACGACCTCACGATCATTCCGGTGCTGAACAAGATCGACCTACCGGCGGCGGACCCCGACACCTACACCAAGGAACTCTCTAATCTGATCGGCTGCGACCCGTCTGATGTACTCCGGGTCTCCGGCAAGACCGGGGCAGGGGTTCCCGAGTTACTCGACCGGGTGACCGCCCTGGTGCCTCCGCCGGTCGGTGATCCGGCCGCGGCGGCACGCGCGATGATCTTCGACTCCGTCTACGACGCCTATCGGGGTGTGGTCACCTACGTGCGGATGATCGACGGGCACCTTACGCCCGGCGAAAAGGTCATGATGATGAGCACCAAGAGCACCCATGAGCTGCTGGAGATCGGGGTCAGCTCGCCGGAACCGGTCGCCACCAAAGGGCTCGGTGTCGGCGAAGTCGGTTACCTGATCACCGGGGTCAAGGACGTGCGGCTGAGCAAGGTCGGCGATACCGTCACCAACGCCGCACGGCCGGCCGCGACCCCGTTGCACGGGTATTCCGAACCCAAACCAATGGTCTTCTCCGGGCTGTATCCGCTGGACGGATCAGACTATCCGAACCTGCGCGAGGCCCTGGACAAGCTCAAACTCAGCGACGCCGCTCTGGTCTACGAACCGGAGACTTCTGTCGCCCTCGGCTTCGGGTTCCGCTGCGGCTTTCTCGGCTTGCTGCATCTGGAGATCATCACCGAGCGGTTGGAGCGCGAATTCGGACTGAATCTGATCGCCACCGCGCCGAGCGTGATTTACGAGGTGCACACCGACGACAACAGGATCATCACGGTGACCAATCCGAGCGAATTCCCCGGCGGAAAGATCGCCTCGGTGCGCGAACCGATGGTGAAGGCCTCGATTCTCGCGCCGAAAGACTACGTCGGCGCGATCATGGAGCTCTGCCAGGGACGCCGGGGTACGCTCCTTGGCATGGAATACCTGGGCGAAGATCGGGTCGAGTTGCACTATCTGATGCCGCTGGGGGAGATCGTGTTCGACTTCTTCGATCATCTCAAGAGCCGGACGCAGGGGTACGGGTCACTCGACTATGAGCCGGCCGGCGATCAGGAGGCTGACCTGGTGAAGGTGGATGTGCTGCTTCAGGGCGAGCAGGTGGATGCATTCAGCGCGATCGTGCACAAAGACAAGGCGTATGCCTATGGCGTGCTGATGACCCAGCGGCTGAAGAAGCTGATCCCGCGCCAACAGTACGAGGTGCCCATCCAGGCGGCAATCGGCGCCAGAATCATCGCCCGGGAATCGATCAGCGCGATGCGCAAGGATGTCCTTGCCAAATGTTATGGCGGGGATATCACCCGCAAGCGCAAACTGCTGGAGAAGCAGAAGGAGGGCAAGAAGCGGATGAAGATGGTCGGTCGGGTCGAGGTACCCCAGGAAGCCTTCATCGCAGCCTTATCCGGCGCGACCGAGACGAAAGACAAGAAGTAGCGGATGCGACGCTCCAGTTTCGTTGACCGTCCCGTCACCTACGCCGCCGTCGGCGGCACCCAGGCTCCCGATCTGCTCACCTACCCGCCGCGCGGGTACCGGCCGGCCGAGCGCGAGGCGCGTCTGGGCAGCGGACCAGAACGGTTCCAGGTGGCCTCGGCTGCGCTGATGACCTGGGGCGTGCAGCGCGGCAGCGGCATTCAGGTTACCGATCAACACGTGGGCACCGGGGTGCAATATCTCGGTATCAACTACAACCAGGACGGCTCTCCGGCCGCGCTTCAGGAGCACCGCGACGCCGAGGATGTCTTCGGAGAGGACGGCACGCCGTACATCACGAATGGCATGACCGCGGTGCTGCGGGTCCCGTATGGGCCGATGACCTTTTCCGTGCCGGTTCGGGTGGTCTACCTCCTCGACGAACCGAACCGGGTCGGTTTCGCATATGGCACCCTGCTGGGCCACCCGCTCAGCGGCGAGGAGTCCTTCGTCGTCGAATTGCGCGAGGATAATTCGGTATGGCTGACCCTTCGCTCGCTGTCCAGACCGTCGACGGTGCCGTACCGGCTCGTCACGCCCCTGCTGCGGCTGCAGCAGGGGCGATTGACCACCCGTTATCTGCGGGCGCTGCTGCCCGCGCGGAACGTGTAGCAGCGGTGCCGAGTGCGCTGCCGGTCGCCGATCCGGCGCCCAGCGATGGTCTGCTGCCGGCCAGCGCCGCGGTTGGTGCCCGAAAGCGGAATTTCGGCGTGTATCTGCACGTACCGTTCTGCCGGGTCCGCTGCGGGTACTGCGATTTCAACACCTATACCGCAACCGAACTGCGTGGAACCAGCCAGGCGGACTACCCGAGCCAGGCTATCGCCGAGGTTAGGCAGGCCCAGCGGATCCTGTCGGATTCGCTGATTCCAGACCGCGCCGTCTCTACCGTGTTCTTCGGCGGCGGCACACCGACCATGCTGCCGGCAGCCGAACTCGCTCGAATGCTGCAGGCCGTACGAGAGACCTGGGGGATCGTCGATGGGGCCGAGATCACCACCGAGGCCAACCCCGATTCGGTCGACGCGGACTATTTGCGCCGGCTGGCCGAAGCGGGCTTCACCCGAGTCTCGTTCGGCATGCAATCGGCGGTTCCGGCTGTGCTGGCCACCCTGGAGCGCACTCACGATCCGCAACGCGTTCCGTTGGTTGTTTCCTGGGCACGGGATGCCGGCCTCCAGGTCAGTCTTGACCTCATTTACGGCACGCCAGGGGAGTCGCTAACGCACTGGCGGCGCTCCCTTCAGGCGGCGCTGGACTACCGTCCCGACCATATCTCGGCATACTCGCTGATCGTGGAGCGCGGCACCAAGCTTGCCAGGCAGATCAGGGTAGGCGAGCTGCCTGGCCCCGATGAGGATCTGCAGGCGGATATGTACGAGCTGGCCGACGCCATGCTGATTCAAGCCGGATTCGCCTGGTACGAAGTCAGCAATTGGGCCAGAACCTCGGACGCTGGCCTCGACCTGCGGTCCCGGCACAATTTGGCGTATTGGCAGGGTCACGACTGGTGGGGAATCGGGCCGGGAGCGCACAGCCACGTCGGTGGAGTGCGCTGGTGGAACGTGAAACATCCTGCCGCATACGCCGACCGGATCCGGGCCGGCGTTTCGCCAGCCGCCGGCCGGGAAACCCTTGATCGACAAACTCGACAGCTGGAGCGGGTATTGCTGCGGGTACGGATCCGCGAGGGGCTGCCGATCTCCCAACTGGCTGCGGCCGGCCGTCAGGCTGTTGCGGGATTGGTCGCCGACGGCCTGGTGAACGCGAAAGCCGCCCTTGCCGGGTCTGTCGAACTGACCCTGCGAGGGCGGCTGCTGGCGGATGCCGTGGTACGACGTCTGCTCGATTAGTGCAGCGCTACTTGATGAAGCGGATCGCCACCGGGTAGCGATAGGCGCCGCCGTTGTTCACCCGGACACCACCGAGAACGGGAAATACGATCTGCGCTGCGAGAAGCGCCAGGAACAGCAACAGCGCAATAAGCGCGCCGATCAGCGGGATGAAGGCCAAAACGATGTTGACGATCGACAGGGCGATCCAGGCGATCACCATTGTGATCTGGAAGTTCAGGGATTCCTTGCCTTCTTGATTGATGTAGGCACCGCGGTCCTTGCCGATCAGCCAGAGCACCAGTGGTGGGATCCAGCCCAGCACCCCGCCGAAGTGCGACCACATCGCCATCTGCTTGTCGGTTTCGGCCGGGTACGGCCCGGCCGCCTGCCCTGGCTGGCCGGCAGGAGGTTCATACGGCTGATGCGTATTTGAGTCGGTCATGGTCTCGCCTTTCAGACGGGTCCCGGGTCCAATTGACCTCGTGGAGGTACCCCATACGGTACCTCCTGCATACGGGCGGTGCAATAAGCTCGCGCGCGCGCCGCGCGATATGATTGGCACTCGAGCGAAATGAGTGCTAACCAGCTGAGACGGGGAGGCGAAGAGCCCATGGTGTCAAGTCGTAGCCTCGAAGTTTTGCGCGTCATCGTGCAGGATTATGTCGCCTCGCGGGAACCGGTCGCGTCGAAGACAATCGTTGAAAAGCACGCATTCGGGGTTTCTGCGGCCACGATCCGAAACGACATGGCCGCCCTCGAAGAAGAGGAACTGATCACTGCGCCGCACACCTCATCGGGGCGAGTGCCCACCGACAAGGGGTACCGGCTGTTCGTCGACCGGCTGGCGGAGGTCAAGCCATTCACACCGGCCCAGCGCAAGGCGATCGAGACCTTCCTGGGGCAGTCCGTCGACGTCGACGACGTGCTGGCTAGAACCGTCCGGTTGCTCTCGCAACTCACCCACCAGGTCGCGCTCGTGCAGTACCCTTCTCTGTCCACGGCCAAGGTGCGCCACGTCGAGTTCGTGCCCGTGGCGGCGCGCCGACTTCTGTCCGTGCTGATCACCGATATCGGCGCCGTCGAACAGCGCATTATCGAACTGCCTGCCGATGTGGACGACATCATCGTCGGTGAACTTCGGGCGAAGTTGAACGGACTGGTCGCCGGACTCCCACTCGTGGATGCCGCTGCGGCACTGTGCGATGCTTCGGAACGGTTCTCTCTCTCATTCCGGCCCGTCATCGACGCCGTGGCGCGGGTTCTCGGCGAGCAGGTGGACGCCAACCGCCAGGAGCGACTGCTGATGGCGGGTGCCGCAAACCTGGTGCGCACCGAACATGATTTTTCCGGCAGCATTTATCCTGTACTGGAAGCAATCGAAGAGCAGGTGATTCTGCTGAAGCTCTTCGGTGAGATGGCCACAGACCAACTCGGGGTTTCGGTGAGCATCGGCCGGGAGAACGAAGCCTTCGGTCTCTCCGAGGCCAGTGTGCTGACCAGCGGTTACACGGCATCAGGCGGTGGGCTGGCGCGTTTGGGCGTGCTGGGGCCGACCAGAATGGACTATTCGAATAACATGGCGGCCGTTCGTGCCGTCGCCCGGTACCTTTCCCGTCTTCTCGGCGAGAACTAGAACAACAGAAGGAACATCCCTGAGTGGCCGACCACTACGAAGTACTCGGCGTTGACCGAAACGCCACAACCGACGAGATCAAGAAGGCGTACCGACGCCTGGCCCGCGAATTGCATCCAGATGTCAATCCCAGTGCCGAGGCTTCCGAGCGGTTCAAACACGTCACGCACGCCTATGATGTGCTCAGCGATCCCCGGCAACGCCAGCAGTATGACCTCGGCCCGCAGGCCGGGTTCGGCGGGGGGCGCGGCGACTTCGGTGGATTCGGAGACATCTTCGAGACATTCTTCGGCGGCGCCGGCGGCTCGCGTGGGCCGAAATCCCGGCGCGAACGCGGCCAGGACGCGCTGCTGCGCGTGGAGGTCGAACTCGACGAGGTGATCTTCGGCACCCACCGTGACCTCGAGGTCGACACCGCCGTGCGCTGCGAGACCTGCCAGGGTTCCTGCTGCCAGCCCGGAACCTCGCCGGTTACCTGCGATATCTGCCATGGCACCGGTCAGATCCAGCGTGCCATGCGTTCGCTGCTGGGCAACGTGATGACTTCGACTCCGTGCGGCAGCTGCCGCGGGTACGGCACGGTCATCCTGACCCCCTGCCCCACCTGTCAGGGGCAGGGCAGGGTCCGGGCCCGACGCACCGTTCCGCTGGACATCCCGGCCGGCGTCGACACCGGGCTTCGGCTGCAGATGCCAGGCAGCGGTGAAGCAGGCCCGGCCGGCGGCCCGAACGGCGACCTCTACCTGGAAATCAAGGTCCGGCATCACGATGTGTTCAGCAGGGACGGGGACGACCTGCTGTGCACCCTCGAAGTGTCGATGAGCGACGCGATTCTCGGTACCCGGGCCACGGTGAAAGCCCTCGACGGCGATATCGACGTTGAGTTGCGGCCCGGCGTGCAAAGCGCAGACATCCTGACCATCAAGGACCGTGGCATTTCCCGGCTGCGTGGCAACGGTCGCGGCGATCTGAAGATCGGGGTTCAGGTGATCACGCCGACGAAACTCGATCATGCCGACCGCGAGCTGATCGAAAAATTTGCCGCGCGACGTCGGCAAGACCCGCCAGTGCTGGCACATTTCCAGCAGGGACTGTTCGCGAAATTACGAGACCGCTTTCTCAACGTGTAGCGGAACCTGCAATGGCCCACTTCTTCCTGGTACCCGAGTTCTCCGGATCCACCGCGCCAGGGTCGGAGATCATCATCGTCGGCGAGGAAGCCCGGCACGCGGTCACCGTCAGCCGGGTGCGGCCGGGGGAGACCCTGGCCGTCGGGGACGGGGCCGGCACCGTTGTTTCAGGCACGGTGCGCCGGGTTTCGGCAGCCGAACTGGTCCTGGAGGTGCAGCGCATCGACATCGCGCCCGCTCCCACCACACGACTCATCCTGGCGCAGGCGCTCGCGAAGGGGGGCAGAGACGAACTCGCCATTCAAGCGGCGACGGAACTCGGCGTTGACGGTGTGATCCCATGGGCGGCCGGGCGCTCAGTCTCGCGCTGGAGGGGCGCAAAGGTCGATCGTGGTCGCCAGCGCTGGGAACGCGTCGTCCGGGAAGCGACCAAACAGTCCATCCGACCCTGGCTACCGGAGGTAGCCGCTTTGGCCGACACCAGCCGGCTTGTCGCATTGGCCGGACGGCACCGGATGCTGGTCCTTGAGCCTACGGCGAGCCGACGCCTTAGGCAGACCGAGCCGGATGACCGGGACACCATTCTGGTGGTCGGCCCGGAGGGCGGCATCACGCCCGAGGAGCTGAAACTGCTCGCATCGGCCGGCGCCGACCCGGTGCGGCTTGGCGATACGATACTGCGCACATCTACCGCCGGCCCGGCCGCGGTTGCCGTACTCAATTCACTGCTGAAACGGTGGTAGCTCCGCTTGGGGCTGTCGCCCGATTAAGATGGAGGTATGGCTGACGACGAGCGTTCTGTATTCACCCGGATCATCGCGCGCGAAATCCCAGCCGACATCGTCTTCGAGAACGATCGTCTGATCGCCTTCCGCGATATCAACCCGCAGGCAACGGTGCATCTGCTGGTCGTGCCGAAGACCGAGCAATATCACAATGTCACAGAGCTCGCGGCTGCGGACCCCGCGTTGTTGGCCGAAATTGTGGCCGTCGCGGCGAATCTCGCCTCGGCTCAGTCCAATGGCGAGTACCGACTCGTGTTCAATACCGGCGCCACCACCGGGCAGACCATCTTCCACGTACACGCCCATCTGCTCAGCGGGGCACTGGAGGAAGGCACCCTTGGCCGATAGCGAGGCACTGCTGCACATCGACGGTATCGCCATGGTGCGACTGCTGGGTCCACAGGATCGACTGTTGACCAGCATCGAAAAGCAGTTTCCGTTGGTCGCTTTGCATGTCAGAGGCAATGAGATCACCCTGTCCGGAGACCAGGCTCAGGTGGCCGCGGCGCGTCGGCTGATTCAGGAGCTGCTGGAGATGGTGCGTAATGGTCAGGATCCAGACCTGGTCGAGGTGGCCAGCTCGAAGCGGATCCTCGACGCCGATGCCGCAGCCCACCCGGCCGAGGTTCTCGGCCAGCCCATCTTGACCAGCCGGGGTCAGACCATCCGGCCCAAAACGCAGGGCCAGCGCAATTACGTAGACGCCATCGACGCGAACACCATCGTGTTCGGGATCGGCCCGGCAGGCACGGGCAAGACCTTCCTGGCCATGGCCAAAGCCGTCCAAGCGTTACAGCGCAAAGAGGTCGCCAGGATCATTCTTACCCGGCCGGCGGTTGAAGCGGGGGAACGGCTGGGTTTCCTGCCCGGCACCTTGACGGACAAGATCGACCCGTATCTGCGCCCCCTGTACGACGCGCTGAACGAGATGATGGACCCCGAATTGGTGCCGAAGCTTCTGGCGGCAGGGACGGTGGAGGTCGCGCCGCTTGCCTACATGCGCGGCCGCACCCTGAATGACTCGTTCATCGTCCTCGATGAGGCGCAGAACACCACTCCGGAGCAGATGAAGATGTTCCTCACCCGACTTGGCTTCGGATCCCGGATGGTTGTGACCGGTGACATCACCCAGGTCGACCTGCCGGCCAACGCCAGCGGCTTGCGCTTGGTGACCCGGGTCCTCGACGGGATCGATGACATCCACTTTGCTCGGTTGACCAGCGACGACGTGGTTCGCCATACTCTCGTCGCGCGGATCGTCGACGCATACACCGAATACGACGCGCAGAAGCAATCACAGCGCTACGAACGCGAAGAGGCGCGAGAATTCGCCAACCGTGCCGAACGGCGTTCCGGCCTGCCGCGTGACCGGTTTCCTAAACGAGGCGGGCAGCGATGAGTATCGAAATCAACAACGAATCGAACATCGCCGTCGACGAATCGGTGCTGCAGCGGCTGTGCTCGTTCATCCTGGACGCGATGCACGTGCACCCGGATGCGGAATTGGCCATCGTCCTCGTCGACGAGGCAGCTATGGAACAGTTGCACCTGCAATGGATGGACGAGCCTGGCCCCACCGATGTGCTCAGCTTCCCGATGGACGAGCTGCGACCCGGTACCGACGACATGCCCACTCCTGCCGGCCTGCTCGGCGATATCGTGCTGTGCCCCCAGGTCGCCGAGATCCAGGCCGAATCGGCCGGCCATTCGACCTTGGAAGAACTGCTCCTGCTGACCACACACGGACTTCTGCACCTACTCGGCTTCGACCACGCGGAACCGGATGAGGAGAAGGAGATGTTCGGGATTCAGGGCGATCTGCTGGTCTCGTTCGCCCTAAAAGAGCGACGACATTAGCGGCCATCGATGATGGTAGCGGTATTTTTCGGCATTGCCTTGGTACTGGTCAGTTTTGGCGGTCTGATGGCCGCGGCGGACGCGGCCATCTCTGCGCTGTCCATTGCCGATATCTCGGCCTTGGCCGAGGGGGCCAGGGCACGTCGTTCGTTGCACTTCATCGCGGGGGATCCAAGCGCCCACATCAACGCCATCAATTTTGTGCGAATCGTCGCCGAGACGACCGCGGCCGTCCTGGTCACCCTCGCGTTCAGCCTGGTGTTTGAACAGTGGTGGCTTACTTTGTTGTTGTCCGCCTTGCTGATGACCGCTGTCTCCTTTGTTCTGGTGGGCACCAGTCCACGCAGTGTTGGCCGCGCGAATGCGCGGGTGATCCTGCGCTGGAGCGCAGGCCTGGTGCATTTTCTGCGGGTGCTGATCGGGCCGATCGCACACGCGCTGGTGGCGCTGAGCAACCGGGTCACCCCTTCCCTGACCCGGTACGCGCAGGTGACCAGCGAGGAGCAGCTGTTGAGCATCGTTGACGAGGCAACCGAATTAGACGTCCTGGAAGACGAGGACCGCCAGCTGATCCATTCGATCTTCGAATTCAATGACACCGTGGTGCGTGAGGTGATGATTCCGCGCACCGATATGGTGACCATCGATGCTTCGACCGACATCGGAACCGGGATGGGTCTGTTCCTGAGCACCGGCGTGTCGCGGGTGCCGGTGATTGCCGGCGAGGTGGACGAAGTGGTTGGAGTCGTTTACTTGCGCGACGTCGCAAAGCTCACCTACGAGCGCCCGCTCGGGATTGAACAGATAACAGTCGGCGAACTGGCCCGCCCCGCGCTGTACGTTCCCGAGTCCAAGAAGGCCGACGACCTGCTGCGTCAGATGCAACTCGAATCCAATCACCTGGCCATGGTCGTTGACGAGTACGGCGGCATCGCGGGCCTGGTCACCCTGGAGGACCTGATCGAGGAACTCGTCGGTGACATCTTCGACGAGTACGACCGTGAGGTCGCGCTCGTCGAGACGCTCGGTGAACTGCGGTTCCGGGTCAGCGCACGGTTGCCGGTCGACGAACTCGGTGAGCTGTTCGGCATCGAGCTTGAGGATGACGACGTCGACTCCGTCGGCGGACTGCTTGCCAAGGTGATCGGGCGGTTGCCGGTGCCCGGTTCGGTCGCCAGGTTAGCCGGTCTGATCCTCACCGCCGAGCGCACCGAGGGACGAAGGAAACGCATCAGCACGGTACTTGTCGAGCGCGATACGGCACTGATGGATGCCGAGTCGGACTTCACGGGAGGAAACGGAAATGACTGATTACCATGCAGGATTCGTGTCGTTCGTCGGCCGGCCGAACGTCGGCAAATCAACCCTGACCAACGCGCTGGTGGGGGAGAAGATCGCGATCACCAGCTCCAAGCCGCAGACTACTCGCCGGGCGATTCGCGGGATCGTGCACCACAAGCACGGCCAGTTGATCCTGGTTGACACGCCGGGGATTCATCGGCCGCGCACCCTGCTCGGCGAGAGGCTGAACAGTCTGGTCGAGTCCACCCTCGACGATGTCGACGTGATCGGCTTCTGCGTTCCGGCAAACGAACGCGTCGGCCCGGGGGATCGGTACATCTGCGAGCAGCTTGACCGGCATCCGAACGCGAAGAAGGTTGCCATTGTCACCAAGACCGATGCGGCTAGCCGCCCCGCCGTCGCCGAGCGGCTACTGGCAGTGTCGGGGTTGCGGGACTGGGAGGCGATTGTGCCGATTTCGGCGGCCAGCAGGATTCAGCTGGATACCTTGACCGCCGAGCTCATGCGGCTGCTGCCGGTCTCGCCCGCGTTGTATCCGGCCGATGCCGTCACTGATGAAGGTCTTGAAGACCGGATAGCGGAATTGGTGCGCGAAGCCGCGCTCGAAGATGTGCGGGACGAGTTACCGCACTCCTTGGCTGTCACGATCGATGACATCATCGAGCGAGACGACAAGGATCTCGTGGAGATCTACGCGAACCTCTTCGTAGAGAGAGACAGCCAAAAGGCCATCGTGATCGGTAAGTCCGGTTCCCGGCTGCGCGACGTCGGATTTCGGGCCCGCCAGCAGATCGAACCTCTGGTGGGCAAACAGGTCTTTCTCTCGATCCGAGTCAAGGTCGCCAAAGACTGGCAGCGCGACGCCAAGCAGCTCGGGCGCCTTGGCTTCTGATCCCTGCGCGATCGCCGGCAGGGCTCATCCCGGGTTCAGACAGGCCTCCTGGTCATCAGCGCGGCGGTCACCGCGCCGGATCGGCGACAGGATTGACGTCCGCCGCCACGCTTCCGGGATAATGGGACGTCGAGTCTTACGAAAGGTCGTTCCGGATGCCCACCTGGCTGCTGGAGTTTCGGATCGACACCGTAGAGTTTCTGACCACCCTGGATGTTATTGCGGCGCTCGCGGCCGCCTATCTGCTCATCCGGAGGCCGACCAAGCGTTGGATCATCACGGTGGCGGCCGCGCTGGTCATCGGTGTCGGCCTCGGGTTGCTGATCACCTGGTTGGTCAGTGACGTCCTGAACCTCTTCGGACTCCCGCTGACCGAAATCACTCGGATGTGGGTTGCCATCGCCTGCGGTGGCCTCGCCCTGGCGCTGGTAAACCTCTGGCGTTCCCGGTGGTGGCGGAAGCTAATCGCAATCGTCTGCATCCCGCTGTTCCTGGTCACTGCTGGCGCGGCGATCAACGTGGACTTCGGCGCTTATCGCAGTGTCAAGGACCTGCTGGGCATCAACCCGTATCCGGAACTCGTGCTTTCTGAGATCACCTCGAAGCCGACCGGGACGATTGACTCCTGGAGCGCACCGGCCGACCTGCCGGAGAAGGGCATCTTGCGCAAGGTCGCGATCCCCGGCACGACCTCGCATTTCCCGGCCCGCGATGCCGTTGTGTACCTCCCGCCCGCTGCCCTGGTCAAGAACCCTCCGGCGCTGCCGGTGGTCGAATTGTTCCCCGGGCAACCGGGGAACCCGTCGGACATGTTCACCGCCGGAAGGTTCAACGTCGATCTCGACGCCTACGCCGCGGAGCATGACGGGCTGGCGGCGATCGTTGTCGCACCGGACCAGTTGATCCATCCCGATCACAATCCGATGTGCGTCGATTCGCCGCTGGGCAATTCTGCAACGTATTTGACCGTCGATGTACCCAGCTGGATCCGGGCCAATCTGCCCGTCGCGCAGGGGCCGCGGTTCTGGGCCGTCGGTGGTTATTCGCAGGGCGGCACCTGCGCGGCGCAGTTCGGCTTTGGGCATCCGGACCTGTTCGGCACAACCTTGTCGATCTCTGGGGAGCTCGATCCGACGATTGGTCCCAATACCGTCAAGGAGGGATTCGGCGGTTCCCAAGCCGCATATGATGCGGCAAAGCCGAGTGCGCTGCTCACCAAGAATGAACCATTCACCGACGCTTATGCTATTTTCGGCGTTGGCCAAGACGATCAGAAATACCAGCGCGAGATCAGGCAGATGCTCGCCGACGCACGGGATGCCGGTGTACAGACGGAACTGATCCAGTCGCCGCATTCGGCGCATGATTGGAACACGGTGCGATTCGTGCTGAAACAGGCGACGTCATCGTTGATGGCGCACATCGGCCTCGGACGCTGATGGCGCGCCGGAACATTGCCTCGGCCGGTTGGGCTCTGGTGCGTTCCCGGCCGGTCACGGCCGCGCTGTTCCTGCTGATCCTGGTCCTCGCTATCGCCACCGGCCCGTTGCACGGGCCGCACCACGGAATTCGGGCCGTGCTTGGCACCGGTTATGAATCGGTTGTCGAGCAGGGCCACTGGTGGAGCCCGCTGACCGCCGTGTTTTTCACCGGCAACCTATTCGAACTGATCGTCGCACTGGCGCTGCTGACTGTTCTGCTCGGTGTCGCCGAAGGATTGCTCGGTCCATGGCGAACGATTGTGGCTTTTGTCGCGACCGCGATCGGGGGCACGATCGCCGGGGTCGCTTTGCAAATCCTCGGCGTCCGGATCGGGGAACTGTGGGCCCACAACGTCATAGAGTTGATCACCTTCGATCCGCTGACCGGCGTCGCGGGAACGCTGATGGCAGCCAGCGCATTCGCCAGCGTGCTGTGGCGCCGGCGGATCCGGGTTCTGACGGTTTTGACCTGTGTGATGTTCCTGCTCTACTCCGGCCAGCCATCCGACCTCTACCGTGTGATGGCGGTGCTGCTTGGCCTGGCGCTTGGCGTCGCGTACCGGCCGGTCGGCCGCGTCGTCACCTGGGTGCGCAGTTCGCATCGGGAGGTGCGCGTGTTGCTGGCCGCCGTCGTGGCGATCACCGCGGTCGGCCCGGTGATTTCATTGCTGTCGTATTCGCGGTTCGGTCCATTGGCTCCGATCGGGCTGCTGCTGTCCAACGATGTGCCTGATGTCGGCACGGTACTCGACCGATGCCAGGCACTGCGGATCACTCGAGGATGCCTGCGCGAGATCACGCTGGAGCGGATCTCCGGTTTTGGGCCGGTGCTGGTGTCGGTACTGCCGTTGCTGATACTTCTGGTGGCGGCATACGGGCTTCTGCGCGGCAGCAGATTCGCTGCCTGGCTGGCCATCGCGGTCAATGCAATGCTCGCACTCCTGGCCGGCTTCTACTTCGGCTTCCTGCCGGTCGCCGGCACCGCGCCAGCCGCCCGATCGGCGGCACTGGGCGGCAGATTCGTCAGTGGTGAGCTACTGAGCGCGCTGGCCGCCTCGGTGCTCGTGCCGGTTGCGATCGCCGCGGCACTGGTCTTTTTCCTGCCGCATTTCACCGTCTTCGTGTCCCGGCGCCGGGCGGCGCGGTTCGTGGTGACCGTGCTGGTAGCCGCGGGATCCCTTTCGATCGCATACATCGGGCTCGGCTGGCTGCTGAGGGATGGATTCTCCAGGTCGGTGACGATCGGCGACCTCCTGGCCGACCTGCCGGAACGGTTCATCCCGGTCTCGTTTCTTCGTGCAGAGCACCTGGACTTTGTCCCGGTGGCACCGGCGAATGAAATTCTGTACCACGGCGTGGGAGTGCTGTTCTGGCTGATCATCATCCTGGCCGCGATCCGGCCGGTGCTCGCCGGCCGTGCCAGGCAAGTGGGCGGCAACGCGTTCCGAGTGCGGGCCATGCTCGCGCACGGCGGCGGTGATGCCATTTCACACATGGCGACCTGGCGCGGCAACTCCTATTGGTTCGACCCGGCGGAGGACACGGCCATAGCGTATCGGGTGGTCAACGCAGTGGCGATCACCACAGGGGAGCCGTTCGGCGCCCGCCTCGATCTCGACGCGGTGGTGCGGCGGTTCGCCCGTTTCTGCGACGACAATGGCTGGGTCACGGCCTTCTATAGTGTCGGCGCCGGGCTGACCCCGATTTTCGCGGCGATGGGCTGGGAGACCATGACCGTGGCTGAGGAAACCTTGATTCGACCGCAGCAGTGGGACACTGCAGGCAAACGCTGGCAGGACGTCAGGTCGTCCATTCACCGAGCGCAGCGGGCTGGAATCCATTCTGAATGGGTGCGTTTCAACGAGCTTCCGCTGGCGACGGCCGGTCAAATCTCGGAGATTTCCGAGGAATGGGTGGCAGAGCGTGGGTTGCCGGAAATGGGCTTCACCCTCGGTGGCCTGGACGAGCTCCGAGACCCGGACGTGCGCCTGATGTTGGCCATCGGCCGGGACGGTCGTGTGCAGGCCGTGACCAGTTGGCTGCCGTCCTTCCGGGAGGGGCGTCTGGTCGGCTGGACGCTCGATTTCATGCGCCGTCGGCCAGGAAGCATCAACGGCATCATGGAGTATCTGATTGCGGAAGCCGCGACCCGGATGGGTCGCGACGGTATCGAGTTCATGAGCCTCTCCGCGGCGCCGCTTGCCCACACTGCGGTACTCAGCGGCGATTCCAGCGTCATGAATCGAGTGCTGGGCTTTCTCAGCACGTCGCTGGAGCCCGCCTACGGGTTCCGCTCGTTGCTGAGATTCAAACGTAAATTCCAACCGGAGTTCCGGCCACTGGTGATGGCATATGCCGATCCGGTCGCGCTGCCCCGGATCGGCCTGGCTCTGGCCCGGGCCTACCTGCCGGCATTGTCGGTCAGACATGCCGCCCGGCTGATGATGCTGCGCTAACCAGATGCCTGGTTAGCCGGCGGCGAGTGCTACCCTAGAACCCATGCGGTGCCGGTTGTTCCTCCTTAGCTGCCGCGACGGGTCCTAATCTGAGGCCATCCTCGTCGCGGAGTCTTGTGTTGGCTGACAACCCACCGCGAGGAGAAAAAGCTCATGAAGAATATGCAGTCAGCATCGGCAATGCCGATTCACAAATATCGTCCGTATCTGGACCAGTTCCGGATCGATCTGCCCGACCGAACCTGGCCGAACGCCAGAATGACTGCGGCGCCGCGCTGGTGCGCGGTGGATCTGCGCGACGGCAACCAGGCTCTGATCGACCCGATGAGTCCCGAGCGCAAACGGATCATGTTCGACCTCCTGGTTCGGATGGGATATAAGGAGATCGAGGTCGGCTTTCCGTCGGCAAGCCAAACCGACTTTGATTTCGTCCGCAGCCTGATCGACGACCGGGCCATCCCCGATGACGTCACCATTCAAGTGCTGACCCAGGCCAGGGAGCACCTGATTCGCCGAACCTACGAGTCGCTGGTCGGAGCCAAGCAGGCGATCGTGCATTTGTACAACTCGACTAGCGTGCTGCAGCGTGAGGTCGTGTTCCGCACCGGAAAGCAGGGCATTATCGACCTGGCCCTGACCGGCGCCCGGTTGTGTCGATCGATGGAGACGCTGGTTCCTGGCACCACGATCTATTATGAGTATTCGCCCGAGAGTTATACCGGAACCGAGCTCGAATTCGCGGTGGAGATCTGCAACCAGGTGCTCGAGGTTTTCCAGCCCAGTCCGGAGCGCAATGTCATCGTGAACCTGCCATCCACCGTCGAGATGGCGACCCCGAACGTGTACGCCGACTCCATCGAGTGGATGTCCCGGCGGCTGAATCATCGCGACAATGTCATTCTTTCCCTGCATCCGCACAATGACCGCGGCACCGCGATCGCCTCCGCCGAACTCGGATTCCTGGCCGGCGCCGATCGGATCGAGGGCTGCTTGTTCGGCAACGGCGAGCGCACCGGAAACGTCGACCTGGTGGCGTTGGGGATCAACTTGTTCACCCAGGGTATCGACCCTCAGATCGACTTCAGCGACATCGATGAGGTCAAGCGGACCGCGGAATACTGCAACCAACTCTCTGTGCACGAGCGAAGCCCCTGGTCGGGCGACCTGGTGTTCACCGCGTTCAGCGGATCGCATCAAGACGCCATCAAGAAGGGCTTCGAGGCAATGGCCGCCGATGCCGCCGGTCAAAGTCGAAATGTCGACGAGCTGGTCTGGGCTGTTCCGTATCTGCCGGTGGACCCGAAGGATCTGGGCCGCAGCTATGAGGCGGTGATCCGGGTGAACTCGCAATCTGGAAAGGGTGGCGTGGCATACCTGCTGAAGTCAGCGCACGCACTGGATCTGCCGCGCAAGCTGCAGATCGAATTCAGCGGTGTGGTCCAGGCGAAGACCGATGCCGAGGGTGGCGAGGTCACCAGCGAGCAGATCTGGGCGGCGTTCCAAGACGAGTACCTTCCCGCCGAACTCGAAGCCGGCCAGGCAAAGTGGGGCCGGTTCGAGCTGACCGGGATGCGTACGGCCAGCGAGGTGTCCGGGGCGCTTTCGCTGAGCGTCACCCTCCGGGACGGTACCGAGACCGGCGTGGCCGAGGGGCATGGCAATGGTCCCATCGACGCGTTCCTGTCCGTCCTTTCGGCCAGGGGTATCGCCGTGTCACTCTTTGACTACGTCGAGCACACCCTGTCGGCCGGCGGCGACGCGTCGGCGGCCGCCTATGTCGAACTGGACGTGCAGGGCCGCCGGCTCTGGGGTGTCGGCATCGACCCCGACATCTCGACCGCATCGCTGAAGGCGATCATCTCCGCGGTCAACCGTGCCATCCGGCTTGAGGTCATCAGCCCTGACCGGGAGCATGCAACGGTCGGTGTCTGAGTCGAGACGCTGTTACCGCGGCGGCCGGCGGCGTCGGAAGATCAGGTAGGTTCGGGTCCGGACCGCTCTGGTCGACGTGGTCGCTGTCGGAACTGTCTTGATCGACGCGGTCCGGATGGAGGCCGTTCTGGTGGATACCGCGCTGTCGCGTGCTCTGCGCGCCCACGGCGGCCGGGGTAGCCGGGTCAGCGAGCGCTGTTCCGGCAGCCGCCAGCCGAAACGCACGGCAAGCAGCCGGATCACCGTGGTCACCACGACGCAGGTCGTCGCGGCGACCGTGATGGGCACCCCGGCACCGACCAGGATCGCCAGGGTCGTGGCACCAACGCCGGCGGCGACCGCATAGAGGGAGCCGACATGCATCATCGCGATCGGAAGGGTCAGCAGCATGTCGCGTAGTAGCGAGCCGCCGACCGCGGACAGGATGCCCACGAAGACCGCGGGCAGCGCCGGCAGGCCGAGCGAAAGCGCCTTGGTGGTGCCGATGGCGCCGAACAAGCCGATGGTGAGGGCGTCCAGCAGCGTGATTACGGCATCCAGGCGTCGAAAATAACGCGCCAGGAACATTCCGACCAGGGCGGAGAGCACCGCGACCGGCAGGTACCAGTTCGTCGCCAGCGCGACCGGAGGCTCCACCAGGAGCACGTCACGCAACAGCCCGCCGCCCAAACCTGTCGCCACGCCGATGATCGCGATTCCCAGGAGATCGAGTCTGCGATCGCGGAACCCGGTCGCATACATGGCTCCCTGCACGCTGCCGATCGCCACAGCGAGGAACTCGGCCCAGAGAGGGATGGTGAACACGATTGCGGCCATCCTTTACTTCTATCATGGCGGCTGCGCCGCTCCCGGCGCGTATCCGACCTGGCGCGCATCCCGCGGGAGATAATTGGACGGTGCCTGTTTACCGAGACGAAGCTGTCGTGCTGCGAACCCACAAGCTGGGCGAAGCCGACCGGATTCTCACGATGCTGACCCGTGCGCACGGCAAAGTGCGCGCGGTAGCCAAGGGCGTGCGCAGGACGGCGTCGAAGTTCGGGGCACGACTGGAGCCGTTCATGGTCGCCGACGTGCAGCTGTTCCAAGGACGCAGCCTCGACATCGTCACCCAGGCTGAGTCGATCGGATCCTATGGAGCCGTTATCGCCGCCGATTATGCCAGTTACACCGCGGCCAATGCCATGGCGGAAGCGGCTGATCGGCTCACCGAGGCGGAGAGTCCGTTGCAGCAATACCTGCTCCTGGTCGGCGGACTGCGATCGCTGGCTCGCGCCGAACACGGCCCGGCACTGACCATGGACTCCTATCTGTTGCGCGCGTTGTCGATGGCCGGCTGGGCGCCGAGCTTCAATGATTGTTCCCGGTGCGGCGCACCAGGACCGCACAGCTTCCTGGTGGTCCAGCTTGGTGGGGTGGTCTGTACCAAGTGCGCCCCGCCCGGCTCCCCCCGGCTGAACCAGGAGACGATTGGTCTCCTGTCCGCGTTGCTGACCGGGGACTGGGCGGTGGCCGAAGCCACTACCGCGCAGACTCGGTCGCGAGTAAGCGGGGTTGTCGCCGCATACACGCAATGGCACCTGGAACGGGGGCTACGTTCGCTGCGACACGTGTCGTCGGCTGCGGCGGCCCGATGACGCCGAAACCGTTCACTCATCCGGACGCGGTGGCCTTCCGACCGCTGGACTGGACCGGCCAGCATCCACCAGCCGTGCCGTCGGCCGCCGTTCCCGGTCACGTGGCACTGGTCATGGACGGCAACGGCCGCTGGGCGAATAGGCGTGGGCTGACCAGGATCGAGGGGCATCGGGCGGGTGAACATGCGCTTCTGGACGTTGTCGCCGGTGCCATTCAGATCGGCGTGAGGCAGCTTTCGGTGTATGCCTTCTCCACCGAGAATTGGCGTCGATCACCGCAGGAGGTGCGTTTCCTGATGGGGTTCAATCGCGATGTCTTGCACCGCAGGCGCGACCAACTCAATGAGTGGGGCGTCCGGATCCGGTGGTCGGGCCGTAAGCCGCGACTGTGGACATCGGTGGTCAAAGAATTGCAATACGCTGAGCGACTCACCGCCGAGAACGACGTGTTGACGCTGACGATGTGCGTGAACTACGGCGGGCGGACCGAGATCGCGGATGCTGTGCGCGCTCTGGCCGCAGACGTCGCCGCGGGCCGGCTGAAGGCATCCGGAATTACCGAGAAGTCCATCCAGAAATACCTGTACGTGCCAGAGCTGCCGGATGTGGACTTGTTCGTGCGCAGCTCCGGTGAGCAGCGCACGAGCAACTTCTTGCTCTGGCAGAGCGCCTACGCCGAAATGGTCTTCTTGGACACGCTGTGGCCCGACTTCACCCGGGTGCAGCTGTGGCAGGCGGTCAGCGAATATGCCGCCAGGAGCCGCCGTTTCGGCGGCGCCGTGGACAGCCCGACCGCGTGAGCGGGTCATCCACGTTCGGCGGGTGCCGCCGGCCAGGGTCGGGAATGCCGCGGCGGCATGGTGAGTTGCTTCAGATATGAGCGAAGCCATCACAGTGCACATCTGGTCGGATATCGCTTGCCCGTGGTGCTACATCGGCAAGCGCAAGTTCGAAGCGGGTGTCGCAGAATACGGTGGTGAGGTCGAGGTCGAATACCACTCCTTCGAGCTGGCCCCGGATACCCCGGTAGATTTCGATGGCAGTGAGACCGACTTCTTGATCGAGCACAAGGGATATCCGCGGGAACGAGTCAGCGAAATGCTCGAACGCGTGACCGGGATTGCCCAGCAGGTCGGACTGCACTACGACTACGACGCGATCCAGCACACCAACACGGTCAAGGCGCACCAACTGCTTCACTTCGCGAAGGCACACGGCAGGCAACTCGAAATGACAGAGCGCCTACTGAAGGCGTATTTCGTCGAGGGTCGACATGTCGGCCGGGACGCGGAGCTGGCCGAGCTGGCCGCGGACGTCGGACTCGATCGCAAGGACGTGCTCCGCTCGCTGAGTGCGAACGAGTACCTGGACGATGTCCGCGCGGACCAAAAGCAAGCCGCCGAATACGGCATCCAAGGCGTCCCGTTCTTTGTCATAGGTGGGAAATACGGCGTGTCCGGTGCCCAGGATGCGGCGACTTTCGCCGCCGCGCTGCGCCAAGTCCGCGACGAACGAGTCACCCAATGAGTCCCGATCGGGCCGATCCGAATGCGGCCGCCGCGACTTTGATCGGCTTCGGCGACCCCTCTGCAGCCGTTTGCACGGAGGGTGTTTGCGAGGTTCCGGCTGCTCAGCCGACGGTGGCCGATGACCAGGCGTCAGCCTGAGCAACAGCACGGATTCATTCCGCCGCCGACTTTCTGGGAGAATCGACTGAGATGACTCCCATACAGACCGCACTGAAACCGTCCGCAGCCCTGACTCTTGGCTCGCTGGCGATCGACGTGCCCGTTGTGCTCGCGCCGATGGCGGGGGTCACGAACACTGCCTTCCGGAGGCTGTGTCAGGAGTTCGGCGCCGGCTTGTACGTCAGCGAGATGATCACGTCTCGGGCGCTGGTGGAGCGCACCAGGGAATCGATGCGACTGATCCGGCACCACCCCAGCGAAAGAATCCGCTCTGTCCAGCTCTACGGCGTCGACCCGAAGACGGTCTCGGAGGCCGTCACCATGCTGGTCGCCGAAGACCGGGCCGACCACATCGATCTGAACTTCGGCTGCCCGGTGCCCAAGGTGACCAGGAAAGGCGGGGGGGCGGCGTTGCCGTGGAAACTCGACCTGTTCCGACAGATTGTGGAGGCCGCGGTGAAGGCTGCTGGACCCCTTCCCGTGACCGTCAAGATGCGCAAGGGCATCGATAGCGACCATCTCACCTACCTCGAGGCCGGCAAGATCGCAGAGTCCGCGGGGGTCGCCTCGGTCGCACTGCACGCCAGGACCGCGGCCGACTACTACTCCGGCACGGCCGACTGGACGGCGATTGCCGCGTTGAAGGAAACCATCACCTCGGTGCCGGTGCTTGGCAACGGCGACATCTGGAGCGCATCGGATGCGCTGCGGATGATGGCAGAAACCGGCTGCGACGCGGTCGTGGTCGGCCGGGGATGCCTGGGTAGGCCGTGGCTGTTCGGCGACCTCGCCGCCGCGTTCGCCACCGATCCGGAAACCGGTGCGCGCACCGGCTCGACCAGCACCATCGAGCCTGACCTGGGTCACGTCGCTGCGGCCTTCCGGCGGCACGCCGAATTGCTCGTCGAATTCTTCGAGAGCGAGGACCGCGGGTGCCGCGACATCCGCAAGCACGTGGCCTGGTATTTCAAGGGGTACCCGGTCGGCGGTGATCTGCGGGCTGCTCTAGCCAGGGTGGAGAGCCTGCAGCAGCTGGACGACTTGCTCGGGACCCTCGACTGGTCGAGCCCCTATCCCGGTGCGGGAGCGCAGGGGCCGCGTGGCCGAGCCGGCAGTCCCAAGCGCACCACCCTGCCTGACGGCTGGCTGCGATCCCGACAGCTCGGCTCACGCGAGCGAGAGAATCTCACCGAAACGGAGTTCGACACCAGTGGCGGCTGAGCTCTCGGGTGCGACGGTCTACACCGGATTCGACCGAGAGCGCGCTTTGGCGGAGGAGCACGGGTCCCGTCGCAGCGATTTCGCGCGTGACCGCGCCAGGTTGCTGCACTCCAGCGCGCTGCGACGGCTGGCCGCCAAGACCCAGGTCCTCAGTCCGACTATCGGCCTGGATTTTGCCCGTAATCGGCTGACGCACTCGCTGGAAGTGGCTCAGGTCGGCCGTGAGCTGGCTACCAGCCTTGGCTTGGATCCCGACGTTGTCGATACGGCGTGTCTTGCACACGACATCGGCCACCCGCCGTTCGGTCACAATGGCGAGCGGGCCCTGAACAGCTGGGCTGAGGGCATCGGCGGCTTCGAGGGAAACGCGCAGACCCTGCGCCTGCTGACCCGGCTGGAGCCGAAGGTTTTCGGACCGGACTCTCGCCCCTATGGTCTGAACCTGACCAGGGCGTCACTGGACGCCAGTTGCAAATATCCCTGGCCGGCGTCGCATGCCGTCTCCGACCCGAGCGGCAGAGCCAAGTTCGGCTTCTACCGTGACGACGTCGGTGTCTTCCAGTGGTTGCGAGCCGGAGCGCCGAAGCGGGTACTCTGCGTCGAGGCCCAGGTGATGGACCTCTCGGATGATATCGCGTACTCGGTGCACGACTTCGAGGACGCCGTCGTGAATGGATTCATTGACGTTCCGGCACTGAGCTCGCGGGTGAACCACGACGCGCTGGTTGCCTCGATGTACGAGTGGATTGGCGGCGAGTTCGATCACGACGAGCTGGTCGCAGCCTTTGACCGACTGGACTCACTGGAGGTGTGGCTGGACACCTGGGACGCCAGCCGGCGCACTCAGGCCAGGCTGAAAAACCTGACCAGCCAATTGATCGGCAGGTTCGCCAAGGCCGCCACCGCCGCAACCCGGGCGGCGCATCCCAAGGAGACCTTCATCCGGTTCGGGGCCAACGTGGTTGTGCCACGAGAGATCCAGACCGAGATCGCCGTGCTCAAGGGCATCGTCGCCGCTTTCGTGATGTCAACGACCACTAGGGCGCCGATTTACGCCAAGCAGCGCGAGGTTCTGACCACCCTGGCGGACGCTCTTTATGCACATGGCCCGGCCGGGCTGGATGCGGGGTTCACCGAGGACTGGATGCTGGCTCCCGACGACAACGCCAGACGCAGGGTGGTCGTGGACCAGGTGGCCAACCTGACCGACCAGTCGGCCATCTCCTGGCATGCTCGGCTGGTCGGCGAGCATGGCGCTCTCCCGCATACTTAGAGTGTGGCCATCGTCTCAGTCCTCGCGCACATTGCCTACTACCTGCTGCTGATCTTCTTCTTCGTCATGTGGGCCCGGTTCATCGTCGACCTCGTACGCAGCTTCAGCCGGGGTTGGCGGCCGAAGGGGTTCGCCTTGGTCGTGACCGAGGGAATGTACATCGTCACGGATCCTCCGATCCGCTTCTTCCGCAAACTGATCCCACCGCTTTCGATTGGTCCGGTCGCGATCGATTTCGGCTGGAGTCTGACCATGCTGGTCTGCGTGATCGGCATGTACATCAGCACATTCTTCACGGTCAGCTAAATCGGTTCGAGGGCGGCCTCCGTCGGCTGTATCCTGATCTGGGATACGATGTCCCCCTCGCGCTGTGCGCGGTCCGGTATGGACTTTGCTAGCGTTAGGGGACGTCGTTTATTGTTCGTACTTGAGCTTAAGGGTGGCACGCCATGGCGCTAACTCCGGAAGATGTAGTAAACAAGCGGTTTCAACCGACCAAATTCCGTGAGGGGTACGATCAGGACGAGGTCGACGACTTCCTTGACGAAGTGGTCGTGGAGCTGCGCCGGTTGAACCAGGAGAACGAAGAACTCAAGCAGCGCAACGTTGCCAACGAGTCCCGCATTGCCGAACTTCAGCGAAGCGGTGGCGGTGCCGAGGCCGAAGAGGCCGAAGAGGCCGATGAACCCGCTCAGCCGGCCGCCGCTCAACCGGTGGCCGCATCGCCGGTCGTCGTTGCTGCGCCGGCCGCGGCAGTTGCAGCGCCAGCAGCAGCCGAGCCGTCCGCGATCGACACCAGCGCCACCGAAGGCACCAACAACCTGTTGCAGTTGGCCCGTAGGTTGCACGAGGAGCATGTCCGCGACGGCGTCGAGAAGCGCGACGCGCTGATCGCGGAGGGACACGCTACCGCCGCCCGGGTGGTCGCAGAGGCAGAGTCTAAGCAGCGCGCGCAGATCAACGCACTCGATCAGGAGCGGACCACCCTCGAGCATCGGATCGACGAGTTGCGCACCTTCGAGCGTGACTATCGGGAGAAGCTGCGCGGCTACATCGAGAGCCAGCTGCGGGAACTCGACTCCGCCAATACGGGCTCGGACTCATACTCTGCCCCGGCCGGGTCGGTGAGCGGCAACAGTGGTTCGGCGCAGACGCCTCCCACGTTCCAAGGTTTTGGGAGCTAGCGCGCGGGCGAAGGTCAGCGTACGAGCGCTCGTCATTCTGGCTGCCATCGCGCTCGTCGTTCTGGTAATCGATCAGGTTGCGAAGTATCTGGTCGTGCACAACCTGGCGCTCGGCGAGCAGGTCACCGTGCTCGGAATGTGGTTGAAGCTGCAGTACGTCACAAACTCGGGAGCCGCGTTCTCCATCGGTAGCGGTTCCGCGTGGATCTTCTCCCTGATCGGTACCGCCGTGTTGTGTTTCATCGTCTGGTACGCCAGACGAATCCGCTCGATCGGCTGGGCGGTGCTCTTCGGCCTGCTGCTGGGGGGCTTGGCCGGCAATCTCGTTGACCGGCTCACCCGGTCACCGGGCTTCGGGGTCGGGCACGTGGTCGACTTCTTGCAGATCCCGTTGCTGCCGGCGATCTTCAACCTGGCCGATGTCGCCATCGTTTCCAGCATGGTGCTTTTCCTGCTTCTGACCCTGCGCGGGGTCGGGCTGGATGGCCGACGGCACGCCCAGGGAGAGCCGGACCCGGCCGATCAGACCGGCGGGGCCGAACCGGCCGACGCTCAGCCGCCAACGCACCCGAGTGCGGGCTAGTGGCGCTCCTCCAATCGCGCGCCCTGCCGGTCCCCGAGGGTCTGGACGGCAGCCGTGTCGACGTCGGGATCGCCAAACTGCTCGGTGTCTCTAGGAGCTTTTCGGCCGAGGTAGCCGAATCCGGCGGCGTGAGCGTCGATGGGCGGGTAGCAGCGAAGTCCGACCGGCTTCGTGCCGGCAGTTGGCTGGAAGTTTCCTGGGAGCCGAAACACGCCCCCGTGATCGTGCCGATCGCGGTGCCTGACCTGGGCATCGTGTACGACGACGACGACATTGTGGTGATCGACAAGCCGCCGGGCGTGGCGGCGCATCCGTCTGTGGGCTGGCATGGTCCGACGGTAGTCGGCGCGCTGGCGGCGGCCGGGTTCCGCATCGCCACCTCCGGTGCCGCGGAACGAGCCGGGGTGGTGCATCGGCTGGATGCCGGCACCAGCGGCCTGATGGTGGTAGCCAAATCCGAGACGGCCTACACGAGTCTGAAACGCGCCTTCCACGACCGCACCGTCACCAAGCTCTACCACGCGGTCGTGCAGGGTCATCCCGATCCGCTGGCTGGCACGATCGACGCGCCCGTCGGCCGGCATCCGAAGTCGGAGTGGAAGTTCGCTGTCATCTCAACGGGCAAGCCGTCGGTGACGCACTACCGCAGTCTGGAGGCATTCCGCTCGGCCAGTCTCCTGGAGGTGCATCTGGAGACCGGGCGAACCCACCAGATCCGGGTGCACATGGCCGCAGGACGGCATCCCTGTGTCGGGGATTCGATGTACGGAGCCGACCCGACGATCTCGGCAAGACTGGGCCTTGGCCGACAGTGGCTGCATGCAAAGCAGCTCGCATTCGCGCATCCTGGATCGGGCGAGTGGGTGGAATTCAGCGCCGACTATCCGGCCGATCTGCAACACGCGCTGGAGGTCCTGCGAGAGAATGAGACGGCCAGCGCACATCCCTGAATTACCGGAGAAATATTGTCCCCTCGTGACGATTCGTTCGTTCATCTGCACGTCCACAGCGAATACTCGATGCTGGACGGAGCCGCGCACGTCAAACCTCTGATCGAGGCGGCTGTCGCGGAAGGGATGCCGGCGGTCGCGATCACCGACCACGGCAATATGTTCGGCGCTTACGATTTCTGGAAGACCGCGACCGCCGCAGGCATTAAACCGATTATCGGAACCGAGGCGTACATCACCCCGGGCACGGCCAGGGGTGACAAGACCCGCGTTCGGTGGGGGAATTCCGCACAGAGCGGCGACGACGTCGGCGGCAGTGGCGCGTACACCCATATGACGCTACTGTCCGAGACGACCACGGGGATGCACAACCTGTTCCGGCTCTCCTCTCGCGCCTCCATCGAGGGTTTCTACTTCAAACCACGGATGGACCGCGAACTGTTGTCCCAATACTCGCAAGGCATCATCGCCACCACCGGCTGCGCGGGCGGGGAAGTGCAGACTCGGTTACGTCTTGGCCAGTATGCCGAAGCGAAGGCGGCGGCGGCCGAGTTCCGGGACATCTTCGGAGCGGACAACTACTTCTGCGAGGTGATGGACCACGGCATCGACGTGGAACGCCGCACCATGACCGACCTACTTCGGCTGGCCAAAGAATTGAACCTGCCGCTGGTGGCCAGCAACGACCTGCACTACACGAAGGCGCAGGACGCCATCGCGCACGCGGCGCTGCTCTGCGTGCAGTCAGCGTCGACTCTCGATGACCCGAATCGGTTCAAATTCGATTCCGACGAGTTCTACCTGAAATCCGCCGCCCAAATGCGCAGGCTGTTCTCCGATCACCCAGATGCCTGCGACAACACGCTGCTGATCGCGGAGCGATGCGGGGTGGAGTTCAACACCCACGCGAACTACATGCCCAGATTCCCGGTTCCTGACGGCGAGACCGAGGACTCCTGGTTCATCAAAGAGGTCGAGAAGGGACTCATCGACCGCTACCCGAACGGCATCCCGGATGCCGTGCGGGAACGCGCCGACTATGAAATCGGGATCATCCGGCAGATGGGATTTCCAGGCTACTTCCTGGTCGTGGCCGACTTCATCAACTGGTCGAAGCGGAACAACATCCGGGTCGGGCCTGGACGCGGCTCCGGGGCAGGCTCGATGGCCGCGTACGCGATGCGGATCACCGATCTCGACCCGCTCAAGCACGGCCTGATCTTCGAGCGGTTCCTCAACCCGGACCGGGTCTCGATGCCCGACTTCGATGTGGACTTCGACGACCGACGCCGCGGTGAGGTGATCCACTACGTCACCGGGAAATACGGCGATGCCCGGGTCGCCCAGATCGTCACCTACGGCACCATCAAGGCCAAGCAGGCGCTGAAGGACTCATCCCGGGTGCTGGGCTTCCCGTTCGGCATGGGGGAGAAGCTGACCAAGGCGATGCCGCCGGCGATCATGGGCAAGGACATCCCGCTGACCGGTGTGTTCGACCCGGAACACCCCAGATACCGCGAAGCGGGCGATCTCCGCGCGGCCGTGGAGAGCGACCCCGAGGCCAGGACGGTGTTCGATACCGCCCTCGGCCTGGAGAACCTGAAACGGCAGTGGGGGGTGCACGCGGCAGGGGTGATCATGTCATCGGATCCGCTAATCGACATCATCCCGATCATGAAGCGGGAGCAGGACGGTCAGATCGTCACCCAGCTGGACTATCCGGCCTGCGAGTCCCTGGGCCTGATCAAGATGGACTTCCTCGGGCTGCGCAACCTCACCATCATCGACGACGCCCTGGACAACATCAAGGCGAACCGGGGCTTCCGGCCGGTCCTGGAGGACCTCGGGCTCGACGATGCAGCCGCGTACGATCTCCTTGCCCGTGGCGACACCCTCGGGGTGTTCCAGCTTGACGGTGGAGCGATGCGATCGCTGTTGCGGTTGATGAAGCCGGACAACTTCGAAGACATCTCCGCCGTGATCGCGTTGTACCGGCCGGGGCCGATGGGCGCGAACTCGCATACGAACTACGCGCTGCGCAAAAACGGCCTCCAGGAGATCACCCCGATCCACCCTGAGCTGGCCGAGCCGCTGCTGGAGGTCCTCGGCGGGACGTACGGGCTGATCGTCTACCAGGAACAGGTCATGTCGGTGGCACAGAAGCTCGCGGGCTTCACGCTGGCCCAGGCCGACCTGCTGCGCCGTGCTATGGGCAAGAAGAAGAAGTCTGAGCTGGACAAACAGTTCGCCGGCTTCTCGGCCGGGATGACCGCGAACGGCTACTCGATGGATGCCGTGACTACGCTCTGGAACATCCTGGTGCCGTTCTCGGATTACGCGTTCAACAAGGCGCACTCCGCGGCGTACGGAGTGGTCTCATACTGGACCGCCTACCTGAAGGCGCACTATCCGGCCGAGTACATGGCCGGCCTGCTGACCAGCGTCGGAGACTCGAAAGACAAGCTGGCCATTTATCTGAACGAGTGCCGGCGGATGGGGATCAAGGTCCTGCCCCCGGATGTCAACGAATCGATCGGGTTCTTCGCGGCTGTCGGCGAGGACATTCGATTCGGACTCGGGGCGGTGCGCAACGTCGGCTTTTCTGTCGTGGATGCGATCAGGCAGGCCCGCGAGACACAGGGTGCCTTCACCTCATTCCACGACTTCTTGCGCAAGGTTCCGATCTCGGTGACGAACAAGCGCACCATCGAGTCGCTGATCAAAGCCGGAGCATTCGATTCCCTCGGCTCCACTCGGCGCGCGCTGCTTGAGATTCATGAGGATGCCGTCGACTCGGTGGTCAGTGACAAGCGTGCGGCGGCCAACGGCCAGGTCGGGTTCGATTTCGACGGCCTGTGGGACGAGCCGCAAGCCGACCGGTTGGCACCGGATCGGCCGGAGTGGGCAAAGCGCGACAAGCTCGCGTTCGAGCGGGAAATGCTGGGACTGTATGTTTCGGATCACCCGCTGGCCGGTCTCGAACTGCAATTGGCCAAGCACGCCAGCGCCACCATCGCAGACATTCTGGCATCCGAGTCAACCCACGATGGTGATACGGTCACGATCGCCGGGCTGATCACCAGTGTTCAACACCGCACCGCGCGCAAGTCTGGAAATCAATACGGCATGATCCAGGTCGAGGATTTCGGCGCCGAGATCACGGTGCTGTTCATGGGCAAGGCGTATCAGGAATTTGCTCCGGCGTTGATCAACGACACGATCGTGGTCGTTCGCGGCCGGGTGAGCATGCGCGATGACGGAATGAATCTGCACGCGTTCAACCTGTTCAGCCCCGACCTCGGCCAGAGCGTCGCCACCGGCCCGCTGGTGCTTTCGATGCCGGACGCCCGAGCCACCACCGACACCGTCGCTGCCCTCGGCGATGTTCTGGTGCGGCACGCCGGCGATAGTGAGGTGCGGTTACGTTTGGTCAAGGGCGATACCGCGCGGGTTTTCGAGGTCCCATATCCCGTGGCGGTCAGCGCAGATCTCTACGGGGAACTGAAGAGCCTTCTCGGGCCGCACTGTTTCGGCTAGCCACGCGGGTCGTCCCGGCGCGAAACAGCCGCCTCATTCGGCTCACCGGGCACAGGATTTCGTGGCTGCATGCAGCGGATAGGCTGGATGCGCCATGATCCAGACCATTGACCTTCGGGAAATCCAACCAAGCCGTGTCGCCTATCGAGAGTTCGTTCCCCGGCCGAAAATCGATGTTCAGGTGGCGATGGATGCCGCAGGTTCGCTGATCGAGGCGGTCCGGCGCGATGGCCGCGCAGCCCTGGAGGACCAGGCACAGCGCTTCGATGGGGTGCGCCCGGCGGAAATCCGGGTGCCGGCCGACCGAATCTCCGCTGCCGTGGCGGGATTGCCCGCCGACGTGCGTGATGCATTGGAGAGCGCCATCGACCGGGTGCGTCGGGCCACAGCAGCCCAGCTGCCCCGGCCGATCATCACCGAGATCGCGCCGGGCGCCAGGATCGAGCAGCGCTGGCAACCTGTGGCCAGAGCGGGGTTGTACGTGCCGGGCGGAAAGGCGGTCTATCCCTCCAGCGTCGTGATGAATGTCGTTCCGGCGCAGATTGCCGGAGTCTCCTCGATCGCTCTAGCGTCACCGCCGCAACGCTCGTTCGGTGGCCAGGTGCACCCGACCATCCTGGCAGCGGCCGGATTGCTGGGGGTCGAAGAGATCTACGCCATGGGTGGGGCAGGCGCGATCGGCGCGTTGGCCTGGGGGGTTCCGGAGCTCGGCCTGGAACCGGTCCAGCTGATCACAGGGCCCGGAAACATCTACGTGGCCGCAGCCAAACGGATCGTCCGCGGGCAGGCCGGCATCGACGCGGAGGCCGGCACCACCGAGATCCTGGTGATCGCCGATGCCGCGGCAGACCCGCACCTCGTGGCGGCCGACCTGCTCAGCCAGGCGGAGCACGACGAGGCGGCCGCTGCCCTCCTGGTGACCGACTCCCCGGAGCTGGCCACCCGTGTGCTGGCCGAACTGGAGGACCAGACCCGTTCGACCGCGCACGCGGAACGCGCTGGGACAGCGCTGTCCGGTCCGCAGTCGGCGCTCGTGCTGGTGAACGATATGGCCGCGGCGGCCCAGTTCAGCAACACGTACGGTCCGGAGCATCTGGAGATTCAAACCGCGCACCCGGATGCCGTGCTGGCGATGATCGAGAGCGCCGGCGCGATTTTCATCGGTCCGCATTCGCCGGTCAGTCTCGGCGATTATCTGGCCGGCTCCAACCATGTGCTACCAACCGGGGGACAGGCCAGGTTCTCCTCCGGTCTCGGCGCGTACTCCTTCCTGCGGCCGCAGCAGATCATTCGCTATGACCGGGACGCCCTCCTGGAGGTCAGCGCCAAGATTGTCACCCTGGCCGGCTGCGAGGACCTGCCGGCACACGGCGACGCCGTGACTGCTCGGTTCAGCCGCTGAACGCCGGGTGACCCGCCGGTCGGCTATCCTGACAGCACCATGTTCTGCCCGTTCTGCCGCCACCCAGACTCCCGAGTGATCGATTCGCGAACCAGCGATGATGGCCTATCCATCCGGCGCCGGCGCCAATGCCCGGAGTGCGGACGCAGGTTCAGCACCACCGAGACCGCGAGTCTGAACGTGATCAAGCGCAGCGGCGTGCTCGAGCCGTTCAGCAGGGAGAAGATTGTCACCGGTGTGCGCAAGGCGTGCCAGGGGCGCCCGGTGACCGATACCGATCTCGCGGTGCTCGCCCAGCGCGTGGAGGAGTCGATCCGCTCCACCGGCACCTCACAAATCGAGGCGAACGATATCGGGCTGGCGATTCTTGCGCCGTTGCGCGAATTGGACGAGGTGGCGTACCTCCGTTTCGCCAGCGTTTATCAGGGATTCGAGTCGCTGGACGATTTCGAATCGGCGATCGGGCGGCTTCGGATCAACCACGGCTCCGCTGCCGGCGAGTCCGACAGCTGAGCGCAATGTACCGGTTTTTGTTCTGGCACGTTCTGGCCAAACTGGAACCCGAGCGTGCCCACCGGCTCGCCTTCGCGGTGATCCGGGCGCTGCCGCACAGCGGCCTCGGCCGGGTCCTGCGACACTTCACGATGCCGCGGACCGACCAATCGGTGACCGCCCTCGGCATCCGTTTCGATACCCCGTTCGGGGTGGCTGCCGGGTTCGACAAGGACGGCAAAGCGGTGCTGGGATTGGGACTGCTCGGCTTCGGCCACGTCGAGGTCGGCACCGTCACCGCGATCGCGCAACCCGGAAACCCTCGGCCGCGGTTGTTCCGGCTGATTCCGGACCGTGCCCTGGTGAATCGGATGGGCTTCAACAATGGCTCGGCCGCGGTCGCGGCAGGCAGGCTGCATCGGATCGTGAATCGGAGCGCCCGCCCGGTGCTCGGGGTCAACATCGGCAAGAGCCGGGTGGTGGATGTCGCGGCCGCCACCGCCGATTATCTGTCCAGCGCTGCTTCGGTGGCGGCTACGGCGGACTATCTCGTGGTCAACGTCAGCTCACCGAACACGCCAGGTCTGCGCGGCCTCCAAGAGCTCGACAAGCTGACTCCGCTGCTCACGGCCGTTGCGCAGGCGGCGGCCGGAACGCCGTTGCTGG
>JBDTDV010000017.1:0-5611 GCA_039922875.1 Microbacteriaceae bacterium
CAACCCGGCTGGACTCCCCCGCCGAAGCCAGGGTTGATCCCACTGCGGCCGCTGAGCTTCGGCGCCCTGCTCGGCGCGCCGTTCCAAATGCTGCGGCGCAACCCGAAGGCGACCTTCGGCAGCGCGCTGCTGATCCAGGCGGTGGTCATGCTGGCCACCCTGGTGGTGGTGGGCATCGTCACTGCGCTGGCGATGGGTCGGATCGCGTCGGCCGAGCAGGCCGACCTGGACGCCGTCAGCGCGGGAGCAGTCGCCGGCATCCTGCTTTCGGCATTGGTCCCGATCGGGCTTTCCCTGGTCGGCGCGGCATTCCTACAGGGCATCATCGTGCTCGAGGTGGCCAGGGCCACCCTGGGCGAGAAGCTCACCATGCGGCAGCTGTGGCGCCGGGTGCGTTCTCGGCTGGGCGCGCTGGTGCTCTGGGTCTTGATTCTGGCGGGGATCATCATCGGCGTTGTCGCGATACTGGCCGGGATCGTAACCATTCTGGTGCTGCTGGGGCCGATCGGGATTCTGCTCGGCGTGATCGCCGGCATTCTCGGTCTACTCGCGGTGCTGGTGCTGGGCGCCTGGTTGTACACGAAGCTGTCCCTGGTACCCAGCCTGATCGTGCTGGAGCACAGCACGATCAGGGCATCGGCACGCCGCTCGTGGGCGCTGACGAACGGCTACTTCTGGCGCACCTTCGGCGTGCAGGTTCTGATCGCCATGATCGTGAATCTGGTCAGCCAGATCGTCGTGACACCGGTCACGCTTGTATTCAGCTTCCTCTCCACTCTGATCGACCCGAACGACTCAGGCTCGGTGAACGGCAGCGCGGTGGTCGCAGCGATCGTCGCATACCTGGTCGTCGTCCTGATCAGTCTGGTCATCGGCGCGATCACCCAGATAGTGCAGTCGGCGGCGATCGCTCTTATCTACATCGATCTGCGGATGCGGAAGGAGGGCCTGGATCTCGATCTGGTGCGCTTCGTCGAAGCGCGTCAGGCGGGACGTACCGATCTGCCCGACCCGTACCAGACCCGCGCACCGGAAGCGTCGGGGACCGCGGGCCGATGATGCTGGCGGTCCTGCTGCCGATCCGGATCCCGGTGGATCCGGACGTTCCGACGGCACGGCAGTGGCTGACCGACGAGCTGCGCGATCCCGCGTACCGGGCTGCGGAACCCACCTGGTTCGATCGGGCGTCCAAAGCGATGCAGGACTGGTTGGGTTCGCTGTTCCAGCCCTCCGGCGGGGATTTCTCGGCGTTGGTCCCGCTTGTGGTGACGGTTTTGGTCGCGGCGCTCATCGTGGCGGCCTTTCTGATTTTCGGCATTCCCCGGCTCAACCGGCGCAGCGCCCGCGACGGGGTGATCCTCGGCTCCGATGACCACCGGAACTCGACTCAGCTGCGCGCGTCCGCCGCGACAGCGGCTCGCGCCGAGGACTGGGCGGGCGCCATCATGGAAACCTTCCGGGCGATCGCCCGGAGCCTGTCCGAGCGCACTGTGATCACGATGTTTCCCGGCACAACCGCGCGCGAGGTCGCCGCGCGGGCGGCCCTGGCGTTCCCCGAGTTCGCACCGGCGCTTCGGGAGGCTGCCGCCGCATTCGACTCGGTCAGATATCAGGGCGGCGCGGGGTCGCGCGGCAGCTACCTGGCAATCGCCGAGCTGGATCGCGCTCTCGCCGCCGCCACACCGCTGGCCCTCACGCCGGCCGGCACGAGTGCGGTCGAAATAAATCGGCCGGCACCCTCGTGAGACAGCCAGTGGCGGATGCCACCGCGACGACAGCGGCGGCGGCAGTCCCGGATCAACCCGTCCTCACGCCGCGGACGCGCGCCGTCGCCCGCCGAGCGCTGTTCTGGGTCGGGCTGGGCGTCGTTGCGATCGTGATCGCGTTGCTGACCCTGATTCTCCGCGGTACGGGCGCCGGCGCGGGTGAGCCGTTGGACCCGGATAGTGCAACCCCGAACGGAGCGCGCGCGGTCGTTGCGGTGCTGCGGGATCACGGTATTCGAGTCAGTCACGCCGAGACCCTCGGCCAGGCGCGCGCGTCCGTCACGGCACACGACCAGAGCACCCTGCTCATTTACGATCCCAACGGCTACCTTAGCCAGCAACGGTTGCGGCAGGCTGCCGAATTGGCCGCCGAAACCGTGCTCGTCGACCCCGACTTCCAAACCTTGCGCAGCCTTGCGCCCGGTGTGCACGCTGCAGGCTCCGTGGCGGCGACGAAATCCCTGGCGGCCGGGTGCGCGGTGCCCGCCGCCAAGAAGGCGGAACGGATCTCGGCGACTGGCAAGGCATACCGCTTCACGGCATCCGCCGAAGCCGGTGAGAACATCGGCAATACCACCGCGATCGGCTGTTTCCGCGGCTCGAACGGGGCATATTCCCTGGTACAACTCGCGGCGGAGAACGGCTCGGAGACCCGCACCGTCTTGGGCGTGACCGACGTGCTGAGCAACGACGCCGTGATCCACGACGGCAACGCCGCGCTCGCGCTGAATCTGCTCGGATCGCACCCCACCCTGGTCTGGTACACGCCGTCGCTGGCCGATGTGGCGGCATCCGGACCGCCGAGCCTTGGCGCGCTGACGCCCGGCTGGGTCACCCCGACGCTGATCCTGTTGTGCCTCGTTGCGCTGGCCGGCGCGATCTGGCGCGGACGACGATTCGGGCCGCTGGTGGTGGAGAACCTGCCGGTCGTGGTCCGAGCGCAGGAAACGATGGAGGGTCGGGCACGGCTGTACCAACGCTCCTCCGCCAGGCTGCGCGCCCTGGACGCCCTGCGGATCGGTGCGCTGGGTCGCATCGCAACGCGGCTCGCCCTGCCACGCACGGCATCAGTCGCCGCGATTGCGGATGCCGTGGCCGGTCGGACCGGCCGCGACCCCGCTGCGCTGCTGGGCATCTTGGTCGATCGGGTGCCGCGCACCGACGCCGAGTTGATCGACCTTTCGGATGCGCTGCGCGACCTCGAACATGACCTCCAACAGAGAGAATGAACGCATGACAGATTCCCCAAACCACCAGGAGCTGCGCCAGGCGCTGGCGGGAGTGCGCACCGAGGTCGGGCGTGCCGTCGTCGGGCAGGAGGCTGCGGTCAGCGGGATGATCGTCGCGTTGCTGGCCGGCGGCCACGTGCTGCTGGAGGGGGTTCCGGGCGTCGCCAAGACTCTCCTGGTGCGCGCGCTGAGTCACGCGCTCAGTTTGGACACCAAACGGGTGCAGTTCACCCCCGACCTGATGCCGGGCGATGTGACCGGATCGCTGATCTACGATGCAAAGGCAGGCGGATTCGAGTTCCGAACCGGGCCCGTGTTCACCAATATTCTGCTCGCCGATGAGATCAACCGCACACCGCCGAAGACCCAGTCCGCGCTCCTGGAGGCCATGGAGGAACGCCAGGTCAGCGTGGACGGGGTGACCCGGGCGCTGCCGGAACCGTTCATGGTCGCCGCGACCCAGAACCCGATCGAGTACGAGGGCACGTACGCTCTCCCCGAGGCGCAGTTGGACCGGTTCCTGCTCAAGTTGACGATGGAGATCCCCGACCGCGACGACGAGTGGCGGATGCTCGACCGGCACGCACGGGGCTTCGATCCACGAGATTTGACCGGCGCCGGGGTGCGGCCGGTACTCGGTGCCGCCGAATTGGCTATGGCGCGCCGGGCGGTGTCAACCGTCGGGTCTTCAGCCGACATGCTGGCCTACATCGTCGACCTGGCCAGAGCCACCCGGCACAGCCCGTCGGTCAAGCTGGGCGTTTCACCGCGCGGGAGCACCGCCCTGCTCGCCGCGGCGAAGGCGTGGGCCTGGCTCTCCGGCTCCGAGGCGATCACCCCGGACCACGTGCAGGCGATGCTGCTGCCGGTGTTGCGCCATCGGGTGCAGCTGCGCCCCGAGGCAGAACTCGAGGGTGTCTCGGTCGACGCGATCCTCGGCCAGATCATGCAACACGTCACGGTACCGATGTGAGCGTGATCTGGAGGTGATGGCCGCAGGATGAGCTTAACGGGGCGGTTCGTCGTTCTCCTGACCGCGGGAGTCGTGCCGATCGTGCTGCTCGGGCGCGACTTCGGTACCGCGATGCTGGTGATGCTGGCGTGGCTGGTACTGGTTTCGGCGGTCGGCTTTGCCGATCTTGCCACCGCCGGCTCACCGCGAACTCTGCTATCGGCCCGGGTGCTGCCGGCGCGGGTGCGGCTGGGCGAGAGCGTCGTCAGCGAACTGTATCTGACAAACACCGGCACTCGGCTGCTGCGTGGCCGGGTGCGAGACGGCTGGCAACCATCCGCCGGCGCCCCGGCAATTCGGCCGGCCCTCCGGATTCCTCCTGGCGAACGCCGGTTGATCAGGCTTTCGCTGACCCCGTACCGGCGCGGCGAACGCACCGTCGAGCACATCACGGTACGCTCGTTCGGCCCACTCGGACTCGCCGCCCGCCAGGCGACCCTTTCGGCTCCGGGCCGGATCCGGGTGCTGCCGCCGTTTTTGGCCCGCAAGCACCTTCCCTCACGGCTGACCAAGCTGCGCGAGCTTGACGGCCGCACCAGTGTGATGATCCGCGGGCAGGGCACTGAATTCGATTCGCTGCGCGAGTACGTCCGCGGGGATGACGTACGCTCGATCGATTGGCGAGCCACCGCACGGCGCCAGGATCCTTCGGTCGACTCCGGACAACGGGTGATGGTGCGCACCTGGCGGCCGGAGCGAGATCGGCGGGTGATCATCGTGTTGGACACCGGGCGGACCTCGGCGGCGCGGATCGCCGACGAGCCGCGGATCGACACGGCATTCGAAGCGACACTGCTGCTGGCTGCACTGGCCTCCCGAGCCGGCGATCGGGTAGATTTTTTGGCCTATGACCGGCGCGTGCGCGGCCGCGTGCACGGGGCAACCGGGGCCGCACTGCTGCCGCGCCTGGTGGATACCATGGCCACAATCGACCCGGAGATGATCGAGATGGACTGGACGGCGGTGCCCGCTCAGATCGCGACACTAAGCAGCCAGCGTGCGCTCGTCGTCCTGCTTACCTCGATCGACGCGCCGGGAGCAACCACCGGTCTGCTGTCGGTGCTGCCGCAGTTGGCTCGAAAGCACACCGTGCTGGTGGCATCCGTCACCGACCCCGCGCACGCCGATGCGATCCAACAGCGCGGAACTCGGGATGCCGTCTACCGCGCCGCGGCGGCGGAACGCGCCATGCTCGACATCGCCCGGGTCTCTGCGGCCATCCGTCAGCTCGGCGGCGAGGTCGTCGCCGCCACACCGGCCGAGCTGCCTCCCGCCCTCAGTGACCGTTACATCGCCCTGAAGATCGCCGGCCGACTCTAGCCGCGGAGTCTTGGCGAGGCTGGGCTATCTCGACGCGACCGCCAGCCGCCGGCGGCTGGGAGCCTACTTCACCGGATCAAGGATTACGACCGGAATGTCGCGGGTCGTCTTCTTGGCGTACTCACGGTAATCCGGCCAGATTTTGGACATGATCGACCACAGTGCAGGCTTCTCGGCCTCTGACGCGGTCCGCGCCGTCGCGGCGAAGACCCGGTCATAGACCTGCACGTGCACCTGGGGGTTGGCACTCAAGTTGCGATACCAGGAGGGGTGCGCCGGCGCAC